>JAEWQJ010000042.1 GCA_023399215.1 Methanobacteriota archaeon
ACTCGGTTCTTGCTGGAGTCATGTATTCAGCCTACCAGCTTTGCTGGCCCGGCGGCTCGCTCTTCTTATTAATAGTTCTGGTTTATGCTATATTCCAGTATATCTTGGACAACTTCCGGAATGAGTCAAGCGATTACCTTGGGTTTACGGGCATAGTCACCTGTCTGGTAAGTACAATACTTATCCTTCCATTTGTCCATCCCGATATGGGTTTTTCTCTTTACTATTACTCCTGGTTCCATGTTATCACATCCCTTGGGACAATGGCAGGCTTTGTGGCTTTGAGTCTTATTGAAAGGGAATTCAAAAGAAAGCAAATGAAGGCTTATTACTATCCTCTGCTAATCCTGGGAGCTGGGATTCTCGGGCTTATATGTATCAAAATTTTATCTCCCTCACTTTATTCCCTGATTATACATGCACCAAGCACTGTTTTTGGGATTCAAAAGGGAGGACCTTCAACAATCGAGGAAGCTTCTTCAATATTTTACGATTATGGTGTTTTTACCCTATCTAAAGTTTTTTCAAATTTCACTACTACGGGATTTCTCGCTTCTATTCTAGGAATGCTTATTCTGGCTGCAAACCTGTTTAGAAAACCAAAGCCTCAGGAATTACTGGTTCTTGTCTGGAGTTTCTTTATTCTCCTTGCAATTTACGGCCAGAACCGTTTTGCATATTACTATTCAATAAACGTTTCAGTTCTGAGTGCATATCTGGGCGGATTGTTACTTGAAAAAGTAAAATGGAGTGAACTTGACCAGAAGTTCAAAAGTAATGTAAAGTCACCTGCAGATATCCCAAAGGCATTGAAATTCGTCAAAATAGAGCAGGTTTTTGCAGTCCTGCTTATTGTGGTATTTCTGATCTATCCGGTATATGGATCTGCAATGCCATATACAAAAATGGTATACGCCCAGCCCATCCAGCCCTGGGAAGAAGCTTGTACCTGGCTCAGCTCAAATACTCCAGATCCTGGTATGGACTACAATGCCATTTATGAAGCCCCGACAAACGGAGAACTTTTCAATTATCCTGATACTGCCTATGGTGTTATGTCCTGGTGGGATTATGGGCACTACATAGAGACAATAGGACACAGGATGCCAAATGCTAATCCATTCCAGGCAGGAATCGGAGGCCGCTCGACAAGCATTAACGAGACAAATCGACCAGGTGCTACAACCTTTCTTACAGCTCCATCTGAAGAAGAAGCAAGTGCAGTGCTTGAAGCCATAGATCCGAGGCCTAACAAAGCAGGTGCACGATACATAATGTCTGATGCTAAAATGGCTACAGGGATATTCAGCTCAATTGCTACCTGGACTCTTGATACTGAAGGGTACTACCAGGCTTACTGGACAGGCAGCCAATATCAGAGCATACCTTCTACCCGATATTTTAATTCCATGGAAGCAAAACTGCATATTTTTGACGGAAATGGCTTGAAACAGTACCGTATGGTTCACGAGACTGAGGCCTACCAAACTGGTGAGGTAGGATATAAACAGGTCTACAATTACTTCTACGAAGGTAAACTCTCTGAAGTAGATACCGGCTATGTCAAGATCTTCGAGTACGTCAAAGGTGCAAATATAACAGGCACGGCTTCCCCCAATGAGACCGTTAATATAAACACGACAATTCTTACAAATCAGGGAAGGACCTTTGGATACTCGCAGTCAACAACTGCAGATTCTCAGGGAAGGTACGAGTTTACAGTGCCTTATTCAACCGATGGTCCGGTTTCGGGCGAAACGCAGTTTGATACTGCACCTTCGGGACCCTATGTAGTGAGCTATGGAGATACGACAAAAGAAGTGAAAGTAAGTGAAGAAGCCGTATTAAAAGGAGAAGAAGTAACGGTATAAAGCTACGGAGTGTACTATTGTTCACTCTGCTTCACCTTTATTTCTCCTCTTTTCTTTTTTATTCTTCTTTTTATTCTTCCAGGAAATACTTTTAAAATTTTCAAAAAAGACTGTTATTTTTTCAGAACAATTATTTTATATATCCGTCAGTTACATATACTACTACATCTGCCAGTTGCATATACTTTTATTTATATATCCTTCAATCACATATACTTTTATATACTGTTAACAACTTCGTTTCACGTCTAAGAGGGATTCTCAAGGTGGAATCAGAAGAGTTGCCACGTCTTTTAGAAGACTTATTACTGTTTCAAAAGTAGATAGCTTGAGAAAACTTGCCTCAGGAAAGATGAGCAAAAATTTCAGGGAATCTCGAATCGATGAAGCCTATCCTGATAGGTTCAGTATGAAAGCTGCACGAAGTTTCGGAAAATGAAAGAGTAGGATTATGCATAATCAGACTGATTTGCCTGCGTAGGATAATATTATCTATTTGATTTTCTTCTTCCACAAATTATATATTTAATTGAAAAAACTTACCTCTTAAAGGGGATTATTATGAGTTCTCAGGATCATCCTGTATCATCATTTCAAAACAAAATCAAGTCCAGCTGGCCTTATACTTTGGCAGTTGCGATAATCGGTTTTATATCTCTATGGGTCAGAACACTTCCTTCAGATTCGGTGTTCTTATCCGATGGGTCCGTAAAGTTTGCGACCAATGATGCGTGGTACCATATGCGTACCTTAAGAGTTCTGCTTGAAAACTACCCCCACAGGATGTTTTTCAATCCCATGACCAACTATCCTAACGGGAGTTACATACATTTTGGTCCATTGTTTGATCAAATGATGGCTATTACTTCACTGATTCTAGGTCTGGGTCATCCCAGCTCGCATCTTGTTGATACTGTTGGAGCTTACTTTCCTGCAGTTCTCGGAGCCCTAACTGTTATTCCCGTTTATTATATTGGAAAATATCTTGGAGGGCATAAAACCGGAATCCTGGCTGCAATTTTAATTGCATTTGCTCCTGGGCAGTTTCTGACTCGTTCACTGATTGGCTTTACTGATCATCATGTTGCCGAGTCGCTATTCAGCACTTTATTCATGATGTTTTTCATGCTGGCTTTGATTTCGGCAAAGGAAAAAAATCTTCGTTTTGAAGATGTGTTTAATAAGAAATTTACTGTCCTGAAAGAACCTTTTCTATACTCGGTTCTTGCTGGAGTCATGTATT
>JAEWQJ010000060.1 GCA_023399215.1 Methanobacteriota archaeon
TGCACCCGGAAAGTAAATTTTCGGGGAAGGACGGATTGCCTGTGTTGACACGCAGGTACATGAAGTCATGTATAAGTGCTGTATACTGGACGCTTTCTGGACCTGGTTAGGATACACAGGAATTATGCTATCAGGTGGATGGCTCGGCTCAAGAGCTGATGAAGGACGTGCCAAGCTGCGATAAGCCCGGGGTAGGTGCAAGGAGCCTATGAACCCGGGATTTCCGAATGGGACCTCTCCATAGTGATCAGTAATGATCGGGAACGCTCCGAATTGAAACATCTCAGTAGGAGCAGGAAAAGAAATCAACCGAGATACCGTGAGTAACGGCGAGTGAAAACGGTACAGTTCAAACCGAATCCCTTCACAGGGAAATGTGGTGTTGTAGGGCTGTTCAAACGTCTGGCGGCTAAACAGAACTTGCCTGAAACGGCAGACCGTAGAGTGTGACAGTCACGTATGTGTAAACCAAAAGATCGGAACATGTCCCTGAGTACCGTGCGTTGGATATCGTGCGGGAATCTGGGGGGCACCAACCTCCAAAACTAAATACTACTTGAGACCGATAGCGAAATAGTAGGGTGACCGAACGCTGAAAAGTACCCCGAGAAGGGAGGTGCAAAGTGCCTGAAACCTGATAGTGATGGAACGATACGGCATTAAAGGAACTCTGACATGAAGGAAACATTCGCGAGAATGCTGTACGAATGTCACTGCCAGTGTCGTATCTTACGTTTTGAAGAACGGGCCAGGGAGTTTATCTCAGTGGCAATGGCTAACCTTTATGTGGGCAGCCGAAGCGAAAGCAACATGTGCGCAGCTCTTCGAGCGAGGCACGACGTATACAAGTGCGTGGAGTCACTGGGGTAAGACCCGAAGCCGGGTGATCTAGGCGTGGGCAGGTTGAAGCGTGGCGAAAGCTACGTGGAGGACCGCAAGCGGTATTGATCTGCAAATCATTCGTGTGACCTGCGTCTCGTAGTGAAATGCTAATCTAACCCGGCATCCGCTGGTTCCTTCCAAAACATGTCGCAGCATGACCTGACTGGAGATCGTCGGTGGAGTAGAGCACTGATTAGCGGTTCCGGGGGGGAAACTCCTCGCCCGCCTGTCAAACTCCAAACCCACCGTCATTGTAGAAAGTCGGAGTCCGGACTGCTGGGGTAAGCTTGTAGTCCGTAAGGGAGACAACCCAGCCCGTGGTTAAGGTCCCCAAGTGTCGACTAAGTGTTAATACTAAAGGGCGTCCCAAGCCCCAGACAGCTGGAAGGTTAGCTTAGAAGCAGCTACCCTTTAAAGAGTGCGTAACAGCTCACCAGTCGAGGTTTGGGGCCCCGAAAATTGACGGGGCTCAAGTCGACCACCGATACCACGGAGTACCGCAAGGTAATCTCGTAGGAAGGCGTTGCGTTCGGACTGAAGCAGGGCTGTAAAGTCCTGTGGACCGTTCGCAAACGAAAATCCTGGTAATAGTAGCAGCAAAGCAGGGTGAGAATCCCTGCCGCCGAAGGGGCCAGGTTTCCTCGGCAATGATCGTCAGCCGAGGGTTAGTCGGTCCTAAGACGTACCGTAACTCGAGTACGCCAAAAGGGAAACAGGTTAATATTCCTGTACCATTTAGCAATCCGTCTGACGTCTCAGGGCAGGCCGAGCGGCGTCGTCGCGCCGTCTAAGCAGCGAACCTCGTGGAGAGCCGTAATGGCGAGAAGCGGGCGAATCTGTTATGGCTAAAGTCGGCTGCACCCCGGGACCCGTGAAAAGGCCGCTAAATGTCCGTACCAAGATCTGACACTGGTGCCCCTAGCTGAAAAGGCTAAGGCGTGTCGGAGTACTTCAGTTAAGGGAATTCGGCAAATTAGCTCCGTAACTTCGGGATAAGGAGTGCCTGCTGTGAAGACAGCAGGTCGCAGTGACCAGGGGGCTCTAACTGTCTAATACCAACATAGGAGATTGCAAACCCGTAAGGGCTAGTACAATCTCTGAATCCTGCTCAGTGCAGGTACCTGAAACCCCGTTTCAACGGGAAGAAGGGCCTGTAAACAGCGGGGGTAACTATGACCCTCTTAAGGTAGCGTAGTACCTTGTCGCTTAATTGGCGACTTGCATGAATGGATCAATGAGAGCCCTACTGTCCCTAACTGGAATCCGGTGAAGCTTACATTCTAGTGCACAGTCTAGAGACCTCTAGGGGGAAGTGAAGACCCCGTGGAGCTTTACTGCAGCCTGTCGCTGGGTTGTGGTTCTGGATGTACAGAGTAGGTAGGAGGCATCGAAGCGAGTGCGCCAGCATTCGTGGAGCCGTCCTTGGGACACTACCCTTCTGGGACTACGACCCTAACTCTGAGAAGAGGACCCCGATAGGTGGGCAGTTTGCCTGGGGCGGGACGCCCTTGAAAAGATATCAAGGGCGCGCAATGGTTGACTCAAGCGGGTCGGAAACTCGCTGAAGAGTGCAAGAGCATAAGTCAGCCTGACGTGAATCAGCATAGCAGTGGTTGACGAGACGAAAGTCGGTTCTAGCGAACTTTTGAGCCTCCTTGGTGGGGGCCAAAAATGACAGAAAAGTTACCCCGGGGATAATTGAGTCGTTGCCGGCAAGAGTACATATCGACCCGGCAGCTTGCTACCTCGATGTCGGTTCTTTCCATCCTGGCCGTGCAGCAGCGGCCAAGGGTGAGGTTGTTCGCCTATTAAAGGAGATCGTGAGCTGGGTTTAGACCGTCGTGAGACAGGTCGGTTACTATCTACTAGAGGTGCACGAGGTCTGCGGGTAAGCTGCTTTTAGTACGAGAGGAACCAAGCAGCGGCGCCACTGGTGTACCGGTTGTCTGACAAGGCATAGCCGGGCAGCTACGCGCCAAGGAATAAGAGCTGAATGCATCTAAGCTCGAACTCTGACCTAAAAAGAGACCTCATTAAGGATTCCGGTAGAAGACCGGTTTGATAGAAACGGGATGTAAGCACCAAGGCAACGAGGTGTTCAGTCCGCGTTAACTAACTATCCGTTCCTTTCCTAATCCGGTCCAGGCGAAATTCAGTATGCAGCACTGTACATGACTTCATTTCACAATCCCATTTATAGGTAGAGTCTGGCGGCCATAGCGGTAGTGTAACTCCTGTACCCATCCCGAACACAGTAGATAAGCCTGCCCGCGTTCCTTACTGTACTGAAGTGTGCGAGCCTTCGGGAACTCTGGATCGCTGCCATACTCGCCTTATAATCCTTTACTTTTCACAAATTGTTTTTTGAACTATTTTTTTGTAACCTATTTTTAAAATTAGTTTTTGGTTATTGTATATTTTTTAAGTCATTTTTTATCTCAAACAAGGCAAATGTACTTGTTTTTCAGAATAGAGCGGTACTTCATGAGCACGATCCAATATCTTAATTATGTTAAAATCAAATTGCTCTGATTCATCCCGCAGCAAGCTAGATGGGTATTCAATTGAAATAAAAAATAAGTAGAGAACCTTTTTGATATAACAGCGAGAACCCCATAAAAATTTATGGAAAACGGTTCTGCTGTGGCTTAATGTTTACTCTCCCCTCAGCTCAAGCCCTGTTTTTATCCCTTTTATCACGGCTTCAGTAATCTTTTTTCCAAAATCAGTGCTTGAACCTGCGTAAGGAATTTCCTGTCTTTCCTCATTTTCCGGGCCAGGTTTTGAGTCAATTTCATAAGCAACAATTATAGCATCCGTGTTCGTACCCAGGAAAGTGTAACCTTTCTCAAGCAGTGCGAGCCCTTTTGCTTCTGTGGCTGTGATTATCGCTCCAAGAAGAGCTGTCTCAGATAGTCTTGCTTTTGAGACCATAATTATATTTATGGTTCCGACTTTTGCTCTAAATTCTGATCCATTGCTCACGCCAGCGGTTATGAAAACTGTCAGGTAGTCGTTTTCTATTACCTGAAGGTACTCCATTTTCACAGCTGTAAGGAGACCGAAGTGAGTTTCTTCAAGGCCCAGTTTCAGTGCTTCTTCTTTTACGAACTCCTGAGGGTCAGGGGGATTAAATGTTCTTGGCACCTGTTTGTTGAATAGGTACTTTACTCGTGCGCAGCCACCGTTTAAGCCTGTGCTCACGGCTTCAAAATCTCCTTTGATTATAAGGGAACTGTCCTTCACATAGTACTACATAAAATTGCTCCTCTTTCACAGAAAAGAGTACAATTGTATATTTTTATTTATTTCCCGTATTCTTTTCCATACATAATAAATTATTTATTACTGTTTGCCTAATTACTAGTATGGATAATAAGTATTATTCATACTGTTTAGTTTTTGTCATTCTTTCTGGAATATTTTATATTATTTTTGGAGCACTCTATGCCGTTTTTGGCTTTCGTGGGTTTCTAATCGTTGCAGGTGTCTTTTTTGTTGTAAGTGTTCTATATGGTATATGGTATTCTGTTTCTCATAAATCTCGCAGTTGAGTAAACATTTAACTGCTTTTGAATTAACGCAGATACTGGACATTTTAGTCTACACAATAGTCTACACAATAATGACTGCTTTGTTTTCCGTTTTCTGGCAGTCCGTGTCCAAATGGCACGAAGAAATAGAGGCAGTGTCCCGTTATTTTAGGATCCTGGTTATATTCACGAAAGTTAAAACTTCAAGCATGCTTTGTTATAGTATTTTTCATATAGAACTTTCTAACGTTCACTGCGAAACTACCTGACACCTCGAAACTATCTGACACCTGATGAAGCCGGAACTGTTAAGTATTTACAGAAATTACAAATAGTTTTTATGTATTCCTGGGATCCAAAACTTTATTCTTCGAATTCCTCAGCACAGAAAAACTGGGGGTTTGAACTTCTTGCAAAGCTGAATTTGAAAGGAAATGAAAGGTTTCTGGACATTGGCTGCGGGGACGGAAAACTTAGTGCTGAAGTTGCAAAAAGCCTACCTGAAGGCTCTGTTCTAGGAATCGATCTCTCTGAAGAAATGATTACTTTTGCCAGGAATCATTATCCTCAAGAGAAGTTTCCAAACCTTGCTTTTATGCAAGCAAATGCAAGTGAACTTACTTTTGACTCTGAGTTTGACATTGTCTTTTCCAATGCTGTTCTTCACTGGATAAAGGCTCCTGAAGCTGCTCTGAAGGGTTTTTGGAAAAGCCTCAAACCTGGCGGAGTATTTCTGGCCCAGCTTGGAGGGAAAGGAAACGCTACAGAGATTCTCAAAACTCTTGACTATATTCTTGAAAACGACAAATGGAGTTCTTATTTCAGGGATTTCATATTCCCGTATGGCTTTTACGGACCTGAAGAATACGGTAAATGGCTCAAAGATGCAGGCTTTTCAATTAAGCGTTTGGAATTGATCTCAAAAGACATGGCTCTTCAGGGAGAACGTGGACTTTTCGCCTGGATTGCTTCAACCTGGCACCCTTATATACAGCGGGTACCTCAAGAGTTAAAAGAGGATTTTATAAACGAACTTGTAACTCTTTTTGTGAAAAATTATCCACCTGATGACAAAGGATATGTCCATGTCCAGATGAAAAGGCTGGAAATTGAGGCTTATCGGGAGAAATAAGGCTTATTGGGAGAAATATTCGACTTTTATGTAGCAGACAAAATATTTGTCACTGGCACCTTATCTGAAAGGGGCCCGCTTATCAAGGTCAATTGAAGGCTGATCGGAGATGGAAAGCTAGGTCCACTTACCTGGAAATTGGCCAAAAGACTCAAAGAAGTAACTGCAAATAATAGGACTCTGATCTATTCTTAAAAGCTTAAATCTAAAAGATGAAAGCGAATATTTGTTTCGCATTTCATCTTTTGTTTTTTTATTTCTAAATTTTTTTATTCATAATGGTTTTTTTGTTTCTAAATACTCTATCTCGATAATTTTAACTAATGTTTGCTACTTACTCAGTAAAGCTTAATGAAAGGTTCGTTAGTGGTGATGTCAATAGTATATAAGTTTAAATGTGTTATATTCAGGTCATAACTTATACACTAACATAAAATAAAAGGCCAAACTAAATGCCTAAACCGATACACTCCGACACTATAGTATATATCTTAAAGTTAACAAATAAAACTAAACGTAAATAGTATTTCATTGTACAACAAATAATAATGGTACAAAAATCAAAATATAAATTTGTTTAGTTATCATTAAAGATTGCATTTTGTTGTATGACAGAGGGAGACTTAAGGGGAAAATGAAAACTAAAAAGGAGCATTCTCCAGAACTAAACCCGAATCCTGTGCTCAGTGTTGGAAAGGATGGTACTGTCCTTCACTCAAATAAAGCTGGTGAAGCTTTATTGAATAGGTGGGGCATGGAAATCGGAGGAAAACTACATTCAAGTATCGTAGATCTTGTACAACAAGTAATTTCCCAGAATAATCCGGAAAAAATTGAAGTCAAAGTCGGAAAAAGAGTGTATCTGGTTGCTTTTCATCCACTACCCGAACAAGATTGTGTAAGCGTTTCTGGGTTTGACATAAGTGCCCAGAAAGAAATTGGAGAAAAGCCTCTGGAGAGCAAGGTGAAATACCCGGAGCTCTTTAATTTAATTGAGCAAGCGATACAGATTTGTGAGCTTGTCTTTGATGAAAAAGGTCAACCTATCGACAATGTCATTCTTGATGTTAATCTTGCGTATGAGAAGCATTCAGGTCTAAAGCGAGAACAGGTTATCGGTCGGTGCATCAAAGAGCTATTCCCTATGGTCGAGCAGAAATGGCTAGATCGCTACGGAGAGGTTGTTCGCACAGGTATGGGAATGCACTTCAAAGAATACAACTCTTCTCTTGACAAGTGGTTTGAAGTGTTTGCAATCCCTATTGGAGGTAATCGTTTCATTGCGGTTTTTAGCGACATCACGAAGCGCAAGCATACAGAAGAGGTTCATCTCCAGTCGGAGCAACATTATCGAATTCTACATGAAACCATGCTTCAAGGTGTAGTCTACCAGGATGCAAGTGGTAAGATTATCTCCATGAATCCTGCAGCCGAGAGAATTCTTGGCAAGACTCCAGCTGAGTTCCTGGGCAGCTCTTCTGTGGGCGAAGAGCACCTTACTATCAGGGAGGATGGCTCGCCGTTTCCGGGACTTGAGCATCCAGCTATGGTATCCCTGCGAACAGGGAGAAAAGTGCAAAATGTGGTGATGGGAGTTTACAATCCCAGAGAGAACTGCTATCGGTGGATCAACATTAATGCTGTGCCCATTTTCCGGACTGGAGAAGGCAAGCCCTTCCAGGTATACACTCTGTTTGATGATATCACCGAACGCAAGCAAGAAGAGCACAGGATATACAGATACAACCGTATTCTAGAGGGAATAAATCGGATCTTCAGCAACGTAGTGCAGGCAAAAACAGAAGAAGAACTGAGGAATGAATGTCTATCCGTAGCCCTGAAAATTACCGGCAGCCAGTTTGGTTTCATTAATGAAATGAGCGCTGATGGGCTGCTACACGATGTTGCAAAAAGCCAGCTTGCATGGGAACAGTACCTTATGGACGACAAGACCAGGCATCGTCGTTCTGATTTTATTGTCCACGGCTTATACGGCAGTGTAATTATCAACGAAAAAAGCTTCTTTACCAACGATCCGCAGTCACATTCAGACAGTATCGGCGTGCCACCTGGTCATCCACCTCTAACATCATTTCTTGGAGTGCCCCTTGTCCAGAACGGGAAAACTGTGGGCTTGATTGCGGTCGCAAACCGTGAAAACGGCTATAGCTGCGAGCAACTGGAAGATCTCGAAGCTATTGCGCCGGCAGTGACGCAGGTACTGCAGAGAAAAAGGGAAGAACAGAAGAGAATGAAGGCAGAAGAGGCGCTTAGCCGAGAAAGAAGCCTACTGGAAAGTGTCATGCAGACCACCGACGTTATGCTGGTTCTTCTGGATCCGCAATTCAACTTCTTGTGGGTCAACTCATCCTATGCCGAAAAATGTCATATGAAGCCGGAGGAGATGATCGGCAAGAATCATTTTGCTCTGTATCCAAATGAAGAAAACGAGGAGATCTTTCGGACAGTTCGAGACACCGGCAAAGGAGTTTTCTACAAGGACAAGCCGTTTGTCTTCCCGGATCAGCCGGAACGCGGGGTGACCTATTGGGACTGGAGCCTGGCACCAGTCAAGACTTCCAGTGGAGACGTTGTGGGGCTGGTCTTTTCACTTCGTGAAACTACAAAATACAAACAGGTCGAGGAGGCATTGCGGGAGAGCGAAGAGCGTCTGCGCTTCTTGGGTGACAACTTACCGGACAGTGCAATCTATCAGTGTGTCTATGAACCCGAAGGGGGTGTCCGTTTCCTTTACTTCAGCACAGGCATCGAGCGGCTCAACGATGTCAATGTCCAGGATGTACTGCGTGATTCCAGCACGCTATTCAGGCAGGTTTTGCCGAAATATTCTGAACAGCTCATCAAAGCCGAGGTCCGCAGCGCCCGCGAGTTGTCGGATTTCGAGATGGAATTACCTATGCAGCTTCCTGATGGTCAGGTTAAATGGATACGACTTATCTCCCGCCCGCGCAGGCTGCCCGACGGCCGAACAATCTGGAACGGCGTGCATGCCGATATTACTAAGCACAAGCAGGCAGAAGAAGATCTACGGAAAAGTGAGGAGCACTACCGAATGCTCTTTACAAATATGACCGAAGGTTTCGCCCTTACAGAAATCGTCTATGATAAGGATGGTAGACCTTATGATTATCGTTATCTTGAGGTAAATCCTGCATATGAGCTTAATAATGGCGTAAAGAAGGAAGAGTTATTAGGCAAGACTTTACTTGAAGTGTTTCCCAATATGACCACCACGACGATCGAAAAGTTCGGCGAGGTAGTGCTCTCAGGTCAGTCAACCAATTTTGAGATTTTTAGTCAGGTATTGAATAAGTATATTGACATTTATGCGTTCAGTCCTGAAAAAGGAAAGCTTGCGGCGATTATTAGAGATGTTACTGCGAGAAAAGAAGCAGAAGCCAGGTTGAAAGAAACACTGGACAACCTGGAAAACCTGGTTAAAGAACGTACAGAAGAGCTTGAGAAATCTTATCATTCATTAAAAGAAAATGAAATAAGTCTTGCTGAAGCTCAAAAGATGGCTCACATTGGAAATTGGGATTGGAATCTCGTAACTGGTGAAACATATTGGTCTGACGAGCTATATCGCATTTTTGGACGTAATCCTCAAGAATCAGGCGCAACTTACGATGAACTTTTAAATTATATACACCCCGAAGATCGAGACTATGTGGATAATATTCTCAAGAAAGCTTTAAACGAAAAGCTATCTGGCATTGATTACAGGATTGTACTGGATAACGGGGAAGAACGCAACGTCCACGTGGAGAGTGAAGTCATTTTTGATGAGAATAATATTCCTGTTCGAACGAAGGGAATAGTCCAGGATATTACCGAGCGTAAAAAATCAGAAGAGAAAATTCAGAGCTTGGCGAGTATTGTGGAATCGTCAAATGATGCTATTGGGACTATTTCACTTGACGGTGTTATTACAAGCTGGAACAAAGGAGCAGAACAGGTTTATGGTTATTCAGCTAAAGAAATTCTTGGAAATATCGGATACATCCTGTTTCCATTCTATTTAAGTGAAGAAATAAAAAAATTAATTGAAAGAGTTAAAAAAGGAGAAAGAATCCATAATTATGAGACTTTACGATTAAGAAAGGATGGCACAATAATAAATGTTTCAGTGACTTTTTCTCCAGTTTTTGATGCCACTGGAAAGCTGACTGCTATCTCAGTTATTTCCAGAGATATAACCGAAAGCAAAAAGGCAGAAGAAAAACTTCGGGAAAGTGAGGAAAAGTACCGCAATATCGTTGAGACAGCAAACGAGGGTATACTCATAATTGATGCTGAAGCCGTAATCACCTATGCGAATAAGAAAATGGCAGATATGCTCGGATACACTCTGGAAGAAGGTATTGGCAGATCGGTATTGGACTTTGCCGATGAAGAAGGTAAGACGATCCTCCAACAGAATCTGAAAAAGAGACGGCAGGGTATCAATGAGAGCTACGAATTGAAATTAATATGTAAGGACGGCTCACCCTTATGGGTACGCATAAATGCTAAATCTCTTTTTGATAAAGATGGTAAGTTTATGGGCGCGATGAGCATGCTCACTGATATTACTGAACGTAAAAAGGCTGAAGAAGCTCTGGAAAGAATGGATAAAGTCAGGATAAAAGAGATTCATCACAGAATCAAGAATAATTTGCAGATAATTTCTTCTTTGCTGGACCTCCAGGCTGAGAAGTTCAAGGACAAAAACGTTATAGAAGCTTTCAGAGAAGGTCAAAACAGGGTAATCTCAATGTCCCTCATCCATGAGGAACTATATAAAGGAGAAGGGACCGATACACTGGATTTTTCGGCATATCTTAAAAAGCTAGCTGAAAACCTTTTCAAGACTTACAGTCTTAGCAGCAAAAATATCAGTCTGAGCATGGACCTGGAAGAAGACACTTTCCTTGATATGGATACTGCTGTCCCATTAGGAATAATTGTTAATGAATTGGTTTCGAATTCTCTCAAGCATGCATTTACTGAAAAGCAGGATGGAAAAATCCGGATTCAGCTCTGCAGGGAAAAGAAGAATAGAGAGAAGAATATGTCCCTTTTCAGCCTGACAATTTCTGATGATGGCAAAGGACTTCCAGAGGATCTGGAATTAAAATGTGCCGAGTCGCTTGGCTTACAGTTAGTAAATATCCTTGTTGACCAGCTTGATGGAGAACTCGAACTTAAGCGGGTGCAAGGTACAGAATTCACTATCAGGTTTAATGTAGTAGAAAAAGATAATCAGGCTTTAACGCCAGCAACACAACATCAATCTAATGATCTTTTAAATAAAAAGTAAGAGCGCATTGCTAATGTAAAAGTTACAGTAGTAAAAGTTACAGTAGTAAAAGTTACAGTAGATACAATATTATTCGGATAGGCTATTAAAAGGAAATTACTGAAAGTAGTTACCGTCATTGATATTTATTCGCTAATAAATAATGCGCCTCTATCAATAAATATCACAAAAATAATCCTTTTAAATCTCAATAAATAATTGGTTATGAATCAGCTAAATAATCCTTGCCCCAGTCACACATAGCAGTTATTATCGGAATAATACTTTTTCCAAATTCCGAGAGAGAATATTCGGTTTTTGGAGGAACTACAGGATATACAACTCTGCATATAAGTCCATCGTTCTCTAATTCCCTAAGCTGTTGAGTTAACATTTTAGAGGTAGCTTTTGGCAATAATTTTTGAATTTCGTTAAAGCGTAGTGTTTTATCAATAAGATGCCATAAAATAATGGCTTTATACTTCCCACCAATTAAATCAATAGTTGCTTCCACTGGACAGTTATATGTTTTCTTATTTCTCATTTTTATTTCTCATATGTCTATTACTATCTTTTTGGGTAGTATGTATCTTTTGAGGTAGTATATATCTTTTGAGGTAGTATGTATCTTTTGAGGTAGTATATTACAAAAAAGTACATACATGATTAAATAATACTTACTATTTAAAAGATATCATAAATTCAAATGTAAATAATGCAGCTTAAAAGGAGACAACATATGGGCACATTTCAACCATTGAAAGCAGACGCATTTGATTTTAGTCCATTTCGGATGATAGGAAAAGAATGGATGCTAATTACAGCAGAGAAAGAAGGAAAGGTTAACAGCATGACTGCCTCATGGGGCGGGCTTGGTGTAATGTGGAATAAAAATGCTGCATTTATTGTAGTACGCAAGAGTCGTTATACAAAAGAATTTATTGATGGTTCAGATAATTTCTCAATTTCTTTCTTTGACCGTGAAAAATATGGAAAAATGTTGACTTATATGGGTACGGTATCAGGAAGAGATGAAGACAAAGTGAAAAAATCTGGTTTGACAATAAATCATTATGAAGGAATTCCTTATTATAATGAGGCTTCCAAGGTTTTGGTATGCAAAAAAATGTGCTGCCAGCCAATCAAGCCAGAAAGCTTTGTGACGGAGAAAATTGATGAACAATGGTATGCGGATAAGGATTATCACGACCTTTATATCGGAGAAGTTGTCGAAATTCTTACACGTTAAATAGATTATTTTTTGAATCAAGTGTTTATTTGGGGGGTATAATTATGAAGAAGGATATCGGTTCAGTCATTGCCCTTTATCCAACACCTACAACAGTGGTTGGAACAGTGGTTGAAGGAAAAGTAAATTGGATGAATATAGCGCATATTGGAATCATAGGATTAGATTCCATAATGATCAGCAGCAGAAAATCCCATTATACAAACCAGGGAATCAAAGAAAATAGAACATTATCTGTAAATCTGGTAAATGAAGATATGCTTGTAGAGGCAGATTATGTGGGAATTGTTTCTGGAAAAAAAGTGGATAAATCCAATGTATTTCAGTATCACATGGGAGAGCTGAAAAATGTACCTATTATCGATAAATCGCCTCTTTCCATGGAATGTAAAGTAATTGATATCTATGACACAGAGAATTATGATAATTTTATCTTAAAAGTAGTTCACACACATGTTGAAGAAGAGATGCTGGACGAAAATGGAAAGATAGATTATGAGAAGCTAAAACCATTATTATTTGAAATGCCAACAAGGAACTATTTAAAAACTGGAGCTGTCGTAGGAAAATGTTGGAATATTGGAAATTCGTATAATAAATAATATATTTATATCTTTTAAATTATATTACTAAATAAAGATTACAAGATGAAAATAATATCATATATTTATACAAAAATTAAAATTGAATTGTATATACTTTTGAAAGAGGCTCAATCATTATAACCAGAGCTGTGGCGCGAACATATCCCTTTGCTTGTAACTGGGTGCGCCAGCGCAACTTTGATTTCACAAGGCAGAGCAAAATATTGTCATTGTTGAGCCATCCGACTACTTATATTGCCATACCTTTTTTGAACTGGCTGTTGTAACCTGAGTTTGACAGTTACATAAAAATAAGTGCTTTCTGTTTTGTGTAATTCGGTCCAATGAACATCACAAAACAAAGAGCTTTCCCTACAATTCCTAACAAGAATATATGTGTTCCTATCGGATCTATTCTTGCTGTCCAATATTTTTATGAAAAACTTAATTTCTGTGATATTTTTAGTATACATAAAAGTAAGGGTCTTGATCTCAATAGTTTAGTAATCGGTTTGTTAAGCTACAAATTAACTGATAATTTTAGCATCAAAGAAGCTGGCAAATGGTTAAATCATAAAGAAATTCTGGATATCTTAAATCTTGAAAGGTTTCACGAAAGAGTTCTTTACAGAACTCTTGAGCTTTTAGGACATAACAGAGAGGAAATTCTCTCTGATATTCTGGATTCTTTATTTTCTGTTTATGGTTTTGAAGAGACGAATATAAACTTGGATTGGACGAGTATAGTCCTTTATGGGACTAAATCTAACCTTGGTAAATTCGGATATAGCAGAGATCATAGGCCTGACAAGTTGCAGATAACAGTTGGAGTTAGTGAGTTAGCTGACCCCATAAACATACCTATTGGAATTACAGTGTAAAGGAAACGTTCTTGATCTTGAGCACTTTTCTGATACTTTTAACCAGGTTAAAAGTAGACTTAAAAAAGGCTCTCTTATTGTTTTTGATAAAGGAGCTAATACCAAAGATAATCTCAACCTTATACTGGATGCTAAAATGGACTATCTCACTTCCATGAAACTGAATTCAAGTGATGATAAAATCATTGAGAACTTTGCTCTGGAAAGAGCAGAACTGATCGATTCCAAAAAAGGTATATATGGAATAAAAATCATCAAACCAAGTAGTATCAAGTACTTTTATTTCTCTGAATCTCTACAGAAAAAGCAGTTAGAAGCAAAAGCAAGAGCTGCTATGAAGAAATTACAGGAAGCAAAAGAAGTTCAAAAGGCCGTCATAAACAAAAAAAAGCTTCCTAAGAAATTCAGAGTAAATAATGAGTTGATTGAGATTAATTACTCTTTTAGAACTAAGCTCGAAGAGCTTAGTGACGAGGAAGCTATTGAACTCCTGGAAGCTTCACTGATTAATGGGAGAGAAGGATTTTTCTGTCTGAAATCAAACAGGGATTTGACACTTGAAGATGCGTTGATAACATACAGAAAAAAGGATTCTATTGAGAAAATATTCCATTCATTGAAGAACGAAATCAACATTAAACCGTTGAGAGTATGGTCGGATGATAGCATTAATGGAGCTATTATCCTTGGGTTTATCGCTCAATTATTCATATCGCTGATGCGATATGAATTTGAAGGGATAAAACACGTATCTACAAAATTCATTAAAAAAAGCTTGAAGAATTTGACACTTACAGTCAAGTTCAAGATAAATGGAGTCAAAAATTATATTTTTGCGAATTTTGATTGGATCAATAGCTGGATAGTAGCAAAAATGAATGGAATTACATAGAATATATAACAAATTTTTATAAACTTAAACAAATTGTCAAGTCAATTTGGGATATAAAAGAAGGGAAATAGTCAGTACCAATTAGTGGATACTGTCAAAGTCAGGATACAATGTAAGAAACTCTGAAAGTTCAGTTCAGATAACTTGCTATGGAGCTCTTCTCTTTTCCTTTCTTAGTAAAGGTGACTATTAATATTAGTTTAATAAGCTAAATAGTTATGAAAAGTTTTGAGTTTTTACATAAACTTAAATAATGATAGCATTATGAGTACTATAAAAAATATATATAATATTATTAACACTGTTTTCTTGTTCATAATTTAACTTCGCTTTGTGTAAATTATATATTAATTACATTTTTTCTCACATCGAGAGCGCAGAGGATCACGAACACCCCGTCCTTCATAAGCTATCTGACAATTATTTCCAGTAATAAAAGAATTCTTTTTTCAATTTAAAGGCTTTATTTACTTTTTTATATTACTTTTCATTACTAACAATAGTTGTCAGACCTCCTGTTTAGGGTGGGGTGTCTGCACGCAATTTGATTTGTTCGCCAAATATTTTCCTTCAATTTTTAACAAATGATTTTGATGAAACTAGTTACGTATATTTATTTAGAAAATACTGCGAATTTGCTGTGGATTCAATGTCAAATTTTTCCTGACTGTAAATGCAAGTTTCTCTGAAGCTGTATTTTCTTCCCAAAGATCTCTTAAGATTTGTAATTTTACAGAAAAATCAATACACTACTGTCTTTACTTTTGATTAATTCTTTAATTCTTATTATTAACTATCCAATTTCATTCAAAATGTATTTCCTTATGCTTTTTATGTAAATTTATATTAAAACATTTCGATTTGTTACCAAACATGTTAATTTTTATTTTATTATAATTTTTATTTTATTATAATTTTTATTCGCTGTTTTATGTTTATATCCCATGGTTTTATATTAAAATGTTTCGAATTGTTATCCAACAGACTAATTTTCGTTACATTTCATATTATATTTGTTGTTCGATGCGTAACAGTAAAATCTTAAACTCCAGTTGAATTTCCAAAAAGAAATCGCTCCTCAATCCCTTTCCAATTTTAGAATCAGATTTAATTTTAAGACCGATTAGACTGAGTTTCAAAAACCCAATGCATCGATTCTCAAATAAATACATAATAAGAAAGTAATTACAGCTTATTACGTAAATATTATTTTCAAGTCACATGGAATTCTGTAATACTAAAAACGCATCCGGTCGATGAGTGATTCAATTTGGATATTACAACCATGAAAAACACGGAAAGCACGGTGTTTTATTCCAAAATCATTTCGTTTTTTTAATTTTTTTTATTGCAGCTACATATCGTATACATGTAGCCCAGTATTATACTCTATCTTCGAATTTGTTTCATTTTACGTAGTCATTCCACAATATAAAAATGGAGTTGGAATTTACTAAACGTTTAACATTTTGCGTTGCCTGCTGTTGTATTATGTATTTGACTTCCAAATGGCTTTGAGTTTGCGAACTCGTTTAAGGATACAACAAATATAACCAAGCATGCGTCTTCGGTTAAGTGATGAATCGTGATAAATTGCCTCAATTTCTTCAATATTTTCCAAATATTTTAATAAATTATGAGCTGGAACAGAGTATCGATTTCATATAAAGAGGCCAAAATTTAAGGTCGGATTCTACTACAAAATCGATAGCTTTCAGGCAAGAAAATTCCTTAACCGATGACCAATGTATAATCAAGTTTAAAAATATATGCAAAAGGCATATTTGACTTCATAATTATTCTACTTCTTAACTACTCCACTTCTCAACTATTAAACTTTATAACTTTCCGACAAATCTATTATATATTTTTCTGACTGGAATATTTTCTCTCTAGTTTTAAAGATACTATGCAAACTTTAAGCTTTAAACGTTAACAACAATGATTGGTTTTTATCTTTGCCAATAATTCGTATATGTTAATTTCGATATTTTTTTATAGTATTTAGTTAAATAGTCTTAAAGTTAAATAGTTGCAATGTGCAGTAGTTATGAAGTTGCATAATTATGACGTCGAATAGTTATAACTTAAATATTTATAAAATTGAATAGTTGTAAAGTTGAATTTCATTATAGAATAAATTATCGTAATTTGAATCTTCTTCAAATCATGTGGGAAAAAGTAAATTTCGCATATTTACTGGGAATTTAATAATTTAACCAAGTTTAAAAAGCATTCTCAAGCAATTCGTTAAAGTTTGAAAGTGTATAACAAAATCATTGAATACATCTAGAACGAGACAATTCTCCCTTAAATTTGGAGAGAATATTATAATTTGTATATTAGATCATCATTAATTATTTCACTAGGGTTTATAAGGTTGAAATCAAAAATTAGAAGCTTTGAACTTTAAACGTTGACGGAATTTATTATTGTTTATTTTTGATCAAAACTCGTAAATTCTAGCTTTTTTGATAAAATGGTGATTAACATACAACTGTCAAAAAATGATTGTTATTATACAATTATTATATCCAGTTAATTCAGAAAGGTGTTGATCATGATTCTGGAGAGCGATGCCATGATTTAACTTATGTTTTAGAGGAATACAATATGTGTTATGTCCATCTGATCAGGCAAGTTCTAAAAAAAGTCAAAACCGAAAATGATTCTCTGAAAATCGAAGCAGATAACCAGAGCCATCAAGCACAGTTATCAAAAAGCGATATTTTTGGAATCCTCCAGAACGACAGACGAAGATGTGTCCTGGAAATCCTTCGCACGCAAGGAAATCAGAGCATACGCTCTCTTTCTGAGGAAATAGCTCGCCTAGAGTCCGGCGAAGACGATCCAAAAAGCACTATCAGAAAAAGCATATATGTCTCCCTTCTCCAGACCCACATACCCAAGATGGAGAGCCTGGGGGTCGTCAACCACGACCGAGAAAATGACTTTGTAGAACTCCTCCCTGCAGCCAGTAATTTTGATATCTATATGGAAACCGTCAAGAAAGGGGATATTCCATGGAGTCATTTCTACATTGGCCTGAGTACCCTTGCTGTAGTCGGAAGTATCACAATTTATTTGGATCTTTTCAAATTGGTTACAAGCAAGCAATGGATGCTTTTTATAAGTAGTCTTTTCATGCTATCTTCGATAGCTCACATGCGCCACGTCCGAAAACTCTGAGTATTTTTTCATTTTGCTTAAAATTTCTCTATATATTCACTGACAGTTAATTTCAGATCTCAAGATTTACGCAGTTGAAGAAAAATAATGGCATTAGACTTCACAGTTAAATTTGGGCTTTAAAAATTTGGTTTTAAACGTCTTTGACTTCAAAATTCAATCATCAGGCTGTAGACCTACAACTTTAAAGGGCTATATTTGAAAAATGTTTAATTTCAAAGCGATGATGTGGAATCAAAATTTCAGGACACTGGTTCTTACGAATATTACAGGCATATTTGTATTATGGGGTATTAAAAAATAATATAGGTGGTAATAATAAATGAGAGCATCTATTAAAACATTACTCTTAGGAATAGTGTTTATCTCTCTTATCTTCACATGCAATAAATTTCCAGCTTTTACAGGTACATCTGCCTCTTTCAGTAATACTAAGTACGCAAATGCTAGGATCAATACAGGCATCTGGGATAATTTACCTGGGGTAATTGGGGTACCTGATGTCGATCTGGTCAGAAACGGTGGTGAGCTCCAAAATACCACTGATGACCCAATAAGAGCAACCATAAATTCTTTGGAAAATTTCAATTCTTCTGTGAATTATGAAAGTTTGGCAGAATCACTGGGTAATCTGACGAATAATTCCTCTATAAAAGCAAACAAGACCTTTAACCCTACTTATCTCATTAACCTTGATAGTAATACTAATCATACTAATCATACTAATACTAATCATACTAATACTAATCATACTAATCATACTAATCTTACTAATCATACTAATCTTACCGGTTCCGCTAACCTGACCAATATATTTGACCTATATAGGACTGTTTCCCTAGAAGAAGCCAGTGGCAGCACAGGCAGCATAGTTTCAGGTGTGGGTTCCAACTCTGGCGGTGATGGTGGATTCGGGGATTCTGACAATGGTGAAGGAATCCTTCCTGAAGCTTTTTTTAGTAGTAGCGTCACCGAAGGCTATGTTCCCCTGACAGTACAGTTTACCGATCTCTCAGAAAATGCAGAAGAATGGAACTGGGACTTTGGAGATGGAGCTATTTCAACCGAGCAGAACCCTGTGTATACTTACTCTGGAGCCGGAGAGTACACAGCGACGCTTGAAGTAAGCAACGTGAATGGTACGAATTCGACATTTTCCACAATAGTTGCCCTGCAGTCCGTTCTCCCGATAGCAAACTTTAGCAGTAATGTCACCTCTGGAGCTGTTCCCCTAACGGTACAGTTTACCGATCTCTCAGAAAATGCAACAGAATGGAGCTGGGACTTTGGAGACGGAGCTATTTCAACCGAGCAGAACCCTGTGCATACTTACTCAGCAACAGGAAAGTACATTGTCACCTTTACTGCAGCTAATGCGAATAGCCAGAGTACAAAAACAGGCCAGATTTCCGTGAATGAAAAAATGAAAGTTCTGTAGAGACTTAAGAGGATCGAAATTCTAGAGTGGAAATGAAAAATATGAAGAAAAAAGATATTCTCCAGGCAGCAATTATTCTGCTCATTGCTGTTTTTCTGGTCAAGACCTTAATTCCATTCTATACAGGCTCAATGATGCCTCTTATAGTGTTGAGTGGGAGTATGACTCCGATGATGCTGCCTGGAGATATGATCATTGAGAAATCAGTTGATCCAAGTGAGCTTAAGGTCGGGGATGTAATAGCTTTTCACCCTCCTGGAAGGGAAAATACTGTAGCAACAAAGGACAGTACTGTAGTAACAAAGGAAGATGCTCTAGTAACGCATCGGATTATTTCCTTAGAAGAAGGAAAAGAGCGTAGATTCCAGACTAAAGGAGATGCAAATAACGCACAGGATGACTTTAAGGTACCTGCACCGAATATTAAGGGAAAGTTGATATTCGTTATTCCTTTTGCAGGGTATTTGCCCGATGCAGTAAAGAAAAATAAAAATATTTTACTCTTCACAGTCATACTGCCTGCAGGTCTGATAATTCTTGATGAAATAAGAACTATGCTTCTGTACAGCAATCCAGCCAAAGCTCGAAAAGTGGAAAAGGAACAAAAAAAAATTGCTAGGAGAACTTCTTATGTAGTTAAAGGAAAAAGGCTGGCAGCGTTTGTTCTTATAAGTGGGCTTATTTTTACAGGTGTCGTGGCGCATAATCTTGGAGAAAACGGGCATGTAGTTTTGGAGAAGGATACAACAATAAAGAATCAGGGATCCCTGTCTCAGGTATATGTTTTAACCCCTGATGATTATGAACAGAGAATTGCGATTAATTTCTGGTATGGAGTGATTACCCCGGCTAATGAGACTCAAGTAACAGTTCCGGAAGAAACTCCCGCAACGATCAGCTCTGTTCCTTACATTTTGCCTGTCTTCTGGATAATTTCCCTTTCGGAAATAAATCCCTATTTTCCTGCTCTTGCAGAGATTGGGCTTTACACTTGCCTTTCGGTGCTGTTTTTGCTGCCCTTATGGTACAGAAAATCGACTGTTGGCAGAAAGAGTAAGATTAAGTTCCGCCGTCGGTTTGCACAGTGGAAAAGGACGTTTCATCTGATCTAAATTTACATGGGACTTCTTAATAGTATTATGTTTATTTCTCAAGTGCGTAACCCCAAAATAATAAAGAAAAGTTTCATACCACTACTCTCCAAAAAATCCTAATATCAATATTGAACTACTCATTTGATATTTTCTTCTGAAGGTTTATCCCAAAAAATATACAATGCTCCATTGTGAATTATGAAATATTCTCCAGATACAGCATCGTGAATTACCCTTTCATTCATATCAGAAGCAGCGTTTACAAGATCCTCGAGTGAAGAAATCTCAACCTGTATAAGAGAACTCCTGTTTTCGGGAATTTTGCCTTTGCTGATAAATTCTTTAAAAGATGAATTTTTATTTTCGTTTTCCAGTTTTTTGATGTATTCCGGATCAATTTTTTTCATTTTCCTGATGAGAATAAGTGCTCCTATTAGAACTATATTTAACAGGAATAAGAATATAGGAAATTTGATTGTTGACAGTGAAGGGTCTTTTTGAACTCTGATATTTTTATATGTGTCTTCGACAAACCCAAGTTCTTCAGGCATCTGATAATAAGTAGAACTAATGTTGGCAGGGATGACAAAATTTTGTGTACCTGTGACATCTTCTCCATTTATTTTTCCTTCATAGTTGATTACAGTAACAATTTCTATCGTTGGATTCGAGGTATAGTTCAATTGATCCTCTATTTCTTTAGTTTGTGCCTGGATCTTAGGTATATCTAGGGTAAAATTAGAGGTAAAGACATCCGCACTTTTCAAATGAGCACTTTTTGAATCGCCAATCTGATAACTCTTCTGCCAGAATATTTTCTGCTCTTCTCCATTCTGCTCTCCTCCATATCTCTCTTTGTCACTTGCCACAATCATCGTCTTAGCCTCCACATTGAGGTCAGCAGATTTTGTGGCTTCAAGTCTATATATGAATGAAACGTCCATGGTTGGAGATACGGAAAAAAAATACGCCGGTTTTCCCATCTCAAGCCTGGTTCCTTCCAGGTAGATAGGATTTGGCTTAGTTACAGGAGCTGAATATGTATAATTTCCACGCTGCGTATAGGAAAGAACCTTTTTTTCTTCATATGATACTCCTGTGTATTCTTCATACATCCAGAGTCCAGAAAAAACCATCATTAATAGAAATGCAAAGGTAAGAAGTTTCCATCTGTCTATTAAGATGTTTTTAAGTTTAAGAAAAATGGTTTCCAGTGTTTCAACTCCTTTTTATTGTGTTTTTACTTTGTATTATACACTGGCACTCTATCAACAACAATCGACATTTTTCTCGACACTTAAATACTTTCACTATTCTGCCTCTTATTTTTTCCATACTGAAACTGTTTTGGTTCCTGTATGCAGATGAGATTAAAAATATTCAAGGAATAATATTCAACAATAACACTTATCCATGTAAATAAAACAAGAACTATATATAATCATTTTAAATTTTTTTATTTATTGGATAACTTTCTCTTTAATGTTAAAGCTCTACATTCTTGTGGTCCATATTGTTTTAAATTAAAAAATGTCACAGTTACAAATATATAAGGATCTGATCTCACTATAAATATTAATAAAGTGTTCCCAAAAAAGCTCAAAAATGGCTCATTACTTTTTCCCATGCCTTATTAATGGTATGTTACTTGCCCTCAAACACGCAGAGCCGCATGATGACGTTAATCTTTTATTACCACCCCAAAAATTCCGTTAATTCGCCAATAACTATCTTAAAACATTCCATAAAAGTAGCTCAGATCTACTGAATTCAAGGAGTATAAACTGGAAATTTCCAATATTAATCCCACAGGTTATATCACATTTCCAGTGATCTGAGCAAGCTCAATGAGATAGTTCATCCCAAACCAATTTTTCTCAACCAGTAAAAGTTTCAGAACTATTTTCCTAGATAAGAAGCTGATTGATCATTCCGAATCCGAAATTCTGAAACACAATTTTGGGTTCTGGGATTGGTTCTGGGATAGGCTCAAAGTGTTAATCCTGATTTCAGAGAGCGATACTATAGTTTAATCTATGCTTTAGAGGGATACAGTGAGCGAGGCAGTAAACAATTCTCTGGAAATCAAAGCCGATATCCAGAGCCATCAAGCACAGTTATCAAAAAGTGATATTTTTGGACTCCTCCAGAACGACAGACGAAGATGTGTCCTGGAAATCCTTCGCACGCAAGGAAATCAGAGCATACGTTCTCTTTCTGAAGAAATAGCTCGCCTAGAGTCCGGCGAAGACGACCCAAAAAGCACCATCAGAAAAAGCATATATGTCTCCCTTCTCCAGACCCATATACCCAAGATGGAAAGCCTGGGGGTCGTCAACCACGACCGGGAAAATGACTTTGTAGAACTCCTCCCTGCGGCCAGTAATTTTGATATCTATATGGAAACCGTCAAGAAAGGGGATATTCCATGGAGCCATTTCTACGTTGGCCTGAGCACCCTTGCTGTAGTCGGAAGTGTCACAATTTATTTGGGGCTTTTTGAGTTGGTTACAAGCAATCAGTGGATGCTTTTTATGAGCAGTCTTTTCATGATATCTTCGATAGCTCACATGCGCCACGTCCGAAAACTCTGAGCATGTTCCTTTATGCTCAAAATTCCCAGCTCTTTTTTCTCTTTTTTCCCTGAAAGTTCTTCACCGTCTCCCAATGTCGGTAATTTTCCATTAAGCTGACAGTAATCTCTTAAATTTCTGTTTTTTCAAAATTTTCCACGCCCATTCTTGCGGCAGTTAGTTTGTGCCTTTCTCTCCCGTACCCATGCTCTTCTTCGGGTATATTAGATAAAAGTAACCGATCTTTTATTAAAAACAAAAACAGTATTGTTTAAAAAGCTCAAAAACAGCTCATTACTTTTTCCTACGCCTCTTTAATTGTGTGTTACTTACCCTCAAACACGCAAAGCCATATGATGACGTTAATCTTTTGTTACCACCCCTACAATTCCGTTAATTCGCCAATAACTATCTTAGAAGATTCCATAGGATGAATCACTCAGATGAGTAACTCAGATGAGCACTTCAGATGAGCACTTCAGATGAGCATTTCAACTCAGATTTGCTGAACTTAAATCAAACTGGAGTACCTATGTTGAACCTTTCATCGTATCCAGCGATCCAACAGCAAAGATGAGTAGGAAAATTACAACTCAAAATTGGAAGAGGAATCAAACAAAAAGAGGTATAATCATGCTTAATAAAAAAATGCTTTTAAGCGTACTCATTCTCAGTGTAGTTGCCACCGTGGCAGGCGCCGGAACATGGGCATACTTTGACAGTTCGCAGGCAGTTGATGATAACACCATAACTTCAGGAACTCTCACACTTACTCCAGGTAGTTCTGCACTTGATGCATTTAATATTGGACCGCTTGCTCCTGGAGATTCTGGCAACGCAAAGACATTAAATCTGGTTAATGATGGGAATCTTAATGGTTACCTCTATGCAGAGATCTCTGCAAGTGGTGAGAGTGATCTTTCGGATTTAACAACCACGATTAATGGTCAGACAATGACTGATGGTGCAAAAATTTACCTTGGTGACCTGAGCGCCGGCGACAATATGGATATTAATATTGACTATGACTTTAAGGAAACTGGCGCTGACCAGAATGATCAGCAGGATAAGACTGTTACTTATAACATTAACTACCACCTACAGCAACTGAAAGATTAAACAAACTACCTATGTGGAACAGCCGGATCTAAAAATCCGGAACTCCACACTATTTTGCGCTGTACAACAAAACATAATGCAGTAATAAATGGTGAACATTATATCGGCAGGGGTAACGATGTTCAACAAAAGAACACTTATAAGTATACTCATGCTTGGGGTAGTTGTGTCTATTGCAAGCGCTGGAACATGGGCATACTTTGATAGCTCACAATCTGTTACTAGTAACTCCATTACGACTGGAAGGTTAGGATTTGAGATAATTAACCTAGCTTACAATAATCCACCGCAGCTTGTACCAATGACAGCAGTGAATGCAACTCCAGGCGATGTGGACGTTAGGTTAAATCCTATTCCAACTTATGTTCGTAATACTGGCTCAATCGATGGTGTACTATCTTTAGAGATAATACCAGATGCCAGTGACAATGGTGAATTATCTGAAAACCTTGTGGTTAAGGTATCGACTAAACCCTATCCAGGTAAAGGAAAAGTTGTAACTCTCTGGGATAAAGGTCCTACTGGATCAAAGGAGATACGCGATCTCGATGTTGGCGATGATGATCTTACTCTTTACTATATATATTCGTTTCCAGATACCGGTAGCCCGCAAAATGAATTACAAGGTGAGATTTTTAAATTCAATGTTAAGTATTCCTTGGTTCAAAAATAAAAATTTAGGGTTTGACAACTATAGTCAAGTCAGCAATTAATTGCATTTGTCAGAATGTTCCTATGATTGTTGTTCTGGTCTTTGCGCATAAATCTGCTGTTGACTATAATTTCTTTTATTGAGAACAGGTACTTCAAAATGGTACATGAAGTTGCTAATTTTACGGCAAAAAATAGATAGTCTAAGGCAGAAACCCTTAACTTACTAATTTTAAACTATTATTGAAAAATCACTCTTAAAACTTATTGTAAATATATATTATTAAAAATAAGCTGATAACCTGTTGGCACACAATATGAAAAATATAGATAATTTTTTTTGATAATGCTGATATTTGTGTCCTTGCCAATTATCTGCACTATGATTCCTACTGGGCCAGTCAAATTCATGACTGTAACAGGAAACAGTATGGAACCAACTATAACAGAAAGCAATATAATTGTAGTAAATACTTTGGAAACCCAGCCAAATGTTGGGGATATTGTATCCTATTACCATATATTCGGTAAAAATCAGAGATACATAGTTACTCACAGGATAGTCAAAGTTGTAGATGAAGGGTACATAACTCAGGGGGATGCATACACCAAACCTGACGGTTATACGGTAGCTCCTGAAGATCTGGTAGGAACTCTGTTTTTTAAAATCCCATACATTGGGTTACTCGTTCATATTGCAAGCACTAAAAAGGGGTTTTTAGCACTCGTGATCTTTCCTGCGGTTATATTGATCATGCAAGAAGTATCCAATATTATTGGACAAATTAAAGAGAGATAATGCCCTCACAAAATTTATGGTGTATCTTATAGTATTCGTAAGTTTTGATTCAGGTCTTCTTTTGTTACACCTTCTCTAAAGAGTCTTTCTATAGAAATATTCCTTAAAAAATCAGGATAAAGGCACAAATGTTGATCTATGAAACCAGGACCATTGAGTACCATGGCAAGGATGAAAACTAAGCTGCGTCCGAAGGAAGTATGTGAAATCATCGAGTTCTTTTTGAGTGTCTGCGTGTGGCTGGAACAGCGTTTCCGGGTCTGCAAAAACTGAAAAAAATATTTTGCTCTGACCGACTACACCAACCCCGAATACTGTGACCGGCTTCATGGCAACACGGGTAAGGCATGCAAGAAGACTCGACGGCAGAGCAAAAGATTGTCATTGTTGAGTCATCCGACTACTTATATTGCCATGCCTTTTTTGAACTGGCTGTTGTAAAGGTTGGCATAAAAACCGCCCGCAAGAAGCAGTTCGCTATGCGTACCTGTTTCTACTACTCTTCCGCCGTCTAAGACGATAATTTTATCTGCGTTTTTGATAGTAGAAAGGCGGTGTGCGATGACAAAACTTGTTTTTCCGTGCATCAATTTGAGCAGCGCATTCTGAATAATCAGCTCTGTCCGTGTATCGATTGAAGAAGTCGCTTCATCTAGTATCAACACAGAAGATTGTGCGATCATCGCTCTCGCAATACTGAGCAATTGCCGCTGTCCCTGTGAAAGGTTACCGCCATTGTCGGTAAGGATCGTATCATAACCCTGTGGCAGTTGCATAATAAAGTCATGGGCATGTGCCAGCTTTGCTGCCTGTTCAACTTCTTCGTCTGTTGCTGTCAGCTTGCCGTAGCGGATATTCTCGCGTATAGTGTCCGAAAAGAGAAACGTATCCTGGAGTACCATCGAAATGGACTGCCGCAGACTCTTTCGAGTAATGGCATTTATATTCTGTCCATCAATATAGATTGCTCCGTCATCAATGCCATAAAACCTGGTGAGAAGATTGATAATGGTTGTTTTCCCTGCGCCCGTAGGGCCCACAATGGCAATCGTCTGACCTTTTTTCGCAGAAATCGTTGCTTCTTTAAGTACAGGCTTACCCGGTATGTATGAAAAATTAACGGATTCTATTTCCACGTCGCCTTCAATATTTTGAATGTCTCTGGCATTATCCGCGTCCTTTTCTTTTTCTTCGTCCATTACCTCAAACACTCGCTCTGCGCCTGCAAGGGCTGACTGAATAGTGCTAAAAAGGTTGAGAATATTGTTGATCGGCTGGGTAAAATTACGCATATAGAGCAGAAAAGAAAATATTACGCCGACAGTGATTCCTGCAAATTCATTTATTATTAAAATACCGCCGCAGACCGTGATAACCAAATAGGTCAGATTATTGATAGTGTTATTCACCGGTCCCATAACACTGCTTATCGCCTGTGCTTTCATAGAACCGGAGACAAGCTTTTCATTGATTTCCTTGAAGTGATCCTCTACTTCCTTTTCTCGGGAAAAGACCTTAATAACTTTTTGGCCGGAGACCATTTCCTCGATGTATCCGTTAAGCCGTCCAAGCTCATATTGCTGCTCCTTAAAAAACTTCTGGGACTTTACGGCAAGGACTTTTGATGTAAAGAACATCAGAGGCATTGTCAGCAGCCCGATTAGCGTAAGCAGAGGGCTGAGCAACAGCATCGCTATCAACATACCAACAACGCTGACGACGCCGGAAAAAAGCTGCACGACACTCTGTGAAAGTGTAAGGTTGATATTGTCAACATCGTTTGTCAGGCGGCTCATGAGGTCCCCGCTTGAATGGGTATCAAAATACTTGAGGGACAGCTTTTGCAGGCTGCTGAAAAGATCGCTTCGGATATTAGCCGAAGTTTTCTGAGCAACACGGATCATCAGAGAATTTTGCATGTAAGTAGAAAAAACCGAAACAAGGTAAATGAGAATCATGACAATACATATGCGAGCAAGTCCGGCAATATCTTTTTTAGATATGAACTCGTCGACCGCGTACCCATTTAGTTGAATGCCGATAATGGTGATCACTGTTGTAACAAGAGCACAGAAAAAAACGATGAGCAATGTGCGCCGCCATTTGCCAAGGTACATAATAATGCGTTTGAGTGTTCCCTTTACGTCCTTGATTTCCGTTTTTTCCCTGTGAAGAAAAGCGCTCGGTCCCCCTGCAGGGCGGCCTGTAATATTATGAGGTATATTATGAGGCAGCACGTTATTCTGTGACACTCAGGAGCACCTCCTTGCCAAGCTGTGAAACGGCTATATTGCGATATACTTCGTTGCTTTGCAGTAATTCTTTATGGGTACCTTTCGCAATAACGCTGCCATGGTCAAGCATCAATATTGTGTCTGCGTCCATAACGCCGGAGATACGCTGCGCAATGACAATTACCGTGTTTTCCTTCATCTTTTTTGCAATTTCAAACCGCAGGTGAGCTTCGGTCGAAAGGTCAACTGCGCTTGTGGAATCATCAAAAATCAAAATTTTTGGCTTTTTCAGAAGAGTTCTTGCAATGGAAAGGCGCTGTTTCTGCCCACCTGAAAAGTTTTTGCCTCTTTGTTCAACTTGACTTTGTAATTTGTAAGGGAGGGCTTGAATAAAATCTTCTGCCTGAGCAGCTTGAAGGCTATCCCATATTTCCTCTTCGTCTGCTTCTTCATTACCAAAATTCATATTTTCTTTAACCGTTCCCTGAAAAAGGACATTTTCCTGCAGCACGATCCCGATACTGCTACGCAGGTACTGTACTGGTATGTCCTTAACATCACAACCTCCGATCAGGACCTGTCCACAGGTTGCCTCATACAGCCGCGGAATCAGACTTACAACTGAGCTTTTTCCTGAGCCGGTAGCTCCGATAATACCTACTGTCTGTCCTTCCTTTAACAGGAACGACAAGTTTTTCAGAACATATTCTCCACTTTCGCCGTATTTGAAACTGACATTTTTGAACTCAATGTCATAATTCTCTGGCAATACGGGAGAATTACACTCCTTAATACTCGTTTCGCAGTCCAAAACCTCTTTTATACGACCTGCAGATGCCTGTGCGCGTGAAATGTTTATAATCATGTTGACAAGCATTATCAGAGAGTTTGTTATCTGCACAAGGTAATTGACAAACGCCATTATCTTGCCTGTTTCAATATTTCCGGAAACGACCATATTGCCTCCGAACCACAGGATGGCAACCACGCTCAGATTCATAACCAGAGTAGCTATCGGCATCAGCGTAAAGGTCAGGTTCTGTGTCTGTATGCTTTTTTCTGTAAATTCTGTATTCACTTTGCTGAAAAGCGCATTCTGTTTGTCTTCTAAATTAAAGGCTTTTATAACACGTACACCCAGCAGATTTTCACGCATGATGGTATTAACTTTGTCAAGCCAGAGCTGCATCTGTGTGTAAAGCGGCACTGATTTCATCATCACAAGTGCAACACAGGTGATAAGAATAGGCAGAATGATACAGAAAACAATGGCAAGACTGGGACTCAGCAAAAAGGACATAAATATGCCACCAATGCACAACAATGGTGAACGCACCATTCCACGCAGCAACATGAGAAACATGTTCTGAATTTGCGTTATATCGTTGGTCAGTCTTGTAATAAGCGACGATGTTTTGAAATGGTCAATTTCCGTATAGGAAAGCGACTGTATTTTATGAAATAGCTCTTCTCTCAAACTCCCGGCTAACATCATAGATGCAAATGAGGCGATTACACCGCAGCCTGCGCCGCCAATTAATCCGGTAAATGCACAAAGCACCATTTTGAAGCCTGTCGATAATATATATCCCATATCTCTGTTTTGAACACCTATGTCCACAATATTTGACATAAGCCTGGGTTGTTGGAGGTCCATGAAAACCTCTATTAACATCAAAAGAGGAGCAAGTATAGAATAAATCAGAGTTATGCCCTTAAGATTTTTTTTAATAAGTTGAAACATAAATGTATCCTTTCGCTGTTTTGTAATTATTCAAAATGATAACGTTGTCCCTTTTTTACAATGACAGTGATTATTGAGAGCACTCATCGCTCCAATCTTTCGATTCTTTCAAGTCCAGCGTATCAAGACTTTTACACAGCTTTGAGGTAATTGCAAGCATCTTTTCGATCTCTTCTTCCGAGATTTCCTTGAACACGATATCTGTAAATTTTTTCATAAATTCTTCTTCGGACCTGACCGCGTCTTCAACAATTTCCCTGCCTTTATTTGTCAGGTAGATGTGCATTGACCTCTGATCCTTTCCATCCCTTTTACGCAAAATAAGATTAAGTTGCTCCAGCCTTCCGAGCGCTTCCGTCATAGACGAAGGGCGCATATCCATTTGTTCCGCAAGGTCCCGCTGGATAATTCCTTCATTTTTCGCGATTAACTGCAGCAATTTTGACTGCCCGAAGAATAGGCTGCGTTTGTGTTCTGTCCTATGAGAAAAACGATGCATTTGCCTGCTTAGACGGTTCAACGTATTATACAGCTATATAACGTTCTGATCATGCATTCGGCTACCTCTAAACTGTGTTATTTAGGGATCTAATATATTTAGGTACCTAAATATCAGTATATAAATGCTATCTTACAGTGTCAACAATAATGTCTGATAATGTCTGGTACCATGATAAATTTTCAAAAAAGTAATTAAGCTGTTGAGATACTCTAAAATCAAAAAATCTTTGAGATAGTGGATAATCGATTTTTAATAACTGAATTAATTACGGAGCACTGGTATGGTTTTGATTGAAACTTTATATATCTACAGCTTAAATTATAGAAAATTTTTCTTTCAAATATTTTTGATTTATTTTTATAATTATTTAATATATAAGCTGCAGAGTAATTTAAGTGGGCCTTTCCAATCTAATTTATCATCCAATAAGAGATAAATAACTCAGCGAGGTCAGAGGATGGAATATGGGAAAAAGATCACTGTAAAAGAAATTTCGTTCTGGCTAGAAACGTCTCCTGGTACAAATTTTCCTAAACTTGACAAAAGGTTGAAAGTTGATGTGGCGATTCTGGGAGGCGGCATTGCAGGTATAACCTCTGCAGCATTGTTAATGGAAGCCGGGTACAAAGTAGCAGTAATAGAAGCAGACCGGATCATAAAAGGAGTAACAGTTAGAACCACGGCTAAGATAAGTGTGGCACCTAATATGATCTACAAGAATCTTGTATCAAAATTAGGTAAGTCAAAAGCTCAGGATTTTGCTAATGCCAATATTAAGGCAGTTGAAAAGATAGCTGATATTGTAAGAAAGTGGGACATTGATTGTGAATTTCAACGCCTTCCTCTTTACATCTACACAGAGTCTGGTGAAAGAATTGATGAGATTAAAGGTGAATTTGAAGCTGCAAAACAGTTAGGACTTCCAGTTTCTTACACCGAAGAAGTACCTTTGCCCTTTAAAACCGGTCCTGCTATCAAATATGAGAATCAGGCCCAATTCCATCCGCGCAAGTATCTTCTGGCTCTTTCAAAATATATAACTGGAAAAGGAAGTTATATCTTTGAGAATACCTCTGCCATTACTGTCAAAGATGGCGAAATCAAAGAAGTAGTAACAGATCAGGGCTCAATAGCGGCCGATCAAGTAATAATTGCAACACATACACCAGTGTATGATCCCGACCAACTCTACAGGCATTTGCATTCAGCAAGATCCTACGTGTTAGCATTATATGCTAAAGGCAATTTTCCTGAAGGGATGTTTATAGACTTCAATCCTGTGCACACCTATAGGACTACCCCTACAGACAAAGGTAAACTGATCATTGTTGCTGGAGAACACAGTCCGGCAGATGTAGCTGACAAAAATATTTACTATGGCCGGCTTGAAGACTATGCATGCCAACACCTTAATGTTAAGTCTATTGAATACCACTGGTCCAGTAAGGACTGCACTACTGACGATGGTCTACCTCTTATAGGCATGACATCTCAAAAAGGCATTTATGTAGCAGCTGGATTTGGATTTTGGGGAATGGCAAACGGCACCACTGCTGCCATGGTAATTACTGATCTCATTAATGGTCAAGAAAACAAATTCGTTGATCTATTCAATCCCTTAAGGTTTCTATAAGACTATTGTTTGATTTTTGCTTCCCTGGAATTTACTTGGTAAATAACAACTTCTGTGAAGTAATCAATTGCGAGAGTGTCAAAACATAAATTTTCAAAAAAATAAATTAGAACTGAAACACTTTCCCTTGAGTTTTCACCTTAAATGCTTTAGTCTTTCACAGAGCCTATCCCAAAAGTAATATTGTGTTGAAATTATAAATTTACCTTTATGTCATTTCGTGAAATCGATGATGTTCTATGGGAATCCATGGAATCTTATCTTCCTCCACAGAAACCGCATACAGGAAGGCCACGTGCAAATATGGGGAAGTTAATGAACGGTATTTTGTACGTTGTTATGACAGGTTTTACGTGGAAAGACGTTCCCAGGAAATATGGATCTAAGTCAACAGTACATAGATTCCATCTATATCTGTGTGAACATGGTATCTATCAGAAGATTTTCAATGAACTTTTAAACAAAGGTTACGATTTGAAGAAAATAGATCTTTCTCACTGCTTTACTGATACAAAGGATATTTCGGCTAAAAAAGGGGGAATATCGGCTACGATGGTCATAAAAAATAAAAGGAATAAAAATAAGCGTTTTAGTAAATTTATAGGGCTTACCTCTCTCGATTATCGTTGTTCCTGCAAATAAGAATGATTCAATGCTTTATATACCTACACTTAAAAATTTCAATATAAAGAGGTCTGTGGGAAGGCCTGTTAACAGGCCTTCCAAAGTAACAGCTGATGCAATGTATGATACAGCTAAAATTAGAAAATATAACAGGAGAAGAGAAATAAAGTCCAATATACCAGTAAATAAAAGAAATCGGAAGAAAAAGAAGAGAGGGAGACCAATAAAGGTTGATAAGGAAGAATACAAAAAGAAAAGCATAGTAGAAAGGTTTTTTAGCTGGATAGAGTCATGCAAGAAAGTATTTCCGAGATATGAATAAAGGAAGAATCATATCTAGGAGTTGCAATGGCAGCAGCAATAATTAGATTAAATAAACTTTTGGGATAGCTCATCTAAATAATCCATACTACTGAACTTTCGGCGATTTCTTCAGAAAGATTCATGGTTTCCACCAATGGATTTCACTGTTTATTAACTTCAGCAGCAAACGATGTAGTTCAGACGGGGCTTTAAAGGCCGTTTAGGACTTCATCCTAAAATCCCACTGGTTAAGAGATATTCTTACCAAAACAGATCGGTGCAAATATGAAAAAGTCAAGTTCCAGATTAAAAATATATTATATAAATGATACAAGAATTCTCATAAAAAGGAATAAATTGTAAGCTAAAAATTTTGATCTAGAACATTGATGCAAATTAACCAATAGTGTGGCCATTTAGATTTCCTGCTTCTGATTGCGGTGAAAAAAAGCACATAGTATTTGAGGCATTCTTAAAAATTTACTCTATAACTTTTATGTTTTATATAATTTGTATCTTACTAAAGTTTCTACGTATTTTATATAGTAAAATGATCTATTTTATGGTAAACTATATTGTACTTTACTGCAGATAATCAATTTTTTTTAGATTAATAAGGGTATCATTGCAGAGTAAGGGTTTTTTGAAACAACATCAAAAATGACTATCTTTAAGGAGGAGATAAAAATTTTTATTAGAATTTTATGGTTTAAGTTTTTAAATTTAAGGGAAATTATTTTGTGCTGCTATGCTGAAGTTTACTGTTTCCAAGTATCTGCTACTTCTTAATTGTATAATTTTTTTGAATTTGAGAAAACTTAGTGATATATAGATTTTAAATTTAACGTTGTAAGGGGAGATATTATGAGTGAAATGCCAGTATTAGCTCTTAGAGAAAAAAGAGAAGAAACAGATTTTACAAGGTTTATGTTAGAAGTATCTAATTATGATAAGTTCCCTAATGAGTTATTTTCACCAGCACCGGATTTACCTCCTTGTGGTGCTAACCATAATGCATCTCGCACATGGGTCGACATTTATAATGGAACTAATAATCAGCGTATCTATGGTTTTTGTGCATTGAGTTGTGCAAAAGACTTAACAGGTATTTGGTTTGCTATCCAAAAAGGACAGCCAATTCCTGGTATTGTGTACATAAAGATGACTGATCGTCGAACCGGTACAATATATCAATCAAATAACCTGTATATCACAGGTGAAATGCCAGTATTAGTTCTTAGAGAAAAAAGAGAAGAAACAGATTTTACAAGGTTTATGTTAGAAGTATCTAATTATGATAAGTTCCCTAATGAATTATTTTCACCAGCGCCGGATTTACCTCCTTGTGACGCTAATCATAACGCATCTCGCACATGGGTCGACATTTATAACGGAACTAATAATCAGCGTATCCATGGTTTTTGTGCATTGAGTTGTGCAAAAGACTTAACAGGTATTTGGTTTGCTATCCAAAAAGGACAGTCAATTCCTGGTATTGTGTACATAAAGATGACTGATCGTCGAACCGGTACAATATATCAATCAAATAACTTGGTTCTCAATAAAAGTGCCTCTTCACTAACTGATTTACAAAAAATTAAGTTAAAAACCGATCAGCCAAAGTCGTTCCGAAATATAATATAAGGCTTTTTATTTTAGTTGATAGTGGAGACAAATATCTGAAATAAGTGAACCTAATTTTTGATCGAAAAATAAGTCAGTTTTCTCCTTCTATTTTTACACTTTTTCTATCAGCTAAATCTCTTCATTAGCAAAAAAGACAAATTTCCATTGTACCTTTTTTGTAATACCTAATAGAATTCAATACGCTTCTGGAGACATTTACGGCGGTTTAAATCAAAACCAAGCTCGATGTGGTGTTTTAATTCAATGTACATCCTACCCGCTTATGTGGTCATTGTCACAGCTTATAAAAAATAATACAGTAGATGTATATCTAGTAATAATAAATTTAATGCGAGGGTGCGATTCAAACGCACGAATTCCTACGCAACCATACTCTGAATCTCCTCATAGAGGCTTACAGGTATCCAGCAGTTTAATCAACCTACAAATTGAAAATTTTCGAATTGCCATGGGTCGATATTGTGTTTTACTGCCGGGCTTTCTTTGAAAAATATTTTGCGATTTTTAAGCGGTGTCCAGTCCGATGGTGTGGAAATAAAATTTCCAAGATACGGTCTGGCAATATCCAGGACAAAGTCATGAGGCAAGTCTTCAGGTGTTTTAATGCCTTCCCGCGGATTTTCAAGCATCCAGAGTATAGCTGCGACAATGCCTGCAGCTACCTGAAGAGTGGTAGCGTTCTGACCGGGAGCAAGGGATCTGGTCTCTTCAATGCTCAATGCACTTCCAGTCCACCAGGAATTATAAGAATGGCCCATTAAGAGTGCTCCCATTATATCCTCGCCAGACGTGATTTCATTTGTCATAATCCTAAGTCTTGGTTGAAGCTTATAATTCCGGCCTCGCAGTTCGCAGAGAGAGGAAAGCGTATCATGACAGGGCATATAAGCATAATGCACGGTAGGACGATAGACCGGTTTGTTGTCTTCCCAAACAGTTAACAGTTTTGAAAGGCCATATGATTCACCATGACGGATCGCCATACCTACAATTTCTTCATCCGGTATCCACGATCTGACCCATGTATTAATGCCCATCTGAGGCAAGAGAATCACATTTTTCGGTCCATGTGGAGGTATATGCGCCAGGGGGGGCAATTTGCTCTCATGCGTTCCCCAGGCTATTTCAACAGGAGCAGTTCCTTCTTCCCTCAATCCTTCAATGCTCCATGTTCCTACAAATTCATTAACTTCCTTTGCTCTGTTTGCGACTTGAGTATCCCGCTCGCTACAGTGGATCACTTTGACTCCCAATTTCTGAGCCAGACGGGCAAAGTCCCTGTTTTTTGCAAGGAGGGCAATTTCCTGTTCATCTTCGGGAGATACTTTCTTATCAGCACAGGTGCGGGTGGCAATATCCAGTAGTCCTTGCTTTACGAAATGAGTTATCAGGCCAGGATTTGCGCCATGGTCAACAACAGCAGTTGGCGAATCTTTCCAATCACGGGAAAGTTCAAGCAATCTCATTTGCCTTATGTAAAGCGATTTTTCCAATAGATTTTGAGTCAAATATTTCTCAGCAGGGTCCCATACTTCAACAGACGTGTTAACGTACAATACATTGTGATCATGACACCACTTAATGATGTCATTGGCATCGATATTCCACGAAAGGTCAATGATCAAGCCTTCATTTTCCATATATTGTGACAAAACCTGACTCAAATTTTTCGGGGTAAGTTTTTCACAGACAAATCTTAATCCCTGATTTGTATATTTTTTTAGGGCTTTTGATTTGTCTTCAAAATCAATTAAGGCAATGTTTTCTAACGGAACATCGAGTTTATCCAGTAAAAGTGGCAGGGTGCATTGTGAAACTGATCCATAACCTATAATGAGGATTTTATTGGAAAATGTTTTTTTCATAGGATTCGTAAACGCGAGGCTTGGATATAACTTTTCTTATATACTTTTTACAATAATTTGGCCTGATTTGTCCCAAATAAGTGGAGGTTCATGACTGAAAAAGATAGCCGTCTTGCGTATTCTCAAAAAAAGTCTTGCGTATTCTCAAAAAATCTTGCATATCCTCAAAAAAATCTGAACAATCTTCATTCCATATCACAACAAACCTCGTTAAAACTTGTTGTTTTTATTCCAATTCAGACGGAGCTTTACAGGCTATTCAGGATTGCATCCCAAAATCCGGGCCACTGGTTAAGAGAGACATTCTTAACAAAACAGATAGTGTGCAAATATGAAAAGTCAAGTTCCAAATTAAAAATGAAGCCATCCCAAAACTCGATTTGTTCTTAAATAAATGTAAGTTTCTGAATTATTTTCATGATCAGAGATTTTATTGATTATTCCAAATTCGAAATTTAGAAAAGTAATTTTGAATTTTAGGATCAGCTCAATATATAATGTATTGGATAGCAGTGAATCCCACATTCCGCAGTATTTTCTGAAAATCAATCTTTTCCCAGATGGCGTTTTTGGAACAGATTCATGTAATTTTTACTTTAGAGCGTTTGGTTAAAATTGAATAACATCGTTCTTTGTCTCTAAATTCTCCTATATTCGCTTTTACTTTTTGCATAAAATTCCAAAATATCCACACTGGATTAAAAATAGCTAGCATTAAATATTAATTGTCTAAAATCTTAACTCAGTCACAACGCCTAATATGCTTGATTTGTACTTTAAATGCTACTGGGGTGACTGGCATATCAGCAATACCATCTGTAAGGAAGAGGTCATTTGGATCTCTCATGGCTCCGCGAAGAAGCGGGGGATGCACTACAACCCGAAAATTCAAAGTAACTATATTCAAGAATTGATAAAATGGTTCCACATACTGATTCATCTCATATAAACTCTATAAATATTTCTGATGAGGGGGAGATACCTCCTCAACTTTTAAAATTCCTCACAGAACTCTCCAGAGCCCTGACTACTGCAGGAATTGCGGTAATGTCTATAGAGTCAATTTTGAAAAAAATATGCCAGGCTTATGGTTTCAAAGCTGAAGAGGTTATTAGTTTACCTACTTTTTTAATCATAAAGATTTCAGATGGTGATTCAAAGGCTCTGGAAGTCGCCCTGCAGAAACCCGGAGTACTTCCTTTAGACCAGGTTTCGAGATTGTATGAGTTGATCAACCAGGCAGAAAATGCTGAAATAACGCCTGAACAGGGAATAAGGCGTATTAATGAGATAATAAATGTTAAGCGCCAGCATAATTATATTAAAAATATTTTAGGTTATGCACTGTTTTCCACAGGCCTGGGAATGCTCTTTCTACCAACTTTTAATGGGTTATTTTTTTGTGGAGCATTAGGAGCCATAGCTGGACTTATACTGGCTTATTCCGAGGATAAAACAAGACTTACTCTGATTTTGCCTGTTCTAACGGCCTTTATCGTTTCCACGATATTCTTTCTCGGTATTAAACAGGGAATTATAAACGGGTCTCTAACCATAATGGTTCCTGCACTTGCTTACTTCATTCCCGGAGCAGTTCTGTCTACAGGAATGTTCGAACTGGCAGCAAACAATCTGGTGTCTGGTGCAGCTCGCCTGGTTCAGGGAGTTGTAATACTGCTACTTCTCTTATTTGGGGTGATAGTAGGCCTCCAGGTTGTAGGTTTGCCCGAAGATTACATAATAGCCAATACGGCAACTCCTTTGTATTGGTGGGCTCCCTATATTGGGGTTCTTATTTTCACCCTTGGGATGTACCTCTTGATGTGCATAAGAAACAAGGACATGTTAGGGGTTTTAATTGTATTGTTAGCCACTTTTTTTGGACAGCAAGCAGGAAACTACTTTTTGGGGGGACTTTTTGGAGCTTTCACAGGTTCTATCATCATGACAATGCTAGGAACTTTTCTGGAACGATCCAAACTTAGAACACCGTATTATGTGTCTATAATACCTGCATTCTGGGTCCTGGTTCCAGGATCACTTGGGTTTCTCAGCTTAGCTGCATTAGTGGGACAGAACTATTCCTCTGCCATTGCCAGTTTGATCCAGGTAGCTCTGACCTTTGTGGCGATCTCCACGGGGCTGTTAATCGGTGCTGTGATTGCCGATCCATTAAAAATCGGGTCATCTCCCTAAGTTATCGAACAGGAACTTTAAACTTTAATAATTTTTTCAAACAATTGTTTTATTTTTTGAACTTTCTTTGAAAAAAGTTCTCAAGCATAAAAATGAAATATAGACTTATTCCAGTAAATCTAATAGATAAGATATTTATCACATCGTCTCTATAAAAAAGTCTGTATATGGGTATCAAACTATAATATTTGTTTTTGTGAATGGGTTAAAACTGGCAAAGTTTGAACGCTTAGATAAAACAAAAATATTGATGTGGATTTTGACTCTTTATCCATGCCAGAGAAGAATATGAAAAATGGGAGTATAGATCAGAAATCGCAGGGGAGTGAAAAGCTCTACAGGATGATATTCGATCATAGCATGGATGGTATTATCCTGACCGATCCAAGAGATGATGGGAAAATCCTATCAGCTAATCCAGTAGCTTGCCGTATGCTCGGATGGACGGAAGAAGAGCTTGTTGGCAAAGAATGCGATGCAATTTTAAATCTGCAAGAACCGAAGCTATCAGCTTTATTAGACGAACGTACTCACTCTGGATCAGCAAGAGCTCAGCTTACTTACAGGCGCAAGGATGGAACCACATTCCTTGGAGAGGTAAGCACGGGCTTCTTTACGAATAGCAATGGAGAGCCTCGAACAGTAGCTATCATCCGATATATCACTGAGCGAAAGAAGGCTGTAGAGGCACTGCTAGAGAGTGAAAGTCGATATAAGGCAATATTTGATAATAGTCTTGATGGAATTTTTGTTACAATTCCAGATGGAACTATTCTTGCAGCCAATCCAGCCGCTTGCCAAATGTTTGGGATGACAGAAGAGGAGCTGATCTTGGCTGGAAGAAACGGTACTGTGGATACATCTGATCCAAGGCTTAAGTTTTTCCTTTGTAACAGAGCCAGGAATGGCAGGTTTAAGGGAGAACTCAATCACAAACGGAAAGATGGTACTATCTTCCCAGGTGAGATATCGAGTACATTATTCAAAGATAAAAATGGTCTTACAAAAGGTGTCATGGTTATCAGGGATATCTCTGAGCGAAAGAAGGCTGAAAATAAGTTGCGGGAAAGCGAGGAGAGGTTCCGTTTAGCTTTTGATGATAGTGCAGTTGCTATGGCATTGATTAATCCAGATGCTCGTATCTCGAGGGTTAATGATGCCTTCTGCCAAATGCTTGGATTCGAAAAATCCGAAATTGAAGGCCATACATTTCTTGATTTTACATATCCGGACGACATAGAACCAAGCTTATTGGCTCACAAAGCGGTCATAAATAGTGAGAAGCCTTCTTTGTGGATTGAGAAGCGGTATATCCGTAAGGATGGACAAGTTATTTGGTGCGAAGTGAGTTCGTCCCCATTACTCGATTCTAAAGGCTGCCCCATCTATACGGTCGCTCATATCCAGGACATCACCGAGCGCAAGCGAGCCGAAGAGACATTGGCTTTCGAACGATCGCAGCTTTTGTCCATTTTCGATGGAATGGACGATGTGGTGTACGTGACTGATCCATACACCTACGAGGTTCTGTACGCGAATAAGGCGATGAAGGAGAAATTCGGCGGTGAACTTGTGGGAGGGATTTGCTACCGGGAGTTCCAGCGAAGAGAGTCCCCCTGTGATTTCTGCACCAATCCGATTCTTTCAAAGGAGAGGGACAAGCCCTACCATTGGGAGTATTACAACCCCATAGTGGACCGGCATTTCATGACCATGGACCGGATAATCAAGTGGCCTGACGGCCGAGATGTGCGGTTTGAGATCGCAAAGGATATTACCGCACGCAAAAAAGCCGAGGAAGCGCTACGCGAGAGCGAAGCAAAGTACCGCAATCTGTTCGAGACGGTGCAGGAGGCCTTCTACATCGATCAGCTCATCTACGATGAACAGGGTAATGTCGTCGACTGGATTTTCGAGGACTTCAACCCGGCCGGATTCGAGCTTCTCGGTTTGAAGGATATTGATGAAGCCAAAGGAAAAAGGGGCTCAGAAGTACTTGGCCTCGAGGTTGCTTCATTCTATCTGCCCATGATCGAGAAGGCTCGGCAATCGAGCAAAGCGGTCACGTTCCAGTATCGCAGCCCTTACGTGGACAAGGAATTCTTTACATCGTATATTGTTCGTGGTGACCGCCTGATCTCCACTCATGTGGATATCACAGAGCTCAAAAAGATAGAAGTAGCGCTGCGTGAAAGCGAGGAAAGACTACGTCTTTTGGGTGATAACCTGCCAGACAGCGCAGTCTATCAGTATGCCCATGAGCCCGACGGCAGTGTCCATTTCCTGTACTTCAGTGCAGGTATCGAGAAGCTCAACGGCGTCAAAGTATCAGATGTGCTTAGCGATCCGGGCACGTTACACCGACAAATCCCGCCTGAGTATTTCGACAAACTCATCGAATCTGAGGCACAGAGTGCTCGCGAACTTTCCGACTTTGACATGGAAACACCTATGCGGCTGCCCAATGGCCAGGTGAAGTGGATGCGATTGCACTCCCGTCCTCGTCGGCTTCCTGATGACCGAACGGTATGGGATGGTGTGCAAACCGATATCACTGAGTTTAAACGGGCTGAGGAAATACTGCGCGAGACTGAATTGAGTTTGAAGGTTGCTGAAGCTGTCGAGTCTGAACGGCAGCGGCTTTTTGATGTGCTGGAGACACTGCCGGTAATGATATGCCTGTTAACACTTGACCATCACATTGCATTTGCCAATCGTAGTTTCCGTGAAAAGTTTGGCGAGTCAGAAGGTCGGCACTGTTATGAACGTTGTTTTGGGAGTAACCAGCCCTGTGAGTTCTGTGAATCATACAAAGTGCTTGAAACCGGTCAGCCCCATCAATGGGAAGTTACCACCCCCGAAGGAAGCGTGATTGATGTCTACAGTTTTCCCTTTACTGATGTTGATGGTTCTCCCATGATCCTCAAGATGGACATTGATGTTACTGAGAGAAAACAAGCCGAAGAAAAACTTCGTGATAGTGAGGAAAAGTACCGAAATATCGTTGAGACAGCAAATGAAATTATACTCATAACTGACAAAGAATCCATAATCACTTACGTTAACAAGAAAATGGTAGACATGCTCGGGTATACTTTGGAAGAATTTATAGGTAAACCGATATGGAGCTTCATCAGTGAAGAATGTAAATCTGTTGTCAAAATGAACCTGGAAAAGAGGATGCGGGGAGTAAGTGAGAGTTATGAATTAAAATTAATACGTAAAGATGGCTCATCCCTTTGGACATTTCTAAATGCTAAACCTCTTTTTGATAAGGAAGGTAAGTATATAGGCGCTATGAGCATGCTAACCGACATCACCAAGCGAAAAGAAGCTGAAGAAGCTCTTAATATTATCGAAGCTGCCCGTAAAAAGGAGATCCATCACAGAATTAAGAACAACCTTCAGGTAATTTCTTCCCTTCTGGACCTCCAGGCTGAACAGTTCAGAAACCGGGAGAATATTAAGGATTCGGAAGTTCTGGAAGCTTTCAGGGAAAGCCAGGATAGAGTGGTATCCATGGCTCTTATCCATGAAGAATTATACAAAGGTGGAGGGTTTGAGACACTAAATTTTTCGCCATATATTAGGGAACTTGTCGAGAACCTTTTCCATACATACAGTCTTGGAGATATTGACATTAGCTTAAGCATGGATCTTGAAGAGAATGTTTTCTTTGATATGGATACTGCTGTCCCGTTAGGAATGATTATTAATGAGCTTGTTTCCAATTCCTTCAAACATGCATTTATAGGAAGAGATAAAGGGGAAATTCAAATTGAACTTTACAGGGAAGAATCAACAGAATTTGAAAGCGAAAACTGTAAGAGCACCAACTTCATTCTAACCGTTTCAGACAACGGCGTAGGTATTTCTGACAATCTTAATATTGAAGATCTCGGTAGTCTTGGCATGCAACTGGTAGCTTCCCTTATCGATCAAATGGATGGTGAGCTCGAACTTAAAAGGAACAATGGCACAGAGTTTACTATGAAATTTGCAGTGACAGAAAAAAATGATCTGGCTCAAGTCGGCTTAAAATCACAAGAAAACAGATAAAAAATTGGTGTGGGGATATATACAGAACCAAAAAAGTGTACGCATTTGTGTGGAATATATGCACAACTGTTTTTTTAGAAGTTGCCCTACCCAAAAATCTAATTCTTATTTTTATAATCGGCATTTAATATAAAAATCAATTTTTGTACGCTAATATAAATTGCTTACAATTTTAGAGGTATTCTGAATCTCTGTTAATTCATACAGTTAATCTTAAAAGTAGAGATAAATTTTAAAAAACTACTTAGCAATGTTTTTACTAAAGTAAATATTAAAGTAAGCTCGTATGTGGAAAGATGATTTTAAAAACATAGAGCCTATCCCAAAACCTATTTTATTCTAAATCATCATGAGCTTTCAGGATCATTTTAGTGATCAGGTATCCAATTGACTATTTCAAATACGAGATTCAAAAATCAAATATTGAGTTTCGGGATAGGCTCATATTAAACCTATAATTGTCAAAGTTATCGTAGGGGTTTTTCTACTATTAATGTTACTATTCATCCTAGAAAAAACAACATCAGTAACCTGATTAATAGTATTCAATTAGTACATTTCAGAAAATGTATTTTATTTGATTGTTGGCTAATGATTGCTTTTTTTCAATTATCCCTAGTTAGAATTCAGATATACCGATTTCATCAAAATCGATATCGATCAACAGATTTCGGCAGGCTGAATAGTTACCTATTAATTTCAGTTTTCATAGTTGATTTATATCATGATAATCAAGAAACGAAAAAGAAATGAATTATCGAGGTCGTTTCACAATTTCTCCTGCAGCTTTTCCCAATAAATAAGGAATGTTACTATTGCTAATAATGCCCTGAATATTCTATCTAATCTTTCATACCTTATGGTAGTTATTCTAAACCCTGTTTTTACTTTTGAAAAGAACCTTTCTACTGCTGATCTTTTATCACAGATTTGATACGTTTTTAAGATTTAATAACCCTTAAAAAACACTTTTTGATTCGTATCCTCTTCAAATTGTATGGGAGCTGATCCCAAAACTCAAAATTAATTCCGAATATAAATTCGATGGCCATTGATTTCCTATTACTAGAATGGTTCTAAATTTCTTATTGGTATGAAAATACAACTGGTTTTGGGATCAGCTCTAGGTAAAAGTAAATTTCACGTATTTGCTGAATATTTAAGAATTTAACTAAGTCTGAAAAACAACTTCAAACGATGCGTTCAACTTTATAACTATATGATAAAATTGTTGCACATTTTTTTGAGTTGGAAAATTCTCCATTGAATTTGAGGGGGATACTTTGATTCTCTTTGTAAACAGCGCATTTATATAATATATTATTATATAATTATATTAAATAAAATATAAGCATAAAAATCTAAACTGTATATGGGGGGTAGAAAGAAATGCCACTTGCTGATATTAAAATCATTGAAGGTACATTCTCCGAGGAAGAGATCGAGAAGCTTATTAAGGACGTGACAGACGTTATAGTCTCGTTCATGGGAGAAAATCTCCGTAGCTATACATTGGTAGTAGTCCAGGAAGTAAAGAGCGGAAGCTGGGGGGTAGGTGGACAGGCAATTGGATTAGAGGAAGTAAGGGCTATGCAAGAGAGTACTTTAAGTAAGCACTAAGTCAGATTCAGGAAAAAACGGAGAGCAACGTGAAAAGGTCAAACAATTTATAAACTGCATCCCTTAACAAAAATTCTAATATATGTCTCATAACAAACTTTTCATTTTTTCAATGTTTTCCCAAATAGAGTAGATCACTTAAGGTAACGACGTTTTAGGACATAGCTTAGCTATTTTCTTGATTTTGGATCATTTTTCGAGGGCTTTAGCCCTATTCGTCTTACCGTGAGTCAAAAGAAACGTAAAATAAGACAATTTATGCAAAAACAGGTGCCAAAAAAAGTTTGGATGCGAGAGGTGCGATTCGAACGCACGAATTCCTACGAAACTGGACTCTGAATTCCATTAACATCTCCATAATACAAGTATAAAAGATGTTATTTATAGTTTTAAGATGAGCTCAATGTTAAACCTTCTTTTTTCATAAAGCAAGCCAGTGGATTCAAATGCGCATAATCGGAGTAGTTACCGTCAACTGTACAAAATCCATAATCACCACTTTGAATTTCAGGTGTCATGGATCTGAGCAACTCATCTATTCAATAATTCCTACCATAAGTTATCTTCTTCCCAAAAGCCAAAGGTACTGTTTTCAGTATCATTCAAAATTGCAAAGTATCCAACTCCGGTTACACTTGTCTTAGGCTACAGCACTTTGCCACCGAGTTCATTATGTGATCTAGAGTTAGCAATAACTTAAACTTGATTCTTTTTTAGATGATCGATTTGATAATATATATAGTGGATCAATTCTTCAAACTTATTAATCTCAGATACATAATTTTCATATGTATAGAGTTTAGTTTTTTGTTCCTGAGTAGTAGCATTTTCTCTATATTCTTCTATAAGGGGAGTTATTTTCGTTTTTGCAATGTCCAATTCGGTTTCAAATCCATTCCTGATTTGGATAGCAAAAGCACCTAACAGGTTTTTTTCCATATACAGATATGTCTTGCGAGATCCTGGCTTGTATATCCTTTTTATGCTCCAAAATTGTTCAATATTTTTAATCTTAAGGCTGATGGAAGCAAGACTATATCCGGTTCTCTGTGCTAATTCCTCCATACTTATTTCATTTGATTCAAAGTTAAGTATCGATAGAATTTGTGCAGTGATATCATCGACCCCATAGCCCTTAAAAATCTCGTGACCGATGTCAATTATCTTTTCTTCAATATCCTTCATTTTTCTCACTCATGAATCAGAGTATTTCCTATCAAATATTAGGAGATAATCAGGCTGATATCAGTTTTAATCCGCCAATACCAACGACAATTAATCCAATAAAAAAGATTCGTGTTATGTTCATTGACTCATTGAAAAGGAATGTTCCCAATACTGTTGTCCCAATAATACCAATACCTGTCCAAACTGCATAAGCTGTTCCAACAGGCAATGTTCTCAAAGCTCTTTCCAATAGATACATGCTTAAAATTAAAGTAATAACCGTAAATACCGTTGGATAGAATCTGGTTAATCCGTCACTGTATTTTAGTCCTATTGCCCATCCGGTTTCAAATAACCCTGCAATTATTAAAAGTATCCATTCCATACTTATTCCTTTCGTAAATTTTAATAATTATTAAAAGCTATTGATATTAAATTTGTATTTATACATTTTGGAAGAAGAATCCGTTTAGCTCACAATAGTGAGAAACTCAAAAATAAACTTGAGTAAAAAGTCAAAACACGGTTATACAAAAAAACCACAAAAACTCGTACACTTTTCTGGCTTTGTATATATCCAATAGATCAGTTCGAGGGGTGGGATCCAAACCTACGAAATCCTTCAATATTAGATCTTAAGTCGGGCACCTTTTACATGTAGTCTTTCCGCAACTCAAGAATAAAATGAGGTTTTGCCATTTTCTATAAAAATATCTTATTTTCTAATAATATTCAACAATAAGGCTTATTTTGTAAAAAATTTTGTCTAAAAATATTTAAGTGCAATTTAATATAATATTTCTAATTATATAAGATTAAATAAGTACTTCCAACCAGATATCGCATTCGGTGGCATCTAGCAATGTTATTTTAAAGGCTTTAAGTGAAATTTTTTGGCAAAATAAACATTAATAATCTATTTTTTGCTTCTAAAGCCTCGATATTGATTTTGGCAAAACCTCAAATAAATTAGAATAATCGAGCAAAGATATAACTAAAAGAATTTTGATCTATTAAAAAAAGTTTAGTGCGAGAGGTGCGATTCGAACGCACGAATTCCTACGAAACCAGGCTCTGAACCTGGCGCCTTTGACCTGGCTGGGCAACTCTCGCACGATGTAGCTTATGTTGCAGGATCAATAGTAGTGCTCTTTGTTCTTATACTTTTTCCTTGAAAGCCTGTTCAGAAGGCGAAATTCGCCTCGACTCTTTTAATAATTTCTTTTTTCTGAACCCGGTTTTAAGCAATTTTTAAACTGAAACTTAAAACCACAGAAGCCAAATGATCCACGATTATTTATTGGTATATAAAATAGGTTGGAATTGATGAAATTTTCATTTCATCAATTTCAGAATAAGGGCTTTTTGCGCGTGCAGACGGTTTTCAGCCTCTTCAAAAATTACGGAATTCGGACCGTCCATAACTTCATCCGTAATCTCAAGGCCTCTACGGGCTGGCAGGCAGTGCATAACTATTACGTCTGGTTTTGCAACTCCAAGGAGTTCGGTATTGACCTGGAAAGCAGCAAAGTCCTTCAGGCGCTTCTCCTGTTCGGCTTCATCACCCATGGAGACCCAGACATCCGTATAAATGATATCCGCATCTTTTACGGCAACCTTCGGGTCATCCGTAATTGTAAACTTGCCTCCTAGGGCTTTTGCCTTTTCAAGGAACTCGGGCTTAGGTTCATATCCTTTCGGGCAGGCAACTGCAAATTCCATTCCCACAATCGCCGAGCCCAGCAGGGCTGAATTACAGACGTTGTTTCCGTCTCCTACCCAGGCGAACTTCAGGTTTTCGAATTTGTCCTTGTACTCCATTATGGTCATGAAATCGCCCAGGATCTGACAGGGGTGCTCCATGTCCGAAAGCGCATTTATCACAGGTATGGTTGAGTATTTGGCCAATTTCTCTACGGTCTCGTGGCTCATAACTCTGGCCATGATTCCGTGAAGGTAGCCTGAGAGGGTTCTGGCAGTGTCCTCAATGGTTTCGCCTCTCCCGATCTGGATATCTCTGGAATTCAGGTAAAGGGAATGTCCTCCAAAATCGGTCATTGCAACCTCAAAGGAAACCCTGGTTCTTGTGGAAGCTTTCTCAAAAATCATTCCCAGGCTTTTGTTCTTCAGGTACTCTGTAGGTTCTCCAGCTTTGCGTTTTTCTTTCAGGTCCATGGCCGATTCGAGGAGTTCATAAATCTCTTCTTTGGACAGGTCAGTTATCGAAAGTACATCCTTCTTCATCACTTCAACCCCGACTTACTCTAGCTGAATTTACTTCATTCAAGCTGAATTTATTCATTCAACTGAATTTATCATTCAAGCTGAGTTTCTCTTGTTTAACTGAACTTACTTCATTCTGGTTGAATTTTAGTTTATATTACTGCATAGTACTTATTTGCACGCCGTACTTTTGCAGGACATTTCAGGTAGTTAGCCTAATTTTCAGCAGTTAATCTTATTTTCAGCAGTTAGCTTTATTTTCGGCAGTTAGCCTCTAAGTTCTTTCATATGGTCAATTCTCTTCTGGATAAGAGCGGCAGTCCCAATGTCTTTCCGGAAAAATAGCTTGCCGTGGAGATTTTCAAGGGCATTCTGGGCAATTTTTTCGGCTGCAGCTATAGTTTCAGCAATCCCAATAACTGCAATGGCGCGGGAGCTGGTTGTGTAAACTTTTCCTTCTTTTTCGTAGACACTGGCATAATAAATGGACGCGTCCCCTATGTCTCCTACAGTTACCTCGCTGTCTTTTTCAGGATTTTCCGGATAGCCGGCAGGAACTGCATATTTACATACAGTTGCTTTCTTGCTAAAGCTTACAGGCAAATTTCCAAGGGTTCCTTTAACCACTGCAGACATGATATCCACGAAGTCTGTTTCAAGGAGAGATATCACGTTCATGGCTTCAGGGTCACCGAATCTAGCATTGAATTCCACTACCTTGGGGCCGCTGGCTGTAAGGATAAACTGCCCATAGAGAATGCCCTGATATCCGGTTCCGGTTTCCTCAGAAAGCGCATTTACGGTATCCTGCATTATCTTTTTTGCCTTTTCAAGGTCTTCAGGGAGCATAAAAGGCAGGATTTCTCCGGCATCAGTGTATGAACCCATACCGCCGGTATTAGGTCCGAGGTCTCCTTCATAGGCTCTTTTGTGGTCCTGCACTGCAGGGAAGAATACAAGGCTTTTTCCATCCACAAAGGCCTGAAGCGTAAACTCCTCTCCTATAAAGCGTTCCTCGATGACCACAGAACCTTTCTCAAGCAGCTCACTTGTGTAAGCTTTGGCGGCTTCCAGGTCAGGGAGCTGGTCTCCCATAACTTTCACGCCTTTGCCTCCTGTAAGACCTGAGGGTTTGACTGCCACGTCGCCCAGTTTTTCTATGAAAGCGTGCGCAGGTTTTTCCTCTGTAAAAACTTCATATGCAGGGCAGCCTTCGATTCCATATTTTTTCATGAAATTCCTTGCCCAGGCCTTGTCAAACTCTATAATTGCACAGGCTTTTTTAGGTCCTACAACCGGAATTCCGGCTTCCCAGAGGGCATCTGCAACTCCTGCTGCAAGAGGGGCTTCAGGGCCTACAAAAGCCATTTCGACATTTCTAGCTTTTGCGTACTCAACTACTTTTTCAACTTCAGTTTCCTTCTCAAGGAGAAAATCCTCACAGAGGGCAGCAATTCCGGGATTTTTTTTCGCCATTAACGCATAAAGAGAGGGATTATGCTTGCTTTTCTTGATTCCCTCGGCAATTGCGTGTTCCCTTCCGCCTCCGCCGATAAGCAAAATTTTCATTTTTATTCTCCTGGTTTTAAAAGATTCCTGTTATGTTCAAGTATAAGTATGGTTTTAATATGTACTGATAATAAGGTCAAATAGATGAGATGAGAAAAAGGTAATGAATTTCCAGTCCTCAAAACCTTTCAATACTGCTTTATGCAGCTGTCTCTTTTTATTGGCAATTCATAACTATTTATCAACAATCCGTGACAATTCATGATAATTTGTTGACAACTTGTTGACAACTTATTGACAATTTATTGACAATATGTTAGCAATTTGTTACCAAATACTTTGAATCAAGAATATACTGAGGGACTTTCTAGTTCTCTATTTCTTCTAATAAATATCTTCTCATTGTCAGCTTTGAACTTAACTAAAAATCTTTCTTTTTAATGTCTGTTTTAATTTTTTGATCCGTGCTTTCAGTGTTTTTCAGTGATCTAAACTTTTTTCTCTGAACCGGAGATCCCAGGTTTTCTTGGTGGGGTAAAAAACTCGTACTTTTCCCTGACGAAAAATCTAATTTTTATAAAGTAAAAAATAATTAGACTATTTCAGGAGATGAAAACTACGAGTCAAAATCCATATGAAATCTTCCAAAAAGAATGTCCTGAGGTAGCAGCACGTTTTAACGACCTTATTGAAGCCCAGAAAGCACTGAATACATAAGATTACTTTTTCTGAGAGGCCTTGATACTAAAACAAAGCAGTTGATCAACATAGCCACTCAGACCGCTAATCGAAACCCACGGGGTGTACAGATGCATGCAATGATGGCAAGGAAAGAGGGTACAGCCCGTGAAGAAATTGTTGCTGCAGTGGTATTGAACCTTCATCACTCCGGTTTTGCTAACGTTCTGGAGTGCCTCCCTGCAGCAATTGATGATGGTTTTGAAGGCAAAACCTGAAAAGCTTTAGTTACAGGATGTTCCTTCACATTTTCCTTACTTTAAGAGATCGCTTGCACTTACAAGAGGTATAAGCTCCGTACCTGCCTCTTTTAAGTTTTCTATTGCTCCCTCTTCCCTGTCCACAACACTGATTACATATTTGACGCTTGCTCCGGTTTCCCTGACAACCTCAATTGCGTTCCTGACCGAGCCTCCACTTGTTGTTACGTCTTCGAGCATTACAAGCTTGTCTTCCGGTCTAATATCGCCAACAAACCTGCTCTTTGTACCGTAGTCCTTTATAGCTTTCCTGACAATAAGCAGGGGAAGCTCGGTTTCCATAGAAACTGCAGTTGCCAATGGCACACCTCCAAGTTCCACCCCTGCTATTATGTTCACATCCATCTGTTTTATCCTGAATGCTGCCTGACGTGCTATAAGTTTCAGGGTTTTAGGGTCAGTACTGGCCTTTTTAATATCTATATAATACTTGCTTTTCTTCCCCGAGGCAAGTGTGAAATTCCCGTAGCGAACGGCTCCGCAGGCCTTGAGGGCTGCGATCAGTTCCTGTTTCTGATTCTCAGTGTTATTTCCTGTTTCTAAATTTGTTTTGCTCATTCTCTCACCGTATTTGCAGCCTTATTAGCGCTATAAGTGCTTTATTAAAGTTCTTTCTGTACTGATTCTTATGAATTTCCAGTGTAATTTCACCAGGGTTCTTTCTTTACACCTATAAGGTATCCGATTATATTTGTTGTAAGATGGAGCAGAGGTGTTACTATAATAATGGTAAGCATGATCCCGTGAGTGAAATTACTCACAAACCACTCAGGAGCTACAAGGTACGTAAATACCCAGGCTCCCACCACAAAGTCAAGCTGGTCTACCAGGGGAAGAGATGCTCCTCTTTTCAGGCCCATCCTGCGCTTGAAAAAGCTCTTGAACATATCCCCAAACAGAGCGCCGGAGGAGAGGGCGAGCACAACTATCAAAGCGCTTTTGTAATCCGGACCAAAGGCAGGCATTTCGATCCCCATAACCTCAAACCCTCTGGAACTCAGCCAGATCTCAATACATCCTGCAATAAACCCGCAAAATATTCCTGAAAAGAGCCCTCTATAAGTCTTTCCGTCTCCAAGGATCCTTCTTCCGTCCTTATACGTTCTGCCCCCGTCAATCGGTTTTCCGCCACCGAAAACAGCTGCAAATGGGTTGGGAAGGTATGCCGGAAGCATCAACCAGAATGCTTTAATTATCAGCTCAATCGTGGTATCAACTCTTTATGTCAACTTTATCTTTTTTGAAACTAACTTAACTTTCTGGATATCACTGGACTCTTTACTATCGTTCATAATTTGTCCGTAGAACATACCAATAACCTGTGCTCGCGGTTTTACCTGCTTTTTATATTCAATGACTAAAATTTCTTCACCAATCTGAATTGAAATGTTCCACGGAAAGCATGGAACATATAAAATAAAGGAAATAGAAACACAATTCTTCTGCACTTTCCGTGCTTTCCGTGGCTATAAAGTAAGTGTAACTACTTAATGTCAGGGATTATAATCAACTGCGGTTAAACATTTGTTTCTCAACTGCGGTTAAACATTTGTTTCTCAACTGTGGTTAAACATTGACCTATCAACTGCGGTTAAACATTGACGTGAAAATGGAATTAAGTAATTTAAAGTAATTAAGTTATATATCGAGCTTGAACAAGAACTCAATGTGCATAAGTAATGGGCCTATGTAATTATTGACCCTATTTAATTGTACTTATTTGGTATGTAAATGCTACATCTGCAAGCACTTTCAGTGGTTGTGCATGTTATTGAATATTATGTTCGTTTTATTAAGTTTAAGTCTTAAATTACAGATGGGGATTGTGCTTCGTTTTCCTCTCTGGTTTTAATTTTTACCTGGAATTTATTATTTTTGATAATTTCCCTATTTATAATAAAATATGCTTAAGCAACGCGTTTTTTGTAGAGAATATCGGTCACGAAAAGGCGATAAAAATTGGGTAAGAAAGATAAATGACGAAGAAATTTCAGGGTAGAATGGGGTCTAAGACGAGAAAAGGATGTATTTAACAATACTTCTTGTACAGTTTAGATAACTTCTTGTACAGTTTAGATAACTTCTTGTACAGTTTAGATAACTTCTTGTACAGTTTAGATAACTTCTTGTACAGTTTAGATAACTTCTTGTACAGTTTAGATAA
>JAEWQJ010000009.1 GCA_023399215.1 Methanobacteriota archaeon
TTTGTTGCAGAAGGAGATATTCACGACATTGGTCACAGGCTTGTTACCACCATGCTCGGAGCAAATGGGTTCCAGATCGTTGACATGGGAGTTGACGTGCTTAATGAAAACGTTGTCGAAGAGGCTGTAAAGCACAAGGGAGATAAAGTCCTCTTAGTAGGTTCTGCCCTTATGACCACCTCCATGCTTGGCCAGAAAGCCCTTATGGACAGACTCAGGGAAGAAAACCTCAGGGATAGCGTAAAATGCATGTTCGGAGGAGCTCCTGTATCAGAAAAATGGATAGAAGAAATCGGAGCTGACGCAACTGCGGAAAACGCTGCTGAGGCTGCAAAAGTTGCACTTGAGGTAATGAAATAATCCTGGGAGGCAAAAGACAATGACATTTAGAAAGTCTTTTGATTGCTATGATTTCTATGACAGAGCAAAAGTAGGAGAAAAGTGTACTCTGGACGACTGGGACCTCATGAAGATCCCAATGAAGGCAATGGAACTCAAGCAGAAGTACGGGCTTGACTTCAAGGGAGAGTTTATCCCGACAGATAAGGATATGATGGAAAAACTCTTCAAAGCCGGCTTTGAGATGCTGCTTGAGTGCGGGATATACTGTACCGATACCCACAGGATCGTAAAATACACTGAAGACGAAATTTGGGATGCGATCAACAACGCCCAGAAGGAATTCGTTCTCGGAACTGGCAGGGAAGCAGTAAATGTCAGGAAGAGAAGTGTTGGTGATAAGGCAAAGCCAATCGTACAGGGCGGGCCTACTGGTTCTCCAATTTCCGAAGACGTGTTTATGCCTGTTCACATGAGCTATGCTCTGGAAAAGGAAGTAGACACAATTGTTAACGGTGTAATGACTACGGTACGTGGAAAAGCACCTATTCCAAAAAGTCCTTATGAAGTTCTTGCTGCAAAGACCGAAACAAGGCTGATTAAAAACGCTTGCGCCATGGCTGGTAGGCCTGGCATGGGTGTCTAGGGCCCAGAGACCTCCCTGTCCGCTCAGGGAAACATTTCCGCTGACTGTGCCGGCGGAATGACCTGTACGGACAGCCACGAGGTCTCGCAACTCTGTGAACTCAAGATCGATCTCGATGCAATTTCAGTTATTGCTCACTACAAAGGGAACAGCGACATCATTATGGACGAACAGATGCCGATCTTTGGAGGGTATGCAGGTGGAATTGAAGAAACCACAATTGTAGATGTTGCAACCCACATTAACGCTGTTCTCATGAGCAGTGCAAGCTGGCACCTGGACGGCCCTGTCCACATCCGCTGGGGTTCAACCAATACCAGAGAGACACTGATGATTGCAGGATGGGCATGTGCAACAATTTCCGAATTTACGGACATACTGTCAGGTAACCAGTACTACCCATGTGCAGGACCATGCACAGAAATGTGCCTGCTCGAAGCTTCAGCCCAGTCAATAACAGACACCGCTTCAGGTAGAGAAATACTCTCAGGAGTAGCATCAGCAAAGGGTGTCGTTACCGACAAGACCACGGGTATGGAAGCCAGAATGATGGGAGAAGTAGCAAGGGCAACAGCAGGTGTGGATATTTCAGAAGTAAATGTGATACTCGACAAGCTTGTAGCACTCTATGAGAAGAACTATGCAAGCGCACCAGCAGGAAAGACCTTCCAGGAATGCTACGACGTAAAAACAGTAACCCCAACTGACGAGTACATGCAGGTCTACGACGGAGCAAGAAAGAAGCTCGAAGAGCTGGGACTTGTATTCTAAAATAAAAATCAAAAAATGGAACAGGATTGCGGGCGGCCACCCCACCCTAAAGGATGGGGTATGCTCCGGGCTGCCCGCCCGGTTACTTGGAGATCGATGATTAAGTATCATTTAACAAGGTTTCCTTAACATAAGTGATTGAAATTTTGACCCCGGTTCCCTATCCGAGTTTCTGTCTCAAAGGAAGCTATGGTTTAGATATTCAAAGAGAAAAACGAAGAGGCGAGGGTTCACTTCATCCCACCCTAAAGAATGGGGTATTCGTGACCCTCTGCGCCCCCGTTGTAATAAACATACTTTGTTAAAATCAAACTTGCTCCTCAAAATAGAAATTCCGTGATGGTTTCTGGACTTTTATCTTTGAAAAGTTCATCTGCCATTGCTCTTTGAGTTTTTGCATTCAATAAGGTTAAACGGCATTTCTGACACCGTCCTTCTTGGATGCTGTTCGTCATAGTGAACTATACATGAATTTCCTGAAATTAGAACATTCTCCTGTTCCATTTTTTGTTGAATGCTCTAAAAATAGTGCTTTTTGATCTTGGATATATAAAGGCCATTATATTAGAAATTCCACCACAAGTCTTGGTGTATATATTATGGCCGTTATGAACCATAGGAGTACTGCAAATAGGACAAGCTGGAGGAGTATTTCTACGAAAAACTCCTCTTGTGGTATATTCGCAATCATCGCCAAAACTATCAAAAAAATTTAAGAATCCGGTGGCTCTGAAAAGTTATTAAGATTAAGAGTAAGGTTTGTAGTTATCATTGTTGTACCTTAACATCATTGCATAATTACAGAATTATATCTATGTAGTGATGTTACACTTACTTTTCTCATTAGATTTTGGAACTGAGTTCGGGGTCGAATGTTCAACATATTCTATTACCGAGCCATCGGGATTCTTTACTGTCATGTTCCTGCCGGTTGGAACCTTATCTGGACCCCGAAGGATTTCTGCACCTTTTTCTTCCAGATAAGCCTTGAATTCATCAAGAGAATCAACAAGAAAAGTAGCCTGCGTGATTCTAAAAGGTTTTAGAGCTTCATCCGAGCCAGCAATTAACAAAATATTTCCTATTTGAGCCAGTTCCAGTCCAATTTGTGGAATTTCAAAACGCATGGCTGCGGAAGAGCCGAGAAGTTCTTCATAGAATTCAAGGGCTGAGTTAAGGTCGTTTATATAGAGGCGAGAGAGGGTTTGAAGGATTTTCATTGTATCACAAAAACCTATTTTTGTTATACTTCTATAAATCGTCATCTTTCTTACAATATAAAAAATTATTTATATGTTTCAAAACAATGAATTAAAAATTATTTTTCTGGTTGAAATTCCATTGAGGCAGGTCGGTAAATGGATAATGATGTATTCGAAGAACTGCGGAAAATTGTACTTGAATCTCTGCAATCTGAAAAAGGAAATTTAAACAAAGCAGTTGACCTTGCAATTAACTTTTCAACAAAAAATTCGATCTCTTCTGATCAGTTATTAGATCTGAGTACTCTTTGTGGGTCGGAAGGATCCTATGAATTAGTATATATATTTGCAAAGACCGCTGCAAGCTTATCAACAGAACCTGAAAAAGCAGTTGCTCATTATAATGCAGGAACCGCTTCTTACTTTTTGAACCTACCTATAGAAGCAGAAGAACAGTATAAGCTTGCTCTGAAAGTAGACCCCAATGATGCAAGCATACACTCAAATTATGGAATTCTCCTGAAACAAACGGGACGCCTTGAGGAGGCAGAAGAACAGTATAAACTTGCTCTGGAAGCAGATCCCAAACATGTAAACACACACTCAAATTACGTAAATCTACTTTCAGATATGGGACGCCTTGATGAAGCAGAAAAACAGTATAAACTTGCTCTCAAAGCAGATCCAAAACATGTAAACACACACTCAAATTACGGAAATCTTCTTTTAGCCATGGGGAGACGCTATGAAGCAGAAGGACAGTATAAACTTGCTCTCAAAGCAGACCCCAAAAATATAAACACACACTCAAATTACGGAAATCTACTTTCAGATATGGGACTCCTTGAGGAGGCAGAAGAGCAGTATAAACTTGCTCTGGAAGCAGATTCCAAACACGTCAATGCACACTCAAATTACGGAAATCTACTTTTAGATATGGGGCGCCTAGAGGAAGCAGAGAAACAGTATAAACTTGTTCTGGAGGCAGATCCCAAACACGTCAATGCACACTCAAATTACGGAAATCTACTCCAAAAAATGGGGCGCTTAGAAGAAGCAGAAGAACAGTATAAACTTGCTCTGGAAACAGATCCCAAACATATCAACACACACTCAAATTACGGAAATCTACTCCAAAAAATGGGGCGCATTGAAGAGGCGAAACAAAGATACGAAAAAGCACTTGAAATGGGGCAAAAACTCCTTAAAAACGACCCCGAAAACGTAACCTATCAGTCAGATGTGGCAATGACAATCAACAATTTAGGTGCCTTACTTTCTGATATGGAGCGCATTGAAGAGGCAAAACAAAAGTACGAAAAAGCACTCGAAATGAGGCAAAAACTCCTCCAAATAGACACAGAAAACGTAGCTTATCAATCTCACGTAGGAACGACGCTCAACAATTTAGGTGCCTTACTTTCTGATATGGGACACGTTGAAGAGGCGAAACAAAAGTATGAAAAAGCACTCGAAATGAGGCAAAAACTTCTCCAAAAAGACCCAGAAAACATAGCCTATCAGTCAGATGTAGCAACGACAATCAACAATTTAGGTGCCTTGCTTTCTGATATGGGGCACATTGAAGAAGCAAAACAAAGGTACGAAAAAGCACTCGAAATGAGGCAAAAACTTCTCCAGAAAAACCCAGAAAACATAGCCTATCAATCTTACGTAGGGACTGCGTTCAACAACCTAGCAGGAATCTACAAAGATATGGGAAGATATGAAGAGGCAATGAACCTTTATCATAAATCTCTTGATATCCGTGAAAAATTGCTGGGGACAGGACATTCTGATGTTGCAAATACTCTAAACAATATAGCTGTTCTCTACAGAGAAACTGGAAGATATGAACAGGCCCTTGAAACGTTTAATCGTGCACTAGAAATCCTGAAGAATGCTTACGGATCAGAAAATCCTGCTTACGGATCAAAACATCCTGATGTTGCAAATACTCTAAATAATATAGCTGTTCTCTACGAAGAAACTGGAAGATATGAACAGGCCCTTGAAACGTTTAATCGTGCACTAGAAATCCTGGAGAATATTTACGGACCAGAGCATCCCGATTTTGCAATTACTCTAAACAACATGGCTGTTCTCTATAGGGAAATGAGAAAATATAACGAAGCTCTTAAAATGTTTGGTCGGGCACTCAAAATCCTGGAGAGTGTTTATGGATCAGACCACCCTTATATTCAAAAAATTCAAAGAAATATAATTAGCATTAAAAAAAATACTGGTAGATAAAAAGGTCCTAGTAGATAAAAATCCTTCTTCAAGCTGGATGAAAATATTAGAATATTTGCATAAAAATAAAAAATTCTGATTTATAGAAAGAGGGAGAGTCGAGAGTTCTGAATCACATTCCTGAGTATAAAAAAAGTCCGAAAGACAAACTAGATGATGTTTCTGTAGATTACAGTGCCAGAGAAACTATCTTTGTACCAGGTGCTTATATACGTATAAATGAAGATACTCTAAGAGTTTGTTTAAGTAATCACCTGAAACGATTAGAGAAGAAGAGTCGCTGGACTACTCCTTATGCTATATTTGTCACTATTGTAATAGCACTTGCCACTTCTGATTTTCATGATTTGATCTTAAGTGGTGATACATGGCAAAAAATATTTTATATTGCTGGTATAATTTCAGCTTTTTGGTTTATTTACTCAATTTTGAATGCACGAAAATCAGAAACCGTGGACGATGTAATTAACGATTTAATTGAAAAAGCTCAAAAATAACATTTAAATTATTTATTTTCAGCCATTTTTGGAGTGTTCCACGTATTCTATTACCGAGCCATCGGGATGCTTTACTGTCATGTTCCTGCCGGTCGGGACCTTATTTGGGCCCCGGAGAATTTCTGCACCTTTTTCTTCCAGATAAGCCTTGAATTCGTCAAGAGAATCAACAAGAAAAGTAGTGCGTGATTCTGAAAGGTTTTAGAGCTTCATCCGAGCCGGCTATTAGCAAAATATTTCCTATTTGAGCCAGTTCCAGTCCAATTTGTGGAATTTCAAAGCGCATGGCTGCGGGAGAGCCGAGAAGTTCTTCATAGAATTCGAGGGATGAGTTAAGGTCGTTTATGTAGAGGCGGGAAAGGGTTTGAAGGATTTTCATTGTATCACAGAAACCTATTTTTGTTACACTTTTATAAACCGTCATCTTTCTTACAATATAAAAAATTATTTATATGTTTCAAAACAATGAATTAAAAATTATTTTTCTGGTTGAAGTTCCATTGAGGCAGGCCAGTAAATGGATAACAATGTATTCGAAGAACTGCTGAAAATTGTAGTTGACTCTCTACAATCTGAAGACAGAAATTTAAACAAAGCAGTTGACCTTGCAATTAACTTTTCAACAAAAAACTCGATCTCTTCTGATCAGTTATTATCTCTAAGCAATTTATGTGGGTCTGAGGAATTACATGAGTTAGTATATATATTTGCAAAGACCGCTGCAAGCTTATCAATAGGACCTGAAAAAGTAGTTGCTCATTATAATGCAGGAACTGCTTCTTACTTTTTGAACCTACCTACAGAAGCAGAAGAACAGTATAAACTTGCTCTTGAATCAGATATCAAACATGTAAACACACACTATAATTACGGAAATCTCCTTTATGATATGGATCGCCTCGATGAGGCAGAGAAACAGTACAAACTTGCTCTTGAATCAGATCCCAATGATGCGAGCACACACTCAAATTACGGAAATCTCCTGAAACAAATGGATCGCCTCGATGAGGCAGAGAAACAGTATAAACTTGCTCTTGAATCAGATCCCAATGATGCGAGCACACACTATAATTACGGAATTCTTCTTTTTGATATGGGTCGCCTCGATGAGACAGAAGAACAATATAAAATAGCAATAGAACTAGATTCCAACGAACCAAATAGTCATGGTGCTTATAGTCTACTTCTATTTTCCAAGAATTTAGAAGATAAAGCTATCAATGAAATGAAAATGGCATCCCGCTTATTCAGAGAAAACGGAGATAAAGTTAAGGAACATCTTTCCTTGGCATGGCTTTATGAAGCATTTACAAATAAATACTATGGTTCCAAAAATTATAAAAAAAGTGGAGAATACGCTGAAATTTCAGGAGACGAATACATCAAGGCAGGGAAGCAGGCAGGAGAGAGCTTTAAGAACACTTCTTTAACTAAAGGCTATACGCTTAAAGGAAGAGCTAAAATTCGGAAGCTTGAACTTCAGCCACCATATGAAATTAAAAAATTTAAGGAAATTATGAGTGGCATATACGAAGCATCTAAATGTTACAAGAAGGCAGCTGAAATTTCTCCAAAAGATAACCAGATCTGTAATGCCTGTTCTACCTCAATGTTGTGTCTTTCTGAAATGCTTGACTATATGCTTGCGGTAATTAAACAGAAAAATGTTCCACGGTTGGAAGACGAAACTGATAAATGGAAAAAGCAACTGGCAGTTTCCGAGCAAATATATAAAGGAAGTCTAAAAGGGGAAGCCTTTGTGCAGTCTCTTTATAAGTTGATGGCCTGTATAGAGAATCTTGATAAGTACAAAAAATTCGCCATGTGGAAAGAAGAGAAGGCTTTTGAGGAATGTGTTGAAGAGTTGAAGGAAATTGCCGGAAATATAGAAGGTCCGCTCCAGAAAATTATTGAAGATTCGGCTGCACAGATGAATGTTTGTCGGCGCAAAATAATGCCCTATGCAGGTACTGAAACTGGAATATTTGAACCCGAGACACCTAAAATAAATGATATCGATATGCCAGTTGAATCTAAACAGGAGGACTTAAAGAAATCCGAAGAAAGCAAAAAGGGAAATAAAATTGTAAAGTGGATTGTGAGTCATCCAATCAAATCTGCTGGAAGTGTTATTTTTGCAGTTATTTTGAATCATTATAGTGAAGCCCTCTTTTCCCTAATCCAAAAATTTGTAATCGCACTTCTCAGTTATATTTGATCACAATTTCTTGAATTCCACAACAAATATTACTAACCTATCTTATAATCTGGCTTCAGGTTTCAAATTGAAATACATAAGAAAGGCTAGAAAAATGTTAATACTCGATTACCCTTATGTCTCCGAATTACTAAAAAATACTGCTGCGGAATTACAGGTTCCTGTTTTAAAAAATGAAATGGCAGCCGGACTGAAAACTGAAAAAAAGCTAAACCTCCTTGAGGAAGATGAATTTATCGAATTAATAAAAGAAAAAGGTGAATGTGCCCTTTATTCCAATTCAGAAAACTCAATTGGCTGGATATCTGAAAATCTTGGTTTTACCGGACTGCCTGAGAAAATCGAGCTTTTCAAAAACAAAGTTAAGTTCAGAGAGCTGCTTGAAAGGCTTTACCCAGAATTATATTTCAAGAGTGTTAAATTTGAAGAACTGGACAAAATCCCGGTTGAGGAAATCAAAAAACCGTTTATCATAAAGCCTGCCGTGGGATTTTTCAGCCTCGGGGTGCATAAGGTTTCCACCAATGAGGAATGGGATTCGGTCCTGAAGTCCATAAAGGCTGAGGTTGAAGAAATCAAAAAGCTCTATCCGGCACCAGTTTTGAATGTGGAGAATTTCATTATCGAAGGAAATATCGAAGGGGAAGAGTTTGCAGTTGACGCTTATTTCAACCACGAAGGAAAGCCGGTAGTCCTCGATATCTTCAAACATATTTTTTCTTCGGAAAACGATGTCAGTGACAGAGTATATTTTACTTCGAAAACGGTTATAGAAACCTACAGGGAAGCCATTGAAGATCTTTTAAAGGAAATCGGAAAGCTAGCCGGGCTCAGGAATTTTCCCCTTCATCTGGAACTTCGAATATCACAGGACAGGCGGATCCAGCCTATTGAACTGAACCCGATACGCTTTGCCGGCCTGTGCGTTACTGATATTGCATATTTTGCATATGGGATTAACACTTACAGGTACTTTCTGGAACAGCTTGAGCCGGACTGGAATAAAATTCTTGCAGACAAAGATGGGAAGAGCTTCTGCTTTATTATGCTAAACAAATCGGAAGACCTCAATTTGAAGGACGTAAAGGCTTTTGATTACGAAAAACTGCTTTCGGACTTCGAAAGGCCTCTGGAACTCAGAAAAGCGGATTACGAAACACGCGGCTACTTCGGGTACATGTTTACCGAAACCAGAGACAGTAGCTGGAACGAGATTGAAAGGATTCTGAAATCGGACTTGAGAGAATATATCACTTTCAAAGAAGTAGTGCCTGCAAGTTCTGTGCTCAAAAATGAAGATCAAAAATGAAGATAAAAAATAAAGATCAAAAATAATGCACAAAAATAAAGATCAAAAATAAAGATCAAAAATAATGTTCAAAAATAATGTTCAAAAATAAAGATCATTAAAGAAGTAGCTATAAATTTGCCCATTTGAAATAGCAAAGAGCCTTGATTTTTAACCTATTATTACTATAAAGGTTCATTTGCTGATTTCATTCACTGATCCATGTTTCTGCTTCAAGAAGCTCTTCATTCTTATAGGTTCTCACCGGGAAAGGAACAATAAACTTAAAGATTTCAACGGCAACATTCATCCAGTCCACGTCTGAAACAACTGCAATCTTTTCAAAGTCTGTAATGTTCAGTATGCCAACCTTGGCATCCTCCAGCATGGCATTCAGGGTAAACCACTCGAGTTCCTTATCCATGTGATAAAGAATACGAACCTTACCGTACTTCTTGATTTTTTCCTCAACAGCAGGAATTAATACATTTTTGTAGTCATCTCCAGTTACTTCTCCACTTACATTGACTGCTACGACATTCCCCGGCAAACCCTGCATGATCTCTATCATTTAACTCCCCCTTTAGTATACAAGAACTGTAGCGCCCCACAAGATATTCAAATGTTTTTTCCTGCAAATTGCTATCCGAGAGCAATTCAATAATTTTCTTAGCCTTATGCTATTAGAGTTTTGAGTTTTTAATTTGAGTTTTTAATTTGAGTTTTTGAATTGAGTTTTTGAATTGAGTTTTTAATTTATTAATTTAAATGAATATAAACTTTGACTCGGACCATTATATTCATATCATATTCAAAAAGATTCATCGTGGAAAATAAATAGGATTTACGCGGTTGAACTAAGAAAACAATAGCATCATAACCAGAAGTTGTTAAATGAAGAAATATACAAATCAATAGAAACAAATCGATAATTATAATTAAAGATGTATATCTAAACATATGATCTACAAGATAAGATCAAAGGTTTGCAAATCCATGCGGATATTAGGCTGGTTTGATATATCCGTCATTCAAGGATTTCAATCAAAAAATTACCTTATTGTAAGGAGATTAGAGCGAATATGAAACCTGCACAGAATTCCAGAAGATCTTTTCATTTTTCCCTCTTTCAGGGAATATTACCCCTCAACTCCAAACAAATACCCCTGGAAATCATCGCAGGGATAGCATTCGCAGCGTTTGCCATCCCCGAAGTTATGGGATACACTAAAATTGCAGGCATGCCTGTAGTTACTGGAATCTACACAATCCTGTTTCCAATGTTAGCTTTTGCCATTTTTGGTTCATCCCGTCATCTTGTCGTTGGTGCCGATTCCGCAACCGCGGCAATTATAGCAAGTGGACTAACAACGATAGCCGTGCCGGGATCTTCCCAATATGTCGCATATGCAAGCACAATTGCTCTACTCGTAGCAATCTTGCTTTTCCTTGGAGGCTTGTTCCAACTTGGTTTTCTCGCGGACTTCCTCTCCTACACAGTCCTGATAGGATTTCTCACAGGTGTTGGTATCTATATCTCTATATCACAGATTAGCGGGATGCTTGGGATACCTTCAGAACCAGATGGAACATCTGTGCAGATTATCTCTTTAGTAAGAAACCTTTATCTTACAAATACCCCCACACTCCTGGTCTCATTATCCGTAATCGGGGTTATTTTTCTTGGCGAAAAGCTTAGCCACAAATTTCCAGGTTCACTATTAGCGATTATTGGTGCAATTGCTGCAAGCCGGATATTAGACCTTTCTTCTTATGGGATTAGCATCCTTGGCACAGTACCACAAGGTCTGCCGCAAATATCTTTTCCTCAAATCCCGCTTTCAAATTTCCCAGAGATCTTTAACATATCCATTTCTTGTTTTATTATTATCCTTGCCCAGAGTGCTGCAACATCTCGTGCTTATGCCATTAAGTTTTCCGACACTTTTAATGAAAATACAGACCTCATCGGATTGAGCCTTGCTAATGCAGCAGCAGGGATATCAGGGACTTTCGTTGTCAACGGCAGCCCAACCAAGACTGAAATGATTAAAAATGCCGGAGGTAGGACACAGCTTACTCAGCTCACAACGGTCTTCACTGTTATATTAGTCCTGTTGTTCTTTACCAAGCCATTCGCCTATTTACCCACAGCTGTACTTTCGTCTATGGTATTCCTCATTGGTTTGCATCTTATCGATATCAAAGGGATGACCGCCCTTCACAGACAGCGACCTGTCGAGTTTGTTGTCGCTTTGATAACAGCTATAACGGTCGTAGTTATAGGTGTCGAACAGGGAATCCTTATAGCTATTGTACTCTCGATCATTGCCCACCTGCGCCATAGTTACAGGCCACTTAACTTGCTGCTTGTTCCAAAGGCAGGAGGGTCCATGAAGACAGTTCCTCTAGAAAGTAGGCAGCAAGCTGTTGAAGGATTGTTAATCTACCGTTTTGGTTCAAACCTCTACTTTGCTAACGAAGACCGCTTCGCGGAAGAAATAATAGATCTCGCCATAAAAAATGGTTCACTTAAATGGTTTTGCATCTCTGCCACAAACATTGGAGACATCGATTTCACTTCTGCAGAGACGCTCAAAAAAGTGTATATCCAACTGCAAAAACTGGACATTACTCTTGTATTAAGTGAAGTAGTACAGCCTGTGATGAGTGAGCTGGATAGAGACGGCATAACTCAAATGATTGGTAAAGACCATATCTTTGAGTCAGTTCAGGATGTTATAGAGGCATATAAAAAATCAACAGATGGTTCGTTACGCTAGATATACAGATAATTTTTCACACTAGATCTACAGATAATTTTTCACACTAATCTTAAAGCTTCAACTTTTTTCCAGTGCCCGGAATTTCTGCGCTGTAATCCTTTTTTACATTGTAATCCTTTATATACTGCAATCCTTTTATTATACTGTAATTTTCTTACACTGTAATTCTTTTTTAGGCGGTCACTTTGAAATTAGCACAACTACACTCCTGCCCTGCACAATGTAGCTGTTCCCATTTACCTGAGTTTCTTCTCCGGCTCTGGCAATTTCCTGAGGAGAAGGCAGGAACGTATCGACTGCTCTATACCAGCTTCTACTTATGCATTTGAGTTCCGGAATCTCGAACTCAAGAGGTTCCCAGTACATATTCATCATAACATGTATATCTTCTTCATCTCCGGGTTCTCCCATGGTAAAAGAAAGGGCTCTTGCATGAGGGTCGTCCCAGCCTGGACTATAGAGCTTGCACCCGTGCCAGGAAATATCTTTTAGCCCACGTTCGTTTTTCCTGCCTGTAAAATATCTGGGGCGAAGGATGGTAGTATGGCGTTTTCGAAAATCAATCATCAATTTCCAGAAGCGGAATATATCGCGATTTTTCTCTACTAAGTTCCAGTCAAACCAGCTGGTCTCATTGTCCTGGCAATAAGCATTGTTGTTGCCTTTCTGAGTACGTCTGACTTCATCTCCCATGCAAATCATCGGAACTCCTATAGACAGCAGTAGAATTGCAGCGAAATTTTTGATCTGCCTTTCCCGCAAGGTTTCGATCTCTGGGTCTTCTGTCTCCCCCTCAACCCCACAGTTCCAGCTCAAATTATTGTCAATTCCATCCCTGTTATTTTCCCCGTTAGCCTCATTGTGTTTGTGGTTATACGAAACAAGGTCGTTAAGTGTAAATCCGTCATGGCACGTCACGAAATTAACACTATTGATCGGAAGCCTTGATTCGGACTGGTAAAGATCAGGGCTCCCGGCAATCCGGCTTGCAACCCTCTTTACAAGCCCGGGATCTCCTCTTACAAAGCGGCGGATTTCATCCCGATAATAACCGTTCCATTCAGCCCATCTTGGGCCCGGGAAATATCCTACCTGATTGAGTGCAGCTGCGTCCCAGGCTTCAGCAATCACTTTTATATATCCAAGAGCATCGTCCAGTTCAATCTGCCATATAACAGGAGGATACTTCATAACCTTCCCATTGGTATCCAGCGAAAGGATAGAGCCTTCATCAAAACGGAAACCATCAACATGCATCTCTTCTGCCCAGTATTTCAGGCAGTCAACTATCAACTTTTGGGAAATCGGATGGTTGCAGCTCACTGTGTTTCCACAACCCGAGTAATTGCTGTAGTATTGCTCGTCAGTTTCCAGGAGATAATAGATACTGTTATCTATACCCTTGAAAGAAAATACCGGACCCAGGTCATCTCCTTCAGCTGTATGGTTGAAGACCACATCAAGAATTACATCAATTCCAGCTCTGTGCAACGCTCTGACCATGTCCCTGAATTCTTCCATATGAGCTCCATACTCAGGATTCACACAATAGCCGCTATGAGGTGCAAAAAAACATATCGGGTCATAGCCCCAGTATTGTTTTCTTCCGTCAAGGTTTGTTGCATCATCAAAATCAAAGACAGGCATTAATTCTACAGCTGTGATGCCAAGTTCCTTGAGATATGGAATTTTTTCAATTACTCCTGAAAATGTACCGGGCGCTGTAACCCCTGATGTTGGAGATCTGGTAAATCCGCCTACATGTAGCTCATAAATGATGGTTTCATTCAGTTCTTGCAGCCTTTTTTTGCTGTAGAGATTTTCGCCCATTCCTGGCATCTCATATATCTTTTCTGCAGTTATGTGGCTGTTATTTCCCCATTTGTAGTGGGACATATCAATTACCACGCTACGCATAGAAAAAGCAAGGTTATCTCCTGGTATGCAGGCTTTTTCTCTGTTCCAGAGTGTTTTGTTGTTTCCTTTAGAATAAGGATCTATCAGGACTTTATCTCCGTCAAAACGGTATCCTCTAGAGGGATCAAAAGGACCACCTATCCGATACGCATAGTGGACTCCAGACTTCAGGCCTCGCACATATACATGCCAGAAGTGGAAGGTTTTATTAAGGGCAATACTTGTGGCTTCAGTGATTTCAATATCCTTGGAAACCTTAACTGAATTTTCAATATTTTCAATATCCTTGGAAACCTTAACTGAGCTCTCAATATTTTCAATATCCTCGGAAACCTTAACTGAATTTTCAATATTTTCAGAATGAGTAAGTTCTCCAACTCTGTTTGTGTAAAGGATAAGAGCAGGTTTCAGATCATCACATTTATCAAAAAGCAGAAGTTCAACATAATCTGCATGTTCGGAATAAATAGAAAAATTTACCCCATTTTCATCAGGTGTTGCCCCAAGAGGATGGGGATATCCTCTCTCGATAACATAGCGATACTTCTTTAAAGTCTGCTCGTGACCCGTGTATAATTCTCCTAACATTTTTTGGCTCTAGAAGCATGCCTGAAGTTCTGCAAACTGTAACTCAGATCAAACTGTAACTCAGATCAAACTATAACTCTGATAATCCAGCTTTTCAGTCGTTGACAAATTACCTGCTAACATATTTGCTTTATTTTTCTCCTTTTAAGCAAATAATTTTTTCTGTCTTTGTCCATTCAGGCTCACGAAGAGATTCACTTTACGAAATTTATTTTTTAGATTCAGTGGAAGCGAGATATATATTATTCATTGGTCATCGGTTAAGGAATTTTCTTGCCTGAGAGCTATCGATTTTGCATTAGAAGCCGTCCTTAAATTTTTGCTTCTTTACATGAAATCGATACCCTGTTCCAGCTCGTAATTTTTAAAAATATTTGATAAATGTTAAGGAAATTGATGCAATTTGTCACGATTCTTCACTTAACCGAAGACGTATGAAAACTTATTAAATAATTTTGGAATTAAAAATTCTCTTTTGGAAGATCTGGACAAATCAAAGCAAACTCTGGAAAAAGCCATTTTCCTCAATGAAAAACTGCTTGAATCCGAACCTGAAAGCCCAAAATATCAAGAGCAGGACGCAGCGATATTTGCAAATTATTCAACTGTTCTGGCTGATATGGGTAAAACAGAAGAAGCCGAAAAATACCAGGCAAAAGCTGAAGAAATGAATGCAAAATTGGAAGAAAATAAAGAAGAATTATGAATAACAAAAAACAGTAGGAGTACTATTTGAAATTCAAGAACAAATATAATGAGTCTGAATAACATATCACAGCAGATATCTCCTGGAGCTCAAAACCGTTCTGATAATCTCTTCCCCGCCCATTTTTTCTACTTTGATATCAGAAGGCTTTTCTATTATCTCAAGGTTGAGGGGCAGATATCTCTGGATTTCCTTTAAGAGCTGGGCGTCTCCGCTCATAACGATGCAGTCTATGGGGGAGTTTTCTTCGAGGGTTTTATTCAGGACTTCAAGGACCTTGTCCATGTGGTGTGCGATATCTTCTTCCCTGAGGCGTTCAAAGCGGCGCTGGCTAAAGCCTCCTTTACTGTGCTTTTCCTTTACGCTGCTGCGGATAAGTTCCTCAGTATCGAAAACCTGCGCATCGGGAGCAAAACCTATGAAAGATTCGCCGGCGTGCAGGACAAGGACAAGCATGCGGTAGTCCTTACTTAAGATCTCTTCAAGCAAAGAAACCTCAAAACTGTCCCCAAGCTCCCAGGCTGGGGAAGTGATAGAAAAAGGAGGAGCTATAGCTTCACAGACCATGCGGTGAAGATCATAAAAAAGTACAAGGCCGGTCTCAGGCTCAAGCCTGTCAAGAAGGGTACGGGTTTCCTCTTCCACGCGCTCAAGAACCTTTTCACTTATCACACCTGAGAGTCGGGTACCATGAGGCAAGTAAACGGTCAGCAGGTTTCCTGCAGTAGTTTGGAGGGACTTGAGCTTGGAGAGGTAAGCCTGAACGGCTTGCGGGCTCAGAGTTTCAATTCCCCGAAACTTCAATTTACCCTGAGACTCAGCTCTTATTGTTTCGAGCTCGTGGGAAAGAGTCCGGGTGCGAATACGTTCCTGGTTTAAAAGAACCTCAACTTCCTGCCTGTCCGAAACCGCCTGCCTTGCAAGAATTTCTTTTTTTTCAAGCTGGTTTTTTGCACTCTGCAAATCAAGTTCCAGTTTAGCAATCTGTGAATTGAGCTTATCGATTTCAAGTTCGAGTTGCTCTTTTCCTGAAATTTTCCCTAGAAATGTACTTAAGCCATTTTTCGTAACTTCGGAGGTTTCTTTTTTTGCTTTTTTATCGTTAATCTGCTTTCCTCCCACACTGTTTATTTTTAACTCAGATTTTTGACTCAGATAATTGAGTCAATTGGTTAATCGGATTAATAAAATAATAACTCTTTATAAAGTTTATTTATTAATTAATTTTAATCCTTATTATTTCGAAAGTTTTAATAATATCGTATTGAATGTCACTCTGTTTTCAGGATCATTTTCTGAAAAGCAAGCTGATTTAAAAGATTATTGCCCATCTTATAACCTTATAGATCACTCCGCTGCCTGAATGAGAACCCAATTGAAAGGCTTTTTAATCCAGACGGGCAGAAGGATCCTAACCAGGAAAGCCCCGGTCAAAGGGACCGGATTGAGTAGATGAAATGGATAAAGAAGATAAGCAAAAGGCCACCAGGTCCAGAGCCGAAAAGTTCCATCCCACACTCTGGATCCAGGGGCAAAAGAGCTCTTTCCTTGCCGGAAAAACCATAGTTCTTGGCGTTACGGGAAGTATTGGAGCAGTCAGGGTAGTTGAACTTGCAAGAGAGCTGATAAGAAACGGGGCTGAGGTCCATGCTGTTATGACAGAGGCTGCTACACATATCCTGCACCCTGATGCCCTGCACTATGCTACCGGAAACCCAGCAATTACGGAACTTGGAGGCAGGGTTGAGCATGTGGAGTTCTGCGGACTTAAAGGCAGAGCCGACCTTCTCCTTATAGCTCCTGCAACCGCAAATACCATAGGAAAAATCGCATACGGGATAGATGACACTCCTGTTACCTCGTTTGCAACAACTGCCCTTGGCTCTGGTGTGCCTGTGATGGTTGTTCCTGCAATGCATGAATCAATGTTCAGGCACCCGGCTGTAGCTGAGAATCTGGTAAAATTGAAAAGCTGGGGGATCTCTATTGTGGGCCCCAGACTTGAAGAAGGCGTTGCAAAAATTGCGGCAAATGAAGAAATCGTGCTCGAGGTAGAAAGGGCTCTCGGAAACAAAACCCTTGAAAACCGAAAGATAATTATCACGAGTGGCTCTACTGCCGAAAGCCTGGACCCCATCCGAATTCTCACGAACCGGGCTTCGGGTAAAACCGGCAGAGAACTTGCCCTTGAAGCTTATCGCAATGGAGCTGATGTAACCCTGGTCCATAGAGACAAACTTGGGTTTGCAGGAATTAGGGAAATTTTTGCAGAGAGTGCTGCCGACATGACCGATGCTGTACTCTCAGAACTTGAGAAAGGGTATCATGCTCTTATCAGTTCGGCAGCAATTGCAGACTATACAGCCAAGCCGTCTCCCGAAAAGATAAAATCGGGAGGAGAACTTACCTTAAGACTGAAGCCCACCCGCAAATTGATTAAAGAATGCCGTCAAAGGTATCCTGACCTTGTGATTATAGGTTTCAAAGCTGAAACAGGAATTGAAAAAGACGAACTCCTCAGAAGGGCTGCTTCAACCCTTAAAACTTCAAAACTGGACCTGATTGCAGCAAACGACGTCGCAAAAGGTGGAATGGGCACTGAGGAGAATGAACTGTACCTGCTTGGACGGGAAAAAAGCGAACCAAGGCACGTAAGCGGAAATAAACGCAAACTTGCAGCCTTTATCCTTGAAGAGGTAGCCGATCTGTTAAAGTAAAAAATATGCTGCAAAGTATCCCAGAGTATTTTACAAAAATCCGGAAGCATTTTGCAAAGTATCCCGCAAACACGAACGAACTTTGAAAAAATGATTAAAGTGGCAAAAAGGCGTTTTCTATGTATACATATGAGAGTGAAGGAGCAGACATTCAGGCAAAAGCCTATGCTCCGGGACACATTACAGGTTTTTTCCAGATCCACGAGCATGAAAACCCTCATCGCAAGGGTTCTACAGGCTGCGGAATCGTTCTGAATGGAGGCGTAACCACCGAAGTAAAGATCGGGAGATCTGTAGAAAAAACCGAAATTTTCCTTAATGGAAAGAGAGTTGAAGGCAGAACTACTCGGACTGTCGCAGAGATGATGACTGAACTGCCTGTAAGAATAAGGAGCTGGGCAGAAATCCCAACCGGATGCGGCTTTGGAGCTTCAGGTGCAGGAGCCCTCGGGACAGCCTATGCCCTGAACAATGTACTTTCTCTGAATCAGACCGTAAAAAGCCTGACTGAATATGCCCATGTGGCTGAGGTCGTCAATTGCAGTGGACTTGGGGATATTGCTGCCCAGTCCAGCGGTGGAGTCGTGATTAGACTGCAACCGGGTGGGCCCGAATTCGGGCTTGTGGACGGAATCCCAGCTCCCGAAGCCAGGGTTTTTTGTATTGTGCTTGGTGAGATTTCTACCGGGTCGGTCCTGAGAGATGAAGCTGCAGCCTCAAGAATTAACAGCGCAGGAAAAGAAGCTATGTCTGAGCTGCTTAAAAAGCCCACTCTTGAGAACTTCATGCAGCAGTCAAAAGCGTTTGCCAGTAAAGCAGACCTTATGAGCAGCAGGGCAAAAGATGTGATCGAAACTGCAAATGCAAATGGTGGGCTAGCTTCCCAGGCAATGCTTGGAGATACGGTTTTCGCAATTGCCCCTTACTCCCAGCAGTTCCGTCTCTACGAAGCCCTCCAGGAATTCGGGGAGGTGCTGGAATACGGCATAAGCACCTGCGTGCCTAGGCTGATGAACGAATGAGTTCAGGCAGAACATATTTTGATGGGTCAGGAAAATAAAAAATACTTGCAGAAAATTGCTGCGTAACTAATCTCCTTACAACTTAAAGAGAGTTAAAATAAAGTAGAGATCGAAAATTGGGATCAAATAGTAATATATAATTCAGATTACTCATTTTTTAGTTTTTTATTTGAGTGTTCTGAACTAATTAAGCAGTTTATGTTAAAACTGATATTCAAGCAGTTTATGTAAAACTGATATTCAAGCAGTTTATGTAAAATTGATATTCAAGCAGTTTATGTTAAAATTGATGAAACTCATTTACGGATTAAGTTCATAAATAAAAAAGATACTGGAAAGTCAATTAAAAGAAAGTCAATTAAAATAAGGTAAGCGACCGATATGACCGAGATACCTAAAGACCACCCGAGGTATGAGTCCCTGCTAGCCCGTGAAAAGGTTGCAGCCGGGGTAAAAATGGGAATGACAAGCATTCAGGGGCTGATTTCCCAGGGAAGAGGCGAAAGCTTTGATTACCTTATAGGCGAGCGAAGCACCAAGTCTGCCCTGTATGCTGAAAGAGCAGCAGTTGCTGCCCTGCTACTGGCAAAAAATCCTGTAATTTCCGTAAATGGTAATGCTGCAGCTCTCGCTCCTGACAAAATTGTAGCCCTTGCAGATGTGACAGGAGCAAAGCTCGAGGTCAATCTTTTTCACAGGACTGAAACAAGGGTCCACCTCATAATAGAACAGCTCAAAGCCAACGGAGCTTCTGAGGTTCTCGGGAAAAATCCGGATGTAAGCCTTGAACTCTCTCACGCCAGGCGGCTGGTAGAAAGCCGGGGGATATATTCTGCAGACGTCGTACTTGTCCCGCTGGAAGACGGAGATCGTTGTGAGAAACTTGTAGAAATGGGAAAAACTGTTATAGCTATTGACCTGAACCCTCTCTCACGGACTTCAAAGATGTCTACAATCTCGATAGTTGACAACTTTACCCGTGCACTCGAAAACATGATCAAGTTCGGAGTGGAACTGAAAAAGGAGAGAAATGAAGAACTTGTGAAATTAATCACGACTTATGATAATAAAAAAACCCTCGTAGAGGCGATTTCTGAAATCCAGGAAAACCTTAAAGCTATGGCTGTAGAATTGGAACAATGAATATGGACCTGATAGAAAAAACGAGGGAATTTGTAGCTACTTTTCTTGAAGGCGAACCAAGTTCCCACGATATGTCCCATATAAACAGGGTAGAAGCCCTTTGCCTGGAAATCCAGAAGGAAGAGGGGGGAGATCTTCTCGTAATTCAGCTTGCAGCTCTCCTCCACGATGTCGGCGTAATTAAGGAACATGAAGAAGGCGGGGATCATGCCGTATATAGTGCCGACATCGCTTCTGAATTTCTTTCGAGAACAGGGCTTGGAAAAGAGGTTATTGAAGCTGTTACTGGTTGTATCCGGACACACCGCTTCAGCGCAGGGGAAAAGCCGGATAGTCTCGAAGCTCGAATTCTGCAGGACGCCGATCGGCTTGACGCCCTTGGAGCAGTGGGGATCTTCAGGGCTGTTCTTTCGATGGGAGCCCTCAGGATGTTAAAGCACACAACAGGGATGGATAAGGGAAGTTCAAAAAGAACCGTGTACATTGAAGACCCTATTGAAGGCTTTAACGAATATATGCAGTACAAACCTTTCACAATTCCTGAAAAATTGAATACCGACACTGCAAAAAAGATCGCCGAAGAAAGGCTGAAAATCATGCGTATTTATCTTAAAGCCCTGAACCTGGAGGCAGGAACTGACGAACAGGAACTCTGAGTAAGGAGCAAGTTTGAGTAGGCTTCAACAGGTTTTAAGATTTTAGTAGAGCAAAACCGACAGTAAAGCACCAACGCTGCAAATCCTGTTTCTCAAAACTCAGGAATTCTTATTTTCTCAGGAATTCTTATTTTCTTGGGAATTCTTATTTTCTCATAAATTTATGAGTTTTTCTCAGGGTTTTAGCATAATTTTCAGGACAACTTTTTTTAGGATAACCTCTTAATTCCAATACCTTTTAATTCCATTTGTCTGTTAAGTCCAGTATTTCTTTAATTGGATAGAATTCTTAAATTCAGAATAGTCTAACAGCTTCAGTTCATTACCTTACGGATCTGATTGTATGGCTGACATAATTGTAAAAAATGCTTATGTTCTGACGATGGACCCCGATGCGGGAGACCTCAAAAACGGGACTGTTGTCATTGAAGACGGAAAAATTACGGAGATCGGGGAAAAGACCAGTGAAAGTGCCGATACCGTGATTGATGCAAACCACTCGGTAGTAATGCCAGGGCTTGTAAATACGCATACTCATGCCGCAATGACTCTTTTTCGGGGTTATGCCGACGATTTACAGCTTGCAGACTGGCTTGAAGGTCATATCTGGCCTGCCGAGGCAAAGCTGACTGCAGATGATGTCTATAAAGGCAGTCTGCTTGCCTGCCTGGAAATGATCAGGTCAGGCACTACATCTTTTGCGGACATGTACTTTTATATGGACGAGACTGCAAAAGCTGTTGAGGCGTCAGGGCTTCGGGCCTCGCTTTGTCATGGGCTTATAGAGCTCTGGAACGAAGAAAAAGGAGCAACAGACCTTAAGGAAGGAAAGCGCTTTGTCCGGGCCTGGCAGGGAGCGGCTGACGGCAGGATAAAAACAATGTATGGACCTCATGCCCCGAATACCTGCTCGGAGGAATTTCTTGCAAAGGTAAGGGAAGAAGCCAACAGGGACGGCGCAGGAATCCATATTCATCTCCTTGAAACGGAAGCCGAACTCCTGGCTATGAAAGAAAGGTACGGAAAATGTTCGGTGCACCTCCTGGAAGACATAGGGTTTTTAGGGCCGGATGTGCTTGCTGCTCACTGCGTCTGGCTTTCGGACGGCGACATCGAAATTCTGGGAAAAAGAGGAGTGAATGTTTCCCATAATGTCATAAGTAATATGAAACTGGCTTCAGGAATTGCACCTGTACACAAGATGCTCGAAAAAGGGGTCAATGTGAGTCTTGGCACTGACGGATGTGCCTCAAACAATAACCTTGATCTTTTTGAGGAGATGAAGACGGCTGCTCTTCTGCATAAAGTCAATACTTTCAGCCCTACTGCCCTTCCTGCGCGACAGGTGCTTCAAATGGGTACGGTAAACGGTGCAAAAGCCCTTGGCACGGAAACCGGCATGTTGAAAGTCGGAATGAAAGCGGACCTTATCGTGGTAGATATGAAAAAACCGCATCTTACCCCTTGCTTTGATGTTCCCTCCCACCTGGTGTACTCTGCAAAAGGAAGCGATGTCAGGACAACAATTGTAAATGGGAAAGTCCTTATGGATGATTACAAAGTGCTGGTCCTGGACGAGCAGAAAGTTATGGAAGATGCTCAAAAAGCCGCAGACGAGCTTGTAGCGAGGGTAAACGCCTGAAAACTCTGCTTATGTCAAGAATAATTTATGTCAAGAATAATTTATGTCAAGAATGTCTCACTGTGGAAACTGAATTAGTAACCTGAATTAGTAACCTGAGTGAGTAAAGGATAAACACTTATGTTTTGAGTTAGAATAAAGATCGAACTCAACCGCATATTTGATATTACGGGATGAACATGACCGAAAAAGAACTCATAGAATCCGGAAACATGAAGATGGACTGGGCAAGAAACCATATGCCCGTACTTGCCATCGTCAGGAAAAAATTCGAGGAGGAAAAACCCCTTAAAGGGATGAAGGTAGGAATGGCTCTGCATGTGGAAGCAAAAACTGCAGTCCTTGTAGAGACCCTCGCTGCAGGCGGTGCAGAGGTAGCAATTACCGGCTGCAATCCCCTCAGCACTCAGGACGACGTGTCCCTTGCCCTCGGCACCCGCAAGAACATAAGCTGTTTTGCAAGATACGGAGTCGAGAGCCAGGAATATTATGAAGCAATTGACCAGGTCCTGGACATCAAACCCGATATCACAATCGATGACGGGGCAGACCTTATATTCAAATTACATAAAGAAAGGACCGACCTGCTTCCGAATATCCTTGGCGGCTGCGAAGAAACAACAACTGGTGTTCACAGGCTTCATGCGATGGAAAAAGAAGGAGCCCTGAAAATGGCGGTAATCGCGGTAAACGATGCCATGACCAAATACCTCTTTGACAACCGCTATGGAACAGGCCAGTCAGCATGGGACGGGATTAACAGGACCACAAACCTCCTGGTAGCAGGTAAAAACGTTGTTGTTGCAGGCTACGGCTGGTGCGGGCGCGGAGTTGCGATGCGTGCTTCAGGCCTTGGGGCAAATGTAATCGTTACCGAAGTCGATCCTGTAAGAGCTCTTGAAGCCAGAATGGACGGGTACAGGGTCATGAAGATGGCAGATGCTGCGAAATTAGGTGAAATCTTTGTGACCACCACAGGAAACCGTGATATCCTCACAGCCGAAAATTTCAAGTCCATGCCTGACGGAGCAATCCTTGCAAATTCCGGCCACTTCAATGTGGAAATCGATATGGAAGCCCTTGAATCTCTTGCAAAATCCGTCCGGATCGTAAGACACAACATAAAAGAATACGATCTCAGCGACAGGCGCATCAATGTCATAGCTGAAGGCAGGCTGGTCAATCTGGCTGCTGGCGATGGCCACCCGGCTGAAGTCATGGATATGAGTTTTGCAAACCAGGCTCTCTGTGTGCGTTATATTGCCGAAAACAAGCTTCCGAACGGAGTCCATAAGGTACCTCTGGAACTTGATACTTTTGTGGCAAGAATGAAACTTCAGTCAATGGGTATAACCATCGATGAACTCACGTCGACGCAGAAATGCTACATGAGCGGCTGGGAGTGCGGGACATAATTTAGAAAAGCAAAAGAGAATAATCTCGCAATTAAGAGATTCTGATGCTTCAAAATGCAGTGAATATTATTGCTTTTAATTTTTGATTGCGTTCCATTTTCATAAGGTGATAATATTTACTGCATTTCAGAATCTTTACGACACTTATAAAAACTAAGATACTCTGTAAAAATTAACAACTACTGTAAAATTAATATGTATTGTAAAAAAATTGATGGTCCTTTTTTCTTGTTTTCTTTCCACGACTTATGTAAGTTCCATTTTCAGTAATATTGCCCTGGTTAGTAAGACCATAGAGCTTGCAGTTTTTGTTCGGACAAGCAACGTCAAAGAATTATGGTTTTTGACTTCTTTTTCCCATTATATAAACATGGTATTAAATATATAATATCAATTAGATACAAATTGACCATCCAATTGCTTGCATATAATCCTGATACTGCGTTTAAAACTTAAATCATTCTCACAATCTATTTTTCAAAAAAAGCTTGGCCAAAAAATACTACAGGTGGTGTATATCACAACCTTTTTTCAAAAAAAGCTTGACCAAAAAACAGCACTTGACCAAAAACAGTACTCACAAAGGCTGTCTTTACTATCTTCACCTCGATTCACGCATACCTCGATTCACGCATACCTCGATTCACGCATAAGCAGTATGCATGTTATATGCCCGCGTGTAATGCTCAAAAACTAGCATGGTAAGGATATTTGTATCATGGTCAAAAGTATAGACCAGCACGAAGGGCCCGATATGAATTCTCCATTTATCTTCAAACTCGGCTTCAAGGGGAATGCCCATTTCCGGCCTGTAAGCTAGAAGTCGGAGGCGGTGTTTCACGTAATCATAACCTGGCCTGTCAAGTCTATACAAATTTTTAAGGTTTTTGTAAACTGAGGGATGAAGGGCTACTTTGTATGTCATTCCTCTACCTTCTCGAAAAGTTCATCAAGCTCAAACGCAGGCGGCTGGTTGATTAAAATATCATGTTCTGCTTTACGTATTTTAAAAGAGAAAGATGGCTGAAAAGCAGCTTCAAGCGGGTACTTGATCTCATTAAATTTTTTCTCAAGCTCTGTTAGCTGGTTGAAAATTTCTGTAAGTGTCATACCCACCAGCGCAATCGGTTTATAAAGATATCAGGAAATTCCTTTTAAGTTTTAAGGTATTCTTAGAATTATGTTTAAAGATATACTTTAATATAACGGTTTCTATAAAATAGTTATATTTAATCATGATAATTAAATCTTAAAAAACTTAAAAAACTAACTTAAAAAACTAACTTAAAAAATTAACTTAAAAAACTAGTTCTTCAAGCTGTCTCAAAACCATTTTGAACTGTATAATTGAGTAATACCTATTTCAATTTTCAATTTATTTCAACAAGAACAGATTAATTTTCATAGCTCAACATAGCTTATTTGCTATTCTAGCTCGAATTTTCCCTTTATTCCAGCCTTAATCTCCCCCCAACTATCATTTCTTGTAAAAGGAATCTCAAATGCAGCAGAACAATAATAACAGTCTTTTTCTTTATCGTATTTAAAGAAAGATTTCATGAACTTCCTGTTTTTCCTTCTTTTCAGCTTTATAAAAGTTATCAGGGATATAGGTATCAATGCCTTCTTCCAGTAAAAATTCCAGATTTTCATCTGAGAAAACCTGCATTTGAAAGCATTATTGTTTGCTTATATCCCAGTATATTTTTATAATACCTAAATTTGAGCGTGCACCCCTTCAGAATCAACCTTTTAGAATCAACCTTTTAGAATCAACCTTTTAGAATGCAGCTGCTGCCTGAGGTCCTTTTTTCTTTTTCTCTGCAAATTTAACAGCTTCTGTCAGTTCTTCTCCAACCGCAATGAGCAGCTCGGGTGTGAGCATACCCTGGGAGACCAGCACTCCTCCTGCATCTCTTATTGCCTGTTTCAGGTTTTTTGCCCATAGGTGTTCGATAATAAGAATAGCAGCGGCAGTACCTTCAGGTATAGCCTCAGTTATCTCCAGAATATCTTCTTCAGTGATTCCATAATTCTCCTGGGCTGCTGCCAGGATTCCTGCCTCTGTGCCTCCTCTAGCTCCTTCTTCACCGCCAGCTCCATACCCTATAAGTCCCCCTACGACAGCACCAAAACGCATTCTTTCCTCTTCATCCAGTTGTGTAGTCTCAAGAGACTTGATATTCCCAGCTTCGTCTTTCCATATGAACAGCAAATCAATAAGCCTGACCATTCCTTTATTCATGACTGATTCAAGTTCACGGCGGATCTTGCCGTGGAAGTTCGGATTGTCGAATACTATGACTAAGAGCTGCATTGGTCCATACATTACTTCATCCATTTATTTACTCCCCCTCTTAGAAGTTCTACCTCTGCTGTGCAGTTTATGCTGCGCTGCTTTTCACGGCTAACTGGTGACCACATGAATGAGATATGAAATCTCGTATAGTTCCTGTAGTCTTATTCCCCCTCTGTCAGAAACTCTACAATCAAAAGACAATTACAGCAGTATTAACAAGCAGTATTAACACAAAAGATGTATAAAATTAAAAATATATATAAACTAGCAGATCTAAAATTCGGGTTAAGATTACGAGTGAACAGGCAGAAAAATATATACTGATTTTATCGGATCTTTGCAAAACCGATAGCTTCCGAGTATCTCTTCATCGGTCCGGATTTTAATTTTCTTCTCCCTGCTCTGCACTTTCCTTAGCTTCTACTTCATTTTCTACCGGGCCCATCAATCTGGCAAGCCATCTGGTTTCATCAAAACTCTCCAGGATAATCTTCAAAACCATGGTAAGAGGTGTGGCAAGAAGCATTCCTGTAGCTCCAAGCACATAATTCCAGTAGAGAAGGGACAGAAATACAATAGCTGGAGATAGTTTCAGGCCTTTTCCTGCGAGTGAAGGAAAGATTACGTTTTCCGTGAGTGCATTGACTATCGAGATAGCAATAATAACAGCTAGAGCCCCTACAAGCCCATACTGGAGCAGACCGAAGAACGCAGGTGGGATTGTAGTTAAAGCCAGACCTATGTAAGGAATATAACCTAGAAAAAATGCCATGATGCCCCAGAAAACCGCAAAGTCGATACCTCCTATAAGGAGAATAACTGCAATTCCAATAGCCGTAACAAGATTTACCTCTGTTCTTATAACAATAAACTCTATCAGGCCCTTACCAAATTTATTCAGACGTGATTCGAGTACGAGCTGTTTTTCAGCTTTTTGTTCTGTTTTTTCCTGAGTTCCGGCAGCACCTAGCAGCAAAAATGCTGCTGTGACTATGATTATTCCAACTGTTGTCCCGGTATTTATGAGTCCGTTAAGGGCGCTTACCGTGAGGCTGATTGCAAGTGATGCAATACCACGAAGAATAGACTGCAGGGATAGTTCTTCAGTAGATGGAAGATATGGTGAAAGTTTGTCCAGGATTTCTGTCAACTGACTCTGATAGTTTGGAAGCTGGTTTCCAATCTGGATTGCAGCTCCTACAACCACTGCCCCAAAAAGCGAGATAATTAGGGTTAATAACAAAATTACCAGAAGCACACTCAGTACTCCGGGAATACCTTTTCGCTTGAACCAGTGGACAGGTGGGGTAAGTATCAGTGCAACGAAGATGGAGAAAAATACGGTTGTGAGTATAGAAGATATTTCCCTCATTCCTATTGTCAGGATAACAGCAAAAGTACTGTACACTAAAATCTCAGCAGGTACCGAGATTCTATTTATTTTCATATTTTGCAATCCCCCCATATTATTTTACAGTAAGCTGGCTCTTTTCTTTTATAACCCATTAATGCAGGTTGATTGATTAATGCCCCCAGATAAATAATGTATCCAATATCCTTTGTAGAATAGGGGAAGATTATCTGGTTAGCTTTCCAGCCCCTGAAACCATAATAATACTCGAACCTGCCCCCAAATCTGGTCCAAACTAATGGTCCTTCGAACTGCCCCACACCTGTTCTCATGAGCAAATAGATGAACAATATATATTCAAATAGATGAACAATATATATTCAAATTGATTTATAATAGCTTGCATTTTTATGAGCTTAAGATATCGTTGTGAACTTTAAAGAAAACTATGAATTAAATCACAAAGTATTGCTATAATACGCTACCTTTTGCTCGCAAAAGTGAGCCTGAAGATGTCCTGTATGGTATTATCGACCAGAAATTTGAAGAAGTTTTCTTTACTTACACTGAGTTCTTTTAAATTCAGCTTGGCCCTTCACATCTTTTGTTGTAGTTTTCGTTCCATAGGCAACGGCTTCACGCAGGTATTTCAAAATAAGTTATAAAATTAAAAACATTGGATCAAAACAAATAATCACAGTTAACCTATAGCAATGTTTTTACCTTATTTTTTCATCCAGTTTTTGGGATAGTATCTGAACAATAACATGTTTTTATGCTCAAATCGATAGGATTCGATTAGCTGAAAATATTTTTTGAAACCAATCTATAAGATTCGATTAACTGCAAATATTTCTTGAAACCAATTAATATAAAATATATATTATATATGCATAATCATATTATGCGTCTTGTTCAGGTACTCATTCCAGTAGGTAAGCGACAGCCTGTGCTCGCAGTGCTAGATGACGAAGGGATAGACTATGCCGTATGGGACGAAACAGGCAGAAAGGACTTTGAAGCTCTTGTCCAGTTTCCGGTTCCTCCTATTGGTGTGGAACCAGTACTTGCCAGATTGAGCAAGGCAGGAATTAGCGAAAATACCTATACGATCGTCCTGACACCTGAAACTATAGTATCAAGACGCATTGAAGCTCTAAAGCAGCGCTACTCTGGAACCCGTATCTCGCGGGAAGAATTGATTGCACGTGCAGAGAATCTCGCACCTGAAACTTCTACCTATCTTGCGTTTCTTGTTCTGAGCGCGATTATTGCAACTGGAGGACTCTTGCTTGATTCGGCTGCAACAATCATCGGAGCAATGGTCGTGGCTCCACTTATGGGACCTGCAATTACTACAAGTGTAGGCACTGTTCTTGACGACAGAAAACTTGCGTCTCGAGGAATTAAGATGCAAATTGGAGGGCTTCTGCTCGCAATTGCAGTGGGTGCCCTTATCGGCATACTTCTTAAAGAATCGATACTTTTGCCACCTGGCCTCGATATCCGAGAAATATCCCAGATATCCGAGAGGACCAGCCCTAATTTTCTGTCTCTGTTCCTTGCTCTAGGATCGGGTATAGCAGGAGCTATCAGTATTATCCGGAATGCAGGGTCTGCCCTTGTGGGTGTTGCAATTGCAATTGCTCTCGTTCCACCAGCTGCAACGTCAGGGCTGGGACTCGCATGGGGACTGCCCTTAGTAGCAGTTGCAGCTGCCGTGCTCGTGCTTGTTAACCTGCTTGCTGTCAACGTATCAGCCCTCATAATGTTCTGGGTTTCCGGTTTTCGTCCGGTAGAGAAAGAAGCAGTTGTACATGCCCGTTCTTCTGTGATCTCGCATGTAGTTTTAATTGTCATTGCAATTGCCTCACTCTCTGTAGTTCTTGGGCTTGTTACCTATTCTTCTTTTCAGACAACTCTTGTTGGACAGGAGATTAACGGAGAAATGACAGCTATGTTCAAAGATCCCGAATATGCAGAAAAAGGTTTGACACTTGAAAAAGTTACAGTCGGCTATATGCCTTTAGATTTCTTGTTAAAAAAACCTGTAAAAGTATCCCTCCTGATAGGCCGCAAAGTAGGTCAGGAAGTCCCTCCAGATATGGCCAGTAAAGCTGCTTACCGCCTGACAGAAGCTACAGGTAAAGATGTCAGAATTAGAATCGGCTTTGTAGAGTCGCAGAAATTCCCGTAAATGCTCACCTGTAATTACTTTTCATAAACGAACTTTGTAAATTTTTTCTTTTTGGAAAGTAGTTTCTGGAAAGTAGGTCTCTCCTTTTTTCCAGATCTTATAGCCAAAACTCTTTACCCGAGGTACGGCGCATAGAGAACATGACTAATGACTGGTTCAGGATGAACTGGCAACGCCACTTATTTGTAAAGAGTTTACCCAAAATTGTTTTTTCATAAATTCCCTAATTCCCCAATTCAAATTTTGCTCTGCTAGCCGTTTCTATTTTCACTGCACTTAGTAAGTACATTGTTTACTGAATTAGCTATGGAGCTTCTGAATTCACTTTCTGTACTTTTATCTAATCTGATGGCTTCAGAGTGTTTTCTTGTCTCTCAGGAATAACAGTTATTTTTCTTTGTCCTGGTTTTTTTCAAGTTACTCTATATCTCTTGGTGGGCCCATTAATCTGGCCATCCATTTTGTTTCATCGAAACTCTCAAGCATGATTTTCAAAACCATTGTAAGAGGTATGGAAAGCAATGCACCTGCGCCTCCGAGTACAAAAGTCCAGTAGATCAGAGCAAGAAATAAAAAGGCTGGAGATAACTGCAGGCCTTTTCCCATAAGTGAAGGGAAAAGGACATTTTCTGTGATTCCGTCAACAGCAGCGATAACGACAATAACTGCAAGAGCACCTAAAGGCCCATACTTAAAAAGCGCAATCACTATGGGAGGGATGGAAGCTACAACAAGACCAATATAGGGGATGTAACTCAGAATGAATATAAGAACTCCCCAGAGAATCGCATAGTCGATCCCACTGATAAGGAAAGTAATAGTAATTGCGACGGCTGTGATAAGATTTATTTCAGCCTTTATAACAATAAATTTTACTAACTTCCTGCCAAAGATGCTTAACCTCAATTGGAGTTCAGATTGATTTTCAATTTCCTCATCTATTTTTTCAGGAACATTTGCAGCCTCTATTAACATAAAGGCCGTCGTGAGTATGATAATTCCAACTGTTGTCCCGGCATTTATGAGTCCGTCAAGGGCGCTTACCACAAAGGAAACCGTAATTGACACGATGCCGCGAATAATTGACTGCACGGAAAAACCGTCATATGAAGGAATATATTTTGCAAGATTACTCATGAATTCAATCAACTGATCTTGATATAGCGGGATCTGGCTTCCAAACTGGATTGCTGCACTGGCAACCATTACCCCAAGAATCAGGACGATGAGGGCGAATAAAAGAATTACCAGAAAGACACTCAATACCCCGGGAATTCCTTTTTGCTTAAGCCATCGGATAAACGGGGTAAAGATCAGTGCAACAAAAACAGAGAAAAAAATGGTTGTGAGTATTGAAGCAATCTCTCGCATTCCGATAGTCAGTATAACCGCAGCTGTACTGTAAAGTAAAATCCTGGCTGGTATCGACTGATTCTCCATATCCATATCCATATATGCCACACGTGTTCTTTATACCTTAATAACATTAGCGGGAACAGTCACTCCTAACTATCTAACTGTATTTATCTCCTTCTATGCCGGAAAGCTCCAGGAAGTCCGATAATACAGTAGATCACTCCATCGGGGATAAGAAGCCTCTTTTTTCTATTCTGACGTAAAAGTTCTTCGAAACATTGCAATGGAGAACATATCTTTACAAATCATGTGGAAATTACAAAATTAAGTCCCAAAATAATGAACTTCATTGAACACGCCTCTTTGAAATTCTTTAGCGTCCATAATACATGATTTGTATACTCTAGCGATGGAGACTATATATTTGCAGAATAAGTGAAGAAGATCATTATCCCTAAAGTTCATTATCCCTAAAGTACTATTTCTCAAAATGTTGGAAGACGAATATAAAAAAAGAAGTGATGGAAGCTTTAATAATCATTATAAATTAGCAATTCCAATTAATATCATGATCGTTATTATTAATGCACCCATTATATCCCAGAAGCTTTCCCATAAATTAGTACGTGACATACTTCACCCCCTTAGTGTAAAAGGAGAAAATAATTAATAAAGTTAGTTGATCTCATCTGTTTTTTGAAAAGAGTTTCAAACCGATATTACCACATAAATTAACTGATTTAGAGGAAATAGTTTATCAGGCGAGATCGGTATGTGGTTTGTGTGAAGGAAAACAGGATTTTATGGGTTTCAAGAGAACATCATGATTTCACGGAATGAAAATCTGTTATATTATAATTTCAAGAGAATATTAGTTTTGAGATGACCTCGTTCACAAAAGTTTTCCTCTAACAACCATCAGTTCTTCAAAAGAAATCTTTTTTCTTGCCACAACATCAACCACAAATCCCATACCTATCATTTTTTCCGTAACAGCATCCAGTCCGGTAATAGAAGATATAAGCACAAGAATTTCTCCTCCTGGCTTGAGATAATCCCTTATTTCATCCAGGAACCTATCCAGAGTGTCTCTTCCGCTAATTCCTCCGTCAAAAGCATAATTCAGCCAGCCAGGAACCTTTTCTTCCTCAGAAGTCGGGAGATAGGGCGGATTAAAGAGAATAAGGTCAAAAAGAGTTTCAGGATTTTTGGACTTTATCCCTCTAAAAAGATCAGTACGAATAACCTCCACGCCATTTACTTTTGCACAGCGGGCGGCATGGGGGTTAATTTCCGTAGCGACCAGACAAATCCCTTTCAGGTTTGCAAGAAGTACAGCAGATACAAAACCCGACCCTGTTCCGATTTCAAGAATGCGCATGCCTGGTTTTGCTTCTTTAAGGGCAGCATCGGCAAGTAAAAAAGAATCTTCTGCAGGCTCATAGACAAGGTCTGTGTCCCCGAGCTTAATTCGAGCTTTTCTGTATTCAATTTCAACCATAATTTTCGAGTTCTTTATTTTATAGTTCTATTGCCCTGGCTTTTTATTGCTCTTTTAATTCATTTTCAAAAATTGACTTTTTTAAATCAATTATTTGATTTGAAACCTGTGCAAGCTCTTCAGGAGTCAGGTTTTCAGCGCGTTTGCTCATCATATCCTCAGGCAGCCGGGCAATAACCTCTTTGATGCTGGGGATTTTGAGTACATGGTTCATGTTCATAATCGCATTTTTCAGCTTTTTCCGTCGCTGGCTGAAGACTGCGGACACAAAATCCATGAAAAAGGCCTGGTTTTTGACTTCGAAAGGTGCAGGGCGGGGAACAAGTTTGATAACTGCCGAATCAACCTCTGGTACCGGCTGGAAAGCGCTTTTTGGGACTTTCATCAATATAGAGGCATCAGCAAAATAACAGGTATCGACTGTTAGACGTGAATAATCCTTACAATTGGGTGAGGAAACCATCCGGACTGCAAACTCATACTGGTACATGAGAATACCAAGTTTGAAGTTATGGTGAAGGAGCTTGAAAGTTATCTCAGATGAGATGGAATAGGGAAGGTTTGAGACTACCTTATCGAATTCCGGGAACTCGACTTTCAGTGCATCTCCTGCAATAATCTCAATATTTTCGACTTTATCGAAACGGTCATGGAGAACTCTGACAAGGACAGGGTCAAGTTCAATTGCAATTACTTTTTTTGCCTTTTTTGCAAGCCTTTCAGTCAGGTTTCCTACACCTGCACCGATTTCAAGAACTACATCCTCAGGTCCAAGCTCAGAAGCAGCTACGATTCTGTCTAGATAGCCTGCATCGACCAGAAAATGCTGATCAAAAGTGCCTCCTTTTATATTATATTTTTTAAGAAGAGAACGAACCAGACTGAAACCTCCTGAATAAATAGAGTATATTGCTGAGTAAATTGAGTACTTTAATCTAACACGGAATCTTTGGTCAATAATGGAATCTTTAGCCAATACGGAATTATTATAATTAAAATGACGAAACTCAAAAACTGAAAAAGTTAACCTTGAAAGACCATACTAAAAAAATAGAGCAAGGAGAGTTCATCTCACTCGGCTTACTGTCGGCGCGGTGGAGCTGTGAACAGTCTGTACTTGATGAAATCATCCTTGAGTTCCTCTTCAATCCTGTGGGCAAGAACTTTAGCCGGGTCATGAAGGCTTGGAATTCTTTCCCGGATATCCTGAAAACTCTTGAAGTCTCCTTTTTTGCGCTCATCGATTATAGACCACATTAGTTTTTTGCCTATCCCGGGAAGGAGATCAAGCATGTGCAGGCGGGTAGTTATGGAATGAGCCTCATTGAAAAACTTTACAAAGCGTGCCTCCTGATGCCTCACACAAGCCTCAAGGATAAAAGGCAGCTCGAGATTCGCTCCTGTCGTAAGGTCCGAGTAGCCTATTCTCTGTTTTACGTGGTCAATTTCATCCCGGTCTCCCGATCCGATATAAACTCTTGACTGGATCTGAGGAACCACACCGTTTTTGGGAACAAGCTCCATAAGAGTGAATTTTTTATCTCCCACAGCCTGAACAAGAGGTTTTTTCTGGTATGCAGAAGTGCCATCAACTGATTTTCCATACGGAAGATAGTCAAGAACCCATACATATTCTTCTCTTTCCTGTGAGCTTTCCAGGGACTTTCTGGATGAGCGCGGAGCTCTTTCTGATTGTCTCTCGGATTGCGGTTTGCCTGTCGGACGCCTGCCGCCATAAGAAGGTTTTTCAGCAGCTGATCTGCCAGCGTACGATCTACCTGATTGCGACTTTTCTACTCTCATCAGCACCCATCCTATCAATTAATCTGACATCCCACGGAAATCTGTGTTCAGGACCTATCTTATTTTGATATGCCCAACTCGCTTCCATTCGGTTTGGAATCTATCCATTAATCGACTGTCGACAATTCACAAATTTCTGGTGTTCTATGTGTCCTGTAAAAATTTAAACTACCCTGTAACCAGCATCCCCGGACTCTATATATTCAATAACCCAAAGAGTCCTCTGTATTTGAATTAGTGTCAGGTACTCCCTGACACTTTAAAGTACTCTAAGTTTCGGATACTTCCCTTATAAATAAGAAGATGAAAACTTCTATATAGGTTATTCCCTTTGCATTTAAGTTTTATTCAATAGTTTCCAGCACATAATCGAGAATTTGATCAAGCTCTTCATTGCTCAGGGTATATTTTTCTTTAGCGTAGATTGATCGGATTTCATCCCTGGATTGAGGCAGAATATCTGCGATCCTGATCGCGATTGAAGGCTTCATTTTTTCGAGTTCTAACAGCTTGTTAACCAGTTCTCTTGATTTTTCTCCATTGATCTTTGAGAATTGTTCAGCATGGCGAAGAGCTTTTCTAAATCCATATCCGACTTCAAGCCCCTTCTCTCTGCGCTCTTCGACGATCCTGGTAAGTAGTTCTCTGACTTCGGCCAAGGTCAATAAATCTTCACTGAGGACTTCCTTAACTATCATTGGAATACACTCTTTTCGATTTAAAAGTTGTAACAATCTGCCATTCCCTGCTGAGTAATCTCTTCAGGTCACTCTTCAATTCTCCAGGAATTCCCGGCAAGTAAATTTCTGCCTGTAAGTATCCGGAAATCTGAATTGGCCCCGAGATTGTTTACCTTTTCTCATAGATAGACTCTCTTCAGATTACCGTTATGCACGAAACAGATTCCGTTATGCACGAATTAGATTACCGTTATGCATGAAATTCGATCATATTTAATAATAATCTGAAATTGTTCCGAATAATTATTTCCTGATCTGGATCAGGTATATGTCTGCCAAACGATATATAATTATAGATATTCACATCTCGAGATAATAAATCACCATGTAGGGGGTAATATCACCAACCTGCCTGGATAATAAATCACCATGTAGGGATTAAATCACCATATCGGGATTAAATCACCGTGTCTGGATTAAGTCACAATGTCTGGATTAAATCACCATACCGGGATAAAGGACCAGTTTTTTAAAATCAGTTTTCTTTAAGTCCCCCACCTCTTTTAAGCAGTTTTTCAGGGGACACTGGGTTTCTTACTTTTTAATTACAGGTCCTTATCTTACAAGTTACCGAAAACCCCTGACAGGAGCCCGAGCCTACGGTAAAAGCCTGCATACTGTAAACTCAGGTAAAATGAGTTAGGTTTTACAACCTAACTACCTGGAATGTGAATTAATACTTCTGCGGTTTAAGGTGCTGAGGGAGAGAAATAACTTCCTTCATCGCATTTCCGCTGCGGACTTCAAGAATGTACGAACGACCGCGCTGTCCGATAATCTTTCCGGTAGAACCCTGGAATTTTGGATTGGGCATGCCTTTCTGAATGCTCGGGTCAATGTCAATATGAACCATTTGCCCTTCTTCGAATTCCTGAATTGCCTTGATTACAGGGGAAATCCCTCTTTCACGAACTGTCTTCTGTAATTTGTACCTTGTGCAGCGTTTTTCGCCGTGGGAGTTTGTCATCGCATGTTCCTCCTTAGAATGCTCGATTAATTAGTCTATAGTATATACAGTTTTTCTCTAGATAAGATGGATATTACTTAAATAAAGCGTTCAGTCAGGCAGTATTTTCCTGACTCTACATATTAAATAACGCTGATTCAGATTGAGTTTAAATATCGACGTTGACCACATCAAGATCTTCCACAAGCGCAGGAATCCCTAAAAGTCCGCTCAGGCTCGGGTTTGTCCTGCCCTCATCTCCGGAAACAAGCTCTTTTACATACAGCCCGCCTTCGCAGTTTACTGTTATGTAAGCGTAACCTTCGTCTGTCAGTTCGTCAAGCTTGATGCTGTGCACATGCCTTTTCCTGACAAGGTCAGCCCGCCTGTGAACTACCCGCCTTGGAGTCTGCTGTGAAATCTCTATGCCACTCAAAGCATCAAGGCTGGATTTAAGCTTTTCCTCCGAAACAGGCTCTTTAAATGTAACTTTAAGCTTATAAGTTTTATCCGCCTTTGAGCTCTTCAAGGTCTCAATCATATCCTTTCCAGTGAAAGAAAACTCTCTTACCTCAACTTTTCCGGCAGCTCCCTCGTTAATATTTCGCATAAGCTCTTCAAGGTCTGTGCTTCGCTTTACAGGAGATTTTGCTTCTACTACAAAAGGCCTGCCGCTTCCAAGCATCAGGGCATCGATATCTTCCCTGCCGGACCCGTGAAAAGCCGTATCAACGGCCTGGAAAGCCTCAACTACAGGCCCTTTTATGAGCTCATCTACGGATTCCTGATACTGTTTCCCTGTAAAATTGCAGTGCTCACATCCTTTGCCCTTGCATTTCCTGCAAGGCCAGCGTGTCTGGGGAATTCCCCTGATAAGTTTGCGGTAGCGCCCTAGAATATATACGGAGCGGAGCTGGAGCTCAAGCTTGTTTTTTGCAAGGTCAAGAGTAATTGTAATATCAGGATTTTCGAAGCCCACGTCTTTCTGGACTTTTTCGGCTATCCGCTTGCCAACTTCCCTGTTCAGCTCGGTCTTAAGCTGTTCGGCATATGCAGTCCCAGCCTCAGCCCAGAGCATCTCCTCGTTTTCACTCAAAAGCCCGCTGACCTTTGTGCCTACAAGAAATGTAGAATATTCGAGTCCTTCAAGGGCTTTTACAGCTTCATCGGCCCATTCATCCAGCTTTTTAAACTGGTCAAGGCAGACCCAGCACTGTTCATCTTCGCCTTCTATTCTGAGAGCCTTTCTTGCAAATACACTGCAAGGAGCAAGCTCTTTAAGAAGGGAATCATCGTTTTCAGTTTTGTAGATCCGGTCCCCTTCAAGAACAAGGGCGAGTTTCAGGGCCTGCCCACGTTCTCTGTTGCTCAGGCCTGTGGATAATTGTGCAAACTGACGGCCCAGACAGTGGTCACATATAGGGCCTTCATGCAGAATCTTTTTTGAAATTTCGAGTACATCCATTTTCTTTCACTTTCTTACGCTCTTTGTTTGGGAAATAGACCTGGGAATGAGTGATAAAATTAAGGGATAAATAAAGGGTAAAAGCTTCGTATCATCTCTTAATGCTTCTGGTCAACATTTAATATGTTACCACTCAATCTTCGACCCTGCTTTCAGCTTCTCCAGGGAACTCTCCCCTTTCAGCCTCAGCCCTGTCCAGTTCATTATGTATAAGGGTTATGCAGTGATTAGAATGGAGGGAAAGAGGACCTACCGAGATAATTTTCGCCCCTGCCTTAAGGAGCTGTGCTTCCTCTTCTTCGGTAACTCCTAAATGGTCTCCAAGGATGAAGACCGGATCACGGATTTCATTTGCAATTGCCCTGATATCCTCTCCGTCTTCTCTCAGGTAGAGCAGAGTGCGACCCTCGAATTTTGAGAGCAGAGAATCGAGATTTCCTCTACGAATCCAGACACCTGGAGTGGAACGGATATCCTGTTCGCTTGCACCCTTTTGAATGGCTTTCTGGATAAGGGAACCGCTGCTCCGTTCGTCCGGGTTAAGGTATCTCAGGTGCAGTCCTTCAAACCTGATGATTTTACCGGGATCAGGTTCTCCCAGAAGTAACAGGTGTACGTTTACATCCCTGCGCATTCCGAAAGAGAGAAAAAGGGCAGAACTCACGCAGCGGCAAAGGATATCCATTCTTCCCGCAGAACCTGGAAGATCATTTAATGTAAAGTCGCCGCTTGTATTTGCTTTATGCCCTATAATAACGATATCGCGCATGGGCACTATATTTACGCAAGAGGTATAAAAGATGTACGTAAACTTTTTTGGGAAAAAGGGGGCGAGAGTAGAAATGGTTCGACCCACCAAATTATATCATAAGATTGGCACTACCATGACTTTCGACCCTCAGGTCATTGAGATAATAGATAGCGAGTACGGTTATATGCCTCAAAGCAAATTAACCAACGACCTAATTTAAAAGCTTATGGGGATAAGCAGACGGTACGGTTGAGAGAGTCATAATAAATCTAATTATGACATGTTACTTGGAGTTCCTGCCGGAGGAGCTCCTCGAAGAGGCATGGTTCCATTAGCTGGCATACCATCTGGATTGCCTCCAGGAGGCATTGGTGAATTTGGTGGCATCTCACCCGGATTTCCATTAGGATGTATAGTGGCGTTACCTGACATGTTATCTGGACTTCTTCGAGGGGACATGTTATCATTAGGTGACATGTTACCGGGTTTTCCTCCAGGAGGTATAGTATTATTATGAGATACATTGCCTGCATTCTTTTCTGCAGGGGCAGTATTGTCAGATGTCTCATTATCAGAACATCCTGACATCGCTACTATTGACATAAGTAGCAAGCCAATTACTAAAAAGCTAATTTTTTTCATCATATTACCTCTCAGATAGCCTCGCCTTTCCTAAAAAAGGACGTTAATACTAAAAAACTTTTTTGTGTTGTCCACTCGATATATTCACGATCTCTTTTTGAAAAACGATTTGGTGCAAAACACAATCGTGCACCATCCACCAACCGAGGCTGGATAGAACTAAAACATGAAAGATGGTCCCAGATTGCGGAAATCCAATCATATGGTATGAGTGTGAAAATAACGCTCAAGGCAATAGAGAGCTGGCTGGTTGCAGCGGTAATTCCCGAATCCACCGTATGTCTGCACCAGGGACACAACAACTTAACTCAATACGACACTACCAGAGGCTTGCCTTTTCAGAGGATGAAATCCGGACTATTAGGAACACACCTCACTGCGTGGGGTTTTAGGCGAGCTAACGCTAAGGAGTCAACACAGAACAAACTATGCACGGTCTCGATTGAATAACTTGATTTTCAAAATCCCTATCACCAATTAAAAATAAACGTTATGAAAAATCGGTATAATCTATTTTATGACATTTACTAAATCCAGATTTTATAAATAAATTTAAACACATAAGGTTTCTCGCTAAAAAATCTTTTTAGAAAAAAGGTCTATTTAAGCTGTCTCAAAACCATTTTGAGTTCTAGGTCTCAAGCCTGCCAGTATCTTATCGTCTCCGCTGATTTTTCCACTCCTTCTCTTATGGAGCTTAATCTGGATTTCTCCTTTTCGCCCTTCTGGAAAAGCATGTTTTAGAGAGTTGGATACAAGTTCGTTAATAATTCCCAATGGAATTCTGGTGTCCATTCCGAGAAAAAAGCTTTCTATATCTATTTTTATGTGAATATCCTGATTGTCTATCAGATATGACATGAAGAGTTCATTTGCAAGTTTCTGGATGTATGCTTTAAAATCAAAGGTTTCAAAATTTCCGGTTTCCCCGGTTTTATATAACTCTTCGTGAATTAGAGACATCGATATAACCCGGTTCTGGCTTTCCTGAAAAGATTCCCTTGCCTTCTTGTCAGAAATGCTCGGCCTGGAGGCTCAGAAGGGATGAGTGATGGCGCTCCCTTGAAAGCCTTCAATATCTACTGACCAATATGCCAGATCCTTATATGCGTGCCCCTTCTTTTCCTTCCGTAACACAACCTTTGCTCACATCATTGACCGGGCTGTGAGCCTCGTACACGTACCGTTGTCCCCTCATTGCCGACAGCACGGCAGCTATACCACAAAGTACAGCCCCGATTATGAAAGAAATCCGTAGTGCTGGCATGAATGCCTGCTGCAGTGTCTGTGGGAACCAGTAGTTGCTTGTCAGTGTGGTCACGATTTGTTGAGGTATTGAGCTGACGATACTCGAATCTATAGAGTTCAGAATCGAGCTCATTGGGTTATAGCCCAAAAAGGCAGAGAACAACGCATTTGTAGGCGACATTGTTGCTAGCTGATTAGCGAGTTGTTGCAAAGCAGGAGCAATCTGTGCAGATCCAAGGCTGGCAAACGAGCTGTGCACCGCATCCGGAAACGATTTTTGGATACCTACGATCACGATGGTGAAGAATACGGACATGCTCAGCGTACTGGCCGAGTTCGATAGTGTGGATAGCATACCCGACGCAACACCCCGGTTTTGAGGTGGCACAGAATTCATTATCGATGAGCTGTTCGGAGAGGCGAACATACCGTTGCCAATGCCCATGAAGAAGATCAATATTCCTAGCTCCCAGTAGTCGAAGTTATAGGGAAGCATAGCGAGCCCGATGAACACCAGTGATACGATGCTCATCCCGGCAGTGGCAATCCATCGAGGTCCATATTTGTCCGAGAGAATCCCAGAAATCGGTCCCATGATCATAAAGCCAAGAGTCATGGGAAGCATGTAGATACCTGCCCATAACGGCGTATCTTCAAAGCGATAACCGTGGAGTGGCAGCCAGATACCCTGTAGCAGAAGAATAAGCATGAACATAGCACCGCTTCGGGCAATAGCTGAAGTGAAACTGGCGAGACACCCGTAGGTAAAGGCTCTGATTTTGAAGAACTCCAGCTTAAACATTGGGTTCTTTACCCTGCTCTCAACAAATGGGAAAGCGACCAGCAATACGATTCCGATACCTGACGCTGCCATTACCCAGGGGTTGTTCCAGCCCATCGCATCGGTGATACCATCGTGCTCGTAAGGCATGAGAGCGTAAGTGACACCTATCAAAAGTGAGGTCAGCCCGCCTACAAAGAACAAGTTGCCTACAGTATCAAGATTTGTCTTTGAAGCTCGGAACGAAATATCCTTCATCTTCCAGTAAGACCATACCGTTCCAAGAACCGCAAAGGGAATATTGACCAGAAACACATAGCGCCAGTTGTATGTTGCCAGTACGCCACCGAGCAGCAAGCCAATGAACTGACCGGACATAAAGGCTACCATGTTTATGCCGAGCGCCTTTCCCCTCTCGCGGACCGGAAATGCGTCCGTAATAATAGCTGAGCTGTTTGCTATGGTGAATGCACTACCCACAGCCTGTAGAAGCCTGAAAATAATTAGCTCCAGTGCACCAATGTTGCCTGTTCCAGGCGTCAGATAGAGCAGAATTGAGCCGATGGCGAATATAAGGAAGCCCAGCCGGAACAGTTTTACCCGACCATACATGTCCGCTAGCCGACCAATAGTGAGGAGCAGTGTAGCCGTTACCAGGCCAAAGCCCATCAGGAGCCACAGCAGGTACTGAAATGCACCCGGGTCCGTCGGATCCATCTGGATACCCTTGAATATCGCGGGCAGTGAGATCAGGATGATGCTGCCGTTGATAGAACCCATTAGAGACGCAAGGGTCACATTGAACAGTGCAACCCATTTGTATGCAATGCCCTTTTTTTGTATCGATGTATTCTCTTTATCTGTTACATTACTATTTTTATTCAAGTTATTACCTCGTTTTTGCTGCTGGCTAGTATATCGGAAAAATCTGTGGTAGCAAAGCTCGCTATGTTATTCGTTCCTGGTTAGCGAAGTTACAATAACAACATGACAATAATATGACAACAATAATTCACGATTGGACAACGACATGACAATAATATGACAACAATAATTCACGATTGGGCAACAACATCAACAACATGACAACAATAATTCACGATTGGACAACAACATTAACAACATGACAACAATAATTCACGGTTGAACAACAATAGTTCACTATTGGGAGATTATACGGCCTGTAACTGCCCTACTTTGTCGAGAAATACCGGGCGTAAAGCTATTCATAAGGGATTCTCTCACCCGGTTGAACTCTAATCTTTTGAGATAAATATAATAATTTCTACGTAAATATCGTTAATATTTTTAATATCATTAATATTTTTAATATTGTTAATATTGTTAATATTGTTAATATCGTTAATATGGTGATGTCGTGGAAGAAATCGTACATATTATACCTCTTGCTTCTGAAATTGATATGGCTGTCAAGCCATTTGATAAAATGAGGGCTAATAAAGTCTACCTCTTACATACTAAGTTAGTAAGTAAAGAGTTCAGTCCAAAAGGCCGTGAATACTTTTTACAGGAAGTAAAAAAACGCCTTGAAGAGAAGAATATAGAGGTTATTATTGTGGAGAGTAAACTGTCTGATCCGCTTCCTCTTTTGTCAACTATAAGCAACATAATCGTCCAGGAGAAAAAAGAAAATAACCTTGTCTATGTCAATATGAGCGCATCGGGAAAATTGACGGCAGTTGCATCTACTTTCGCTGCCATGCATCACGATGTTAAAGTCTACTATGTATATGCCGATGGAGGATATTCAAAAAACGAAGAAGAATTGTTAGAACATGGTCTGTCCATTGTTAATGAGCTAAAGTATTATATTTTGACTAATTTTACTATTGACATCCCAACTGGAGCAAAAAGCGTGTTCCTCACGGAACTCTATAAAAAAGAAAAAATGACAACCAATGACATCATTAAAATGATCAAAGATAATAGACTTCAGGGCTTTGAGGATCTTAATGAGAGTATAGGTGGAAAACAAAGAACATCCAGTAATATACTTGTCAGAATAAACAGGGGTCTCCTTGATGAGTTAAAACATAACGGGTACATACGTATTGAAAAAAGGGGTAGAAATAATATTATTGTCATAACAGATAAGGGAAAGTACGCTGCATGCCTGATAGGTCATGATTGAGTACTCAATGGCAGGATATGCCTAGATGAATGGATTTTATAGAAAAGTCAGATTTACAGATAGTCAGATTCACAGGTAGTCAGATTTACAGGCAATTAGATAACTCTTAAAGAATTCCTATCTTATATTTTATTTTTAATCCACTCGAAATTTATCCTGATTTTTATTACTCTTTGTTTACTACCTTGAAATGTCTAAGCTCTGAAATGACTCATTTCTGAAGCATCCATGTTCTAAATTTCGGCTTGTCAACTTTAGCTATATAGATATAATGCAGAGTTTAAAGATTCTTTATCTATATAGTGTATTAGGACAATCTCTATATATCTGATGTGCAAATATAGTGGTTGAGGAGAAGAGAAATCGAACCGAAATGAAGAGAAAACGAAACACAATAAAAAAGAGGTGATAAAAAATGGAAAGACTAAGGAATTTGATCCTCGAAAACGTAGCAATATTCAATAACGCGTTTCCGAACAGATTCTGCCATAGTCCGGATGTCATCTCCGCAATCTCACATGACTATAAGTTCACTTACGGACAGATTGAAAACGAGATTGAGAAGATGGTCCATGAAGGGGTTCTTGATGCAGAACTCTCTGACTGGTACGGAATAAAGCTCGTATAAGGAGCTTGCTGCCTTTCGAGCAGAAATTAAAGAAATCGAAATCACAAAACACCGCACGACGACAAAAAGGACTAACTGAGAAATAGTAAATCGGACTGAGTATCTAAGAATTAAACTGGATATTTGGCCGCTTAGTTAAGTATTTGCACACCAAGTCAGGTGTCAAATCGGATAAAGAAATAACATACAGCGAAAACTTCCGTACAGATGTAAATTCATTTGAAGTTTCGCAAGTAGCTAGATTCTTTTTCCCAAAACCCTTTTTTAATTCTCTGAATTATTTATCGATTATTTTCATAAGGCTTTTTCAAACAGATCAGGACGCTTCTCTTTTAATTGTATGAGTAATTCGTCGTCTAATTCTGCATTATAAAGTGTTTTGACATTAAAAAGCTGATCAACTGTTAAATTTTTAACTCCTTTAATGCTAGCACCTCTTAGATCAGCTCCTTCAAAGTGAGCTCCTTCTAGATCAGCTCCTTCAAAATGAGCTCCTTCAAGATTAGCTATCTCAAAATGAGTTCCTTTAAGATGAGCATCAATAAGATAAGCTCCTTTGAGATGAGCGTATTCAAAATGAGCTCCTTCAATATGGGCTCTGTCAAAATGAGTTTCTTCAAGGAATGCTCTTATGAGAACAGCATTTTCAATGTGAGCTTCATCAAGGTGAGATTCTATAAGAGTAGCATCTTTAAGATCAATTCCTTGAAGATAAGCTCTTTCAAGATGTGCTTCTAACATACGAGCGTTTTCAAGGTGAGCTCCTACAAGGGAGGCATTTTCAAGATAAGCACTTACAAAGGTGGCGTTTTCAAGATGAGCCTTTGCAAGTTCAGCTTTCCAAATGTCAGCTCCACTAAAATCAGCCCATTCAATGTGAGCTTTAAAAAGTCTGGCTTTCCTTATATTTACATTTCGTAGATCCAGTTTCTCATTGGAGGTGTGTTCGCGCTTACATATAACTTCAAGAATTACTTGAATGTCTGTAGGGAGTTCTTTATCCTTCTCTTGTTCCTCACAATCTTTGTTTTCTGTATTTCCCCTTTTAATAGGTGATTTCTCCCTAATATACGCAGCTAAAATCTTCATTATTGGCCAGTAATCTTTCTCAGATTCATTTGCAATTCTTTCAAGTGCATATATTCCACCCAATCTAATCTCTAGTTTTTCGCTTCCTAACTGATCAACAGCCCGAGTAAAGCGTTCGGTGATCTGGCCTTCTTGAGAAACTTCTAAACTTTTCTGAGCATTTTTAATGTTAGAATCAAGAGTCGCAAGTGATATCTCTACATTTCTTTGAGCGTTTTTCTGGTCAGATTCAAGATTGGCTAAAGCAACTTCTAATTCTTTCTGAGCCTTTTTCTGGTTAGATTCTAGAGTGGCTTGAGCAACTTTTAGATTTCCCCAAGCAAAATAAAGGCCGACTAGTACAGCACCTCCTCCAATTATTTGAGCTAATGTAGCAATGAATTGAATTGAAGTTGTGCGATATTGATTAATTAAACTAGCTTTTTCTGTTGCATTAGTTATTCCATATTGAGATACCTGATTTACAGGATATGTGAATAATAAATATCTAAGGAATAAGGCAATAAGTATAAGAGCAACAGCAAAAACAATAATAATCCATATCAATAATTTTTTATGTTGTCTTGCCTTTTCATATGCTTCTCTTAATGCCATAATCTCTTACCGTTCCATAAAATGTTTACTTGTCCTATATCAACTGCGAACTAAAATAAACATTGTCATTTATATTCAAAGGGCGGGCAGAATGAGAAGTAAGCTTGGGATATGATAGAAACGGCTTAGCACAAATATCCCAAGAACACCATCTTAAACAATCCAATAGATAGTAAATTCCGAAAAAAAGAAAGACTTTTGAAGTATTGAATATTCTTCTAATTAAGTTTGTTAGTTTGGCAATTTTTAGGTTCCTGGTGGTGTAAATGGTAAAACCAAGAGTTTTTGTAAGCTCTACTTATTATGATTTAAAACATATTAGAAATAGCCTTAAGAATTTCATTGATGGATTTGGATATGAGGCAGTTCTTTTTGAGTATGGTGATATCCCATATGATCATAAACGCACCGTTGCAGAATGTTGTGTGCTGGAAGTCGCAAAATGTGACATATTGGTTTTAATAATAGGTGGGCGCTATGGGAGTCCTATATCAACATCTGAAAGCTCGGATAGTAATCAAAAATATGATGATCACGAATCTGTCACATTAAAAGAATACCGATCTGCTTTAGAACAAAACCTGCCAGTATATGTCTTTATTGAAAGAAATGTACACACTGAATACAGAACATTTGAAGCGAATAAAGGCAATAAACAAAAAGTTAATTACTACCATGTTAACGATGAGAGGGTCTATAGATTTATTGACCAAGTTTATGCTCAAAAAATATATCCCATATATGAATTTGATAGATTTGAAGATATTTCTAACGTATTGAGAGATCAATGGGCAGGATTATTTGCGGATTATCTTAGAACTAGACAAGATCAAAAAGAGTTGTCAAATATTTCTGCAAAGATTAAAGAGTTATCTCTGATTTCTGAAACTTTGAAAAAATACACAGAATCATTAATGGAGAAAGTGCAACCTGAAGACTTTGATAAGATTATTCAGGATGAATCCAAGAAGCTTGAGGATGCAAAGAAAAAGATAACTTTTTTTGAACATTATTTCCCTAAGCTGATAATGGATACAGCTAGAGAAGATGGAATTAAAATACGTAAAAACGATATTTATAACGCATATATTCAAACTGACGATTTCGACGATTTCCTTAAGAAAGTTGGTTTTGATGAACAACGAATAGATATTATCCATAGACTTTGTATATATTACGATGGATACTTCGAGTTAGATCTTTCGTTAAGACCTGAACGATATCCCCATTTAATAAATTCTAACGAGGATAATGTAGATCAAAAATAACAAATTCTCAGTTGTTTCTAGGCAATTACAAATCGACTTTTCTCTTTAGTTTTGGGATATACTACAAGTATCCAGCCAACTGAACCGCTAAACTCAGTCATAGCCGGAAAAAATAAATAATAAATTCGAAAAGCCTTCTAATAACCTCTTGATAAAGCTTGAAGTTGGGCTTTGAGTATGTGGACTAAACTTCAGCTAGCTCAGCCCACATACCCCAGGATCCAGACAACATCCACTAACTCCTAACTAAATGTTATACAGACCTATCTAATTCTGAATAAAATCGATCCTCATTAGATGCGCTGCCATAAATATAGAAAGCAATTAGGAAAAACCAGATATCACCTGTATAAATTCCATAAATCGCCATGAGAATAGCAATAAACTTTCCGATGGAAGCTGCACTATGAGTAGCCTTTACATAAGACATTTTCCTGGCAAAAACTGAACGGAGTATCCTGCCCCCATCCATAGGAAAAGCAGGCAGTAAATTAAAGATCCCAAGCACTAAGTTCATTGATCCAAGGACCCAGATAATAAGAAATATAGGGTTTTGAGAAAGCGCAGAGCTAGAGGATATTATGTAATCGTATGTGAACAGGCAGATAAAACCTATAATAAGGCTCGTTAAAGGCCCTGCAAAAGCTATCTTTGCTTCCTGTCCGGGTTTCTGTGGGATCTCCATAGAGGCTACACCTCCAAAGAGAAGGAGAGTGATGCTATCAATATTGGCCCCATAACGCTTTGCAAGATAAGAGTGTGCAAGTTCATGTAAAAGTACTGAGACAAAAAGGAAGATGGCAGAAAGAGTAGAAAGAGAATATTTAACAATAGTTGGCTCAACTCCCGCAAAACCATATGGCTGCGAATTGATCGCAAAAAAATATGCAGATATCGGAAGTGCCAGAAGGAAAGACGTGTCCAGTTTGATAGGTATGTCCATTATTTTTCCGATCTTCAAAGATGACTGCATGATGAAAAAACTCCGTTTTATTTCTATAAAATTAAACAATTAATATTTTAACTTGAGTTAATATTTAAAACTTGAGTTAATATTTTAAACTTGAGTTCTAAAAAATCTCTAAAATTTATATCTTTACTCAATGAGCCTATCCTGAAACTCAAAATTTGATTTTTGAATTTTTGAATTCTGAATTTTTGATTTTTGAATTTCGTATTTGGAACAGTCAGTTGAATACCTAATCAATAAACTGATCCTGAAAACTTATGATGATTTAGAATGAAATAGGTTTTGGGATAGGCTCCGAATGTAAGTCCATCTTAGTATCCAACTGTGCAGGCTCGTCCTCGGTAGCTGGTGTACACTCGCGGCGAATATATTTCAGTTCATATCGTTTATCGATGTCAATACGGTCCAGGTATTTATCAAACATTTTACACATCCGATATTTGCAGTCGCTGAACGCAGTCTGTATTTGCTCCTCTATTGATTGTGAGGACTCAAGAATATACTCCTTCCCACACTTCTTACATACCGTTTTCGTGATGCATAGCATATGTACAGTTTCAACGCCAGTCGATGACGATTTTTCAGATGCCAGAGCAACTGTTTTAAGCACAACTCTTGCTGTGTCATTGTTTAGCTCGGAGCCACAATCACAAAGTTTGCTGTTCTCGAAAATTTCACTATAATCAATTTCAATACATTTGTCGTTCAGCGCTTTCTTATGATCTGCACAGACATACACGTCCGTCGTATCTGTCTCGTCCATATTATCACAATCAAATATTATACACTGTTTACAGTATAAACTTTTTTATTAACTCTCACATATCTCAATGTTGAATATCCTGAGGTCAAACCCACAAAATAGCCAGATAAATAAGACTTATTCTTACCCTGGAGAGACTTAAATCGCCGAAGTCACGAAAACGATAACAGAAAAAATGTTATTTTTTGAAGACATCTGCGGAAAGCGAGGTAAAAAATTAGCAGAAAAATTAGTTTTGAGGGAAGAGGGTAATTTAAGTAGTGATACCTGGTCAGCTTTCCTTCATCAAAAAGGATTTACTAAACTTTTGCAATAGTTTACAATAATTTGACTTTACAATAATTTGACTTATTTGTATCCCTAAAATTTACCTATGTTCCTAAAATTTACCTGTACCCTCCCATAAAGAAAAAAACCTGTACCCCTCATAAAGGAAAAAAACTATAGCTCACAAAACCCCTCTAAAAAATCAGAGTACAAAATCAGAGTACATTACAGATAAGCATGTGTGACATAACGCCTCATCATTCTGTGGCTGTTGAAATAGTAAGCTATCATGCCTATGGAGTTGTTGATTAGCTTAACCCACTCATCCTTGCGGTCGTAGTACATGGGAATTATAATATAATACAGCTTATTGTAAAGGTCACTGAGTTCGGCTGCTTTTGCGTCTTCTTCGGAAAGTTTTTCTTCGGGCTGAGGGCCTATTGCCCAGCCGGTCACGCCTTCAATCCAGCCTTCAATCCACCATCCATCAAGTACGCTGAGATTTACAACTCCGTTGTGTGCAGCTTTCATGCCGCTAGTGCCGGAGGCTTCATAGGGGCGGGTTGGTGTGTTCAGCCATATGTCAACCCCGGAGACCATTTTTCCGGCAAGGTCCATATCATAGTTTTCCAGAAAAACAATCTTTATTTCGTCCCTCAAAATTTCAATGCTTTTAAAAATGTCTCTGATAAGCTGTTTTCCGGCTCCATCATTCGGATGAGCTTTGCCTGCAAAAATAAGTTGAATTTTGCCCCGTCTGTTTAGTTTTTTGAGCATTTCAAGGTCGGACAGGGCCATAGTTGCCCGCTTGTATGCGGTCATGCGTCGTGCAAAGCCGATTGTCAGGGTCTCATAGTCCATACCCACACCTGTCCTTTTGTTCACCTCATCGATAAGGGCTTTTTTTGCGTTCCAGTGAGCTTCCCAGATCTCAGTGTCCGGAATTCCGTCTATCCTTACCAGAAGTTCAGGTTCATTTGCCCAGCCAGGCAGGTAGCGGTCGTACAGTTTCCTGAAATAAGGAGAAGTCCAGGTATATGAATGGACGCCGTTTGTGATCGCCTGGATTTTGTAGCCCGGGAATAGCTCGCTTGAGATCAGGCTATGCCTCTTTGTAACTCCATTGACATAGTTCGACAGGTTAAGGGCAAAAAGGCTTGTATTAAAGCGGTCGACGCCTCCGAATCTCCTGAGGACATCCACACAGTTTTTGTCCTGGATAAGGTCTTCTACAAGCCCGTAATCAAACTTATCATGCCCTGCTTCCACAGGGGTATGTGTTGTAAAAATACATAACTCCTTAACTTTCACAGGGTCAATGCCGTTACACCTCAGGAGTTCCAGGCCGAGCAGGCTTGAGTGACCTTCGTTCATATGGTACTTCCTGATTTTGAAGCCCAGTGCATCAAGCATTCTTACTCCCCCGATCCCAAGTACTATTTCCTGCTTGAGCCTGTAGCGCTGGTCTCCCCCATAGAGAAAATCCGTAATTCTGCGGTCTTCCCGGTCATTCCCCTCGACATCAGTATCAAGGAAAATAATGGGTACAGAGCCTCCTGTAAGGCTTTTACAATTATGCAGCCAGGCCCTGATTTTAACTTCCCTGTTTTGGATTTTTACGCTTACCTCTTCTGCAAGAAGCGTCATAAAACGGGCAGGATTCCATTCTTCGGTGTGCTCTATCTGGTTTCCAGAAGAGTCAAGAATTTGCCTGAAATAGCCTTTATTGCTCACCAGTGTTACTGCTACCAGCGGAATATTCAGATCCGCTGCTGAGCGAATAGTATCCCCTGCAAGTATGCCCAATCCTCCAGCATAAGTCGGGATTTCACTGCTGAGCCCTATTTCCATCGAAAAGTAAGCAATCTTCTGTCCTTTCAATACTCCCTGAAGGTCATCCATATTCTCAACTCGCCTCTTTTTATTTTTTGTGTAGATATATCAAAAAATATATCATCGGTTATATATCAAATTGACCTTGGAAATTCATATAGAAATAGAATTACACCTGATGCAGAGAGAATAAGAACATTTACAAACATTAGATAATAAACAGGTCTAGAAATAGAATCGTTATTAACTATAGTTCTTAACGCAAACTATTGCACGTATCAGGTCTTATATCCTTTTATGGTGGGGAAGAAACAAATTATCATTGATCGAAAGGTAACTCTTGATAAACTTAACTCCTTGATTATTCACGAAAAGACTTTAGAGTGCTCAGAGTGCTTAAAAACCTTTATTTTGTCAAATTCAGATATTTAGGAGATTCTGTTGAAGAAGCTGCTATTAAACCTGGAGTTACTAAGAAAACAGGATATTATTGTCAGGAAGATTGGAACAAGTAGTTCCAATCAGACTAACTTCCGGATAATAAAAACACATTGATCTTACTTCTTATCTACTGATTTTCAAAGTGAACTATGTTATTGATCAGATTTTAAAATTCTTAAGCTATAACTTTCACTTACATTTTTCAAAAAATAAGCTGCCATTGAGTAATTTTATAGCATTCGCTATTAAATTCTTAAATTTTAATTTGAGACAAGTTATATTATTATAATTAATCGAGTGCGTAGCATTCGATTTCTTTCTTTGATGATTTTTAAGTTCTCTATTGATAACCTGACAGCCAGCAGGCTGGCTCTGTATCTGCGATCATGGAACCGTTTTTTGTTGGCATTAATTTAGAGTGTAACTTAATTGAGAAAACTCCAAACGCATACCTATTATCCAAAATAAGCATTTTATACCCTTAGTTTTAGTACTGATTTGGAAGGAACTTATAGTTTTAGATTTTATTCTCAAGCATTTTGGGCTAATTCTTTTAGATTTATGATTTTTTAGAAAATGGGCATACTGCCGTGAGATAAAATGAAAACAAAAAGATAAAATGATGTTATTCAATCGTAGAATTAAAAATATTTAGACGGTAGCATAATTTGATAGTTTGTACAGAAAGTTTATAAAAAGTGCCTTGAAAGTAATGTGCGGAGTTTAAATGCGTCTGTCAAACTAAAACTTGAAACCCACATACCCAGAGGCGAGAAATGATAGCTTTGAGAGTACTTGAGGTTTGTTTATTCCTGCCTCTTGAATAAAAGAAAAGAGGTAAAGAGTAGATGACAGTAATGAAAAAATTTGGAATAAGTGCAATATTTGCAACAATATTACTAGCAGCCATCCTGTCAGTATCGATAGCAGGTGCACAAGAAAATGAGACCACACAAGAAAATATGACTATGGAGCTTACCTTTGGCCCGGGAACTCTTGATAAACTGAAAAATGATCCGTATTGTGTTGCTGCATATGGAAGCATACCAGCTTTTACAACTTCGGAGGAGAGATATCAATGGATTGACACCCTCAGTAACATACTGGATAATTTATATAATGAAAGTTTTATGCAAGACCAGGAAAATTTGAAGTATTTTGATCCATTTGGCCCTATTAAAACTTCTGGTGTAACCTTTGATGGTGTTATAGAGATAAGTATTAACAATAGTTCAAAAGTTGACAAGCCTTTGTTGGACGAATTCTATCAGCTTATTGACACAAAAGCAAGCAGCTTAGGGGTTAAAGAAGTTCCTGTCGTGTTCATGCGCGAAGATAATCTATCTCCGGATGATTTTGAACCTCCAAGCTCGACTGAGAATGATGAAAACTCTGTTAATAATAGTATTTCTAACACAAGTGACTCGAATGAAAATAAATCGAGTAAGGTTAACTCAACTCCAGGTTTTGAATTATTGGGAAGCCTGGTTTGCCTATACGGTGGCTGGAAGCTCAGGAAAAAGTAAAGTAAGAACAGATTGCATTCTGAAATAGAGTTTGGTGAACTGAGAATTAAGGGTTTATAAGAGATATATTTGTGTCATATTAATAGCAACGTAACTACGATTCTGCAACTTTCGTCTCTTATATGCCATTTTTTCATCAAAAATAGGGTTTTATTATTTTTACCAATACAGAAGCCAATAATATAAAACTTCTGAATTACCAGGTATTATCTTTTTGGGTTCTTTCATTGAGAGATAGTAGATTGCTATATCTGTTAACTCTCTCTTGCTAACTCCAATTTAACAAGCACAAAGTTTACTATTGATCAAAAACCTTCAAAAATAAAAAATGACTTCCCCTGCGTATTGAGTAAATGACTTCCCCTGCGTATTGAGTAAATGACTTTCCCTGCATATTGAGTAAATGACTTTCCCTGCATATTGAGTGCAAGACTTCTTTTTTGTTTATAATCAAAATGAAAAAAATAAACTAATACTTCAGGTAATTATTCAGAAAAACTATCCGAACACCGGCAAACCTTCCTTCAGTAGCAGAGAAGATTTAAGCCAGAACAGCAGGGAAATTCATGGATTTAATGAAAATTGCCTGTAATATCCTTGAAGGACAGGGCCTGCTTTATTGACGGAATCCACGGTTGAGATACGTCCTGACCAGCTTATATATGTCCCTGTGGGTTCGGTACAGGATACAATAATACCGGGAATACAACTCTCAAATTTTCGAGTTAACTGAGGTAACATATTACAAGCAAACCCCGCTCTTTACATCCTTGGACAAGCCACTTTGCCATGCCCATTGCTTGTGTTTTTGGTTCTCCACAAAGAACCTCATTTAAGCAGCTAAAAATATCTGATCGCATACATGAAGCAGTGAACTTTTTACGTATAAGAACCTGCTGAAGTTCATATAATAAATTAAAAGTAGAATCGATAAAAATAAAAAAATAGGATCGATAAAAATAAAAAAAATAGGATCGATAAAAATAAATGTAGTGCGGAATCAAAGAGGAATGGTGAAACCTTGAAAGCTCTGGTTATTATAGATATGACTAATGATTTCGTATATGAGACCTACGAACATGAAGGAACGTTATATGAGGGAAAACTTGTAGCCCCTATGGCAAAGGCAATTGTTGACAAAATAGCCAGGCTAACAATAAAGGTAGTAAAAGGGAAAACAGTCAGTGTTATCAGGATTCCGAAGGATCACCTAAATGCCTTTATGAACCCCGAACTCGAACTGAAAGCTGCAGAGTTGGGAATCGATGAGGTATTCATGACAGGTCTGGTTGAGGAAGTCTGCATATACGTTAATAGCCTTGGTTTCCTTGAAAGAGGCTTTCGAACAAATATCGTAAAAGGTTGTACTGCACCTTTTGATGAAGAAAAAGGAAGAGAAGCCTTTAGCGAACTTACGGGATGCGGAGCAAAAATGGTTGATGATATTCCTGAAGACATAAAGGTTATCCTGCTCCTCGAAGACGAACACGATGAAAATTCCGAAGAAATAAAGTCAGGAGAATGGCCACCCCACAATATGAAAGGAACCCCTGGGGCTATGACCGTAAAGACAATTAGGAATGTGCTTGAGGGAAGGTATAGTTAAGTAAACAGAAATACTCCAGATGCTCTACAGAGAAAAGTCTCTGGCTTTCTCTTTACCTAGTTAGATATATTGAGAGAGTCACATTCGATTATTCTCTTTTTAATTACTAGTGCATCGATTCCAAAGTATGTCCAAAATGAATTTTTTGAAAACCATATAGATGTAAAGATGGTTCCCAATATATTTTCCAAAATAATTTTTATTTAAACGTTTTTATAAAACATTCCGTACGAAGGTCTAGGCCATCGTTCGTAGCCAGATGATTAAATATATTCAGGAATATTTTCTAAATAATTATAGTAAGTAAAATGACTACTCTACGTTAGCACCTCTTTGATAACTGTTTGATTATTTTTTATTCGATGTTTCAGATCTGTGACATAGAGAGACTTCCGTGATATATGGAAGGATGTGGAGTTCTCTATCCCGAAAGAGCACATGTCCAAGAGATATTTTAAAATAAAACAAAAAGTGTAACATTTTAAATTTATAAATATGGCTATTGATATTGTTTTAGATAGGCTAAATAGTTACTAAAAATTAAATTCTAATCTAAAATTCCAAATAATTATATTCATCGTTCCTAATAATATAATGAATTATGTATAAAAATACAATAAATTGGATATTTTATTATTCATTTTGTAGTATAATATTAAAATTATATTAATAAAGTTATTTCAAAACTTAAAGCTTATTCCCTCGAGTTATCATTATTTCAAACTGTTGGGTTATGATGGGGAGAAAGATATGTTTGAAAATGCCCGAGAAGAGCAACAGAGGAATGCCTCTGAAAGGTATTATGCCCGAAAAGAAGAGAAACAGAGAAAAGCCTCTGAAAGGTATTATATACGACAAAAAACCGCTGAAGTGGAGCGGCCAGGCGAAAGGTTCAGGCGCGAAATCATCAGTCCCTTGATAGAGGCACAACCCATAGAGAGACGACTGATCTTTCTTGAACCAAATGATAACCTAGCTCTGGAGAGGATCGTAGGAAAGAGCGATCTTGTCGATATCTCCTATCTGGAACTTGGACTGCTCGCGGCCAGACCAGTTTGCAGGATACAGGTCGTGAACATCTTCGGCAGACCAGAAGGTTACGGCACAGGTTTTCTTGTTGGCCCAAATCTGCTGCTAACGAATAACCATGTACTCGATACAGAAGAGCTGGCAAGGAAGAGTTTTGCAGAGTTCGAATTTGAACAGGATATAAACGGTCGAAAAAAGAGATCAAAGTCCTTTGACCTGCGACCCGACGAGGTTTTCGTCACCGATCCGGACATGGACTTCACATTTGTATCCGTGGCTCCCATTGCCACAGAAGGAACAGAGCTTACCGATTACGGATTACTGCGTCTCGTGGAAGACACCGGCAAGGTCCGAACCGGCGAATACGTCTCCATTATTCAGCATCCTGAGGGCGGTCTCAAACATTGCTGCCTGCGGGAGAACGAAGTTGTAGATATCTTCGATGACTGGCTGCACTATCTTACCGACACTCAATGCGGAGCCTCAGGCTCGCCCGTGTTCAACGACCAGTGGCTGGTTGTGGGCCTGCATCACTCAGGAGTGCCGATGAAAGATGCTCAGGGTAACATCCTCAAGACAGACGGTCAGCCCTATCGAGAAGGCATCGATGATCCCAGTACCATTGCCTGGGTGGCCAATGAGGGCGTGCGCATCAGCCGCATCTTCCAGGCACTGGAGTCACGCAGTGAGAACGAGCCGATGGTGGCAGAAGCTCTGAGAAGGCTTCGCAGCCATGGCACCGGTCCGGTCGGACCTGCGGTCATAACCGCCCCAAAACCCATCCCCGATGCAGTAATGGAGCTGGGTAAACTGCCCATGGAACATTACAGCCTGGCAGATGGATACAACCCCTATTTCCTGGGTTCTCTGTACCATCTGCCGCTTCCCAAACTGGCCGATAATCTCCAGTCTAAAGTCGCAACGCTCAAGGATGGAGGTAAGATTCTCACTTATCTGCACTTTTCAATTGTGATGAATGCCGATCGAAGGCTGGCCTTCTATACCGCGGCAAATATTGACGGCAAGAAACTGGAGAAGATCAAACGCACCCGCGACAAATGGTACTTTGATCCGCGTCTAGACCAGAAATATCAGGCTGGACCCAAATTGTATGCAGACAATCCACTTGACCGCGGACATCTGGTTCGCCGGCTGGACCCCTGCTGGGGGCCAAATGCCAGGGACGCGGGAGAGGATACATTTCATTTTACTAACTGTTCACCTCAGCACAAGCGCCTCAACCAGCATGATTGGCTTGAAGTCGAAGACTACATACTGAAAACCGCAGATAATGCCAATGCGCAGATATCGGTATTCACCGGTCCTGTCTTCCGCGAAGACGATATGATTTACCGCAATGAGTACCTCCTGCCTGCCGATTTTTGGAAGGTGGTGGTATTCGTCAATAAGAGCGGGAAGTTCGGCGCCACTGCCTATCTGCGAACGCAGAAGAATTATTTGGAGAGCAGGGAGTTCTTCGACGATGAGTTCAAGACCTGGCAAGTACCGGTAGTGCAGGTTGAAGCGCTGACCGGCATATCATTTGGCTTACCTAAAGATGCCGATCCTATGGCCCGGGCAGCAGCCGGAAGGGGTCTGGAAAGCCAGAGGAGCAATATCCGGAGGATTCGCTCTGCTGCGGACATAATGCTCTGATACGATTACTTGATGGTTGTTGCCCCGGATTACAATGAAGTACAGTCTTAGCAATGAAGTACAGTCTTAGCAATGGAGTACAGTCTTAGCAATGATGTACAGTCTTAGCAATGAAGTATAGTCTTAGCAATGAAGTACAGTCTTAGCAATGAATTAACAGGGCTCAAGCCGACAAGCCGTTTTTTTACGTGTCGGCTTCACTTCATTTTGCGGGAAAGCTCAATGATTGGTCTTTTTTCTCTGGGTTTATAAAAAATATTATTAATGAGCCTATTCCAAAAGCCACTATATTATCAATAGTTGGGAATTTTCAGAATCGTTTTCATGATCTTGAGCTTGATTGATTATTCAAAATACAAGGCCCAAGAAGCAAATTTTAAGTTTTGGGATCAGCTCATAAATTAAACAGAAGATTAGGTATTAACTTCTGAATATACCAGAAAAAATAGAAATAGGAAGTAATGGAATTATAGATCAATTCCTGAACTGTAAATTTGAAGTTATATTTAGATCAATTCCTGAACTACAAATTTGAAGCTATATTTTTACATTCTTAAGTATATGCTTTCTTAATGATTTTTGTAAGCTCGTCTCTGTCAATTAAACCTATACTATTCGCTTTAGCTAATTCAATTGCAGAATTTGTAAAATAGTTATTCGTAACTACCAAACCTTCAGTACATTTGTATAAAGCTTTAGATGCTACAACTTCCTGTACTGCTTTATTTGAAACTTTACTTGAATACCGTTTAACTTGAACAGCAATTTTTGTCCCATTTTTTGATAAAATAAGATCTGCACCTTGATCGCCTGTTCTTTTGGTCCCCTTTACTGAATATCCTAAGTTTTCAAAAACAGACTTCAAAAAGTTTTCAAAATCCTCACCTGCCATCACATCTATCTTAGTTAATGTTGCATTTATATCTCTTGACCTGCTTATTTTGGGTCTTTCTCGCTTTAACCATTTTGAGAACCATCTAAATAAATTCATCCCGGAGACATTTATCTTAGCTGGTCCTGGATTTATATCTCTTGGCCTGTTTATTTTTAGTTTCTTTTGTTCTACCCCTTTTTCTAACCCTTTTTTGAATCCTTTCAAAAAATTCTTCCAGGCAACCTCTGAACGTCTTATTTGTTCTTCAGGATTCCACAAAAAAGCAAAATTTAACAATATAATTGTCATCAAAAGGAAAAATATACCCATTATCGGAGTGCCTACTATGGTCAATAACCCAAAGATAAAACTAACCGATGCTACAATAAGATAACCTATATACAAGACAAGGTGTGAAAACTTTGGTTGCGGTGGAGCTATTAGAGTACCAATTTCCAATTTAAAAATAGAAATTGCAATTAAAAAGCAGATGAAACTCCCTAAAAAGAATCCTTCTGATAACATACTTAAGCTTGCAAATATAAATATTGACCCTATAAAAAAATAAATAAATTTCCGGAAAATATTTGAAAACTTGGGTTTTTGTGGGGGCACAGAAGTACTAAATATTGGGGAATCTGCTATAGTATTATCTTCTGATGAAATTGGTACTGTACTCACATCTGATGGGGTTGTTAGAGTACTTTTATCTACAACTGACGAAGAATCTTCCATTTTTTAGTCCTCTTTATAAAAAGTAACAATGAAAATAGTGTTTTTATCCCAAAATTGTTTCATTTTACAGAATCATCATACATTACCAAAATGAAGCTTAAACTTACTCAACATTTAAATTTTTGCGCCGCCTACTGCTGTATCGTATATTGAACTTTCAAATGGTTTTGAATCTGCGAAATCATTTCAGAATATAACAAATAATAAAAATAGAGAATAAATTAAAAATCTTTCTTTTTTAAAATTTATTATTATAAATATATTATATGCAATACTAATTGAAGAATCTTAAGAAACACATTGATGAAAACACAATCACTATCATGATACCACAAAAGATTTAAGAAATTATTTCTGTGAGGAGTTTATGGTAGAATCACCAATTTTTGAGATATTTGATGGATTGCCCAGACAAGGTCCAGGTAATAACAAGTGTACTGAAAAAGCCTTTAATTTGCTTTCTCCCCTTCCTGCAGGCACTAAGATCCTTGACATTGGTTGCGGTGTGGGTATGCAGACAATACATCTTGCGAAGATCTGCAAAGACTGTCACATCACTGCAACCGACATTTACCAGCCTTTTCTGGATAAACTGATGGAAAATGCAGTTAAAGAAAGACTTGATGACAGGATTACCACGGTTTGTGCTTCCATGGATGACCTGCCTTTTGAAGCAGGAGAATTCGACATCATCTGGTCAGAGGGTTCTATCTTTGTCATTGGTTTTGAAAAAGGACTTAGCTACTGGAAACAGTTTCTGAAAGATGAAGGTTATATAGCACTGACAGAAAGCACATGGTTCACGGATGAACCTTCTTCGGAAGTGCTTCAATTCTGGCAGGACTGTTATCCTGATATCAAGAGCATACCTGACACTGAAAAAGTTATCATGGCAGTAGGATATGATCTCATTGACCGCTTTAAACTGCCAGCTTCTACCTGGTACGATTTTTACTCCCATCTGGAAAAAAGAGTTGATGACATCAGTGATAACTATAAAGGAAACACCGATGCAGAAACAATACTTAGTTTTAACAGAAAAGAGATAAAGATCTTCAGAGAACACCCAGATGAATATGGTTATACGTTCTTCATTTTACAGAAGAACACAAATAAATGACCTGTTACTGATGAACAATTAAATGATCCAGAAACTCAAAAAGAAATCAAAGCAGCAATCAAAGAAGAATAATATCTAATATCGTATATGGGGGACTTGCTCATAACAAGCAGGTCATATCCGAATACAAATCATTTTTAATTTAATTTTTTGCTCTACTACTCGTCCTCACTTGTGCGACTTGTCAACCACATTTTTCCCAGTCTGGCAAGTTCAATGGCTTCCTTGCCTATCATGTGTTCAATCTCAATTATTTGGAGAGCAGGGAGTTCTTCGACGATGAGTTCAAGACCTGGCAAGTGCCGGTAGTGCAGGTTGAGACGCTGACCGGCATATCATTCGGCTTACCTAAAGATGCAGATCCTATGGCCCCCAGGCAGCAGCCGGAAGGGGTCTGGAAAGCCAGAGGAGCAATATCCGGAGGATTCGCTCTGCTGCGGACATAATGCTCTGATACGATTACTTGATGGTTGTTGCCCCGAATTAGACAATGAAGCACAGTTTTAACAATGAATTAACAGGGCTCAAGCCGACAGGCCGTTTTTTGCGTGTCGGCTTCACTTCATTTTGCGGGCAAGCTCAATGATTGATCTTTTTTCTCTGAGTTTATAAAAAGAAAATTTTATTTTATTACTAAGAGCCTATCCCAAAAGCCACTTTACTCTTAATCGTTGGGAATTCTCAGAATTGTTTTCATGATCATGAGCTCGATTGATTATTCAAAATACGATGTCTAAGAAGCAAATTTCAAGTATTGGGATGAACTCTAACAGTAATTGTCGGACAGCCTGTAAAAGTCGGGGGTATTCGTGACCCTCTGCGCTACTTTGTAATAAAATTTTAGTGTTCATTGGTAATAAATTGTTTGTCACAAAATGGACAGGCACTAATAGTATAAATGTTTTCAGCTATTCTTTTTGAATTTTCTATTAAGTCTAAAGGATCTGCTCCTTCCGATATTCTGTTAATTATTGTTTTAAAGTCTTGTTCCGAAACATTATACATACATCCTCTAGCACCTTCATAGTAGCATTTAAAAGCTGAGAGTAACTGGCCAAACTTTAATGCCTCTTGAATCTTTTTTTCATCAGCGTTTAGAAATCCTTCTCTTCCTTTTTTTCCAAGAATATGAACGATTCCCGCTGTACACCAATCGCCAGCACCTGTTGTGTCTTTTACTTTTGTAACTGGATAAGCTTGGATCCTTTTCCATTCACCTTTTAAATTTTTATATCCATTGAATCTGTATACGAGTCCTTCTTCATCAAGAGTTTCTATCTCCAAAGGAATATTTTTATCCTCAAGTATAGCTTTAAAATGTCCAAGTCTTTCTCTAGAATATTTTACAATATCGGCAATTTCTATACAGTTAAGGAACACCTTTTCATTAGTTATTCCTGAGGGTTCAAAAACTATAAGTGCGCCATCTTTTTTACTTTTTGTCGCGAGTTCAAGTGTACTTTTCCGGATTCGATCGAAGTAAAATACTTTAGATACTGGAATTTCCTCACTTATTTTCCTAACTTTATTCAAAGGAAGTGACTTATATTTTGGAAATCTCAGTTTACAATAGGGACATTTCCATTCAAAGCGATGCCAAGGTTTCCCTTTATTGTTTGTTCCAAACTTCTCTATAATAATCGGGGTATTCCCACTCTCACTTCTATAAACAAAATTAGTTTTAACTTTCCATTTTTCTAAATCATTCAACAGTTTTTCAGCTGCAGAATCATCTCTCAAATAAGCTATTGGATAAGATTCCCAGTTTAAATAAGAAAGAACTGTTAAAACATTACCACAAGAGCCACCAGCTAATATTTCTGCTTCTGGATTGTTATTATCTTTAATTATGACATCTAACGCGACAAGCCCTGTTCCTACACATATTGGTTTTTTTTCTTCTTTTTTAAACCATTCATTATGAGTCATAATCTTCTCCTTTTATTAACAGAGTGAAAAGTTGCCCGCTAGAAGTAGGGATATCTTTTTCTAAATCTATGATCTCATATCCTTGCGCTTCAATATTCACTAAACCAACATTAATTTTTTTATCTTTTAAATCATATGCAGCTAATAATGCACCGAGAGAAATGAGTTTACTGGACAATGCAGATATAACTGGTTTACAACCGCTCAAAGGTTCTAAAGCTTTTGTATAGTGATTAATTGCTTTAACAAGCTGACGATATGTTTCAAATGGATTTTTTTCGTTAGAATAAATAATATTTTTTGTATCAACATGCCATTCATCAAAAATAAGTCTTCTATAACTTATCAATAAATTATCTCCTCTTCTCGGATCTGAAGAAGGAGAAGGTAAAACCGGACAGATCTCATCTGGTACTATGTGATCATGCATTCGTTGTAACTGATCGTGTTTTCCCTCTCCTAGAATTGGAAACCACACTTTTGGTACATAAGTTGTGGATTCCATATATAAATCTCCACTAAAACCAGAAATATAATTAGCATTTTCATCTATGCCTACTTCACAAATTTTATAATCTAACTCTGCATCTTCAGCTACAACTATGTATAGATTGGGTATTTTTTCGATCTCATCTTGCGGATTATCTAAAAGGCTTAAAACATTAACAATAAGAGGGAAATATATACCTCTTGGCATTGAGCTAATGTCAATAATTATATCATCATACATTGCAAGCTCTGATATATCTTTAAATGTGTTTAAAGCTTTTATTGAACCTACTCTTCTTCTATTTGACCCTGTACTTTCACTAGACCACATGTCAATATTTTTTTCTTGTAATTTTCCTGCTTTATCGGTTATATATGTCAACTTATCCATGTTTAATTCAAGTCTGAACTTGTACTTTTCAGAAGGCGAATTCGGTCCTTCATCATAGCAAATTAATATACAATCGCGGATTCCAGATCCTTTTATCCCAAAAATAGAACAAATTCCCTTACACATACGTGGATCAAACCCACGCCCAAGTATGTAAAGAATATTAGAAGGATTTTGGAGATATTTATTCCAAAAATTATCAAATCCTTTACCAGATCTTATAAAATAGGGATCCCATCTAAAATCTTCTATAGATTTTGTCATTTTACTTCGCCCTACTTTCTTTCTTTAAGTTATTGGAGGTATTTTCAAGCCAAGTTGTCATCTCACTAATTTTTTGTCCTCTCCAACCTCCATAATTAAGCGGCAAACCAAAGTAGAGGCAAAGCCATCTGTTCAAATAAAGAACCATCCATTTTTTTCCCCCCTGCTTTCTGTCTATTGATGCTTCAAGGAGATTATTCGAGATACAAGCAGAAATGACGTGTGAAAGTTTTTGATACTCTTGATACTTTTTACTGACCATAGATTCTACTAGTATGTCTCTTTCTTCCATTGTTATAGCAATTCCAGTGACTCCTGGTACGTAGGGTGCATTAGGTTTTTCCGTATCCTTTAAAGATAGTTCACCAATAGTATCTAGGAACCTCTGGACTACTCTACCATTGGGTATACCGCGCGGGATATCCTCCCATTTTTCTTTCGCAACTTTTACTAATATTGACTCTTGCCTATTTGCTGATATTAAAGTAGATTTAGATTTCTTCAATAACGCTGTAGAAATAATCTCTTCAAATAATTCTCCTGCAAATGATAAAAATTGTACAATGTTTGAAGATGATAGATTCGCAAGTCTAGACATGCCGAAATAATAAGGAATATTAAACTCTCTAGAAATAAAATATTCAGCAGTTGATCTCACTCTGCTTAAGTCTTTAGTTTCTTGAGAATCATCTTCTAAAAGTGTTAGATCAAGGGTTAATTGGCCTTTTTTGTTAGCTCTTTCTATTAATATTTCGAAAGCACGCCATTCTATTGCATGTTCCCTAGGAGTTCCATTAAAATTCCTTACTTCTTCAGCCTTTTTTATCCAATTTTCGTATTTCTTTGAAGACTGGATTTTTTCATAAACTCTTGAAGATATGACCTTTATTATTTCTTCATATTTTTTATTCCATAGAGGAATATCAAGGGATTCTTGTAGACATTCATTAAATGACTGATTATCATAAGTCAATTTGGCGCGTCGTTCTGCAATATTTCTAACGATGTTTTCAAAAGATTTCGAACTTGAAGAATGTCTCCAATAGCTTTCGAGAATTATTGGTTCTCCATATTCTCTGCCAACATTCGACCCCGGATCTAATAGTTCCTGAGTTTCCAGTGCTTCAAGCCTTTCTGCAATCCATACCCCTAATGGAGGCCTAAGAGTTATTAATCTTGAAAGCATCTTTTTTCGTTGATTTCGGGTCAATTGATGAAAGTCATCAAGCATAACAATCATAGAAGAACAAATAGGCTTACAATCATACGTTATGTTTTCTGGTCTCATTAATAATAATGAATACAATGTATCGTGGCCTTTCATTCCTTTTGATTGGTATGGGCCAAAACTATCTATCGTTTCACATACATTCCTTTCAATCGAAGTTGCCCAATCATTGAGATCTTTTCCAGTTCCAGGAACTGGGATTTCGGTGGGAAAATCTGTGTCTTCGGGTCTTTTTAGGAGGAGTTTTTCTAGATCTTTTGGATACTCAAGGTCATTTAAAACTAAAGCCTCTCTTAACATTGCAATTATTAACCTAGAATTAATTAAAGAGTAAAGTAAACGTTCTTTTTGGGTAGAATTGAGATTTAGGTCTTCTAGAACGGCGTAGTTTCTTGCGCAAGAAAGCATAATTCCTAATAGTTTTGGACCTCGGTTTGATATTACACCAAGTTCATTCATTTTTTGATATATTATTTTATAATCCTCATTTGCCCTTAATCCATATATATTGAGTAAAGAACGAGGCATAAAAATTTTAAGTATAGAGGTTTTTCCTCCCCCTGGCGCACTCCTTATTATTTGTAATCTTTCTTGAAAATTTTTTTGCGATAAAAGATTAAGGGTTCCTGGTGAAAAAAGACGAAGAAACAGTTCAAAGTTGTTTATTTGTTCAGCAGTTCTAATCATGAAAGGATTTCTTGGTTCTCTCATAATTCACTCCTTATGCCGGCTAACACGAGGAAAAAGGCCTCTGTATTTTCTTTGATCAAACCATAAAAGAGGAATAGAATTATTTGGCGTATTGTGGTATAAAATAAGAGGTAAAGCACATTGATTAAATCCAAGATAAGGTTTTTCACATTTTCCCTTTCTATAATGGCCGTCTACAATTTCCGTATCGAAATATTTTAAGAGAAGTGAAATTATTTCATTCTCATTCCTTAAATTTATGCGGACTTTGTTTGGTATTACTTGAATAGCTTCTACGGAGCAATGAAGCATATTTTTTTCTTGTAACCATTTATTTATTGATTTATGTAAATGAAATAAAGTTTGCTTAGTTGCTACATAAAATAAAATGTAGATATTGATATTTTTTGGATCAATTAATTTGCTAATATCGTCCCTTTCATCAGAGCTATTTGTGATTTGTTTCAGCAATTCAGATATTTTCCCAGCAAATTTTAGTTTTTCAGGATCATATCTAAAATAACTTAAGCCACTAGCTGAAAAATCATCTAAAAGGAATATATTTTTAAATTTTTTCTCTTCAGAATTTGGTTCTCTTCCTAAGATATCTTTTAAATCTAAACTCAACTTCAAAAGCATGTCTTGTGCTTTTGGTTTGGATATTGAATATGTTTGCCAAACCTGTTCATTAGTAACCGAAGGATTATTAGCTCGTCTAAAGATATCAGTATGCGCTCCGTCGCTTAATCCCAGAAATAAACTTTGCCTTAAAAGAACTCTAAATTCTTTGCTGTTTATTATTTTTTTAGTTGCAGTTTCGGGGATATTCAACTTCACTCCAACCTGACTTATTAGGTAAGGACGTATATAGTCTGAGTAAGCTATAGATACAAAATGTTCCATTTCGGAATCTGAGATGTAGAGAAGTCGATTACGTATGAAGTTATATGCTATTTTTCTTTCAGTATCAGAATCAAACTGATTGAGCCAAAGTGCAAGGCTTTCGACAAAACGCATTCCTGGAGAAAACTGCTGGTAATCATCGTATTTAAATAAGGCTAACGCTTGAAGTTCCGGTCTCTCTCTAGCTACTGCTTCTGGATTCCATCCCATAACTTCAGCGAGAAGTCTTTCTGCAAGCTCAGTCCTCAAACTTACTCAATCCCCCATATTTGTTTTGATTTTTAATTTAAGGCGCGCAATACCTCCCAAGACTTCTAAATGTTCCATATAATAGAGCGCTGTTTGAACACCTCTTTGTCCCATCTTGCTAAGATTCCAACAACTATCTGGATCTGATGAAACAGTATCAACACTTAAAGAATAGGGTGTGGAAAGAAGTTCGTAATCATTTCCTGGCCATTTTCCCTTATCCCCAATGCAGAGAATAGTTTCGGAATTTCTAACATTTTTTGCTAATTTTTTACATTCATCTACCAGCTTCAATTTCGAAATTCCCGGAGCAAGTATATCAATAGAATGGCTTGATTCTAAAATTTGAACTCCTACAATTCTCGATTTATTTATAATATCTAACAAAATATTTTTAGTGACATTGTATAAATGGGGTTTAACTAATTCAACTGAGATCTGCTTTGGGCGATATTCAAATTTAACAAGATTGTGAAGACGCTGATCGCTTTCTAATAAATACTTAATTGAAATAAGAGTCGAATCAATTGGTTTGGATTTATCGGGATGCATGTCATCATCTAAAAAAGCAATATCAGAACCATTATAGTAACCAATGAGAACTTGTTCCCAGTATTTTTTTGGAATAACTTTTCTAATATCTTCTCTTACTGATTTTCCTCTACCTGTAGCTATTCCTATAATGATGCCGTTCTCTAACAATCTCATAAGTTCTTTAGATACATTCTTTCCTAAGCCCACGTATCTATCTCTGGGATCGCAAATAGTTCCATCATAATCGAAGACAATAGCTCCAAAAGTTGTAGATTCTAGTTTAGTTATAAAACGTATGAAGGAATTATTCCAAAAATCGAGTTCGTTGTCCTCTATTTCTTCAAAAGAATGATAATTACTTTTTAAAGTAATAGCACGAATTTTCTGATCAGTTACATGTTGGGACTTTAGGTAGCATACCGAATTTTTCGATGGACGAAGATGATACATTTCTCTCCCAAAAATAGGAACATTCGGCTTTCCTGGGTCTACTCCCTCTGAAATTCCTGCAACATACACTAAAAAAAGGACTTTAATTATTAACTCAAGGCTCCCAACTGGTCCTGAAATTTGTGTACTTAATCGAAGTATAGGGATTCCTTTTGGCACTAGACTCAAGGTTCTTTCTGCTATATCTCTTTCTTGAGGTGTTATTAAGGCAATGATTCCTGTTGTTTCGGTCCTTTTACAAAGCCAATAATGACGGCCATGTGCAAAATTTCTATAATCTGAAACTTGGATATTTTTAAGTGCACTTTCTGAAAATTTTGATTCAGCGTCAATAGCTGCTGGGAGTCCCCATCCTCCATAGAGTACTATCCAAGTATCTTTTTTTAGGAGATAATCCGCAAAAGTACCAAGATAGTTGTATATCCCATTTGTGAAAATAAATTCATTTGGTAGTGGCTCGTTTTTTAAGTTTATTTCTTTATATGCTCTAATAAATAATACTAATAAAGCTAAAATTGAGTTTGTGGCCAAAAAACCGTCTTTTTTAATTGGTATTTCATATTCAATTATATCTGCATAATGAAATTTCTCAGCCAGTTTTGCAAGAGGACTTTGTGGCCTTAAACATATTCCCATAACTTGAGCTGGTTCAAGACTTACAGCAAATTTAAAAGCAGATAGTATATCAGAATTACTTCCTCCAGCACTCAAAATTAATATATTTGAACCTTTTATTGAAGATTCTAAAGGAACTAAGTTTAGTGGGGTTACAGCTTTAGAAATAATTCCACTATTTTCATGGAGAAGTGTAACCATCGAGGCGACTGTAAAAGAGCCTCCAGAACCTACAGTAATTAGTGGTTTATTCTCAGAAGAACTGATAAATGAACAAATCTTTTCGATTGGCTCATTAAGAGCCCACTGATATGTTCCTGCAAAACACTCCAGTTCTTTTCCGTAAGGTTTACCCATTTTAACCCCTTCAAAAAGTAGGTGAAAAAGTCCATAATAATTTTTTATAACTAGGTCCCAAAACTCAGAATTACATTCATAAACTTCTAATTCAAAGTGCCAAAAAACTCTCTGATTGAGAAAACATTTTTTGAAACGCTTATTGATATAGAATAAAATTGATTTGGGACCAGCTCTAGTATATAGACATTTTAAAACATGTTCTAGAGACATATATACGTTTTTAAATTCTTTTATCTTTTATATTTATAAAATAAAAATAGTTATGTTAAAAAAATTTAGAAACCAGTCATTCAATAAATTTAAATTTCAGTTATTTAATTCTAAAGCTTGAATACTCACAATAATAGGTCTTTAATTTACCTCTTTCGATCTGACTTGTTGCACCTATTCACAAAAATATAAGTAGGTTTAATAAATAAATTAGATGACGTAAGTTTTATATCTAATAGCTCCTTCAAATGTTTAGAAACTTATTTTCTATTTACATCTTTATCATTTAGGTAACTATTCAGCGTAGGAAAAACAATCTCAATAGGCATCTTCTTAAATTTAAACTGGGAAAAATTCTATTACTTAATTTTTCATAACTGTTGTTAATGCTCGTGCTTTTCGGTTTTATACAGTTGATAATTCTATGCTTATGAAACCTTAAAAGCAATATCAATAAGCCTATTTTTCGTACGCTGAATAGATACGAAATATCATATCTTGGAATTGCAATCTAAGCGTCAATACCAAGGTTTGAGAAGTTCTTGAATAGACTCATTTTCTCTTACTTTTCCTCATACACTTCCTGTAAGTTTCTTCATACCCAGGTTCTCCTTTTTTCGAGTTTTCTCCCCCAAATGCCTTTCAGAATTCTCCTTCCCTTGCCAGTTTATACAATTCCTGAATCCTCAATTCAACAACGTCCATTGCATCTTCAAAGAGCTGCCTGTCGATTTTGATCCCGAAGTATTCTTTGAGCTTTTCTTCAGGAGGCATTGTCGAGCCTGCCGAGAGGTACGCGATATAGTTTTTGTTAAAAGCGTCCGGGTCTTCCCTGTACTGTTTGAAGAGGGCGAGAGTTATTGCCTTTGAAACCGCGTAGTTGAAGGTATAGTAGTTGCTTGTCAGGTAAATATGGTTGATGTAAGTCCATTCTGCGGAATCTTCAGGGTAATAATCAACTGAGAGACTCCGGTATTCTTTAGAAATGTCGGTCCAGATAGCATTAAGTTCTGCTCCGCTTGCCGTTTCTTTTTCTGCACAGAGCCGGTGTGCTTTATATTCAAATTCCGTAATCAAGGGCTGTCTGGTAAAGAAGTTCTGGTAATCATCGACCTGCTGGGAAAGAACTGCAACTGCGGTATCCTTATCTGAGTTTTCGACAATGTAATCAACAAATAGCTCTTCATTGAAAGTGGAAGGAATTTCCATTTCATAGATTGTACCTGTGCAGTAAAGATAGTCTACTGAATTACCCATGAGGTAGAAATTAATGGCATGTCCCATCTCGTGGGTTAAAGTTTTCTGGTCTCTGATAAGGCCGTCATAGTTCATGAAGATCAGAGACGGGGCTTTCAGTGCGCAGGAATCGGTACAGTAACCCCCTGGCTGTTTTCCATGATCAGGGTCAGGATATACATCTATGAAACTGCCAGTTACCATTTTCAAAAAGATTTCTTTGAAATTAGGGTCCATTCTCGAATAGGATTTCTGAACCTCTTGCAGAGCATCTATGTAAGCATATTTCTTTCCAGGTTGATTCGTCAGCTGCAGAACAAGATCATATGGTTTGAGCACTTCAAGCCCGAGCTTATTCTTTCTGAACTCATTGTAGGCCTCAAAAACATCTTTTTTCTGCTTGAAAACAGTATTCATGTCCTCAACCTGAGCATGAGTAAGATAAAGGTTATACAGGCTGTAGTCATAGAAATCCGTATAATTCAACTCTCTGGCAACAAGGTCATCAAGCTTGGCTTTTTTGGAATAGAGGGATGCCATGGAATCGGATTCACTAATAAGGTGGTAGAACCTCTTATCATAACAGTTTTTCCTGTTTTCCCGGCTCGGGTCTGTTGATAGTAAAGTACCGTAGGACTGGGAATTGACAGAAAACTTCTCTCCGTTTTCAAGCGTGATTTCTCCTGCCTTTGTGACTTTATTCGTGATTTCGGAAAGCGCTTCAGTTTCCAGTTTCATGCGCTGGTTTTCAAGCTCTGCAAGATACGCAGCCTGGGCCTCATCCCTTGGTCTGTGCTCTATAAACCTCATATAGTTAGCTTCAAGATAGGCCCTGTAAGCCTCAAGTCCGGGTTCTTCGGAAAAGAGTCTGTCCCATTCCTCTTTCCCGAGCGAGGTCAATTTTACGGTTGCAAAGGCTGTGGCTTTCTTATATTCAGTAAGCAGATCCTGAACACTTCCAAGCAGAGAAATAAGGAACGATTCATTCACGTTTTTACTGAGCTGAGTATATGCATAAGTATACAGGACATCAATCGATTTTGAATAGGCTTTTTCGGTTTCCAGATACTCAAGCATAACAGGCCCGGACAATTTTTCAAATTTCGGGCGGAAAGTTTCGTTTATCTCCTTTGGCCCATTTTTTAGTCTCTCAAGCTCTTTTGAAGCTTCTTCTCTGCTGCTGAAAAGATATGCATTATTCCATTCTGTCGGAACCTTACTGGGATCAAGAACTTCAGAAGTATATTCATTGCCTGCGTTATTTTTCAATTTCATAAGACCGCTATCCTCTGGTGTAATCTCAAAATATTTCTCTGTTATTATTCTTCTATCAAAGTTGATTTAATGACAATTGATTTCTTTAATCTCATTGATTTCTCATTCGCCATCGGTTAAGACATAATCTATTAGAAACGTGTTACTATTATCGTGTTTTTCTGTAAACCTGTAAAGTAAATCAATATGCGTAGATAATTGTAGTAGTCATGTTATGGTTAATTGATTCCTTAACCGAAGATGCATGATTGGTTTCATTAATCTATGATTTCATTAATCTATGATTTCATTAATCTCATTGATTTCTTTAATAATAATAGGTTGCTTTATTTAGGTTGCAACTCGTTTTTATTCCGAAAATCTAAAAATATTTGAGCAAACCTGTCTGTGTAATAGGTTTATTCAGTAACAGGTTTATTCAGTAACAGGTTTATTCAGTAACAGATTTATTCAGGCTAAAACTCTTTCTTCGTAATTCAGTACACTTTCGATTTCTTTTTCCGGCACCGGCACCAGTTTTTCAGGAACCTTTTTTGAATCGGTCTGAATGTGAACTATACTCTGCGGTAAAGGAATCTCTATGCCATTTTCTTCCAAGGTCTGTTTTATATCCCATAGGATTCTGGTTTTTATCCCAAACCATTCGTTGACAGGCGCCCAGATCCTTACAGTAATATTTACCGAACTATCTCCAAGGTCGTTTACAAAAACCGAAGGAGAGGGGTTAAGGAGAGCAAAGGGTTCTTTGTCAATAAGGTCTTTGATAAGAAAGATCGCGGCATTGGCATCGTCACTATAGCGGATCCTGATTGTGTGTTCAAACCTTCGGACAGGATGCTCTACAATATTTGTGATATTTGTTGTAAAGACCTGCTGGTTAGGGATGCGAATAAGAAGTCCGTCATAGGTCCGTATAAGGGTAGAGATTATTCGGATATCTATGACATAACCCGACACATCACTTATTTGGACCTGGTCCCCTATTTTTATGGGCCTTTCAACCATGAGGAAGAAACCCGAAACCAGATTTCCTACAATATTCTGACTTGCAAAACCAAGAATGATACCTGTAACTCCTCCTGCCACCAGGAGCGCTGAAGGATTAAGCCCTATCAGAGGAAGGACCGATATAAAAACAATAATAAGTATACCATAATAGAGGATTTTGAGGACAGTCTCACCTGCATCCTTGCTGACTTTATCCTTAAGGGATCTGCGCAGGTAAAGTACGAGAATTCGGGAAAGAAGAACTGAAAAAGATAGGATAAATATAAACTTCAGCAGATCTCCCATAGTAACTGAACCACTTGAGGTAGTATACAGAACAAAGTCAAGAAAATCAAGATCCATAATCAAAATCCCCACCCCATGTAAAATTTAAGAGGTACGAAGCCAAGCTTCTGAAGGCTATAGACCCCAAAAGCTTCTTTCCTGGATTTAAAATCTTTTAGAGAACTGCTCTTTAGCTTCCCGCTAAGATGCTGCAGCTCAAAACCCGTTTCAGCTGTGTTTCTGTTGATGATATCCATACGCGCTCGCATGAAAACATCGCCAGCATAGTAAAGTTTCATACCGTATGCACTGAAAACTACTTTTGAGATCGAAGCCCAATCTGAAGAGGTATTTCGAAGGGTCAGTTCAATAATCCCTTCCTGTAGAGGGTTAGGGGAAGGAGAAATTGAATATATCTGGCTTTTCCAGTGCTTACAGATGACTCCGTTTGAAACCTCTCCATAAAGGGTAAACTTCTGCCTCACCAGGCTCAGCACATCAAGAAGCTGAAGATTTTTTTCTCCTTTATCCGCGATAAAAACACCTATCTCTATAGGAAAAGTCAGAAAAATCTTCCTTTTTGCTCCTCCCGCAAGCAGCAGGGTTTTCTCAAACTCTATAAGCAGGTTTGGAGTAATTTCTTTAGGAGTGTTTAAGGGCTCTACCGGATTTATAATCAGACACTTTTCATCTCCAAGAATAATTTTCTCTACATTTTCCGTCCCGAGCGTCCTTCTGTATATCCACTGCTCTCCGGTGTTTTCCACGGAAATGGCAATTCCTTCCTGTTCAACTGAAAAAGGGGGATTATAACGGCCGTACATAATATCCCGGAAACTAATACTTTTTGAAGAATTATCTAAATTTCTTAATATAGATGTATTACTTTATAAAAATTTTGCCTTTGAATGCCTTTTCTGAATCAAAAGAAAAACAGATCAAAAATCAGGAGAGAAGAAAAAAGAGAGAAAACAAAGAAAAGAAGAAAAAGGAGAGAAAACAAAGGAGAGAAGACATAAAGGAAAGATGGAAAGCTGACAAAAAAGAGAGTTGATGGAAAGCTGACAAAAAAGAAAGCTGATGGAAAAGCTGACAAAAAAGAAAGCTGATGGAAAAGCTGACAAAAAAGAAAGCTGATAGGAAAGCTGAAAAAAGAAAGCTGATGGAAAAGCTGAAAAAAAGAGAGTTGGAGAAGAGAAGCAAAAGAAAAGATAAACAGGGATAAACAGGGATAAAAAAGGATAAAAAGCTTAATGGAATAGGAGACAAAAAGAAAAAGTCTCCAGGAAAAAAGAAAGTCAAACCCATTTCCTTTTCTTAAAATAGAAAAACATGCTGACTGCTAGAAGGATCATTGCAAACATTACTATCGGATATCCCCAGCGCCATTTGAGTTCAGGCATATATTCGAAATTCATTCCGTAAACGCCTGATATGAAAGTAAGGGGAATGAAAATCGTTGCTATGACCGTCAGGACCTCCATAACTTCATTCATCCTGAAGCTTATGCTGGAGAGATAGATATCAACCATTGAAGACAAAATATCCCGGAAATCTTCGACAGTATCTATTACCTGGATGGTATGGTCATAAACATCTCTAAGGTAAACCCGGGTAGTCTCTTTAATAAGATCGGACTCAACCCTCTGCAAACCATTTATCAGCTCCCGAAGAGGCCAGATGGATTTACGAAGGGTAATCATATCCCTTTTATACTTTTGAATAGTCTGGAGAGTCTCAGGCCTTGGATGTAATACCAGCCCTTCTTCAAGATATTCGATTTTGTCACCAAAATGCTCAAGAATTAAAAAATAGTTATCGATAACAGCGTCAATAATACCGTAGGCAAGATAATCCACCCCGCTTTTCCGCAAGCGAGAAGCTGGATTTTCAAACCTTTCCCGCATCTGGTCAAAAACATATCCATTCCTTTCCTGAAAAGAGAGGACATAATTAGGGCCGATGATAATGCTTACCTGGTCTATAGTGATCTCTTTATTTTCCTTATCAAGGAGAATCATTTTTAAAACCGAATAAATATATGAGTCGTAATCTTCAGTCTTGGGCCGCTGTCGTGTATTGAGTATGTCTTCAAGGGTAAGAGGATGGATATTGAAGTAGCTTCCGAGCTTTCCTATAATGTCTACCCTATCCAGCCCATCCACATCTATCCATAAATTAAGATCAGGCTGGTCTTTAAATTCCAGACACTCTTCAACCTTTTCCAGTTTTCTTTCTACAAGTTTTTCACTGTTATAGGCTAGGACCCGGATTACTACCTTTTCTACCTTCTTTTCTCCTACATGGACAAGTGCTCCAGGTGCAAGCCCAATTTGTGATCCTCTTCTTCCAGAAGTCACCATGCTTATTTCTCTGCCTCAGATTCTAATAAAAATAGATTATTCAGTAATTAAAGCTCCCTTGATTTAAGCCTGTGCACGATTTTTTTAATCCAGGTGTTTATTTTGAAATTTTAAAATAGCTTAAATAATCTTGAAATTTATAAAACTTACACTTAAAAACGAGCTTTTTAAACGCTTGCAGGCAAATTGCAGATAAATATATGTATTATTTGTTGAATATAATAATAAATTAAATATATAAACATTTTTCCAAGAATTGGGGAACTGGAAAAATCGTCATTTTTAGGACAAAGATATAGGGAGTGGTTAATTTGGTTGGAACTGAAATTACAAATAGTTTTATCAATATAATTGATCAGTTTATTGCATTCATTCCTACTTTAGTAGCGATAATCATACTGATTATCGTAGGAAAAATAGTAGGAACTTTTCTTGGAAAGCTCGGAGCAAGGTTTCTGGACAAGATCGGACTCGATGACCTTATCGACAAAACCATCATTGGTGGAATGATAAAACGAGCGCAGATGAGTACGGTAGGTTTTTTTGATGCCGTAATCAGGTGGTTCATCTACATCGTCTTTGCTATGATCATTCTGGACCTGCTAAACATCCAAGCAGTGAATAATTTTGTCAGCATGATCGTACTCTATATTCCACTTATGGTCTCCGCTTTCATAGTACTACTTGTCGGTCTACTGGTAGTTGACTTCATTAGTGACCTGGCCAAAAAAGTACTTATTTCAACAGGAGTAGATGAAAAATTTGAAGAAACATCTTTTGGAGCTTCAGTCAAATCTGGAGGACTGACAGTTTCAGGAATCGTATCCGGACTGATCAGGCTATTTGGGTACCTGGTATTTCTCTCGATTGCATCTAATATCTTAGAGTTGACCATGATAACTCAGCTGTTTATAGATATTACACATTATTTGCCACGCCTTTTTACAGGTATCCTGATCCTGATAATCGGATTCCTTTCCATTGATGTGGTCATGGACTATATTTCCAGTGCTTTTAAAGGCATTAGCGTAGAAGAGGTAAACATCTTTTTCCCTCTTCTAAGAGGCTTCCTGTATCTGATAGTAATCTTGCTTGCTCTTGATACAATGCTGGTTAATACGGGCATACTCTATCTGTTCTTAGGACCACTTGCATGGGGACTTGCAGTCGTGATTGCATTCAAATACGGAGTCAAAGACGCAATTGTTGCGTATGCCAAAGAAAGGAAGTAATTCCTTTCTTTCATTTATTTAAGACTCAACTTTATTATTTATTAAAGAAGAAAAAAGGAACCAAAAAAGCCTTACAGAATATGGAGAAAGAAGTTTCCGTTCACGAAACTTCTTTTTTCGGTTTACTAATTATTGAAATTCTTTTTTGCTTAAATTTCCTGATATTTAAGCTGGGATAACTTTCTTTGCCTAATTACAACTTTATAAAGTTACCACTTTTATGTAGTTTTTATCTTCTTTAAATCAATATTTATTTAAAGCTTCTTGCCAATCAGTCATGGCATGGAAACCACCGATAACCACTCTTCTTTTGTAGAGAATATGTCTTATTTTGATGTAGGCTTAAAGAAGGTACTTACATGGTTTTCAGATAACTTTGGTACATTTATATTCATACTTTTTATTGGCCTGATCACTGTTATTATTGCACGGAATGTAAATCGTCTTCTGGAACGCCATTTCACAAAAGTAAGTAGCAAGCTGCATATGGACCCAACATCCTTCAGGATGTTCAGGCATATTGTAGTTGCATTAATCTATTTTATGGGAATTGCCATTGTTATTTACAGCATTCCCAGTCTTCAAAACCTTTCGGTTGCCCTCTTTACCGGGGCAGGGATTGCCGGTATAGTCATTGGTTTTGCAGCCCAGAGCACACTGAGCAATATAATAGCAGGGCTGTCTCTTACCATTTTTCAACCATTCAGGGTAGGAGATCGGCTTAATATTATGAATGAATACGGAAAAGTTACGGACCTTAATCTCAGGCACACTGTCATTATAACCTGGGATAACAGGCGGCTTATAATCCCAAATTCCATGATCAGCAATGAAGCGATAATTAACTGGACTATAGAAGACCCTGCAGTCATCTGGCCAATTGACGTTGGAATTAGCTATGATGCCGACATTGACCAGGCTAGAAAGATCATGATCGAAGAAGCCCGAAAACATCCCAATGTAATGCCCCCGCAGGAAGTTCAGTATAGCGTTGTAAAACCCAGCTTAATCAAATCCGAAACGCTTAAAATGGGATTTATTGACTCCCCTGTGCTTCATCCTGTTGACCCGGACTTCAGGGAGAGAGGAGAAGTTAAAGTAAATGTTGTCGAACTGGGGGAGTCTTCCGTAAATCTCCGCATGAATGTCTGGTTTAAAGACAGGAGTGTTGCGTACAGTTCAGGATGCGAAATCAGGGAAGCTATTAAAAAGCGTTTTGATAAGGAAGGCGTAGAAATCCCGTACCCTTACAGGACTATTGTGTATAAAACTGATCTTGAAAAAGAAAAGAAGGCCACTGGAAAATTATCCCGTACAGAGGGAGATAAAATTTAATAGGCCGTAAAATGCCGAGTAAAAAATACTGGCAATTAAGGAATTAGTCGGTTGCTGAGAAAAGCAAGTAAAAATGAATAAGGAACAAACAAGTGAAAAATGAGTTGATAGAAAACAATTGAAAAGTTGACTGATAAAAAGCAGTGAAAAGTACTTGATAAAAAACAAGTGAAATATGAGTTAAATAAAAGAAGAAATTGGGGATGAAAGGTCAATGGGGGATTTCACAGTTCCCTTTCATCAATTACTCTTTTTGTCTTTTTCATACTGCGAGGAAGTTCCCCCATCTTTACGCCTAAAACGTCCACAGTTACGCCTATAAAGTCCTTGAAAGCTTTTCTGAGAGCTTTTTCGGTTTTTGCTTTCTTTGCGGGATCTTCTGCGCCTTCAATCTCGACCCTGAAAATCATGCTGTCCCTTCCGTCCTTACGGGTAAGCAGGATCTGGTATTCGCTGCTTACGCCAGGAATCCTCTGGACAAGATCTTCGATCTGTCCTGGATAAATATTTACAGCCTTGAACTTTATGCGGTCGTCCGACCTACCAAGTATCCTGTCAATTCTCGGGAAAGGACAACCACACTTACAGAGACCAGGAATTATCCGGGTCAGGTCTCTTGTCCTGTAGCGGATGAGGGGAGCCCCTTCCTTTGTGAGAGTCGTAATTACAAGTTCTCCAAGCGTACCGTCAGGAAGCTGCTCACCTGTAATGGGATCGATTACCTCAAAGAGCAGGTAGTCGGACCAGTAATGCATACCCTCATGGAGAGAACAATCAAGGCCAATTCCTGGCCCATAGATCTCGGTCAGCCCGTAAATATCAAAAGTCTCTATTCCCAGCTCGTTTTCGATTCGGCTGCGCATCTTTTCGCTCCAGCGCTCCGAACCTATAATGCCTTTTCTGAGCTGAATCTGGGACTTAAGCCCACGCTTTTCAATTTCTTCGGAAAGCAAAAGCGCATAAGAGGAAGTGCTTGCAAGGGCTGTGGACTTCAGGTCAACAAACAGTTCGAGCTGTTTTTCGGTATTTCCCGGACCTGTAGGTATGGCCATTGCTCCCAGGCGTTCAGCCCCAAGCTGAAACCCTATTCCTGCAGTCCAGAGCCCGTACCCTGGTGTAATCTGAATCCTGTCCTGATTGGTAAGGCCTGCCAGCATGTAGCAGCGCATCATCATTTCGGCCCAGACATCCACATCTTTTCGGGTGTAAGGAATAATTATGGGTTTTCCTGTAGTCCCGGATGAGGAATGGATCCTTACGACTTCTGAGTCAGGCACAGACTGTAACCCAAGAGGGTAAGCGTCCCTGAGTTCTTCTTTATTCGTAAAGGGAAGAAGTTTCAGGTCATCAAGCGACTTTATGTCCTCGATATCGACATTTGCTTCCCGGAACTTTTTCTGGTAAAAAGGACTATTTTTAACTACGCGATTCAGCAGTGCCTTCAATTTTGCAAAGGTATCTTCTTCCGAGATTTTGGGATGGTAAAGCTGTACATTGGGATCAAGTTCAGCTTCAGTGGATGCTTCATACATGTCATTTCACCTTCTGCTCCCCAGTTCAGGTGCCGGAGACAGATCTAATACATTTCCTTGCGCGTTCGAATGCGGCATCGTTTACAGCCCTGTATTTTTCAGGGATTTCGGCATCCAGTACTGCCTTTAGAATTTCTTCCTGAAAAGGTAATACTCGTGCGCCTGCAGCCGCTCCAAGCATTGCAACGTTTGCAGCCCTGTATGTCCCTACCTCGTCTGCAAGCTTCGTAAAATCGGAGCAGAGAATATCAGGGTAGTATGCATACAAAAATGAGAGCAAAGCTGCAGGGTCATACTCAGGGCTTCCAGGAGGTCTTGATGCCGGCGAGATAGCATGGGTATTTACCAGAACCTTTCCACCCTCCTTAAGAAAAGGCAGGTTTCGTACGGTTTCTGCAGGTTCCAGGCCTAAAAGCAGGTCTGCCTGTCCGATGGGAATAAGTGACCCAGAAACTTTGTCTCCAATCCTTATATGGCTGCTGACCGAACCTTCCCTCTGAGACATGCCTATGGTTTCGGCAGTGCTTACGTGGAATCCGGCTTTCATTGCAGCAAGTGCAAGCAAGCGGGAAGCAAGCACAACGCCCTGCCCACCAACGCCTGCAATAAGAATATCATATTTCACAGCTTTACGCCTCCTATACAGATGGCTTCTGAGGGGCAGACCTGTGCACAAAGCCCGCAGCCGCTGCAGTTGTCCTGTATGACAGGCTTATCCCCATCAAGGTTAAGCGCAGGGCAGCCGAGCTCTTTTATACAGAAACCACAGCCTGTGCAGGCTTCAGAATTTATTTTGTAATATTTGTCGGGTTTTGTAATCCCTACACACTTGCCTTTGAAGACCAGAACCGACGGCCCATTGAAATTCATAGCTTCCTTTGCGGCTTTTATGCAACTCTCAAGGCTGTCCGGATCTACAGTATTTACTATCTTTACGTATTCAACCCCGCAGCTCCGAACCACGTCTTCAATGTCAATAGCTTTTGAAACATTTCCGAGTGCGGTTATGCCTACGCCAGGATGGGGCTGGTGCCCTGTCATTGCAGTTGTACGGTTGTCAAGCACTGCAAGGGTGATGTTAGCTCCGTTATAGACAGCATTTATCACTGCAGGAATGCCTGAGTGGAAAAAAGTAGAATCACCTATAAAGGCCACCTGTTTTGTCTTCGGGTTCGTATGGTAGAGCCCTCCTGCAAGGCTTATCCCTGCACCCATGCAGAGACAGGTATCGACCATGTTAAGGGGATAAGCATTTCCAAGGGTGTAGCAGCCAATGTCCCCGGAGAAAATCGTATCAGTTTGAGACTCTTTTTTAAGCTGTTTTGCAGCCTGCTTGAAAGCGTAAAAAACGGCTCTGTGCATGCAACCGGCACAGAGAGTAGGGGCCCGGATTGGAAGGGGAGGAAGCTTTTCTCTTGAGACGGCAGGAGAAGCATGAGAAAGATGCAAACTCTCCCCATACGCTGCAAGTGCGCGGTTGATACTGTCAATGACAATATCCACATTGTATTCCCCGCTCACATGGAAAAAGCCGTTCTTCTTTCCATAAACATCAACAGGCAGATGGGCCTTTCCTATAAGCTGGAGCGCCTGTTCTTCAAGGTAAGGGTCAAGCTCTTCAGCTACGATCAGCCGGTCAATGCCTTTCAGGAAAGAAAGAGCTGCCTTTTCCGGAAACGGATATACTGTCCCTACCCTGAAGAGTGTAAACAACTCTTCAAAACCACTGACAGCTTCGATAGCCTCCTTTACGTAAAGGGCTGAAACGCCTGAAGCAATAATCCCGATTTTTCCCGATCCCGATACCGAATTGAATGAAAGCTCGGAAAAGCGTTCGGAAAGCTTATTCTGCACACTTTCAAGCCAGGGGTGCCGTTCGGCAGTAAGCTTCGGAAAGATTGTCCAGCGCCTATCCTTTACAAAACCCTCCTCAACGGCTTCAACCGGAACAGGTTCTGCAGCTTCGACCACGACATCTCCGCAACTGTGAGATACCCGCGTGGTCGTTCTCAGGATAACGGGAATTTCAAATTCATGCGAAAGCTCAAAAGCAAGCTTTGTCAGTTCGTAGGCTTCCTGAGGGGTTGCCGGGTCAAGGACAGGAATATTTGCAAAGTGCCCGAAAGCTCGAGTATCCTGTTCAGTTTGGGAAGAATGAGGCCCGGGATCATCGGCAACGAGCAGGACAAGGGCTCCTTTTACCCCAATATAGCTCAGGCTCATAAGAGGGTCGGATGCAACGTTTAGCCCTACCTGTTTCATGGTCACAAGCGCCTTTGCCCCGGAATAAGCTGCTCCAGCGGCCGTTTCAAGTGCAACTTTTTCGTTGCTGGACCACTCGGTATAGATTCCGCACCTGTTTGCATACCGGGCAATCGTCTCCAGAGCTTCGGTCGAGGGTGTTCCAGGGTACCCTGTAACCACCTGGACGCCGGCTTCTATAGCTCCAAGTGCAATGGCTTCATTACCCATTAACAACTTTTTATCAGTCAATAAACTCATCTCGAATTCAGGGTAATATTTTAACAGTTTGATAAATCTAGAAGGAAATGATTAAAGTTGAAAAGAATTTGAATTCTCAAGCTATTCATTAAACTTATTTTGAGAATTCGAAAATATATTTTAAGGTATTTCACCGCGATTTTATGTCACGGAAAAGATAATGTTCATCTATGTACAATGCTGACTGGAAGAAGTACGTAAAATTTGCATATAAAGTTTTTGTTTTATGAGGCTTCATAATTATCGATCTAATATAACAGAAAAACAGACAGCAACAATAAAACGATTCTAGATAAGTTTACTTCACGTTAAGAATGTACAGTGGCATAAGCTTTGAATTACTTAGCTTATCGGACAATAAATACTAATATTTTTATTATGAGATACTAAAAACCCATAGAGGTACATTGACTCGTTGAAGCGTAAGCTCCAGCAGAAAATATCGAAAACTAGAGTACGAATGGAAACAGTTAGAAACAGTTAGAAACAGTTAGAAACAGTTTGAAACAGTTTGAAACAGTTAAAAATAGTTAGAAATATTTCAAGAGAATATCATTTTTATAGATAGTAGGGTGTGGGGGGTTCATGATAGAGGTTTTATTCAATTTAGAGAGATCCCGTTACATACGCTATTTTCCCCACTGCCCATATAATATAATGTTACAGTTCTATTTAAACTTGACTCTTAAAAATGAAAAACGAATTTTTTTAGTCATATCTAGTAAATATTATCCAAATGTTTAACATAGAAAAGAGACTACGAATTTATATCCAGGTTTCAAGTCCAAACTGAAAATCCAGACTTATTTGACCCGGAAAAAATGGATTTCGTAGCAGATCGGAAATTATTTCTACATTTTGCAGCATTGTTAAAGCCATGGATCAAGAAGATAAAACGATAACCAGCTATGACAAGAGCCGTGAGTTTGGAGCAATGGGACAACTCTTACGGGAACTCCAGGAAGAAGAACTGGAGCAAAACGAAAGCTCTCCTGCGGAAATTCCGGAAGTAAAGATAACAAAAAACACAACCGAAATAATGGCAGAGATCAATGCAACATTAAAAGAGATTGCAGAAACACAGAAGAGCATACTGGAAGAGATTAAAAGGAATAAATAACGAAAATACAAGCTTTTTCAACAAGCCTTTTTGAAAAAGCGAACCTTTTTAAAAAAACTGCTTGACTGCAAGCCTTATAAAAAAAGGTTTGAGCGAAAAACCCCGCACTACGTGATAAAATGAAAGTTTTTTAAAAAACGTTTGATAAAAAATATCTAGCCGTGGTGTGGGCAAGCAGCGCAGAGTGAAGGATTACAGATCCGGAAAACAATCAATTGTAGACTTACAAAGAAGAATGGAAAATTTGACCTGTAATCCCTTCGACTTAATCTGTAATCCTTCCACTTAACCTGTAATCCTTCCACTTAACCTGTAATCCTTCCACTATTCAATTCTGCGAATTATAAATTCAGATTGACTTCTCCCAACCCTGTCCTAAATCTACCAGGGGCCTGACCTCATAGACTTCAAAGGTAAGTGCAGCATATATCATCTTCGCGCCTTCCTCGCCTACGAACTTTGCGGCTTCATTTCGGATCATATCAAGCAACTCCCCGGACGTCGCACACTCTTTAAGTTTCATATAAACCCTGATGCCCTTCCAATCCGTAATTGAATCTCCAGGTTCCATGATCGTATACAAGGCATATGGATTTTCTTGGAGGTTTGCAAAGGTGCGGTTATCAGCCGTTGCCGCGATTACAGTATTTTCATCGATCATTTGAGGTGAGCCAAAGACAGCTGAATTTACCTTTCCGTCAGTGCTTGCTGTGCTGAGAACTCCAAGCCTGGGCGATTTGTTGAAATAATCTATCAAGTCTGATGACATATTCAATCTCCTTTGAATTAGTATTGTCACTTATCCTTAAAAAGAAAAGCCGAAAATTGTGAATTTTCATTCTTATTTTGGGTTTTATTCCTCGGGTCAATTTTATACTGATATTTTTATACTGACGTTTTTATACTAACATTGCAAAGCCGAGTGTAAGTGAAAATAGAATAGAATTCACGGTTACGATAAGCCCGAAACTATATATTTTCTCCCAAACATCACTGCAAATTGATAGAATTTATATATGCAACTAACATCACAAAATCCTGCTTCTTTAAGCCAGTTGATTTGTTGATCTAATGTTGAATCCTTGTCAAGCTTAGTTCTTTCATAACCAGCGAGGATTTCTTCTTCGGACAAACCACTATTCTCGATATAATGTTTCCAGATCTTTTTGTTGAGGGTTTCTATGAAAGAAGTTTCTTCATGTACTTGATCGGCATTAATAATAATCCCGTTTTGTTCAAGAAGAGAGTAACTTTTTTTATAGAGTTTCTGTTTCTCCTCATCTTCCAGATGATGGATAGATAGAGCAGACACTACCATATCATACTTTTCGACGAAAGAATACTTTGAATAATCTGCTACAATATATTTTACGTTTGAGTTCCCTTTAAACCGGTCTTTTGCTACATCCAGCATCTTCTTCGAGATATCAATAAGGGTAAATGAGGCATCTGGATATCTTTCCATCAAAAACGCTGATAAAAGTCCTGTTCCAGCCCCTATATCCAGTATTTTTGGATTTTCCATGTTTACGGATGCCATGGATACCGATACTCTATAAAAATCGTCGAAACAAGGTATAAACTTCTTTCTCTGCTGATCATACTTTTTTGAAATTTCATCAAACTTTTTTTGAATTTCGCTCATTATTTTCTCCAAAATTTTGTATTTTTGCTTAACTTTGTTCAAATCATTAGGCCATAAACTCTACTACTTTTCTATTTATGAAGAACGAATACTGGTAAGTCTTTCTATAGAAATAGTCCTGAAATAATCAAGAAACAGGTACAGACGTTGCCCTATAAAACCAAGGCCATTGAGTACCATTGCAAGGATGCAGATGGAATGAGGAAACTTGTGATATCGTTCATTAGGAAGTTTCTCATCGATCAGTTTGTCAACTTCAAGCTCTCGGAAAACTCCAGCAATGAGACAAAGGCGACCTAAGAATCTTGTACACTTTATTGAAGATTCAACTCTTCTACTATTGCTTTTATCTGCCATGAAAGATCAAGAAATAGATATGGAAATTAATTATATTAACATATAAGATCAGGAAAAAGATATGAAAATTAATTATATTAACATATATGTTTACTTGCCGAATCTAGGTTATTAACTTTAACATAAACAAAAAATTATAGATCCATTTTGGCTAAAATTAAGGATTTCTACAAATCGGTTTTTATGTTTGATTTTAGGCATTGGTTGCGTAAGTCACATATTTATCGTCTTTCCAATGATATAAAATACGTATTTTACTACTATCTACATATGACGGTAGTATTATTTCATGTGAATTTATATAGCCTATACCAGATTTTTCAATACTCTTTATCGTTTCATTTTTGTATTCTGGTTCTATGAACTTTTCTATATCTGTTATGTGGGCATAATCAGTCAATATTTTGCGTACATTTCCATCATATACAAATAAAATAGGTAGATTTTTAGTATAGTCTACTTCTTCACCTATGGATCTTTCTCCAAAATTTTCATATGGTGGGTTGCTTAATTCAGGAGCACATACGATAGCATATTGTGAGAGTTTACTGAATTTAACATAATTAGAATAGTCATAATCATGCATACACCCTGATATCGTAAAAAACGATAATGTAAATCCAATAATCAAAGTAATACCCAAAAGTCTTGCAGACAATACTGAAGAATAATATTTTAGAGAGTATAAAACAATTAAAGTAATTACCGGTATCATATACGTGCAATATCGATGGATATACATAATCCCTGGGTTCCAGTTACCCTGTGTGGTTGTTATAGTTACCATGAGAACGATTGTTACCCACAGGAAAATAATTTTATCATCTTTTTTCTTTACTCCGATAAATAGTGCTATGACAGCTAGAATAAATAGCACTGGTATATATAAAATCATACCAAAATTAAGATCAGTGAATAAATTAATGAATTTACTAATACTCATATTACTAAAGGTAGATACACCAGAACTAACAATTAAATTTGGCACATGGTAATAGATCATATAAAAAATATATGGAACTACTGTAATAGCAGAACTTAAAATTAGTTTTTTTAAGTTATTAAAATCAAAATTTGAGTCTCTTAAGCCAAGATATATTAGATATAGTGTAAACATTATAATTGGTGGATTTTGCAGTGAAGCAATTGATGATAATAGTACAGCTAAATTGTACTTTTTTGCTACAGCAAATGAAATCGCCATTACCACAAATGAATATGAGAAAACCTCTGCACCTGTCCAACCGATATACAACACTATCGGATTAACTACTGAAAAAGCAAGCATTATAAGTCTTTGAAGTTTATCCTCAAAACAGTAAGTTATTACCCAAAAACTAGCTAGTAAAAGGACAGCATTGGTTATTTGAAGACTTGAAAGCTCATTAATATTAAAAAAATGAAGAATAAAAAGAAAAGGTAAGCTTGCAAGTGAATAAGCCCAAAAATGAATTGGGTAATAATTTCCATTGAGAGCTTTAGCATATCCATAATAATCTTGAGTAGGCGGAAAAGAGATACCACGACCCTGTTCTATAGCTGCTCGCATTGCAATATCGGCTGGCTGCAAATCAAGAGATAAATGATTAAATAACGATATTGTCATAGCAAAATATTCATGACCGTCACCTATAATCACTGGTTTGACAGTTTGCATATATAAAAGCATGAGTATTGATAAACAAAAAGGTAAGCTATATTTAGACCTAATAAAATTTAATAAATAAAAAAGTATAATATTGGGATCTGGATATTTATTCTGTTTTTGTGTATACTTACTGATATTCACGCTATTTTCTTTACTAATAGGGACTTCACTGCTAGTTTTTTTCATGAATCCCACCTACCATATGTTACCCCAATAATAGTTGTCCCAATTAATATGAAAAAAACGCCAATCCATAATCCTTTTCCTAAAGGCTCTTTTAAAAAGACATTACTTAATATCATCACGATCGGATAGCTTAAACTCACAAATGGATATGCATAGCTCACCTGCACGTGCGATAGTACATATAGCCACAGGATAAAACTCAACCCGTAAACAAGTAGCCCACTCATCACATAGAAGTTTTTTATCAAATTAAGTATTGTAGTGGTATCTAATACGGATAACTCAAAACCAGATCCGCTCATTCCACGTCTCAATAAAATCTGCCCGAGACTTGAAATACAGACGGCGACTATTATATAGAGTAAATTTTTCATTAAATCTTCCTCATTAATTTTAAGGATTTAGTGAGTGCATGATTTAACACAGAAGACTTTCTTCCAAACACAGTGAGATCTCTTTTTCTGATCGCATCTACGATATCGCAATTTTCAGTAATAATTCCTGCATTTCCAATTTCATGTGGAAAATGAGCATCGCTGCCTGCAGTTTTCATTAGATTATATTTATTGGCAAAGTTTTCGGCGATATCATTATATTTTTTTAAGGTACATCTTGAATTAAAACTCTCAATGCCATCTAAAATCTCGACGTCTTCTACTTCTGGATGAAAAGCAGATTTTCGTAATGCATCAAAAGGATGTGGGACAACAGCGAGTCCATTTTGGTTTTTGATTTCGGATACTACAGATTCAAATTTATTGCTCTTGATATCCTCAGATAGGAATAGTCCAATTATTTCACCTCTATTGGTAGTTATTTCAGAGCCTATTATCACATCAAAAAACCCTGGACTATATTCTTTAGCTTGTAGCGCACCTTTAATCGTATCATGGTCTGTTATAGCAATACCATCCAGTCCGTATTTAACTGCGGCTTTGACAGCATTTTTAGGGCTTGTATAGCCACATTTTTTGGAGTAAGACGTATGCACATGCAAATCGTATTTCACAAAATAAAGCCCCTATAAGGCGAATTTATATTATTCAAGTGGATATAATCAGGTGAATAAGGTAACAGGAATAACAATATCATGTCAGTCTCTCTGCTTTCTTAACTGGTATATATTTGCGATATTTTTAATGTCTATTATTCTGTCTGAAGATAACCTGAATGAACATGAAATCAAATTTTGCCATATATTTTCTCGGTATAAATTTTCCAGGTCTAAGTCTCATTTTTTTACGTAAATTATTCCTACTGTTGAGACTACCCATAAAATTATGCATGTTAGCATTCCAATATCCTTAAACAAGATTTCCGGTTCTCCACCTACATTTTTAGAATGAACGAGAAAAATATATCTGAATATCCCGTAAATTACTATAGGGATTGTCAGCATCATCCAGGTATTGTTTGAAAGAAATGTATAAAGAGAATAAGACATTATCAATGTACTCGTAACTATAGTCATCATTTTCTCCAGCATCTCTATTGAAAAATCATTTAAAACTTTACGATGGCTAATTGCACCATTTTCCAATAACATAAGTTCATGCCGCCTTTTGCCAAGTACAAGAAAAAGTGCGACCAAAAAGGTGCATATAATTAACCAGGAAGAAACGAAAACTTTTATTGCAAAACAGCCTGCAATTGCCCTTAGAACAAAACCCATGGAAATAGTAAGGACATCAACAATAGCAATATGTTTAAGAAATAATGAGTAGAAAACAATTAAGAGAAAATAAGCTAAGGAGACCACAAAAAATTGGACGTTTATTAGGTATGCTCCCACTAATGCCGAACAAACCAGAAGTGTCGCAAAAATAAAAGCATGTAACACATGTAATTTTCCTGAAGCGATGGGACGATTGCATTTTTTAGGATGAATTTTATCTCTTTCTTTATCCATTATGTCATTAAAAATATATTCAGATCCAGACAACATGCAGAAAATAATGAATGAGAAAAATACAGTAATCCACATATGGACATTGAATAAATTTAATGAAAAAATTATCCCTGCAAATAGTACAAAATTCTTGTACCACTGTTTAGGACGCATTGACATAAGGATCTCATTAAGCATATTTTCACTCGACAGCTTTATATTTTTACTTAAAAAGTGCTTTTATATATTGCGAGTAATATATTAAAATGAAGTTATAGAACATAATGTATGTAATCTATATAAATTTTAACTGTTTTATGCGGTTAAATGTATTTTTTGATTTGTAAAAATCTGAAATTATTAAGTTATTACAAAAATAGTTTAATTATACATTTCCGACTTTGTAGAAACACTCTCTATACCACTTACCCACAACCCGGCTCTGTGTCTTCAGTTTCTGCTTTAACAAATGTAGTATCAGAATTTTTTATTTTTATGTAACTTTATTTATTAACGTTACTCAACATCATCTTATTTGAAGTTTTAAAACTTTTTACTTGTGTACTAACGGAAAATCGACAGAAAGAAAAAAGAAGGTAATAATCAGAGGAATAGAAAAAATTATCGGAAGAAAGATTCGTAAGAAAAGGATCCTAAAATTAAGGATTCAACACAGTAATTTTATATTAATTTACCTTCATATACGCCGGAAGTTTACTCGCTTTCTTTTTTGTGTTTACTCTTCCACTTTAATCTTTTACTTACTCCTTCAATTTCATTGGCTCTCCGCAGCAGTCCATATCACCAGTACAGCCTACAGAGCAGCTATCGTTCGTGCACTCATTTACTACTTTAAGCTCAAGCCCGCATCTCTCACAAACAAGAGTCTGGCCAGCCCTCAGTTCATTGCAGTTCATTTCAGATCACCTCATTGATATGACAGAAAAATTATGTTATTTAAGTTCAAATTATTTGTGAAATAATGGTTCTGAAGATTGGTATGCGAACTTAAAACTGAGAAAAAAATCAAAAAAATAGTTCGGAATTGAGCTGACTTGCTATACTGCAAGTAACAAATTTACTCCTAACAGTTAACATATTACAAGTAACAGATTTACTCCTAACAGTTAACATATTGCAAGTAACAAAATGTATTCCTCTCAGCACTTCTGGCATATCAGCCCTGAAGTTCTTGGGAAGCCTATATTCAAGCAAGCTAGTCTTATTGATTAAAGTAATAATCGCACTACTTTTTACCTTAACTCTTTGTACTGCTTTCTTACTTGTAATCTGGCTTGATAATATCTGTTTTTCGAGTTTACTAAAGAGATTCATAAACTGGATTTCTGGATTTTATTGAAAGAATGGATTTTTCCAATGTTATAAGGCGTTTGTTTACTTTGACACAGCTTCATGTTGACTTTCTAAACAAATATAATGCAATTATTCCAAGAATCAAAAGATTAAATCCACAAGGTGTCTCTCGAGGAGCATTTTGCACCTTTATTTCACTTGTCTTTATATCCGTTCCATTTTCGTTGTTGTTTGCTGCTAGCCTTACTGTATATTTTCCAGCTACAGAGTATGTATGAACTGGATTTCGCTTAGTTGAACTAGTTCCATCTCCAAAATTCCAGTTCCATCCAGTTGCATTTTCTGATAGGTCCGTAAACTTTACAGAAAAGGGAGCATGACCCTCGGTGACATTGCTGCTGAAATTTGCTACAGGTGTTTTGATTTCAGGCTCATCTCCTGAGATATTACACATATAGATATTGGAGCTTCCATTGAAAGAATCCTCCCATACTATCTTGTTCTCATAAATCGCAGGAAATTCCTTAGACGATTCACTGTTCGTAATCTGAATTTCCTTGTGAGTGGAAAGATCGTACACATAAATGTCCGAGTTTCCATCACGCCCGTCCACCCAGACAATTCTATCACCGTAGATAGCAGGATCCTGTGCCGATCCGTTTGTGGTAACTCGAGTTTCTGTGGAAGTAGAGATATTATATATGTAGATATCCCAGTTTCCATTACGCCAATCGTAATACACTATCCTATCCCCATAAATAGCAGGGTGTGCTGCTGATCCATCGGTAGTTATCTGAGTTTTCTTGTGAGTGGACAGATCATAAAAACAGATGTCCCGGGTTGGAGTCTTTTTATAAATGGAAAAGCCAGATGCATTACTACCAACCTGAACATCTTCATCTCTAAAAACGTGAAAATCTTCCCATGCTATAACATTACCATAAATAGCAGGACTAAATATCATTGATTCACTGCTAACAATCTGACTTCCCTGGTGAGTGGAAAGATTGTACATTTGAACACTACTACTGTAGTTCGTCCACACTACCCTATCCTTATAGATTGCAGGAGAAGTAGAGTACGAACCATTAGTGGTAACTCGTGTTTCTTTGTGAGTAGAGAGATCGTACACGTAGATATCGGGTTTCTCAAGGCTAAAGTTTCCATTACGCCCATCCATCCAAACTATCTTATCATTATAGATAACAGGCGCTTCCGCTGATCCACTGGTGGTTATCTGAACTTCTTTGGAAGTGGAAAGGTTGTACATATAGATATCAGTACTTATCCCGGTTCCATTGTCGTTGCGGTAATCCTGCCATATTATTTTATCACTGAAGATAGCAGGCCTCTCTGCTGACCCGCTGATTGTAATCTGAGTTTTAGTAATTGTGGTTGGAGTATCTTGTACAGTAGCTGCAAGTACCGCAGATGAAAAGAGGACTGAAAACATAGCCAATATAACCAAAACTACTGATGCTAAAACAGCTAGATGAAAATTTTTATCATATCTCATCTGTTCCGTTCCTTTAATACTTAACAAAAATAGACTATTTACACTTACAAATAGTTTTACAACTATATTTGACTTTCCAACATTAGTATATTTTCCATAGTATATTTTCCATTAGACCTAAACTTTATGAAATAATTAAGCTTAATAGTGTTTAGTCTGATAGAAGAGAAATAAATAGCGTCAGAAATAGATGACTCAACGCAAAAATTAAAAATATACTCAAAGAGTTTTAAAAGAGATTAACAGTTAGAAAAATCTATCCACAAATGTGATTTTCCAGTAAGTCTATGTTTTTTAGAGGTGGTCTTCATGGCATTTCCTTGCAACACAACTTTCAAGCGATGCACCTACAACAGCTTTCGAAACTGCAGGCACTACGCGCCTGTCAAGAGGGTCAGGAATTATGTAATCTTCAGAAAGTTCGCTTAGTGTTACGACCTCAGCAAGCGCACGGGCTGCAGCCATTTCCATCTCAGGTGTTATTTTCCTTGCACAGGTGCTGAGAGCTCCTTTGAAAACTCCCGGAAAGCTCAGACAGTTATTAAGCTGGTTTGGAAAATCCGACCTGCCCGTAGCAACAACCCTGGCTCCTGCTCGCTTTGCGGCATCAGGCATTATCTCAGGTATAGGGTTTGCCATAGCCATTACAATTGCATCTTTTGCCATGGATCGAACCATTTCCTCACTGACTATGTTCCCCGCAGAAACCCCGATAAAAAGGTCAGCTTCCAGTAAGGCATTTTCAAGCCCTCCTTTTAATTTTCCAGGGTTTGTGAGCCTGGCAATTTCCTCTTTTACAGGGTTCATGCCGTTTTTCCGGCCTTCATACAAGAGCCCTTTACTGTCGCAGGCAAGAATTCTTGCAGGGTTTGCTCCTGCCCGAACCAGAAACCGGAAAATTGCTACTCCTGCAGCTCCCAGACCTGAAATCACTATATGGAGTTCATTTAACCTTTTATTCACAATTTTAAGGGCATTGAGAAGTCCGGCAAAAACTACAATGGCTGTCCCATGCTGGTCATCGTGCATAACTGGCAGATCGAGTTCTTCACGCAGCCTGCTCTCTATTTCAAAGCAACGAGGAGCACTGATGTCTTCAAGGTTAATGCCTCCAAATGCGGGAGCCAGATGCTTTACCGCTTTAATCACTTCTTCGGTTTCCTGTGTGTCCAGGCAGATCGGAAAGGCATCAATGCCTGCAAATTCTTTGAAAATTATTGCCTTTCCCTCCATAACAGGCAGCGCAGCATAAGGTCCTATATTCCCGAGTCCCAAAACTGCCGATCCGTCAGTGACAACAGCAATAGTATTTCTCTTCAGGGTATAGAGGTAGACAAGTTCAGGGTCCTTGATTATCTTCCTGCACGGCTCGGCAACTCCTGGTGTATAGGCGACGCTGAGATCGTGTATAGTTTGAAGGCTAACTTTACTGGCAACCTCCAGCACACCCCCAAGCCGTCGGTGCACGGCAAGTGATTCCTGATATAAGGATGTGTGTTCATCATCGCTTTTTTCCTGGTGTTTTTCCAGATCCGTTCCTGAATCCTTTTCCAGAGTTATTTTGGAATTTTTTTCCAGATTTTTTTCGGAGTTCTTTTTCAGATCAGTTTCCATCTCTGAGTCTGAGTGCATATTTTTGATCGCAGTACCCCCTGACAATACTTACCTTAATATCGTAGCAAAGCCTTAACACGATTAAGTTCTAAGAATTAACACTTTCAGATAATCTTATTGTTGTTAGCACAGCCTTAGTCCTATTAAATTTTAAGAAATAAACGTTCCTGTGTAATAATCTACGCAGGCCGTAGATAAACTCACTGGCTAGAATTATGAAACTGGTCCACTGAACCAACCGACTTTAATTTACTGACCTGAACCAGCTACCTTAATTCTATGTTTACTGACAGCTTTTTCAATCCAGAAAATTCCCGACCGATTGAATTGCGGAAAAACTCGGCCGGCGAGAATTAATGCGCTCCGCATCATTACCGCAGAAAAGATATATTATTTAAGAAGAATAGTCCATTATGCAAATTAAAGGAATAGCTCGTGATACCCTTAATTTTATCCTGGAGGCTAGTAAATCCATGGCTCCCCAGGAATTTGCCGGACTTTTGCAGGAAAAAGATGGCATCATCACTGAAGTTCTTATATTACCTGGCACGGAATCAAGTGATTCAAATGCCGTTCTCAGGCTTTATATGATGCCGAACATCAAAGCTGCAGGTTCAGTCCACAGCCATCCAGGTCCGAACCGCAGCCCTTCACAGGCTGACCTGCGTCTCTTTTCGAAAACAGGCAACTGCCATATTATAGTTGGCCTCCCCTATAATAGTCAAAGCTGGACATGCTATAATAGGGAAGGAGAAATAATCGAGCTTCCAGTACTTGATGTTGAATTTGAGGACTACGAAGAGATTTAACTTCAGGATCGACTTAAAGATCAGTTCGGAAAAACTCCTTCCTCTATGAATAATTCATCACTATCGAAAAACGTTCATCCATCTAAATACACTTTTCTGCAAACACGTTCATTAACAAAAAAGTGCAGTATCCAGAGCTTGTAAGCAATATCAAATAACCGACAGAAAACTGGCAAATAACCTGCAGGGATCCGGCAGATAGTCATCAAACAGTTACCAAGTCGTCAATAAATAGCTACCAAATAATCAATAAACAGTTACCAAATCGTCAATAAATAGCTACCAAATAATCAATAAATAGCTACCAAATAATCAAAAGTAGCTCCCAAATAATCAGCAAATAGCTACAAAATAACCGCAAATAGCCGGCAAGCAACTGATAAATAACCGGCAAAAGCTTTCTGGATATGGGTATAAATAACTTCAGTTAGTTATCGTAATTTTCCGGCTGTTGATCGGATCCCGATCCCTACCTTCATTCTGGTAGTCTACCAAAAATGTTTTATTTACAGATACATATTATTTAGAGGATACATCCGTACTTTAAGGTATCTGATAAGAAGCAATCTCTTGCTTCAGAGGTTGTATCCGGGCAAACACTCTGGGAACTAAGACCAGGTGGCCTTCATATAACTGGAGGTAGTAATCCGAATGCCTACGTGCCAAGATTGTAGATTCTATACGGCTATTGATGAGCTAAAAGGCGAATGTTTCAGCCTGGGTTTTGAAGTGCGCGGGAAAACCGATTCCAAGAAGTGCCCGGAACGGGCTTTCAGGCCAAACAAAGGCCCAAAATCCAAGAAATCCGGCGCGCATAATCACTAAAAATGTGAAAAATAAAAGGAAGAAAAAGCTCAGAAGGAAGAAAAAGCCTATAAAAGAGGTTTAAAATGTTGAAATGAATTGAAGCGAACCTCCAGCCCTAAAATAAATTCCGCAATGCTTGAATAACTTTTCTTTCTGCGTGCCGGAATTAAACAAGCTTAAACGAAATTTCATTAAATTTTTTGTTTTGTATCTTCTTCTATTTTCATTTTCCACATCGCCACTCATAGAGATTCATATACTTCATATGATTTTGGTAATTGTCCAAATTTTTGTTATAACCTGACAAACACGGAAAAAATTAACTTGATAGTTTATAACTACAAAAAAAGAAAACATCCGTGCCCGTATTTGTAAACCAGTTCTTTTGAGAACAAGCATTTGGCCGGTTGATCATGCTGTCACGGCATTTTCGCTCAAGCCTTTTTTGAAAAGGCTTGGAGCAAGCAGTTTTTTGAAAAGAGTTGTTGGCAAGCAGTTTTTTTCAAAAGGCTTGCTTTTTCGAAAAGGCTTATGGGACTAACAACTGACTTCATAAGTGGTTTCAAGGACTTCCTGGGCAATCTGGATAAGCCTGAACCAGGTATTCAGTGCTGAACGCAGAGAAACCACATCTTCAGCTTTTACGCTGAGTACCAGCTTATTTTCATCTTCAAGGGACAGGCCTATTGCAGACCTTTGTGAAAAATTGTCATCGAGTTCGGGCAGAAGAGCCCTATAGATCGTTTCTGCAGTTTCAGTTTCAAAAGTAAATTCTGCGAAAAGTTTCAAGGAATTCCTCCTGATAAATCTTCTTGGGATATTTTTGAAGTGAATAAGGGAAAAATCGGTTTCGAATTTCCTATGAGAATTGTCTTAAGATTCTTATCATAAAAGATTCTTATCATAAAAAATCGAGTTATAAAATTCGGCTTTAAATATAAGGGTTTTTGAGGTCAGTACTTTTTAAAACCTCGGAGATTAAGCTTAAAAAGAGACTTTCCACTACCCATAAAATCAATATCCTTTTCCCCAATCACTATTAAGGTGGAACTGGGAGAAAGTTGATCAATTTTATCACCTTCGACCCTTAGAAAATGGAAAAAAGACTCAAAGGAGTCCGCAATCTCTCCCTGACCTGTAAGCCTGGGCTCGATATCGGAAAACCAGTAGGAACCTAGTTCCTTGGAGTACCAGTCCGTAAATCTGAGTGAAAAAAGGAGCGTCCCGGTTTCGTCATAAAAGCTGAGTTCCCCGGGATTTCCATGATACTCTCCTATGACTATAAGAGGCCCGCCTTCCGCAAACTCCAGAAGTTCCTGCATTCCCATTTTTCCGCGTGTAATACACCTGCCGACTATAAACCGTGAGAGAAACTTGCAAAGTGACCTGGTTCTTGCAGAAGGTTTTCGAGAAGAAGTGACCAGCATACTCTCCCTGACAAGTTAGAAGTATATATTACTTTCTCTACATGGTTCTGAAAAGCATGCAGGCCGGAATCAAAGAATTAAGTCTTGATTTTTTTCTCTTTCTGAAGAATATTTTCTGTATTATTCTGCATTGGTGAATTTTGGAGTGAAGAATAGATTTCTTGTAAGCCCTGTAGAATTTTTAATCCTTTATCAGTAATCATATAATCTCCTCTCTCATGCATCTGCAGAATCAAACCATTGTCTAAAAGTTTCTGTAGGTGAAAAAGCAAGTTTCCTCCTCTAAGGCTTGTCAGTTCAGAGAAAGCAGAGAAACTTTTCATTTCGAATGCAACTGCCTTTAGAATTTCCAAACGATGGTTATTTGAAACAGGTTCCAATATCTCGCTCATAATAGTATCAGTTTTAATGGATGAAATATTGGATTTATGCTCCTTGTTATCTGAGTAAATCCGCATAGAACGCATAAGATTGACCTGTTTAGTGAAAAGGCTCGAAACTTCGGAAAAACACTGCTCGCATTTACTTAAAGGAGCTCCACATCTCAATTCATTTAGCTTTTTTCTGTTGTTCGAAATTAGAGTGCTATCGACTTTGCCATGTTTAATGAGTTCCGCATTCTGCTGTAGGAGAGATGTAAATGCGGAAGTGCAATTTATTTTCTCAGGGCATTTTTTTACCATATTGCGTTCAAGTCCGGTATCAATATCTTCGAAGAGATGATTAAGAAGAGTATTCGAATACTCACGTCTTGAGCTTTCAAGAGCAGCTTCGAAGTAAAGTTTGTTTGAACAGTCAATTATTTTTTTAATATCATTATGTATCTCGGAAAGTTTCTCCCTAACAGCCTTCATTTCCTCTGTTTTCTGATCCTCTGGCACTGCCGGGCCCGCAGGATATTTTTCTTTAATATCATTTTCTACTCCCATTCTTAAATCTCCATCATTTATTTTTCTTTTATTTTTAAATATCTAACTTTGTTTTCGTATCTTTTTTTAACTCTCAGAGTCATATTAACATACTTAATATATTCTAATGACGATTAAGTATATAATCGTGACTGATTTATAATTAACATACAAAGGGCGCCCAATATTGAAAAAAAGGAGGTGATGACCTTATGGTAAAGTGCGGAATTTGTGGAGGAGAGGCTCCAAGACAGCCAGGTATTACTGACGAAGGAACATGTGATCTCTGCGGTAAGAAAGTCATGCTTGCAGAAGAATGCTTGCAGAAGAAAGCAAAGAAAGAGTGAAACACATCAGGTGATTATATTATTTAAATAAGAATATAATGTTTAAATAACACGTAATATATTTAAATAAAAAAATATTATTTAAATAATATATAATACGTTTCATTTAAACACATATATTTAAAGAGAAAGATAAAATATTTGACCATTTCTTTACTTTACAAAAGCAAAGTAAAGATTATTTTTCTTTTTTCCCGGTGTAAATGAAATTTGTTTTCCCGCTACTTTGTGATCACATTACATCGTCGCATTATATCGCAAAACTATAGGCTTCCAAAACAAGGTGCAAAAATATGATAAATGATGAAAATTATAGAAAATTGGACGAAAAAGCAAAAAGAATTAGGAGCAAATAACGTAAGGCTCATCCCAGCAGCAGACATCGTGGTTGAAGACCGGACAGTTTTAAAGTGCATTTTTGGATGCAACGGTTATGGAAGCCGGGTATGCCCTCCTTTCGTCCCTACAGTAGATGAGTTTAAAAAAATGCTTGGAAATTACGAATGGGCTCTTCTTGTCGAATGGAAATCGGATAATGTTTTTTCCCGGGAAGTCAGTGAGAACTTCTTGAAATACTCCGTCAAACCTCCCAAAGACGAGATTGTAAAACAACAGTTCCAGAATAACCTGAAAACAATAATGAAAGACCGTAAAGAGGTAATTCAGCCCGGAGTCCTGGAGCTTGAAAAACTTGCCTGGACACTTGGCTATAACACCGCTCTTGCAACATTTCCAGGTATGTGTACTTGGTGTGCAACGAGTGACTATTCAAGTGTAAATTGCGCCAGGGATAAAGGGCCCTGTCATCATCAGACTCTCCGCAGGCCATGTCTTATGGGGCTTGGTATCAGGATGGATAAAACCCTTGCTAGACTCAACACCTCACTCCAGAAGTTTCCCATGGATGATACCGTACCTTCGCCTTATACCCTGATATTGCTTGACTGATAATAAAAAACTTTAACAGGCTGTCTCAAAATACATTTAATTCTATAAATGGATTAGAAGGTTCGACTTCAAGGCAAATACATACCTGAATTTCAGCATATTCCCTGTCTGCATTTTATGTCAAAAATGCCAATTACTCAATTATAGAAATGGATTGAGTCTTGAGACAGCTTGTTATTACCCTTACAGCCTGTTATATCCTTAGTTTTAAGGTTGATTTGGAAGGATTTTTAAAGATCGTGAAATCTTAAGAGAAGTAAAAAACTTTTATCTATTTCAGCGAGGCCTGAGAGCACAGGGTCCGGTTGCACACTTTCCACAGGCAAACTGATTAAGTTCGGGAAAAGCTCTGGCATTTTCTGAAGCTGCCTGTAACATTTATCTTTATCAAGCCCTCTTATACTGAGGGCTCCAGCCGGACACCTGGCCACACAAGCAAGGCATATCTCTCCTTTTTTGTAGCAGCAGAACTCTTCATTCGGGCGCAGAGTGGGAGGAATCTCGGCAGAGATTATCAAAGCCCCAAAACGGCCTACACACCCGGATTTCGTAATCAGCAGATGGTGAATTCCAAAAGTTCCCAGGCCCGCAGCATAAGCAACACTTTTATGGGACCAGGTAACGTCGAAACCTTTACTTTTATGATCAAAAGCAATTCCAGGCACAACTGCCTGTATATTTTCTTCTGCCAGTTCAGCTCTTAGTTTTTCATTGATTTTCCCTATAAGACAGTCGGTTTCACTTTTGGCCTGAATCTATTTTTTTAGAGGGTCAGAAGACAACCTGTTCTGTTTCACAAGTTCTTTTTCAAACGGTAAGAAAAAAGAAATAACAGTTTTTGCTTCGGGGAAAATCTCTTTAGGGTGCAGGTGATGAGGACCAATGATCTTTCATTTCGTCAAAAATCGGGTCACTGGCTGAAGCATAGCCTATAAGAGATTCACGATATCAAGTATCAGTGCACGGACTTGCAACGGCTTCTTTGATAATAATTTCAATCTTGTTTTGAAGCTTCATATGTCCTTTTCCTATTATAAGTAAAGTCCGTTTTCATTCTATTTAACGACTCTTCGTTTTATGTTAGAGCCTATCCCAAAATCTACCTTATTCCAAATCATCGTGAGTTTTCAGGATCAGTTTGGTGATTAGGGTATTCAACTGACTGTTCCAAACACGAAATTCAAAAATCAAATTTTGAGTTTCAGAATAAGCTCTTATAAAAAACAAGATTTTAGTTATACAGATTGCTCCTCTGAAATCGATTCGTACAATTTGCGCCTCTCAGGTAGCATGGACTCAACATATTTTTTTGCCTCCTCTGGAGATACCACTTTAAGGCTTCCGTCTAGTTCCTGTATGACCACGCCACTTTCAGCGAGCATCTTATAGCGTGCTTTCCGCACTTCTTTGTCAGGGTGGCAGACAAAATGACAGTTAGAACAAGTATATTCCATTCTATTCCCTGGAATTAGACATATGAAAAATCCGCCTTTAATTTTGGGTCTTTTCAGGTACGCTTCTATGGTTTTAGGCAGCGCAGCAATAAAATCCTCATCTTTTTTGGGGATTTCAAAGCGCGCAGGAGACCAGGTGGACCATTTTCCCGAGGAATTCAGACCTGTAAGCCCACCGCAGACAAGGAAGCATCGGCTGTTACTTCTTCTCTTTCCATAGCTAAACTCTTTTCCCCCAAGAGTTACAGTGATTTTCTCAAGCGGATCCACGTATCCGGACGAACAGACAGAAAGACAGATCTTACACTCGTCACAGTAATTTTCGTCTTCAGGTAGGGGTTCTGTCGGGATAAGCTCAGCATCCGTAACTACCGACGCCAGTACAATTGCTGACCCGTATTCTTTGGTGATAACGTTTCCGGAATAACCAAAATGCCCAATTCCTGAGCGGACAGCAAGATATCTATGGGAAACAGGTGGGTGCATATCCATCATCCAGTTTTTTGAGTCTTGACGGTAAACAAAATTCGCAATCTGCGGAACAGCTTTGTAACCATATTGTTGTAAGAATCCTGCCATTTCGAGGGCAACTCCATTGGCAAGGGTAGTGGTCCGCACCTTATTAGTGTCAAGAGCTTTATGGTTCTCTTTTCTAAAATAAGGTTCAATAAGGCTCTGGTCAAAAGCCAGGGCAAAAACAACTGCAGATTTTGCACCTGGTAGAACGTATGTAAGGTCGACAGAAGGAGGGCCGCCTGCAAGAGTTTCAGTAGTCGCAATACCAACTTTAAAGGCTCCAAGGGTCAAGGCCATCTCTTTGAGCTCTTCAGTTAGTTTTTCCATCTTGGATTTATCGGTATATTCTTCCATTTTCTATTCCTCAGACAAACTCGATATTAACGTAATCAGATATTTTATGGAAAGTAATTTATATATATTTTATGTGCATTCAAATATACCAGTTAGCTAAAGTATACTTGAATAACCTTTTGTGCGTTTCTTTTAGTTTCCTAATATACAGAATGAAATAATACTTGAACTTTGCAAAAAATATTTTTATCCTTTTTCGTATTACTTTTCGAGGTTAAAACAGATATAGGAAGATAGTAAGTAAAGAGCTATGTATTCCTCATGTTTTTTGTGTTTGATATATGGTAATCGGTAGAAAATTCCATACCCCTATAGTCTATGAAAATGATAGAGTCAAAAAATGGAGTCAAAAATAGAGTTCAGAAAGCATAATATAAAGACGGAGATCTTGCCACAACGCAAAAAAAGATAAAAAATTTAATAATCGAGCAAAAAAAGGGTTAATTTAAATATTGAGGATAATTATCAGAACCAAAGAAGCGATTACAAAAAAAGATCCTCCAAAAATATCCTGTACTGAAAACCATGTACCGATAAATATCCACGTACCTAAGAATTTTGTGAGAAAGAATAAAAGCCCGTGAAATTTACATATATCTAAAAAGTACTAAGCATAGCAACTGCTTATTGCTACGACTTAGATGCAGAAAATCAAAATAGAAATAAAGTTTGATATATTTGTCTGGATAGAAAACGCCTATTTTTGTTTTCCTACACATTAAATTATTAGATAGAAGGGCTTATTCACAGAAGCCCATAAATTTATCTAATACTTTTTTGTCAGCCGGGTTAACCAGCAATATCTTACTCGGCCTTAATGCGTTTAATGGTTGTAGGACGCTCTTTTACCAGGATCCTGTGTCCACAGTATGGACACCTTATACCTGTGTACTCATAGTCGATTTCTACTTTCTGTTTACATCGAGTGCATTTATAACCCATACAACCACAGCCCTAAGATATTACTTTGCCTCAGCAACATTCTTCATCGTACGCAGCAGAGTCTGACCGACGCTGGTATAAGGAATATAAGTTCCGCCAGCAAAGGTGTGTCCGCACTTACTGCATTTCCATATACCGGTCCCAATTCTCTTCACGGTAGGCCTGGCACATTTTGTACACACGTGCGGAGCTCGCATGCGTTCTTCCAGGTCTGCAACAAGCTTTCTGTCCTTTCTTCCATATCTGGCACCGAATCTGCCTGCTGACCTGGAAACTCTTCCTTTCTTAGTGAACTTTTTTGCCATCGTTAAAACTCCCTAAAATAAAATGTTTAATTCTAAGTGATTGAATTCAGAACCTGCTGGCTCGCGGGTCAGTTCCCTTAAACCCGGATATCAGATTCTACAATCACCTTTTGAACGTATACTTAGATCGTAATACTGCATTTAATATTTATATTTAATTAATCCTGCCTGATCATTCCTTTTATACCAGTGCTTCCAGGTAAAGTTTCCTGATTTCGGCTGCCTTTTCGCATGCCATATCTATTGCTTCCAGCACCTCAGCCTCGGTGAACGGAACAGAGCCCATTTTTTGCATGCCTGCGACAGATCCGTCCGAACTTGAGACCACAGTTAATTTAGTCTCACAAACCGCTTCCTCATCCAGTGACGGATCCACCATCAGCTTTGAGCCGATCTTGGCAAGAGTCACGCCCACAGGCATCTCTTTCATTGCAAGGGGTACGTCCGCACCGATTCCATGCTGCTCGTTCGGGACAATTGTAGTCATAAGTGCCGCAATAGCAGCTAGACTGGATGCATCAATGATATTTCCGTCATCATTGAGGACATGGACATCTATATAGATGATCCAGACAGATTCTCCAACGCTTATGCAAAGCTTCTTTATATCAATTGCGCCTGATTCCCTGATTCCTCTGTCTACAACCCTTGCCATTTCAATTGCTTCTTCTCTGGGTGGGCCTGGCTCAAACTCTGGGGAAGCAATAGGGTTGAGTTCCAGATTAGTAATAATTACGCCTTCGTCATGGGAATCCTGAAAAGGAGTTCCTGGCTGGAGCTTAACACCTACAAGAACCTGGGTTTCTCCCAGGGTTACCTTTGCAGATCCCTCGGCTTTCGAGATAACATTCGTTTCGAGTTTGATATCCCTGAAGTCTTTGAATCCACGCCCATCCTGGCGCTTTCCCCTAATCATAAGGTTGTAAATATAGTCCTTCTTAAGCGTAGCAATAACTTCACTCATCGTTTTCACCTCTGCTTCCGGATTCAGAAGGATCTTTTACTACCTTCCAGGGCCCTTTGCATTCTTCTTCAGGCTCTTCTACGGTCTGTTCGGCAGGAGTCTCTTTTATGGACTCGGCTTCGGACTCTACCTCTGACCCGGACTCAAAAGTTTCTTCTGAAGCAGCTTCTTCAAGCTGAGGTTCTGCTTCAACCTCTACTTTCTCTTCAAGCTGAGGTTCTGCTTCAACCTCTGCCTTCTCTTCAAGCTGAGGTTCTGCTTCAACCTCTACCTTCTCTTCAAGCTGAGTCTCCTGTTCAAGCTGAGGCTCCGCTTCAACCTCTACCTTCTCTTCAAGCTGAGGTTCTGCTTCAACCTCTACCTTCTCTTCAGCTAATTCCTCAATCTCGGGCTCGATTTCTTCTTCCCCAGAAACGGTTTCTTCAAGTTCAGGTTCTTCAAGCTCTTCAGGTTCGGGAACTCCCTCGAAAGAAGATTCAAAGTCAGCTTTGTCTTCAAATGCCTCTTCTTCAGCTTCTTCTTCAATTTCTGCTTCAACTACTTTTTCTACAGCTTCCCCTTCTACTACTTCAGCCTCGGCATCTTTAATGACTGTTTCTAACTCCTCGCACTCTGGAGCCTCTTTATTAACAGCACAGGCTTCAGCGGTTTCTTCAGAAATACCTTTCTCAGGCTCTTCAGCTTCCTCAACAATCTCTTCTACAACTGCTGCTTCGGAAGCATATTCAAGAGAAGATTCCGTTTCCACAACTTCGATTTCAGCCTCTTCAGACTCTTCAGCGGCTTTGACTTCAGGTTCTTCCACAGGAGTCTCAAACTTCTTTCTCAACACTGCCTGCTGAATTTCAAGGATTTCTTTGCAGCCTTTCTTAACAAGCTCGAAGCCTTTTCGAATTTCATCAGGAGTTAGATTCCCGTCCATCTGGAGCAGGGTAATTTCTCCATCCTGGGTCATTGCAACAGGGAAATCGGCCTCACCATAATTATCCTCTTCCTTGTTGAGGTCAAGCACTATTTGCCCGTCAACTTTTCCAAAAGCACAGGAAGTAACCAGGCCTTTCATAGGAATGCCTGCATCTGCAAGCGCTATGCTTGAAGCATTAATTGCTGCTGTCCTTGTTCCTGCATCAGCCTGAAGTATTTCCACAAAAATATCGATTGCAGTTTTCGGGAAGAGCTCTGCCATAATCACCGGTTCAAAAGCTTCCCTGGAAACTTTTGAAATTTCAATACTTCGTCTGCTGGGCCCGGGTCTGGCACGGTCTTCAGTGGAAAAAGAAGCCATATTATATTTATAACGGATAACTGCAGTATCTGCGCGCTGTGAACGACGGGGATGAGCTTCTCGTGGACCAAACACGCCTACAAGAACCTTATTCCTTCCCCATTCAAGATAACATGAACCGTCGGCTCGTGAAAGAACGCCGATCTCGATTTTCATGGGCCTGATCTCATCCGCATGCCTCCCGTCAAGGCGCAGCCCATCGTCAGTGATTAATTTTTCAGGTTTATCACTCATACTTTAATCTCCAAAAAACTCCTAACAACTACTTTACAGAAGCTTCCTTAAAATCCCTCATGCATATCCAGAACTCAGTTATTTGGATCCAGTAACACATCGATCTTCCTGTAAATCTCTTCGGAATGATCTTCTTTTGGCACCTTTACCTCTTTCGTACCACTTTTAAAAAACTTGGCGGACTTTAACTCTTTCTGCTTGCTCCGCTCATTTTTCAAAAAGTTATAGATCCTATCTGTCAATCCAGAACGCTGGGCTTCGGCTTCGATCTTCCGGAGAGCCTTACTTAAAAGCTCCACATCGTCATCCTTTCCATCGATCCATATTCTGCCGTTCTGGCCAACGAAAATGCTGCAGTTTGTTTCTTTCTTAAGCATTGAGATCATGGATCCACCGTGTCCTATCACACGTGGGACTTTCACAGGCTCAACTTCGACGATCTGACCTGTTTTCAGTTTATGGAAGCTAGAATCTCTAAGGGCAAGCTCAACTTTCATGGAATTGTCTACATCTTTTACTCTAAGGATTATAGAGTCGCCTACATCCAGAACTTCATGCATCTCCCGGGATTCTATTCTTCTGGGATACTCGGACACATGGAACAGGCCGTCATAAGGAGAAGCAATGTCCATTATCCAGTTGGATGGCGTAACCACAATAACGACCCCGATCACCACATCATTTGCGGAAGGGATATAAACTCCCGCAAGAGGGATCACTCCAACTTTATCTTCTTTGAGATTTTCAATACCACAAAATAAAGAATAGATCTTGTCGTTCTTGACATAAGTCCCGTATCCGGCTTTTTTCGAATTCTCAGATATCAGGTCACCAGGGATCACTATTTTTTTATCCATCCAACATCCTCTTATAAAAGTTTAGTTTGAGCCTCTCCCTTCGTAAGATGATTTATAAGAGCGTAAAGATCAGTCTGGACTCCTGCCGGAATTCTTACCACTGCAATCCAGGAGCCATCACGCTGCCATTCTTCTTTCGTAATGCTTCCTATCTTGGAAATATCTCCGTATGCTTTGGGAGCATATTCGGGAGGGATTTTCACAGCAATATTGACCTCCTCAAAGCGTATAGGTATAAGCGGGCGAATGGCTTTCATTGTGATATTGACCAGCTGATCCACGCTTTTTAAGGGGTCTATGTGCACCTTTGCCTCTTCCATCGCCTTTTCGATCCGTGCGGGAGGGTGAGGTGCTTTTGTCTGGGGATTTATTGCATTCCTGGAAATGGTATAAATAACTTTTTTCTTTTTTTCCTCAAGTATGCGTTTTCTCTGTTCAGCAGTGAGCTGAAGCTCACCGCTTTTCAGGATCACGGCAGCAATCTTGAAGGGATCCGTTGTCTCAAAAGCATTGATAATATCGGACTCTGCTGCTCGGTCCCCTCGGTTTGCGTCTTCGAAGATAGTTTCAACCGCCAGAATGTCTTCAAGGTTTACGTCTTCTCCTCGCTTATAGGCCAGAGCTCCTTCGGGCTCGACCAGGACTTCGAAGTGTTTGCTGCTTCTCTTAAGCCGCGCAGTCACTGCCTCGTCCAGGGACACCATTTTCAAATACCTTCTCCAAAATATAATTTTGAGAATCCGAAGATTCTCTGAGTACTACACTCAACTATATATAGATTTTATTCTTTGTTCTCAGTTTCCTTGTGTTTTTCAAGGATCTGCTGAACATAATTTTCAACTTCTTCAGGAACTAATTTTCTGAATTTCTTGTCCTGAAGCGACACAATACCTACCTCAAGGGTAGACGCATCGAACTTGCCTTCGGCAGCTCTATAGAGTGCATCCATACCTAGAAGGATAGCCGCATCCATATTCATGTCTTGTTTGTACTCTGCTTCAAAGACCTCAACGACTGCATTTCTGCCTGCGCCTATAGCTGTCGCCTTGTATTCCAGAAGAGCACCGCTCGGGTCAGTCTCAAAGAGCCTTGGCAGGTTGTCATCCACACCTGCAATAAGAAGTGCAGTCCCATATGGGCGAACTCCACCGTACTGGGTGTATGTTTGCTTGTGGTCGCAGATTTTCTTGGAAATAACCTCCACACCTATGGGTTCATCGTAAGAAACCCTGTTGACCTGCGCTTCTACACGTGCTCTGTCAACAAGGGAGCGGGCATCTGCCACAAGCCCTGAGGTCGCAGCTCCTATGTGGTCGTCAATCTGAAAAATCTTTTCAATTGACTCGGCTTCTACAAGCCTGCTGGTTATTCGCTTGTCAACGAGCAGCACTACCCCATCAGCTGCCTTGATTCCCACGGCTGTTGTTCCCCTCTTGACTGCTTCGCGGGCATATTCTACCTGAAAAAGTCTTCCATCAGGGCTGAAAACCGTAATTGCCCTGTCATAGCCCATCTGTGGTGCCATCTGCATATTCCGTATCTCCCTTAATTTTTATTGTATATTGTTATTATCTTCCCGGCAAGAAACCGGTCTTTTTTCCTTAAGGATCTCTATCCACAGGCTCGTAGCTAAATCACTGCCCTCCCCAAAAAGGCTTTGGTCAGTGATTGTGAACTGCTGCGAGGATATCCCGAAAATTCAGGAGCTAAAGTCCCCGACCCAGCATTCAGGTAAGGAAACCGACTTTTGATTTCCTATAACGTATTTCTTCCTTATTAGAGTTTTTTACAGTTTATTCGGAACTTCCAATCCTGAGATACTTTTTCGGACGAAACCTGCGGGAAATACCCCAGTAACAGGAAATTCAAAGGCACTTCTTACCCTGCTAAACTTCGACCCTACAAAGTACGTTTTCCAGAATCTGGGTTCGCGCACTTCAAGAGCCTTTTTAATAGTTTTTAAGGTCCAGTTCCAATGTTAAACTAAGTCCGCTAATAAAGTGTATTTACTCAGTTATAATGATTGTGAAACCCGAAATTATCTTGTGCTTAAAGTCGTATTTTGAGCCATCTATAAAAGGGTTTTTGCTTTCACCGCTTCATTCTATACAGGTTTCAATCTACGTTCCGATCAGGCTCGCAATCATCTGAATTTTATTTGAACCAGCTGTTTTTCTGTCAACCAGCTTTGCCAATGAATATTATACCTGTTACACTAATACCAATGAATATTAGATATGTTACACTAATATACTCATTAATATATTCATTCATCATAGTATATATCAGACAGCGTCCTGACAGTTTATTATAATAGTTTCCTTAAAGCCTCAAAGCCGAGGATTTTCAACCCTGGCACAAAGCCATTAACCTGTGCTTATCTACTTTTCCGGATCCTGAAAATTTGAAGCTTTTAAATTCCCTGGCTTTGACATTCACGAATCCTAAATTCAGTTTTTCTGAGCCCTGCAGTTTAGTTTTCCTGAATCCTGCCCAGGTTATTATTCTTCAGAAATTTTGGATTTATCCTGTTTTCTAGCTCAAAGGTCGTATTCTGAAGAAATTTCTCAGTTGCCCTTTTAATAGTGCCTGAAGTTCCAAGTATATGCACAGTTGCCCTTTTTCCATTGACCCGTGTGAGAGTTGCAAGGGATGCTCTCGTTTCTTTTACTTTCGTATGAGAGCACTGAATAATACCTTTAGATTCTTCAAAACCGAGCACCTTGATATCACATTCACTGGCAGTGACATCTCCAAGCAAGGAAGAAGCCGAGAACATAACCTCTTTGACCAGATCACTCCTGACGACTGGCACCTCAGAGATCAGCTCAAAGGCCAGATAACGCTTTTTCGCACGAAGCGAAGGAAGCAGACGTTTCAACAGTAATCTCCCTCCTCAAGTACCTCAATACCTTCTCTGACATAGCCGGGACCAGGGCGGTTCCTTGAAATTATTCTTTCAGGTACAATAGTAATAGCTTCAAGGGCCTCATCTTCTTCAAGACCGCAGACTTCAGCCAGAGCAAGGGTCTCCATAGGAGAGCGAAGGTCAAAACAGGACATCGCGCCACTTGAAAGGACAAGGGAAACATCGTACTTTCTGGCAAGGTCAAGGTTTGCTCTTAAATCCGACAACAGACGAACGCGCCTTGGCCCTCTTGAATGAAGGAGGGGCCTTATTGTCAGGCCGATTGCGACATCGTTTTCAGCTGCGGCCTTTGCAAGCACCTGGTTTAACCCACTGCTTTTAGCAAAAGCCGGGTGGTTCAGGATATCTACTATCGGGTTTTCCAGAGCAGCCCTGTTGACGGCTTCTGAACCTCCGTGTACTATCAGGACATCCATGGACTTCCTGAATTTTCCGATAAGTCCGTGAAGTTTCGAGGGATTTTCCTCCACAAGCTCGATTCCCCTGAAAACCTCAAATCCATTAGTAGAGGGCAACACAGGTTGTGATTGAGGAAGTTTATCAGAATGGTTTGCAAGCGCAATCCCGCTGTACCCTAAATGCAAGGCAAGAGCAGAAAGTTGCTCAACCGTATTTTCCCCATCAGGCACTGCATGAACGCAAAAGTCGTAGAATTTAGGTTTACCCAAATAACTCCTCCACAATAGCTCCGGCTTTTTCCCTGTTTTTCGGATAAGTCTCGATCTTGACTTTTGCAGTGATCGCATCCGAGGAATCAGTCAGCCTCACCTGCTGCAAGTATGCAGCCTGCTTGTCAAAGCGAAGATGGAAGACCTGATCATCATCCAGCCTTTCGGGCATTTCTTCCCTCAGCTTTGCTACATCTTCTTCGGAAAAGTTCTCCCGTACGAAGCGGGCAAAACTCAGACAGTCTGCCTTTCTTTTAAGCTGCACGCTCAGGATAGTAATGGGATTTCCATGGTGCCCTTCAGCCTGGAACTCTTCAATGAGTTTGCTCCCGTCCCGGACGCCGGCACCGGATAAAAAAAAGTCCAGAGCCTCACGGACTCTGGATACGTCTTCGGTTGCGTGGGCGATCACACGCAGTATTATGTGATGAATCACTTGCCTCGACTCTTGTTTGCACGGATACTCGGTCTGGTCTTTTCAGTACCTTTTCCGCGTGCAGACATGCCTCTGCCCTTCTGGCCGGCACTGGTCTTGCCCCTTGCGGCTCTGTCCCTGACGGACGGGTCGCATACCCAGTTCAGGTTTTTATCGCTCTTTATTACAGGGTGGAAGGGGTCTACAAGAATAACTTCAAACCACTTGTTCTTTCCGTCCTCCCCTACCCAGTAGGAGTTCAGGACTTCAAGGTTCGGGTATTTGCGATCTGCGCGGGCTTCGGCAATTCTCTGAATGCTCATGCCGCCTGTGATCTTGTTTACTCCCATTTTTTGGGTTCTTCTTCCACGGTTGAACCTTGTTTTACCAAGTCCTCCGCGGCGTACTTTTACTCTGGCAACGACAATGCCCTGCTTGGCTTTGTATCCAATGGAGCGTGCTTTGTCGATTCTTGTGGGTCTTTCAATTCTGGTCACGGATCCCTGCTTTCTCCAGACCTGCATGCGCTCCCAGCGGAGTTCGTTCACGTAAGTCTCATTAGGGTTTTTCCATGCATCACGTACGTATGTGTAATAAGATTTTACCAATTTAAACACCAAGTTTCACTTTTGTTTCACGGTTCAGCCCTGCCTGCAGGACCACATTCCAACGGGATCTAATCCCGAAAATGAAACATGGGATAAACTGAACCATCTGATTTAAAGCTTTGCCCATAAACAGCTCGATTAAGTGAAAACTCTACGCAAAAAGAGAGAAGATGGGAAATATATTAAAAAGAGAAAAAGAAAAGCTGTGGGTTTCTGAGAAAATTCAGGGAAGTAACCGTTAGAACTCAAGCTATTTCTCAGACGAGAAAATAAACTACTGATCATATATGTAACTAATAGATACAGTAAAAATACTTTCGTTCTTTTCAAGCTCATTTTTTATTTGGATTGCATTTCTCTCTGGAATCCAATACCTGTATCCATCCGGCTTTTCAAAACGAATAGAACACCAGATGAACTGTTTCACCGGAATATTATATTTATTTAGTATCGCAAGAAAATTCTCATCGTGGACAGCTTGTTCAGATACTGTAAATACTTGATAATCTCCTTTCCTGATTACATGAGCAGGAGAAGATACAATCCAATCTTTTTTCTCTTCCCTCATCTTTTTACTTATTTCGCGCCTTATGTCCCAATTATCCGTATCTAACATTATGTAGTATTTGTCCGCTATACCATCAGTATTGTACTTTATACTATAGTTCATAGTAAGGTTGCAGCTTTCAAGAATAGCTTTTACTTCTGATTCGGAAACACCGTCTTCAAATCCAATAAAGAAGCCAGCTACCTTTAGTTCTTTAACTGGCGTTTTCGTATCAACTGGTGTTTTCATAAATGTTCCCGCAAATACTATGAGAATTAGAAAAACAATCAAAATAGCGAGTTCCTTATTGATTTTGCTCATACCAACCACCATAAGGAGACGGAAAATTTTTAGCTCCTAAATATATAGAGAGCCTCAAACCATCAGTTTCTATACTTCATGTACCCTTCATGTGCCAGATCTAACACGCAATGAATAATTAAAAGTCGCCGACGATCAGATTAGTCCAAGCCCTGAATTACTTTTTCCTGAGTTTCCATCCTCCATACAGGCAGGTCAAGCTTCCCAAAAGTTCAAAACCTGGTGTAGATCTAATTTCACTTGATTCACTTGGTTTACTTCCATTATCAGATTTGGAATTGCTATTGTTTGAATTACTGAGTTCTTCATTGTTTTCTTCTTTAGGCATCTTTACAGTTTCAGTCGCGAGTTCATCGATAAATATTCCCTCATCAAAAATAACTGGAACAGTAGTCACATTTTGTTTTCTTGCTTCTTCATCAATAATCTGATAAATCTCCTTAACTATGGCATTCTTTTCTTCAGAAGGCAACGTTTCGTTAATTCCTACATCCAGTCTAGTTAGCTCCGCTCCGTATACTATTACCTGACCTTTTTCCATATATGGAGTGATTTTATCCTGGGTGCTACCAGAAATCGCAGAAAGTTTATCTGCCCAGGTCATGATTTCATTTTGATCTTTTAATAAAGGAATTTTTCCATAAGCTACAACAATTTTATCCATTGGTATTGTTGGTTTTTCCTTCATATATTCTTCAAGAACATGTATTTCTGATTCGGACAGGTTCGCGGTACTATCCCCAAACCAATGATAGATGCCCTGTTTCGAATCCAGTGGAATTTCTTCTCTATAGATACCATACCCAAATTCTACCGGAATATCCTGTATACCCATCTGCTTTGCAGAATTATCAATCAGAGAGTAGATATCGTTTATAAGCGATTCACTTACGTTACCATACTTGAATAAAATCACAAAGTACCCCTTGGAATTAGTTCCACATGTTACGACTTCTCCATGAGGATACATGTATTTGGAGGTAACTGTATCTTTTATATTATTGCCAAGCTCTTCAAGAGTAGAGTTCCAGTTTTCTTTTTGTTCATCAGATTTTAGTACAGGAAGTTTTCCATACCTGGCAATTACAGTATTCCCATATGAATCAAGACCAAAAAAGTAGTTATAATACCCATAGTACACATTGCTGGTTTCATAATTTGAATAATTATCCAGTATAACTGGCACACTGATGCAAATTCCCTTATTAGCTACCTCTTTTTCTATAGATTTAGTATATTTCTCACTTTTATTCCACTCTATTAAATTTCCACCTACTCCATTCTTCATTTTGTGTTCGTACATTGACCAGACGCCAAGTTGTGTTTCAGTTGCAGGCCTATCCGGTACCACCTCAAGACTGTAGACATCTACAAATATCCGATGTTCATCTCCTGAAGTCTTGTCTTTTACTACGGTCATTGCCCCAATACGGGGATAGCTATATTCAACCATCTTAGTTGATTTTATTTCCCCATCCGGATATTCGTTTCTGGCAACTTCAATTGATTTTTTCAAGGCTTCAGTTGTATTGTACAGGTATGTAGTAGTTTCAATAACCTGGACTGATGGCCCCAGTGTTTTATTTGCACCAACGTAAATTTTACCTACTAATGTATTATTTTTATATGCTGAAAATTCATAAAATAATTTTTGACCGTTTATGTCATAAAGTTCAAGTGGTTCAGGATCAATAGATGCTCCTGTCCAGTTTTCAAAGTCTGGGACGTCGGATGACATAAAATCTATTATGTGCGCATTTGCGTGTTCAAAGGCTTTCTCCGCAGTTACAGAATAATTATTCTCTTCCTCTGCGCTAACAGCAGGTACCAACCCCACAACAACCAGCAGTATTGCTAAAATTAGTGTTCCCATTCCAAACTGTTTCTTAGTTAACCGTAGTTTACTGAATAACATTCGTCTAACTCCTGGTGATTTTTCCCTAGGAGGCAGAATCAGGCAGTCTTAAATTATACAAAAAGCTAACATGCACAATGCCGCTTAGGGGTATTCTATGAAGTTTGAGCTATCCTGAAAAGTACTTTTGAACTCCATAAATTCCTCTCTATTGGCTCCTTATAAATTTTCTGTGCAAACTCTCAAACTATGTAATTTTCACACTCATTTTGAATCCTCAGTTTTTCCCTGGAGTTTGATAGTTTGATGATCTGGTTAGAAAGTATATATATCAGCGAATTGCCTTAACTCGCATTCAAATATATATAAAAAAGAATGAACACAATTATACAGTTTTGTAAGCCGATATTTCAATTAATCCATATGAAATTTAGAATTATCTATTATCTAACTGTAGATTAATAGTGAATAAATGCCCTAGATTATTGATAATTTGGAGTCATTTACATAATACTCGCCGGAACTGGCTGTGGAGCGGGGATGTGTATGGCGAAAAGGCATGAAAAAATACGAGAGAAAAAAAACAAGAAGAAACAGAAAAAAACTAAAAAACAATAACAGATAAAACAAAAAGAAAGAGATAAAAGGAAACAAGAAGATTCAGGAAAAAATAAAAATAATAACAAATGAAACAAAAAAGAACAGAGAAAAAACAATAATAGAAAAAAACTAAAAAACAATAACAGAAAAAAACTAAAAACAATAACAAAAAACTAAAAAACAATAGCGGATGAAAAAATATAGGAACTCATAAAGTGAAGCAGAACCGAATAAAAAGAATAAACGCAAATGAACGGTTCTTATATAATTAAATCAAAAAAACTACACCACTTTTGCTTCAGCGTGGCGTGTCCAGGGAATCACCAGGCACCGGGACCTCATTTCTTTTGAGTTTTACCTCTTTTCCTTTGATATTCTTTTTATTCTTATCTTCTAGAATCGGAAGAGCCGCCATGATTCCATCAAGTATGGCTTCAGGTCTTGGGCAGCAGCCTGGAACATATATATCTACAGGTATAACCTGATCCACTCCACCGATTACGTTATAGCAACCGTGGAAAATCCCACCTGTGGATGCGCATGCGCCGACTGCTATAACAACTTTTGGATCGGGAATCTGGTTATAGATATTTACAAGCACATTCACATTTTTGTAATTCACTGCACCTGTAACCACCATTATATCCGCTTGCTTGGGGGTACCGATGTTTAAAACACCAAATCTTTCAGCGTCATATAGGGGAGTAAGACAAGCTATTACTTCAATATCACAGCCATTACAACTGTTACAGTTAACATGTATAATCCATGGAGATTTTGCTAACGCCATAAATATTTCTCTTTTGTGTTATTTTCATCGGAGCAATGGATAGGATCATTACATTTACCCTGCGTTCCGCAGTACATTTCTCAGTAGGGCTTTTGAAACACATTCGAATGACCTGAAATCTAGTGTAGCTCGATGAAAATTGAATACAATTAATAATTTATATAGAATTATTATATATTAAGTTAATTATAAAAAAGAGTTTCAAACTACTTCTTGTGATTAAGAGATAATTATAATTAAAAGAAAACATCTGAAGACTAAAAATGGATCTTCACTAGTTTGAATGGGTGGCTTGATCTCTTTTTCTTGAACGATATAGTGAGACTAACAATCCCAGGTTGAAATTCTATTAATGTCTAAAAAACGACACCATTCCAAAAAAAGAAGCTATCAAAAAAGAAAAGACTCTGGCAAATCATAGGTTCATAAAAATCAGATGAGCTAAGTACTTTTTTGATAACCTATTGATTGCTTTTACTTTAATTCTTACTCGATTATTCTTGAGAAATATTTCATTAACTCAGAACCTGACAGAGTCGCCTTATCAGAAGTATAATTTCACAAAAAATAAATTAAATAAATAGTTTAAGTGTTTTATTTCAATAATTTCAGGGCTTCTCGGCAAGCAGCAATAGCCGGAGCTCCTGAGGTGATAAAGATAACTTCCATGGCTTCCATGATTTCTTCTTTAGTGACTCCATGATTAAGAGCACTTTTCATCTGAGCCACTGTACAGGCCTCACACTGCTTAGATGCCACAACTGCAAGTGCCATAAGGATTTTTGTTTTTGCAGGCAGAGCTCCATCAGATAATAATTTTCCATCACAACGTCTGTACTTTGTAAGAAACTCAGGATCAAGTTCTTCAATTGTTTCTAAAATCTGGGGCTTAAATCCCATTTTCTTTTCTATACTCTCTGTTACTGTTTTATGGTCTGCCAAATTATGTCACCTACCTATAGAATAATATATAAAATAATATTAGATATTTCTTTTTATATTTAAAATTTGACTGTTAAATATAGAACTGTGCAACTATAAATTTATAAATGAATCTTTAATTGGTCCAGTTCCAAACAATTTTCAACCCTTTGGGGTTAGTACTTAGGGGCAAGGAAATAATGCCAATAGAATTAAATTGGAAATAAGCCTTCGATCTAATAAATGAGCTGTTAAAATTTCGAAACCAGCTTTTTAGACGCAGCCTATGTCCCCAATAGTGGCATCAATGCACTCACGACACATCATTCTGGGAAGATCTTTCTTTAGTGTCAAATGGGGAAGTGGATACCCTCCTTTCATAGGTAACTCTACTTCTTTGATATGATCTATACAGAGACCTTTTCCACAGACGATGCAAACCCCTACTGCCTCACTATCTTTATTTTCTTCAGAGCAATCATAACACTTCATCATTCTTTGTCACCTCAACAAACCTCATTAAATAGGCAGTTTTCCTTCAGGGCTCCATGGCAAGAATGGCACATAATTCTTTTAATGTGCTCAATGTCAGGCCTCAGTTCAATTGGATAACTTCCTTCCCAAACAGGAGTTTCCTCACGAATAAGATGCTCTTTGCAAACCCCTCTACCACACGCAATACAAATCCCAACGGCGTCAGTATCTTTACCTTCTTTAGCGCATTCATAGCATTTCATAAGCTTTCCTCCAGGTAAGAAAAAGTTGTTTATTTATCCGAAAATTTGGTTAAAATGTATGAAAGTATAATTTATTAATTAAATTATACAGATGACTTTATTCCCCATTAACAAGAGTCATTTCCTGGCCACAACAAACAAGAGTTCCTCCACCTACTTCTTCTACTACAACTTCGTTACCGCATATCTCACAAAGATATCTTTCCCCTTTAGCAGATACACCCATAAACATTTCACCCCGGTTCCTCTAAGTTATTATCTCAAAGCATTTAAATTAAACTTTCCCGTTGCTATACTTATTTAGTTTTAGAGAACAATCCATAAATTCAAAGCTGATTCTCTGAAAACTTAAATGGCAAAAAAATTAAATTCGCTATGGATGAGATCTTAAAAGACATATGTCTTTTACCGTGAAAGAATTATCAAAGAACAAAGCACTAATAATATTTTTTATGTTTTTTCACAAGTATGGTGTGCTTCTTTTTTGACTTTATTGAAGACTCAATCCACTAGCGGATAAGAGCCAGCTTACTTACAGGTGTCAAGAAGACCCTTCTTTTTACCTCCTCTTTGTTCAGAGGGGTGTATCGGTTCAACTTTTGCTTCTTCTTCCTTTGTTTCTGCATTCTTTTCTTCATTATGTTGGGTCATAGATTCAACTCCTAAATCAGTGATACTTTTAGCAATTTATTATAAATGTTATATTTATTGATCAAATATTTATCAACCTTCAAAGGATTCACAATTTTTATTTATGTTCAGATTGCTCCTGCCAACTTTTTTAGATACATTGACAGTTTTTCCCATCCCCTCCTTTTGACCAATAAAACATTAACTGGATCAAATTTGATAACATATACACAATCTAGAGATTTTATTATCCTGGGATCGCAAAATTTGAGTTGATTCCACTAGCAATTAACTGGCATCAATCAAATTCCTTTCACGTTACAATAAATAATTTTCCCAGTGGTTACCCAATTATCCTTGTAATTATTTTAAATTATTTATATGAAAAATTGTTTATTAACAAAAGACAGCCTAGAATAAAATATTTTAAAGCCGAACAATACTATTATATAAATAAAGTGCAATGACTATGTATAAAATTGCATCCTCTTCATATTTAGTGGATTTTCAACCACATAAAAATATAATAGCTGTTCCATTTCTACTTATTATTTCTGAAAATCTCTACAAAATAGAAAATTTATATTTTCTTCCTCTCATTACATCTCAGTTTTTTAAGTTTTATTTTTTCCTTTGACCAGCGGCAGAAGCTTGAATATCTGAGTGTCAGAATTTCCATAATATCTATAGATTTTCCCACAAACTTTATAACTTTATAGATACATAAATTCAGCAAAACAGTTTATAAAATCTAAATATGTTTAGTTATAAGGAATATTCCTAATTTATAAGTTTATTTTTGTTTAACTCTGGGAAACTTACTTAAAAATGAGGAAGCACACAAATACATTTAAATTAAAGGGACAGAATAATAATATAATAGTAATATAATAATATAATAGTAATATAACAATATTATACTGATATTATAATAATAATGATATTAATATTGTAAGAGTAATATTAATAATTATAGGTGGTAATATTGGGGGAAACCATTGAGTATTGTCATTATGGTCGTTATATAAAAATGCCTGGAAAACTCCTTGAGCCTATAGATAGTATGGCCAAAATCAGTTTAAATAAAGATGAGCGAAAAATCTTACAGGGTTTTGTGCATAACAAGGCTGAACAAAAAACCGATTACTACGACAAGAAAATAGCTGAAATGAAGCAGAAGTACGACATGGATTTTTCAACTTTTCAGAATAAGATCTATTTGAGAGAAGCAGAGATAGAGCTTGAAGAATGGAATGATTTCGTGCTATGGGGAAGTTACGTCAAAGCACACCGATATTGGGCCCAGTTTTGCTGAGTGAAACCCAAACCCGTTAGTTTATTATTATCTCCCAGACTTCACGTGAAAAAAGAAACTCCACCAGCTTTGCAGCTATGACAACGAGCATTTTTAAGGAAGGTTAGTTTTTGTTTTTTTGGCAAGTACTCCTTTAAAGGGCTCTCAGCTAGCTTACGAGATCTAAAAATAAGGCATAAGACAATATAAAACTGAGAGACAATATAAAACTGAGAGACAATTAAAACTGAGAGACAATAACAGATTATAATGTAAGCAGAAATTCATGTCAGACCCTGTTCACACTAAGTTCCATATAAGTAAAGCAAGGGCCCCTAAAACTGTAATTATCCCGAAAGTCTTCTTTGTAAGAGCGAAAAGTTTGGGAGAACCGGAGATTTTCGATAGCAGAATCTTGTTAATCGTGCTAATCAGGCTTGCAAGCACTGCAGTATTCGCTGCGGTTGCATAGGAAATATTTCCACTTACTGCAAGTAAGGTTACCGAAACAATCACTCCCGAACTGCTAACAAGAGCACCTAGAGCAGTGACGTAAATTCCGGCAGTTCCTGCGACTTTATAGGCAAAGCTTCCTACTATAAGAATGACGGTAAAAGCAACGCCGAATTTAAACGCCTGTCCAAGTGAGAAAGGAGATTCAATTTTAAGTTCTCCTCCACCCACTGGACAGAATTTTTTGTCATACTTGAGAACTATTGCTACGGAAGCGAGGATGATCACTGCCTGGGGAGGAAGCATACGAAGAGTTGTCTGGCCGGTTGTATCAACAATCAGGGCTAATACAAGATTCCGGATGAGCATGGAAATATTACAGAGCAGGATTCCGGTAAGCACAGGATCAGTCATTTCCTCCACTCGTTTTGAGAGACCTGCAAGCGCGGCTGTTGTTGCCTCACTGTTCACAAAGCCTCCTACAAAGCCTGAATAACAGATCCCTCGCTTTGTGCCGAACTTTCTCAGGAGCACATAACTTAAAAAACTGATAAGAGAAACAAGAATTACAATAAGTATTGCAGACCTGAAATTTATAACTCCGTAAAACTCCCTATCCGGCACCACAGGATACAGTATAAAAGTCACGGCCAGAAACTGTACGGCGTTATAGAGTTCCTCCTTTGTCAGGTTTCCTGCAAACTGGTGAAGAGGTTGTTTCTGGATCAGAAGAAATGCCACAACTATTGAAGAAATAATAGCAAATAGGCCGTAATCATAGCCAACAAGTACTCCCATAACGAAAATGAAAAAGAGACTGATAGGACTGGTGACTCCTATCCGTTTAAATAGAAATATCTTGGAATAGGTGATTATGCAACAGATTGCTCCGAAAAAGAGCGCAGCTACATAGACAAAACCCGGCCCTTTTGACTCACTCACGAAAGCAGCTAACATACCTGTTATACAGGTTATGCTGTAGGTTCTCACCCCGGCAAAAATTTCATGTTCAATGCCTCTATGCTCCCTTTCTATACCTACCATTATCCCTATCAGAAAGGCTATAGCAAGTTTTGTCATGAAATCCAGAAAAACCGGATCAAAACCAAACTCCTCTATGACGTCCGTAGCTCAACCTCTAAAATTTTTCGGTTTATAAAATCCAGAGTCAAGTTCCAAGAAACTTCTAATAATGTTTCTATTAAATCTCTATTAATATTTCTAAGACTTATTTAAGTATTTTATCTGCCCATTTGCTCCGAGATCTACCATTTAATCCTTTTATTCCCGTCTCTCAAAACGCTTTTAATTAAACGCCAGCTTTTTTTACCAGGTAAATGACGAAGGTAAATAACGAAGGTAAGTCAACGAAGGTAAGTCAACGAAAGTAAGTCAACGAAGGTAAGTCAATGAAGATAAGTCAACGAAGGTGTCAACGAAGACAACTCAATGAAGACAAGTAAATAATTGTAGATAGTAAAATGGATTTTCCTTTAAGGTAAAGTAAACAGAGTGAGCTAAAATAAAATATAATTAGATAGTATGGATTTTCCAGTTAATGAATTTAGTCCCTGAAAAGAGAAAAGGTTCAGGTTCAGAGTGTATCGAGGACCTGTATAATACATTTTCAGGCAACTGCTACACCTGATATACCCGAAAAAATTTTCCAAACCTGACTGAAGCTGATTAGAACTTAAGGCTTGGATGTTGATTAGAACTTGAGGCTTGGATGTTATTGAATCTTGTTATCTTACACCTCTATAAATTTAACCTCAATAGGTTTGTTTTCCTCCTTTTCTCCAAGAGTTATCAGGGTGCATGAACCTTTACAGGCTTCGCCAGGGTTTACCACCACAGTCTTTCCAACCTGCTCCATGCCTTTTGCCTCATGGATGTGCCCGCAGACGATCAAGTCAACCCGGTCAAGGAATTTCTGAATAGCCTTGCTGCCCACATGTCCGAAAGGAAGTTCATCCCTTGCACCGTAAGGTGGGGCATGCGTCAGAAGCACTATGGTACCGCAATCTTTGTCATTTTCGGCAGAGCAGACCATTCCTTCAAGGGAATTTTCAATTTCTTCTTCGGATAACTCAAAGGGAGAATTGAAAGGGGTGGGATTTGAGCCGCCAAGACCTATAAACCTGATATTTTCTATCTGTTCGGCTTTTCCGTGCAGGTTAGTAGCCTTAGAAGCGTCAAGGGCTTTTAAGATGCTCCTATAGTCGCAATTACCCGGGATCGCAAGTACAGGTTTGTCAAACATTTCCATCAATTCTTCAACCTTCTCATCGGGCCCAAAATTGGTAATGTCCCCGACAATGACTACAAGATCAAAATTCCCTGCCTTTTCAATCATTTCCTTTATCTTCGAATAATCCCCATGGGGGTCAGAAATAGCCAGTATCTTCATTTTTATCAGGTCCTGTTATTAGTAGCTATTATCAATAAGGTTTCTGTTATTCATGTTTATTCGTAGAAGTCATATTACTCATAACTATTCGAAAAGATCCTATCGTGTCAAATTTTTGATAAACCTTTTTTCTAAAAAAGGTTTTGATAAATCATTCTTCTAAAAAGATTCTTTGATAACACTTTTTTAAAAGTTTTTGACATAGACTGTCTCAAAACTATTCTGGATTCTACATTTGGGTTAAAATATTGCAATATTTATTTTCATTAAAGATAGATATTACATAAAAAGAATACTTTTTAAGAAAAACTACTTTCCGTTTTTCTTATGTTTAAAAAGGTACGATCAAAAGCAGCAATTTCTACTTCCACTTAATCTGAAATTTTTACAGGAAAAAGGCATTGATGCCTATATTCCTGACAACTTCTACAAAGCTGAAAAATGGAAAATTTTTGTATATTCAAAAGAAGTTTAAGAAGGAGCTTTTAGCAGGGCCTTTTTGATAAAAGTGATCTTTCCCTTTTGCAGTTGATTTTTTAACTTAATCTTGCTCATTTTCTGAGGCAATTGCTAAAACATTAGTATATACTCCTCTTTTAAGATATTTGCTAAGTCCTTCTCCTATCTTTTCTTCAGTATCATATTCAGCAGGCAATTTCAGGTGAAGATTTTTATACAAATCAAAGCGATACAGGTCAAAGGTAGAGCGTAATAGATTAGCATAAACTGAAGCTGAGTCAAGTAACTTTTCATATAACACGTACCTAATAAATAAATAGCCTATCAGAAATATTATTACGACAAGGGGCAGTAGTTTAGAATAAATTAGAGGGTTGTTATACAACATTGAGAAGATTAGGCTGAGTGCTATACCCCATATAACTGTAAATATAACTGTACATATAACTGTACATGTAGTTGTAAATGATATGTTCAAAATCTTTTTTCCGTCTAGTAAGTATATAAAAAACAAATAGCCTATTACAAACATTATTCCCCCTAGAAATAGAAGAACTAGAAGAACTATAGAAGGAGTTAGACTGTTTAAACGAATATTTGAGAAGATTAGGCTTATTAGTATACCCCAAATAACTGTAGCCCCAATACTCCAAATAATAATCCTCGTATTTTTGTATACCTCTTCTAGAACTGAATTATGTAAGTTTCTGGCACTATCTGGTAAAACCATCCATAAACGAGGCCATACAGTAAATGTTTCGAGACCATAACGGATGTTTGGATATTCTTCTGCAGCACGTAATAAGTTCCCCAGGCGAGTAGGAAGAAGAGTATCTCTATCAACAGGATAATTGTCGAGATAATCGTCTAATTTAATGAGTTCTTTACGCAATTTAATTTTATCTTCAATTTCATTTTTCTCGGTACTTTCAGTATTTTTTTGGTTTCTTTGTAAGTTATCGTACCCTTGTAAATTATTGTAATCTTTGTAAAACTGTTCTTCTTTATCTTTTAATTCCTTTTTTATTCTCCCAGTTAATTTGGAAGATATAAAGGTATCATTCCAGTAATATCCCTCTAAAAGGCGAAAAAAGAGTATTTGAAACCATTCCACAATTGCGTTGGATAAAATGATGAGTAGAGACCCGCCTACAACTAAAAATACTCCCTGTCCAAGACTGATTTCATTAAAAAATCCATTGAGGTATTTCCAGTCCCATCCTATGTTTATGAGTACTAAAAGTGCAGTAATTCCCCAGAATAAAAAGCTTGGAGGAGAAAGTATTAATTTCTTCCATTCTTCAGATAGATTCTCAGAAATGATCTCAAGATAATTCTGAAACATATTAATCTTCTTATATGTTAAGTTAATCTCTTTTGCTAGCAAATACAACTAAGTTTAAATGAAATTCACAATAAATTCCATCTTTTGAGTTCTTCATTATGAGTAGGACAACGTTGTCCTTTCGTACGCAGATTAACTATATATGGTGGATCGCATTGAGTACAGAATACTAACTCACCTAAAGGTATGAGTGTTGTCTTATTTCCTTGAGGACCTTTGAATCCATTTTCTATAATATTCAACTTTAAGGCTGGTTTATAAAGTTCTACTATCGGTTCCAATTGATTTTTAAAATTTTCATCGCTATTCAGTTTAACTTGAAGATTATTTTCAAATTCAAATTTATATTTATATTTGTAGGGCTCTTTCATATAGTCAGATAAAATAGATTCGTTGCTTTGACTAAATTTATCCTTTACAATTTTTTCTATTTTTTTTATATTTTTTAAGTCTACCTCAGCTTTTTTTAAGGAATCTATTTTAGTAGTTTCATTTTGCTCAATTATGAGAATATTAAGACAGTCTATAATTTTTATAGCCAATTCATTAGAATCCATATTTATTTCAACTACCGATCATCAAAAATATTTTTTGATTTATTAGATTCTCGTATTATTTTCAGTTATTTACCATTAATACATTTTATTTCAAAAATAGAATATAAATTACTTTGAAACTAAGATTAGAAATATAATTTCGCTTAAGAAAAATGGATGAGGTACTATTTTATTCTGTAAAATTACAAATTTTAAGAATTTATTTACTCGAAAACCTGAACCTTTAAAGTTTGAGAGGGAGCCCTTAGCAGGGCCTTTTTGATAAAAGTGATCTTTTCCTTTTTGGGGAGGGATTTTCTGATTAAAGTGAAAACCTGGTAACCGAATTCAAGTTTCTAAAGTTCTAAATTTCCATAACTAAAGGAACAAAATAATTGAAAAATATGTAATCAGACGTATATAACCCTATAACTTATACGATTCATGGTCTGGAACACTAAAATTATTATTAGTAGTAGTTAGTTGATGTTATTTCCAAAACATTTTTAGTAGCGCATCATACCTTTTTTGCAATTCAGTAAGGTTAATAGCATGCTTGATGCACGAAACATAAGGAAGTTTCAGCACCGGAAAATTAATCGCGAAAACATCAACCGCATAATGATGGACGACCTAATTTTTAGTTTAGTGATTTATTGCTTTATTCGTGGCAAAGAAAAACACAACGTGCCCATTATATGGTCCAGAACATAAATAGAATCAATCTCAAGTATTTTATAGAAGGCCAAGTATTTTATAGAAGGACGCTCATTATAATTTAACAAATGTGAAAGAATATGGCAACTGTTGAGGACTTTTAGGAATATTTGCTTAGTTAGCCATGAAACTTGCTTTTTAAGGGCTTTTTAGTATTTTTATGGATTTTTTTCCAGCTATAGAAGCTAAAAGCCGAAAATAGATCTAGATTTTGAAAATTCCACCGATATTAAAGTAGTTATGGGATTCATAGGAAAAGACTTGCTTTAAACGGAGTAAATCTTTAAGTAACAGTGTTGGGTGAGAGAAAATGAGAGATTTTAATATTGGCGAAAGGCATACTTTCAGAGTGGACACATCAATAACGAAGCTGGTTTTACTGTCGGTATTGTTGTTAGGATTTGGGGTGACTATATCTGATGCATCTGCTGAGAGAATATCGTTAACGCCACCAGATGATATAGAGAGCTTTGGTTGGTCAGTAACTTCTGCAGATTATAACGGAGACAAATTAGCAGATTTCGTGGTAGGTAATCCGTTCCAAAAGTACCAAACAGGGGAAGCTAACATATATTATGGCAAAAAAAGTTTACAGCCAACTGCAGATGAAACTTTGAGCTCTCCTGAAATTGATGATCGTGGCTTTGGATTTTACCTGGCTTCAGGCGATACTAACAATGATGGATATGACGATCTTGCAGTGGCAATGGAGTGGGGTATTAACAAAGTTTACATTTATGAGGGAACTCCAGAAGGATTAAAAGACACTCTTTTTGAAGTAATTACGCCACCTCCAGGGTATCCTGCATTTGGTTTTGGTCATGAAATCTCACTGGAAGATATAAATGGAGATGGATTTTCGGATCTGTTAATTGGTGCATGTGATGACCCTAATTCAATGTCTAATTTATCGAATGGGTCTTCATACCTATACGTTTACTATGGATCAAAATCAGGAATAAATGATCAAGTTCCCTCATTTGTCGTGTATCCTGGCTGTGGAATGCAGGTTGGTGTTTCATCAGCTGGTGATTTAAACGCTGACGGCTTTGACGACATAGCAGTATCAGTAGCTAATGTATCTCAAGCAGGTGATTTCAATGTTTATATCTACAGAGGTTCATCTAACAAAAACCTCTCTTCACCTCAAAAAATTAGTATACCGACTTCTATTGAGGGAAGTTCCATTATTGGTACAGTTGCATCAGCTGGTGATTTAAACGGAGATGGCTTTGATGACCTTCTTGTTGGAAATGAATTTGCGAACGAATCTTGGGAGGGGGAAGGGAAAGCCTACATCTTTTTCGGCTCTTCTTCAAATCTGTCTCTTTCTCCAGATATAGTTATAAATAATCCCAATCCACAGTACAGTGCAAAGTTTGGAGCATCTCTTTGCGGTATAAAAGACTTTAATTTCGACGGTTTTGATGATATCGTAATTGGGTGCCCATATAGCTCTCCTAATGGTACCGCTTATATCTATTATGGCTCACCTTCAGGTATTACAAATACACCCTCTTTAAATTTGACTGAAGAAGGAGATTTCGGATGGGTAGTATCTTCTGTGGGGGATATAAAAGGAAATGGGCAAAATTTCTTTATCGTAGGTACAGAATTTGGTGGTGCAAACTTATATGCACTGAACTCATCAAACGATACAATTCCACCAGGTATCTCCATCTGCTCACCAATCCCTAAACAATGCTTTAACATGTGTACTATACATGTACGTGGAATAGCCTATGATAACATTAATCTCAGCAGAGTGGAAACAAAGGTTAACGGCTGTAAATGGCAAACTGCGTGTGGGACATCTTCATGGACTTCTACAGTGAAGCTTTCAAAAGGAGAAAACACAATTTTTGCAAGAGCAATCGATACTGCTGGAAATACCAATGAAACATCAGTAAAAGTTATTGTACGCTAAATTGTCCGACTATGGAAGTATAATCAAATCCTTGTCGGCTCAGAACGTACTCCATGATGTGTAGTACAAAAAAATAAGCACAATAATAGCCTGTGAGGAAATATTTTTGGGAGATATTTCCTCCAGCATTTTTATATATTGATCGTTAACTCAACTTTTAGTGACTTTCCTGAAATGCACCGCTGAATATTGAATAAAGTTTCTTGACTTGTTTGAATTCATTGAAATATATTTTTCTTGTAGGCGGCCTACTGGAATCTTCTCCGGGTACGTTTGTCAAATCAAAGTGAAATTGAAAGCTCGTGAACTTTGAAGATTCCAAAAGGGTTTAGAAGGAGCCCTCAACAGGGCCTTTTTGAAAAAAGTGATCTCTTCCTGTGGGGAGGTTTTTCTGATTAAATTGGACCGTCTTCACGTTCAACTCAGTTTTAATATATTTTTCCTGCCGACGGACACTGGAATCTTACCCGAAAACCTTTGTCAAGAAAAGAGTAATTAAGAATCCATAGTTTTACATATTTTAAAGGAGCCCTTTATTTCAATTTTTTGTTTTTGATATCAAAATAATATTTTACTAAAGATTTCATCCATTACTCTAAAATGTAAATTTTTCCTAAATTCGTTCGAAGAACCGAAATCAATATACTCCTTATTTTTTTCTTTATCAAGATCGGTAATTTTGTCAATAAAATCCTTTAATTGAAAATTTATAAACTGTGGCAGAACTTCAGAAAAGATGTTGATATTGCCCAAAGCAATTGCTCCAAATTGTTTAATATCAATTTCCTCATGAACTCTTTTTATTATTGTGTTAAAAGTTTCTTCGCCGTCAAAGAAGTGTTTGTATGCCTTCCTCAGTTCTTCCCTTTTTTTTGTATCCACTTCTGCTGCAGCTTCAATGAGATTAAATTTTTTATTTGAGTCGGGATATGTAAGGTTAAATAATATTGGTGTGTTTGATCCTGATCTTCTTATAATTCTTGAAATTACATTTACTGCATTATCGTTTTCTGCTAAAAACTGCAAAGAGTCCAAAATTTGAAGTTTAGGATCAGTTTTTTTAGAAATCCAGTTTCTAAGACAATTTCTATTAAATGATTTGTCAGGTAGACTATCATAGAATTTCTCAAAACTTGTTTCTTCGTTGATTATGAACTCGATTCTCCTTTCACTAATACCAATTTTTGAAGCTATTTTTTCTTCATACCTTTGTAAGTAAAACTGGAAAACACCTAATAATATGCCAAGTACCGTGACTACGTTATAAAAAGAACCCAATGGATGAATATCGAATAAATTTGTGAAAAACAAAAGCCCTAAAAAACATACCCAGATAATGCAAATAGGAAATAACTCATAGAGCGTGTTGAAAAAAAGTTGTTTAAATATAACAAGTAAATTCTTAATATTCATAACTTCAGTCAATAAACTGAAATTGCATTTCATATATTTATCTTTCTTATCTATTTGTCCAAAGTTTTCTTTTTTATTTTTGATCTTTAAGAGATCAAATTTCCAAATAACATAATCCGTTTTTAGAACCATGAATGAGACCACAAATATAATTACATAAATAAAAATGGGAATATTAGAAATAAAATGATGAAAAAAAATTCCCATAAAAATATTGGCAAATAGAAAACCAAGAATCGAAATGCTTCTTAATATTTTTATTATATCATGCATAAAAATCCTACGATGAGAACATATAATTTTTTACAAAGTATTTATATTGCTACCTTTTAAAACCTTCGATCCCTATTTATTAGCTCTTCGCTGTTTTGTGTGGACCAAAAATAGTTGCTTAGTTGAAACATGACCATCCAAAAAGAGAAATATCGATCCTGAATACAGGTGACATTTTTCAAGCGAATTCGATTTAAGGAAAGCTGTAAGAAACTAGACCGATGAATACGAAACGAGAAATCTTAGCCATTTTTAATTCAATCGAAATATATTTTTCCTGCTGGCGGTCTGCTGAAATCTACCCCGAAAACGTTTGTAAAATCAAAGTAAGATTGAAAAGCCGCGAGTTTTCTAAATTTAACGGAGTTTATAAGGAGCCCGACGCAGGGTCTTTTTGCTCAAAGTGATCTTTCCCTTTTGGGGAGGTTTTTCTGATTGAAGTGAACCCTTCTCCACGTTCATTTCAGTTTTAATATATTTTTCCGGCTGGCGGTCTGCTTGAATCTTCCCCGAACAAGGTTGTAAAAAAAGTGAGATTGCAAAACCGCTGTTTTTCAGAATTAAAAGAATCAGAGTTTATAAGGAGCCCGCCGCAGGTCTTTTTATTTTTGCTTTCTCGATAATCGGCTGGAACCAGAATTTTAGATAGTTTATATATTTCATAAACCTTGATCACAAAGTTTTCTTCATTTAAAAGAATACATTTT
>JAEWQJ010000038.1 GCA_023399215.1 Methanobacteriota archaeon
CGGGAGGACGGTGCCCTTTTCGCTGCCCGAGTCCCGTCTCGGGAGGACGGAGCCCTTTTCGCTGCCCGAGTACCGTCTCGGGAGGACGGAGCCCTTTTCGCTGCCCGAGTCCCGTCTCGGGAGGACGGTGCCCTTTTCGCTTCGCTCAAGAGGGCTGAGAAATATTGTAAATAAGTTTCACGTAAATAAGTTTCACTCAAGTGTGATAACTTATAAGGCTACGGCTTTTTCGCCCATGCCTTTTTTTTGGAAGCATGAGAATTTCTTTGCTTCCAGGAGATTTTCTTTTCTTCCAATTTAGAGGGGATCCCATTCTATCTTACCTTTTAATTTGTTTTTAATCTAAGTTGTTCTTTTTATCCTTGAGTCATTATCAGTATTTTCGGATTCCTTGCAAGTTCAGATCTGGTATAAAAAATAGTTTTTGAGTTAACCAAAACAATAGTTTTTAGTAGGTTTCTGCACTAGATTACTGTGTTATGAAAGCTGTATGCATCTGTATGGGAGTGCATCTGCCTTACAGTCCTAAGTGGTACTGGCCTGTAGAGGGATTTTTTGGGGTGCCTGAAATGGACCGGTATTTTGACCGGAATAGTATTTTTTCAAAATTTTTAAAAACAAGCCGACAGTTTTTACGTCTTAATGATCTGATTATGGAGTCCATAGAAAGAGGGGGAAAATATTCCTTTGATCTATCCGGACCATTCCTTGGACAGTGTCGATGGGACCCCGAACTTCTCGAATCATTCCGCGAATTTGGAGAAAATGGGAATGTGGAATTTACAGGGAGCTGCAGTTATCACTCCCTGAGTTCGCTATATCCCGATCTTTCCTGGTTTAAGGAAGAAGTGCTCATGTACAGGGAACTTCTTCGGGAATTACTGGATATCACCCCTGAAACCTTCGTAAACACAGAGCTTCTGTACACCGAAAGAGTAGAGAAGATTCTTACCGACCTGGGTTTTAACTGTCTTATCGCAGAAGGGTCCAAGAACCTTATGAACGGATATGAACCTGTACATGTCTTTGAGAACCATCTTCCGACTTTGTTGAGGCATATAAACCTGAGCGAAGACCTTGAACTGCGTTTTTCGGAAAAAAACTGGCAAGGCTATCCTCTTATTCCGGAAAAGTTTGCAGACTGGATTGCCAGCATGGAAGGTGACATCCTGACTCTTTATTTTAATTATACAAGCCTCTGCTTTCACTACCGAAATAAAAGTATGATAGACGATTTTATCAGGATGCTTCCAGAAGCCTTAAAGTCCAGAGGCATTGACATGCTCACACCTTCCGAAGCTGTCAGGAGATTTGAACCCTTAAAACTTCCTACCCTGGGAACCGAACAGACAATCCGATATGGGATGCATAACGCATTAGGTAACCATGCTCAGCAGCTTTACCTGCGAGAACTGGTAAGAATTGAAGAAGAACTCTCAGGGCTTAAAGAAAATAAAAACTATCGAGAACTTAAACATATATTCGGTTATCTTCAGCAGAGTGAAATCTTTTTTTCTATGAATTCTGTGAATATCAGGGAAGGGTATGAAAGAGCTGTCAATTACTTTTCCATCCTGTCCGATTTCAGGAGAGCTGTGCTGGAGGAGGGAGCATGACATCGGTTTGCATGTATTTCCAGGCACATCAGCCTTTCAGACTGCGCAGATTCTGGCCTGATGACAGATCAGGTTTTTTCCGCTATTTTGACGAGAGAAGCAACAGGGAGATCTTTGAAAGAGTAGCTCGGAAATGCTACATTCCTGCAAACAGGCTCTTACTGGACGCTCTTGACGAACATAAAGGAGAATTTAAGTTTTCTCTTTCAGTTACCGGGACCTTGCTCGAACAATGCGAACTCTGGGGAAAAGATGCCCTCGAAGGCTTCCGGCAGATGGCGGAAACCGGGGCAGTGGAATTCCTGGACGAAACCTTTTATCATTCCCTTTCAAGTCTTTTTGAAGACAAAACCGAATTTATTGAGGAGATAAAAGAACATAGAGAACTTATGTTTGACCTTCTGGGAGTTAAACCTCAGGTATTCCGAAATACCGAACTGCTTTACAATAACACTATAGCAAAGATTGTTTCGGATCTTGGGTACAGAGCGATCCTTACCGAAGGAGCGGATCATATGCTTGAGGGAAGGTCACCCAATGTACTTTACAGGGCAAAAGGTTCAGGACTTCCTATTCTCTTCAGGAATTACAGGTTGAGTGACGATATAGGATACAGGTTTTCTGCAAGGTGGTGGGAAGGATATCCCATGACCGCAGATAAATGGGCCTCATGGGCTTCAGGGAATAATGAAGATTGTATTAATATCTTTATGGACTATGAGACTTTTGGAGAGCATCAGTGGGAAGAAACCGGAATATTTTCCTTCCTGAAAGAACTTCCCGGGGAAGTGCTCAAGACTCCCCTGGATTTCAGCACACCTCTTGAGCTTGTCGAAAAATATTCACCTGTAGCTGAGATCGATGTTGGAGACTTTTCCACAATTTCCTGGGCTGATATGGAACGCGATACAAGTGCATGGCTTGGTAACGACATGCAAAGGCGCTGCTTTGAAGAAATAAAGCTACTTGAACCCTTTGTGAGGAAGACGGAGGACCCTGAAATCCTGCGTATATGGAAGCATCTACTGACTTCGGACCATTATTACTATATGTGTACCAAATGGCTTGGAGATGGGGATGTACATTCATATTTCAGTGTTCACTCCACGCCTTTCGATGCAGCGGTTAATTTCATGGCTGTACTTATGGATTTCAAAGCACAGGTATTCAGAAAACTTCGCACAATAGCTTAACTAAAGAACACATAATAACTCATGGGAGTCAGGTCACATGGTAAGAGACTTATTCATGTTTGCAGGTTTCAATGAAAACTCGCAGATTGTATGGTTTAAGATAATCTACTCGAAAGAACCCGGATCTCTGTCTTTAATAACTGACTTTCTCGAAAAAGAGAATGCGTTCATTATGTTTGGTCATCTGGATAATATTACACAGAAAACCGGAGAATATTCAGTGTTTACCGAACTTGACAAAGATATTGATCCAGAGGAGTTCGCCCAAAAAATAAAGGAACTCGAAGTTGTAAATGAGGTAGAATATGGGATTTCAGAATATGGGATGGTTTATTCCGTGGACTTCCCTCTAAATGTTATAGGAGTCAGGGGAGTTATGGCAAGGGCACTTACAATTGTTGATATTATTAAAACTCTCAACCAGAGTGCACCGCATGCAGAAGGACTTCTTACTCTTTCAGGACTTAAGGGTGGGACTCACGCAGCAAAGTATTTCAAGAGTATTCTGGACCTTAATGACAGTAATTTTGCAAGTGTGCTTGCAGAACTCTATAGAGGTGTGGGCTGGGGAATCCTGGAAATCGAATGTGATCCCAAGACTTATGAAGGAAAAATCATTGTGAAAGACTCGTTTATAGCTGATGTTTACGGAGGGTCGGAACAGCCAGTTTGTGCCTTTATGAGCGGTTATTTTGCAGGTTACCTGACCGAATACTTCGGGAAAAATATAAGTGTAAGGGAGGTAAGCTGTAAAGCTACAGGAAAGGAAGTCTGCGAACACATAATCTCGCCGGCGCCGTCGGGAGGTACAAGTCAGGAATACCAGATGAGAGGGGTGGCGCGGTGATAAAGCAACCCAATGTTATTCTCGGAAATGACGATCTGCTTGTAACAATGGGAAAAAAAGGGGAAATCATAGGTTTTTTTTATCCCCGTCGAGATCATGCTCAGCATGTCGAAGAATCCGTAGCCTGTATTCATACAGGAGAAAGGCTTCTCTGGACCAATGACAACGAATGGCACGGCATCCAGAACTATATAGAGGACACAAATATTGTGTCAACAAAACTTTATCATGATTCGGGAATCCGAATTTCCATTCTTGACCTTGTGCACCCTGATGTGCCTGTCCTTATTCGTAGGTTTAAGATCCAGTCCCAGAAAAAGCTTTCAGGAAAATTCTTTTATTACTCGAATTTTAACGTAGGGGAAACCTCCAAGAAAAACTCCGGGTTTTGTGATACCGATACTCATTTGCTCGTACAGTACTGGCAAAACTATCATATAGGGATATACTCCCAGCCAGAGTTTAATGAGTGGCAAATCGGAAAGGCAATGGATACTATATGGTGGACGAATTCCAAATATGATATGGAAGACGGAAAACTTCAGGGGAATAAAGAAGACATAGGAAACATTAATAACGCAGCTGGCTGGGATCTTGAACTGGAGGCTGACGGAGCAAATGAGTTTGTGATCCTTATAGGCGCTGCGTCTTCCCGACGCATCCTGTATAAGAGAATGCAGGAGCTCTCAAAACTGCCTCTTGAATATATTTTTGAAAAGACGAGGGAACACTGGGTTATGTGGCTTTCCAGAAAGCAGGTAATCAAAATTCAAGGGCTCGAAGAATACGAGAACCTGCGTCAGGATCTGTTCAATGCCTATAACCGAGCTCTTTTGATGCTTTACCTCCTTAATGACCGCGAATATGGGTCTTTTGTAGCTGCTCCAGAGTTTGACTCAAACTTCGAGAAATGTGGAGGATATGGATTCTGCTGGAACAGAGATGCTGCAGAAATCGTGCTCGCACTAAAGCACTCAGGCTATCCAGACTACTGTGACATGTTTTTCAAATGGTGCATCCAGACTCAGCTCTCTGATGGTTCCTGGTTTCAACGCTACTGGCTAAATGGGGATATAGCTCCTTCCTGGGGCAACTTTGACTACTCAACTCAGATTGACGAAACCGGGTCCACGCTCTATGCTATGGATGTTTATTACAGGATTCTCGAAGGCCTGAAAAAAGCTGAGTTTCTTGAAGAGGTCTGGGTCTCGGTACTCAGGGCTGCCGAATACCTGATGAAGCGGACCAAGTCAGGAATTCATGAAAGCTGTATGGATCTCTGGGAGACTTACTACGGAATTTTTACATATACAAATGCTTCAATTTATGCCGGGCTCATGGGTGCTTCCCATCTAGCTGAAGAAAATGGAGAAGCTGGCATGGCAAGGCGCTGGAAAAAGAGGGCGGAGTTCGTCAAACAGGCTACGATTGACCGTTTCTGGCTTCAGGAAGGCTACTTCGCAAAAGGAGTAATTAATGAGAAGCTGGACAAAACTATTGATGCAAGTATTCTCGGCACCTATGTTCCTTTTGGAATGCTCTCTGCAAAAGACCCCCTGGAAAAGGATATGATCCAGTTCATGATAGAGAACATTCAGAAAAAACTCTCAGTACCCATAAATCTCGGTTACGGCATCAAAAGATATGAAAATGACAGTTACATAAACGGAAACCCGTGGGTAGTAACCACGCTCTGGCTTTCGGAAGCAATGTTTACCTTTGCCCTTGAACTTTCCTATGAAAAAGAAAGTTCTGCTCCCACGCATGAGAACTCATATGAAAAAGAAGAAAAACCTGAAGAAAAAGTGAAAAGACTGACCAGTGAAGGAATTAAATACCTCAAGTGGGCTCTTGCCGGAGCAACCAGTACAGGACTTCTCCCGGAGCAGGTGGATAAGTCTACAGGCAACCCTGCCTGGGCAATCCCTCTTGGATGGAGTGGATCTCTGATACTTAATAATATTCTGCTCCTGGACAAAATCTGCAGGAGAAAAACCGGAAATCAACAAGAAAGTTAAAGAGTAGCGAAAGACAGAGGACCTGAGAAACAGAAGAGAAAAATTGAAAGGTATGAAAAAGAGCAACAACGCAGGAGGGTGTTGAAAACCCTAAGCCATTAGTTGGAATACTCATGGACCTCTGAGACGAACATAGTAAAAACACTTAACTATTTTTTAACACTGGTCTTACCATGCAGACCTATTCTAACCGGCTTTTGTTCAGTTATGAAACTCGTCAATATCCAAAACTGGTTAACCAAGAAAACTTTATAAAAAATCCCCCACTACGATTTAGCCTTGCACTCTATTTAGCCTTGATATTCTTTATTACTTTAGCTTATTAGGAGACCACAATATACCCGGTTTTCGTTACTGTAGAACTCCCTACTGCATTTGTTGCTGTAAGTTTAACAGTATATTTTCCTGTTTTGGAATACTTATGCGTTGAATTCTGAAGGAATGACTTTGATCCATCTCCAAAATCCCATTTCCATTTCGTTGGTGTGCCTGTGCTTGTATCAGTGAATTTAACGTTTAATGGATATTTTCCTGATGTTGGAGATGCAGAGAATGCAGCAACTGGTTTTGCTGTCACGGTTATATAATTTGATTTTGTCACTGTGTTGATGCCTGCCGAATTGGTTACTTTAAGGGTTACTGTGTATTTTCCTGCTTTGGAATACTTATGCGTTGGATTCTGTTTGGTTGAAATTTGTCCGTCTCCAAAGCTCCATTTCCATTTGGTCGGTGTCCCTGTGCTTGTGTCAGTAAACTGCACTTTCATCGGGTTTTTTCCTGAGGTTGGAGATGCAGAAAATGCAGCAACTGGTTTTGCTGTCACGGTTATATAATTTGATTTTGTTACTGTGTTACTACCTGCTGCATTATTCACTGTTAAACTAACAGTATATACTCCTGCTTTTGAATACTTGTGAGTTGGATTCTGCTTGGTCGAAGTTGTTCCGTCTCCAAAGGTCCATTTCCACTTAGTTGGTGTTCCTGTACTTGTGTCAGTAAATTTAACGTTTAATGGAGCTTTTCCCTCGGTGAGTCCCGCAGAAAAATTTGCGAAAGGAGCCAGTGAGAGAGAACCTATAAACTGCCCGAAAGCAATTGGATAGCGTCCTACAGGCACAGTAGTTGTAACAGTATTGGTTGCTGTGTCAATTACAGAAACAGTACCTTGGTCATCGTTGTTCACCGCGTATACCTTTTTTCCATCCGGTGTGACTGCAATTCCGTAAGGATAATTACCTACCTTCACCGTGGATGTAACCTTATTTGTTGCCGTGTCAATTACAGAGACAATACCATCCCAATAATTCGCCACATATACCTTTTTTCCATTCGGACTAACAGCAACTCCTTCAGACCATCCTTCTACAGACACCGTGGCTGTAACCTTATTTGTTGCTGTGTCAATTACAGAAACAGTACCGTCGTAACCATTCACCACATATACTTTTGTTCCATCTGGTGTGACTGCAATTCCCCTAGGACTGTTTCCTACAGATACTCTGTCTGTAACAGTATTTGTGGCTGTGTCAATTACAGAAACGTCGTTGAGGGTCGCCACATATACCTTTTTTCCATTCGGGCTGACTGCAACTCCATAAGACCCGCACCCGACAAACACGGTGGCTTTTATAGTGTTTGTTGCTGTGTCAATTACAGAGACAGTTTTATCGTTATATTCCGCCACATACACCTTTGTTCCTGTCGGGTTGACAGCAATGCCAGAAGGAAATTCCCCTACTGTCACAGTGGATGTAACCTTATTTGTTGCCGTGTCAATTACAGAGACAGTGCTGCTGGCGGCGTTCGTCACGTATACCTTTGTTCCTGTCGGGTTAACTGCAACTCCCTCAGGGTATCTTCCGACAGGCACCGTGGCTGTAACCTTGTTTGTTGCTGTGTCAATTACAGAGACAGTATTGCTGTTGGAGTTCGTAATATATGCATATGGAGCCGCTGGCGCAGCACTTTCCGAAGTAGCTGCCGATGCCGCAGATGAAACGAAAATTAAAAATAAAATCAGAACGACTGATGCCAAGGCTATCGAATGTATTTTGTTATCGGTTGTCATTATCCTACTCCTCGGTCTTTCGTTTATTTTCCATACAAAAAAATGTTAATACTATGAAAAATATGTAAATTTTTAAACTTTCTCTTTTTATTCATATTTCTATAAAAATCCTCAAATTAGAGAAAATATGTCTACAGAAGGATCTAATTGAAGCTGATTAGCGTGAAATAAAAGGATTTCAGCACAAAAACGTAAAACAAGACATTAAAATCCAGAAAGCAGTTTGAGAAGAGTTAAGAAATTAGATAGTGAGATCCAGTTATTGAAAATCGTGAGTATGAGGAAGGCTATCAAATATTTTAAAACAAGTAGCTCATCCCAAAACTCAAAATTACTTTTAGTAGTCACACACTATGAATAATCAATCGATTTTCTGATAACGAAAATAGTTCTGAAACTTTATTGATTTAAGAGCAAAGTTGTTTTTGGAATAAACTAATTCATTATATAAAAAATTAGGAAAGAAAACAGACGCTAACAGTACGCAAAGCACTGAAAAATTGCGCCTTTAAGTTCTTTCTTCCACGCTTCTCCGCGTTGACAGTGGTTTTGGGATCTATTTTGGTATTCCCAGAACTTCTGCCTAAATATAGACTTCTTTAGTTTAAGTTTAGACTTCTTTTCTAATTTCTGTTGCCCCACCGAGGTATGGCCTGAGAACCTCAGGGATTTCCACACTTCCGTCCTCACGCTGGTAGTTCTCGAGTATCGCAACGACCGTTCTCCCTACAGCAAGGCCTGAGCCATTAAGGGTATGGACGAACTGCGGGCCTTCCGGAGTCCTGAAACGGATATTAGCCCTTCTGGCCTGGAAGTTCTCGAAATTGGAGCACGAAGATATTTCTCTGTATTTTTCCTGTGTGGGCACCCACACTTCGAGGTCATAAGTCTTCGCTGCTGAGAATCCGATGTCTCCAGTACACAGGTTTACCACACGATAAGGCAATTTCAAAAGTTTAAGGATTTCTTCCGCATCATTGGTAAGCTTTTCCATTTCATCATATGAGGTTTCTGGCTTTACGAACTTGACAAGTTCAACCTTATTGAACTGATGTTGACGGATGATGCCTCTGGTATCCTGACCGTGTTTTCCTGCCTCACGCCTGAAACAGGCAGTATACGCTGTAAGGAAGACAGGCAGCTTTTCAATATAATCGTCCATAAAGAGATTGGTTACAGGTACTTCTGCGGTAGGTGCAAGATAGTAACCATCAGTACACAGGTACATATCCTCCTTAAATTTCGGCAACTGACCTGTGCCAGTCATGGCTTTTTCATTGATAAGTACAGGTGGAAAAACTTCAGTATAACCCTGCCTTTCATGTACATCCAGCATAAAGTTTATGAGAGCTCTTTCGAGCTTTGCACCCATTCCTTTATAGACTGTAAAACCCTGGCCTGCAATCTTGGCCCCTTTCTCAAAGTCGAGTATATCCAGTGCTTCTCCGATATCCCAATGTGGCTTTGGAGTAAACGTGAACTTTCTTGGCTCGCCAACAACCCTTACAACTGGATTATCATTCTCGTCCTTACCTACTGGAGTTGTCGAGGATGGGATATTGGGAATTCTGAGCATTATTTCATGTATTTTTGACTTGTAATCACGTATTATATCATCGGTTTCTTTTATACGGCTATTAATGCCTTGCATTTCCTCTATCTTGGATAAAGTATCTTTATTTTCTTTCTTTAGCTTCGCTATCTCACGGGTGACCACATTGCGCTTATGTTTTAGCTCATCACCTTCGGCGAGACATTTTCTCCACGCTATATCATACTCAAGAAGGCTGTCTATAAGCTCAGTGCTCATATTCCTATTAATGAGAGCATTTCTAACTATATCGGGACTATTACGTACAAGTTTAAGATCCAGCATATTAAGCCCGAGATATCCTGCATGTGAGAGAATATATATTTTGTGATTTTTCGGGTGTAAAGCTGTTATGAAAATCAGCAAAGTTGAAAAAGAAGAGAAAGAGCAGGAAAATATTAAGATAAAAAATAAAATTAAAAAATCTGGAAATTTTAACTGCTTGCAATTAACTGCTCGCAATTAAAATCATATTACTTATTAATACTCTGCTCTGTTAGATTTCAGGCAAGAATTCTCCCATATGGACTTTCTTCAAAGTAACTGACAGACTGTTTGGCTGTCTCATTAGATCCTTTGGAATCTGAACCCAAAAGTAGCCTTGAAAGACTTGCCTTGTTCATATATTCAACTTTTGGTTCCCCTGAAATTCCTCCAAGTTCCGCAGCCTTGTCAATTGCATCATAAAGATTTCCAAAGCTATCCACAAGCCCAAGTTCCTTTGCCCTGGTTCCGGTGTATATGCGGCCATCAGCAAGGGCCTTTACTTCACCTCTAGACATATTACGCCCTTCAGAAACTTCAGTTACGAAATTTTCGTAGCTATCCATAACTACAGAATCAGCATACTCTTTTTCCTGATCAGTAAGTCCTCTCCAGGTACTTCCCATGTCTTTCATTTCTCCAGATTTTGCAACGTAGTAATCTACACCTGTTTCTTTATTAGAGAGAGAATTATTCTGGAAGACCCAGATCACTCCAATAGATCCGGTATTCGTAGAGGGATTTGCAATAATGTAATCAGTCGGCGCAGAGATATAATATGCAGCACTGGCTGCAAGGTCTCCCATAGATACAACAACAGGAATTCCTTTCGCCTGGACTTTCTTAATTTCTTCTACAATTTCTTGGGCTGCTGCTGGAGATCCTCCAGGACTGTCAATTCTAAGCACAATTGCCTTGACTCCATTATCTGCGGCAGCTCTGTGAATATCTCCTGCAATCTCTTCTGAAGTAGCATAACCAAGCCCTTCAGCAACGTTTCCGGAAAATATAGTACCCTGGACATAGATAATAGCTACCTTCTCCGAACTTCCCAGGCTTCCACCAACACCAAAATTGGAGGAGATTAACGCAAGACTCGCCAGTATGATAGTAATGAGAGCCAGTACGACCAGCAGGTAGGGCATCCATCTATGCTTTTTTTTCTGTGGACACGGATTGGGATTCATGATTAAACTCTTGTTTTTAATTTCTTTATTTTCATAGACCTCAACGTGGGGCCCATGATCAGCTATTTTTTCCGGACCATCAGTGGCAGAGCTGTCAAAGGAGTTATCACTCGTACCGTAAATTCCATTATCAGGAACAGAGCAATCTCTTCCATTGTGAGGACTGCTTTGTAAGTTGTCATCTCCAGATAGATCTTCTGAGTTCGTATCTTCAGGGTTTATGTTTTTATCGCTCATATCTGATGGAACCGTATATTTAGGATCGTATATTTTAGATTTACCACTTTAGTTTGCGGTCTTGAGCATTGTTTGAATTATTAATCAAGAGAATATATAGTATTGTAGCTAGTATTGTAGTAGGCGGCACAAGAAGGATAACTTACAAAAGCCCGCAGGCAATAGAATTACTTAACAGCCTATTTATTGGAGCTATTATTAATCTGTCTCTACATCCCATCCTTCTTTATATATGATTATTAACTATTCCTCAAATAGATTACCTTGTAAAACACAGTAGCAAAACAGAGTTCAGAGTTGCAACAAACTTTTTCTAAAAAAGTTTGATCAAAAACGTAAGCGAAATATATTTCAGAGTTGCAATCATCGAAGAGGAATATATTCATAAAAAATATATGGAGATAAGAATGCCAGAATCATCCAGTAAACCCGTACTTGTCACCTGTGGCCTGCCTTATGCTAATGGCAAGGCTCATATCGGGCATCTTCGGACCTATGTGCCCGCTGATATTTATACCCGTTCCCTGCGAAAAGAAGGGAGGGACGTTACTTTTGTCTGCGGCTCGGATACTCACGGTACCCCTATTGTCGTAAATGCCGAAGAACTAGGGATTACTCCCAAAGAACTTGTAAAAGTATATCATAAACATTTTGATGAGACTTTCAAGCAGCTTGGAGTTTACTTTGATGCTTTTGGGACTACTGACGATCCTGAGAATCACAACCGTACCCTGGATATTGTCAACAAGCTAATTGAAAAAGGCTATGTGTACCCGAAAACTATCGAAATTGCCTATTGCCCTAAGTGCAATCGTTTTCTCCCTGACCGCTATGTAGAAGGTTCCTGCCCTCACTGCGGCGAAATTGCAAGAGGAGACGAATGCGATCAGGGATGTGGAAAACACCTTGAGCCCGGAGAACTTCTGAACCCTGTCTGCACTATTTGCGGAGGACCTGCAGAGTACAGACAGCAGGAACACTTCTTTTTCAAGCTTTCCGAATTCAGCGATTACCTTAAGGACTATCTCTCAAATGACCTTGGTGGAACCATAAATGCCAGAAATTATGCACTTGGCTGGGTAAAGCAAGGACTTACAGACTGGTGCATCACCCGGAACCTGGAATGGGGAGTAAAATTTCCTGGGCATGATGACCTCGTGGTCTATGTCTGGGTAGATGCTCCTATAGGATATATCGCCTTTACCGAGGAATGGGCTACAAAAGCCGGGGATTCCTGGGAAAAATTCTGGAAAAACGACGGGGAAATTGTCCATTTTATAGGTGGGGACATTACCTATCATCACTGTATTTTCTGGCCAGCTATGCTTAAAGGTGCGGATTATTCGGTACCGACCGCTGTTGTAGCTTCAGGCATGGTCAAAATTGAAGATAAAAAGTTTTCCAAGAGCCGAGGTAATGTGGTCTGGGTAGGAGAAGATTACCTTGACCACGGCTTCCATCCTGACCTGCTGAGATATTATCTGGCAAGTTATACTTCCCACACAAAGGAGCTGAACTTTTCCTGGCGCGTGCTTCAGGAAAAGATCAATACTGAACTTGTTTCCGTGCTCGGGAATTTCCTGTACAGGACAATGCTTTTCGCTTTCAAGAACTATGGAGAAGTTCCATCCGGAGAGCTTGAGCCTGAAGTAAGTAAAGAAATCGAAAAGACCCTGAAGGACGTAAAAGCTGCAATGGCCGAATACGAGTTTAAAAAAGCCATTGATTCTGCAATGTCCCTTGCATCTTTCGGAAATATCTACTTCCAGTCCCACGAACCCTGGAACCTGATAAAACAGGATAAGGCAGCCTGTGGACAGGTGCTTTACAACTGCCTGCACCTGGCAAAAGCTCTATGCCTTATTTTTGAGCCAGTGACTCCAGGAAGCGTGGAGACCGCCTGGAAAGAGCTTGGGCAGGAAGGAGACCTGCACACCGCCCTGTATGCTGATGCTCTCGTACCTCTAAAAGCAGGCACAAAACTTGCAAAGCCCAAAATCCTTTTCACAAAGCTTGAAGATGACAGGATTGAGGAAATGGAAGAGATTGCAAACCAGAGAGTAAAAGCTGCAGATGCAAAGAAAGCCGCAGGAAAGGGTAAAGGTAAAGAGCCCACCAAATCCGAAGGGATGGGTCCTGCCGAAGAAACAAAACCAGCCGAGAAAGCTGAAAGCGCAGCAAAACCCATGGAAGAGGAAAAAGAAACACTGCCCACGATCGAGTATGAAGACTTTGCAAAACTCGACATCCGCGTAGGAAAAGTTCTTCTCGCCGAACCTGTGAAGAAATCAAAAAAGCTCATCAGGATTGAAGTGGACATCGGCGAAGAAAAACCAAGGCAGCTTGTTGCAGGTCTTTCTTCTTATTACGCTCCTGAAGAGCTTGTAGGAAAATCTGTAATCGTACTCGCCAATCTGAAACCTGCCAAACTCTGCGGAGTCAAATCAAATGGCATGATGCTTGCAGCCGACGACGGCGGAGATATTGTAGCAGCCCTGATGCCGGACAAAGAGATAAAGCCGGGTTCAAGGATACACTAAAACAACCTATTGAATAAAAAATACTTTTACTGGCTTAGAACCGTCTTCTAATTATATATTAGAGGGCGCCTCAACCAGTTTATCTGGCAGCGCATCCCAGAAAAGGTAGAGTTAAGCAAAAAAGATAAAATACAATTTGAAAAGAGTAACATGCAGGTAGAATTCAATCCTTTTATTTATTAGGTAGGGGTTTCATTTTTATTTTCTGCTTTTTACTCTTATTTTCTGCTTTCTGTTTTTATTTTCATTTTCATTTTCATTTCATAAGCGTTACGGATTATTCATTATTTTTTTGCTCAAGCATCAACAATGCAACCCTTAACAAAAAGTTTTTTATTGATATGAAAAACATTTTTATATAGTTGTATAGATCTAATAGATATAAAGCAAGCTGTTTGAATAAATCCCCATACTTTCAACTTTTATTTTTAAATCTCAGCTAAGTTAGACTAATCTGCGTTAATAAATGGAAAAGCAGACAGTTATTACAATAAATTATGAAAAATCCAGCCAGAAATTTCGATGACCTACTCTTTAGAAAATTGAAATAATGAACAGGAGAACTTTGATGAAACGCCTAAATTTGTTTTCGATACTTTTTACACTTATACTGCTTCTTCTGGTTCCGAATCTCGCAGCAGCCGAGTTGGTAGCTGAAACTGCTGAAATTCCATATCAGATAAATAACTCTGACCGCATAGCGATTGGCACGGTGAGTAAGATAATTGATTACGGCAGATACACTATTATCACAATTGCAGTTAATGAGTGGCTCTATAATCCCCTGCCTGAAAAGACTATAAAAGTGAGAACTGAAACGGGAAGCGGTTATTGGACTGAAGATGAAGCTGAGTTTACTAAGAACGAATCCGTACTTATAATGTTAAAAGACGTAGATTTAGATAAACAACTTTTCAAAGCGACTTTCGGCTTTCCAGGAAAACACCCGATTTCAGACAGAGATGCAATAATCAAAGAGTTGAAAGCTCAGGGAAAATGGCCGGAAGAAAACCAAATTGAGAACAAAACAAATGAGATAAAACAAATCGAAAATGCCGAATATGTAGAGCAAGAAGGAAATCAAACAGAAAATAAAACAAATGATACCGGAATGACAGAGAATACAGAAACAACAGGCAAGCAAAAAGAAAGTTCCAATAAGACCCAGAAACCAGATACTACTCCTTTTATGAGCCCTGTCAGTGTGATCGTAGCAATGCTTGGGGCAATTGTATACTTAGAAAGGAAGAAATAACAATGACTTTTTGATATTTTGTATAGTGTGAAAATAAAGAACAGGAGAACTTTGATGAAACGCCTAAATTTGTTTTCGATACTTTTTACACTTATACTGCTTCTTCTAGTTCCGAATCTCGCAGCGGCTTCATTTATTGCAGAAGCTGCAGAAATACCGTACCAGATAAACAGCTCTGACCGCATAGTTATTGGTACAGTGAGCAGGGTTGATATGTTTCGTGACCACATGATTGCTACAATTAAAGTTAATGAGTGGCTCTATAACTCTCTGCCCACAAAAACCATAAAAGTAAGAAGTGGAATCGGGACTAATGTAGCGATGTCAACTGAGCCCAATTTCATTCAGAACGAATCAGTGCTCTTGATGCTAAATGATATAAATCTAGATCAACAGCTTTTCCATGTTGCTATAGGAGATCCAGGAAAACACCCTATTTCTGATAGAGACGCAGTAGTCAAGGAGCTGAAAGCTCTGGGTAAGTGGCCGGAAGAAAACCAAACAGAAAACAAAACAAACGAGACCGAAGAGATAGAGAACATTGAACCAATAGACAAACAAGAAGAAAATCAAACAGAAAATAAGACAAATGAAACCGGAATGACAGAGAATACAGGAATAACAGGCGAACAAGAAGAAAGTTCAAGTCAGACCCAGAAACCAGATACTACTCCTTTTATGAGCCCTGTCAGTGTGATTGCAGTAATGTTGGGGGCAGTCATATATATAAGAAGAAATCAATAAAAACTACAGAAGGAGAGTTTAGGCAGATTTTATAAAAAGATCGTGTCCCAAAATAATTGACTTAATTTTAAGACACGATCTTATTTAGCCTGTATAGGTTTTTAAATTCAGTCCAAACGTACAATTCTTACAAGAGACTTAATCGGGACATTAGCAATCATATCTGCACCTTTTTTATCGACCAGTACCACTACAACTCTTGGTTTTGCATTCATTTCTCTCAGTTGCTCAATCACTTCCATACTGGTTGAACCGGTGGTAATAACATCATCCACGACAACGCAGTTTTTACCGGCAACTGATCCAAAATTCCTGCTTATGGTCCCTTTGTGTCCTGTGCTAACGGTCTCCTGCCCTTTGCGGTGATAAATAGCTAAATCTGCACCCAGTTCATATGCCATCATGCTTGCCAGAGGAATACCATTGGCTGCAACGCCAACAACCACATCTACTTCAGTATTTGTTTTTCCCAGGGTCTCGAGCACAATATCGCAGAGTGCAAGCGAGATGTTATGAAGACGTTTAGCGCTTTTCCCTATACTGTTCCAGTTTACGGAAATATCTTTTGGAGCGGGAGTTATTTCTTCTTTTTTTGAACGGGTTAAAAGCCAGGTAACGGTTTCCCTTGAAACATTGAGTTCCTCGGCGATCTGACCGGTTACAAGCCCATTGCTTTGCAGTTCCACAGCTTTCTGTATTAGATCTTCTATATCCTTCATGCCTCCATGCCCACCTGAAATTTTTATCCGGCTATATTTCCGGGATTTCCAAATTAAGATAATATTATAATATAAGTTATATCAATTTCTTCAGCTTAAGATTAACTCTTTTACAAGACACTACCTGTAAAAAGAGTGTACGAAAAACGTTGAAAAATTGGTACATACATCTACCAGATGTATTAACCTTTATTTTTCTCCAGTACCATCTCAAGATAAGAAGTCCTGATAGAATCCTTTTCTCCGGCACCAAACTGTTTTAGTAATTCAAATAACTTTGCCCTTGAAGTTTCGAGTTCTTTTTCGCTTTCAGCCACGATTTCGACTTCAATAAATTGTCCAAGCCCTTCAACAGCATCGAGGCAAACAGTAATCTCTCCCGCCCTGAAAACTTCCCTTTTTTTACGGACTACTCCGGCTTCCGAAAAGCCAAGGGCATGAAGTATTTGTGTTGTGGTGACCTCGTCTATAGGAGTTTCGAATTCTTCCCTGGTCTTGGAGATCCCATCAAGTTTGGGGCCTTTATAAGTCATCACAGCCTGATCATTCAGGGAACGGATCCTGAGCGCTTCATCGGTTTTTGCAAAATCCCTATGAGGAGCTGCAAAATAAACGTCAGACTGGTTCTCAACTCCAAGTTTTACTGCCCCTATATTCTTGAGAATAGGAAGGGCTTTTGAATGGTCTGCTCTGACCTTGACCTCGATTTCAATCATAATTTTCAGGCATCTCCAGCTAAATCCAGTTAAAATTAGTAAACATTGTGACAGAGGTATTTGTAGCTAGTATTTATGACTAGGCGCTTTGTCTTCTAGACACTTTGCCTTGCTAAAGCTCACCTCAGTAATCTAAAAAATAGAATCCGGAGAATCCGGATCTTTCATGCATCTTCAGGGACGAACTTGGTGCCGTAGTAGATCATGCCACCTTCACCGTCCTCCCCAAGCTTGCGGAATACGGATCTTACCCTCATTCCAATGTGAATTATTTCGGGATCGCAAATTACCTGCGAGGTCAGACGGGGACCTTCATCAAGCTGAATTATCGCAAGAGTATAAGGAGTCTGGTCTTCAAAACCTTCCGCAGCTGTATGAATTACTGTATATGATATTATTTCGCCAGTGCCTTTGAACTTGTAAGGCTCAATATTGCCTATACGCCTACAGTTTACGCAAAAATTACGCGGAGGATAGAAATATTCCCCACATTCTTTACAGCGGGTACCTTCAAGGTTATACCTGCTGTCGAGACTTCTCCAGAATCTTGGAACGGAAGACATCGGATCTCACCTCTCCCTCGAGAAAATATGCACTACTGCTGTTGCTCCTGACCCTCCTACATTATGGGTCATACCGTATTCTGCGCCTTCGACCTGACGCTTGCCTGCTTCTCCACGAAGCTGGGTTACGATTTCTACAGCCTGTTTTATGCCGGTTGCTCCCACAGGATGTCCGCAGGCTTTGAGACCGCCGGACGTATTGACAGGAATCCGGCCTCCGATTGCGGTTTCACCATTTGCTGTGACAATTCCGCCTTTTCCTTTTTCTACAAATCCCAGGTCTTCAATTGCGCAAATCTCAGCAATGGTGAAGCAGTCATGCACTTCTACAAGGTCGATGTCTTCAGGCCTCAGTTTTGCCATGGAATAGGCCCGCTTTGCAGCCACCACGGTTGCATCGAGGGTTGTTATATCCCGCCGGTCATGAAGCGCAATTGTATCACTTGCCTGAGCGGTTGCCTTGATATAGATGGGAGTATCCGTATACTTGTGCGCAATATCCGCTGGGGCCAGCACAAGAGCTGAAGCACCATCCGTTATTGGAGAACAGTCAAAAATGTGTAAAGGATCGGCTACCATTATAGAGTTCAACACATTATCCACAGTGATTCTGTTTTTATACTGAGCAATGGGATTTAAAGAGCCGTTTTTATGATTCTTTACGGCAACCTCGGCAAGCTGTTCGCTGGTAGTCCCATACCTGTGCATATGCAACCTTGCAATCATTGCATAGATCCCGGGAAAAGTTGCTCCTGCCATCCCTTCCCACTCCCGATCAGCCGCTGCTGCAAGAGCTGAAGACGCTTCCTCAGACCCCACATCAGTCATTTTTTCTGCTCCTGCTGCAATCACAATATCATTATAACCGGAAGCTACAGCCATGATGGCTTGTCGAAGGGCAAGCCCACCCGATGCACAGGCAGCTTCAACTCGAGTAGCCGGGACATGCAGGTTCTTAGAAAGTCCCGAATAGTCAGCTATAAGAGCCCCTATATGTTCCTGATCAATAAATCGGCCTCCACTCATGTTTCCTACGTAGAGAGAGTCGATTTCTTTTCCACCAATGCCTGCGTCTTCGAGTGCTCCAGCCCCGGCTTCTACCACTATATCTCTAAGGGACTTTCCCCAGAGTTCTCCGAACTTGGTATTCTTTACTCCGATAATTGCTACGTCTCTCATATTATTCACTCCGTTTTCATGACCGGCGGATCTTCCCTTTATGTTTGGCATATCTCGCATAGTCAATATATATAGGATCTTTAATCAGTTCGGAAACCGTCGGAGCCCTGTTTCGGATTTCCTCGATCCTATCTGTAACCGTTATACTAAAAGCATCAGACCCTGCACCTGACCCGAAGGCAGTCGCGAAAATCCTGTCTCCTGGTTTTGCCTGATCAAGGGTTGCAGCAATTCCCATAAGAGCGGAACCTGAATACGTGTTCCCGATTTTTGGAACTACAAGCCCTGGAGCAATCTGGGCCCTGGTGAAACCCAGGGTTTTTGCAACTTTGGTCGGAAATTTTCCGTTTGGCTGATGGAAAACCGCATAATCATAATCATCAGGCTTTGTTCCGAGTTTCTCCAGAAGACCTTTTGCGCCGTTAGTCACGTGCTTGAAGTAGCCTGGTTCTCCTGTAAAACGGCCTCCGTGCTCAGGGTAGGGCATTCCTTCTCTTCTCCAGAAGTCAGGAGTGTCAGTTGTAAAAGAATAAGTATCTTCAATGATTGCGGCAAGCTCGGATTCTTTTTTCCCAATGAGGCAGGCAACTCCTCCTGCAGCTGCAGTATACTCGAGGGCATCACCTGGAGCCCCCTGGGAAACATCGGCTCCTATAGCCATGCCCAGGTCGATCATCCCTGAACTTACCAGTCCCATACAGGCCTGAACTGCGGCTGTTCCTGCTTTACATGCAAACTCGAAGTCTGCTGCAGTCATGTTTGGGGTTGCTCCTATAGCCTGGGCGACAATTGTGCTTGTTGGTTTTACAGCATAGGGATGACTCTCCGAGCCCGTATACACCGCCCCAATCCTCTCTGGATCAACACCGCTTCTTGCCATCGCATATCTTGCCGCTTCCACAGCTATAGTTGCTGCGTCTTCATCAATATCAGGCACGGATTTTTCATATACCATAAGGCCACTTTTAAGAGCATCTGCATTATCACCCCATACCCGGGCGATTTCTTCAACTTTGATACGGTATCGGGGGACATAAGCACCGTAAGATACGATTCCAATAGTCATTATTTCCACCTGTTTTTGAATGTTTCAGGGCATCAGAATTCAGGGTTTATTCCCTGGCATAGTATTGACTGTATTTTCTCAGTAACTGGACAATCTGGTCAAGATCCATCATAGTAGCGACCAGGGGGATGCGGTCGACCTCTGCCATTTTGATTGCAACAGGCTCGACTTCTTCTTTTCGAAGCCCATGAAGTACCACGGCACCAGGCTTAAGGTTGGTAACCCGGATGGCCACCATTGGGGATTTTCCGGTGCTGACCTTCGTAAAGATCATGGCTCTGTCAGTACTCCAGCCATAGAGCTTCTGAAACTCATGGGAAGAAAGTTCAAGGATTGCTCTCTGGCTGTCAATGACAGAGAAACCATAAAGAGGCCTTTCAACCCCTTTGTAAACAATATCTCCTTCAATAAGATTGACCAGTTTAGCAAGCTGTATCGGGATCGTATACTCGTATGTTGAGTAAATGGATTTCGTACCGCTTTCGGCATTAAGTACAGATTCGTAAGCGTGAATTTTTTTGCTTCCCCGATCCATATCAATTTCAAGTAAACACTCAACAATTTTTTTTATAATTAGTGTTCCTGGAGACTTTCGTCTTCCACTTTCATAATCACTGATAACGGAGGGGGAAACCTTAAGATAACTTGCAATGTCGGTCTGGGATATCTCAAAATTCAATCTCCATTTTTTGAGCGACTCTCCCGGCTTTTCCGAAAGGGTTATATCTCCAGCCATTTTTTCTGCCAGACGATTGCGCAGATTTTCTGAGGATTCATTAGATGTCATGACTCACGTACTCTAAGAGGAAACATTACCTTATATATCTAACGAATATGAATTCGGCAATTGTCGCAGGACTTCTGAATCAATGTACTGCAAATGCTCTTAAAAAAATTTATAACGTTTGTAAAAGAATTAGTATATGATGTCAGCCGATTCATCCAATCAGGAAATAAATGTCTCAGATCTTCTTCTATATATCAACTGCCCGAGGAGGGTATACTTTGTCAGTAGAGGCTTTGAATTGTTTTCGGAAGTAACCGCCTCCAGGCTCGAAAGAATAATCCTGAAAGAACTCTCCCTGAATTACCCCGAAATTGTAAAGGAGTGTTCGTTAAACGCCGATAACCTTCATGAAGAGCTTGAAATTTCCCTGGCAAAGGTATGTACAGACCTCCCACTTCTGTTTCCGCGAGAACTCGCAGGTGTTACAAAGGAGATTTTAGAGGAAGGAGAAGCGCGGGCAAGAGCTAAACTTCCCGAAATTGCAGCCAACTTGAGGGGAGCACTTGAAGAATTTGGGAAAGAACCTATGCTTGCGGCACTCACGCCTGTCAAAACCGAGCCATTTCTGTCCTCAGAAAGACTTAACCTCAAAGGTGTTCCATCAAAACTGGTTTGCTTTGAAGGTGTGCAGGTTCCCTCAATCTTAAAGCCAGGAAGCTGCCCTCAACAGGGAGTATGGGCTTCTGACCGGATACATGCCACAGCTTTTGTCCTGCTTCTTGAAGCCGAAAATGGAAAAGAAGTTCCCTTTGCCTTTGTGGAGTATGTAAGTTTCGGCCTGCTCCGAAGGGTGGCTGTTCGAAGCTCGGATAGGCGGGAAGTGCTCAAAATCTGCAGAGAAGTGAAAAAAATTAAAGCCGGAATTATGCCTGAGAGAAAAGAAGAAAAATTCTGTAAGGAGTGCAATTTCTCAGAACACTGCATTTCAGAGTCTTCCCTTATGTCGAAATTTTTCTGAATTAGAAGTGGATGGAAAAAGATTACAACACAATGCATTGGTCATCGGTTAAGAAATTTTTTTCCTGAAAGCTATCGATTTTGCATTAGAAGCCGGCCTTAAATTTTGGCCTGTTTACATGAAATCGATGCTCTGCTCCACCTCACAATTTATAAAAATATTTAACAAATGCTATAGAAATGGAGAAAATTATCACGATTCCTCACTTAACCGAAGACGCACGCAAAACAATGGAAAAAAATACAACGCAATGAAAAAAGCCGTATTGAGCATGTTAAATGATAGTAAAAAAAATTACATAACTTAAGAATATAATCCAATGACACCCCCAGTTTGATTTTCAAGGGCTCAAATCCCAAGTTCTCAAAGCCGCAAATTACGATTTTTTTTCAGATTTTTCTATAGTTGATACAGGCTGAATTAAATATATACATCGTTAATTTATGATTGTATATATTCTTTTTTTATATATATGAAGGAATATGGGTCGGGGCATGTACTCAAATAAATAATTTATGACCAGATCATAAAACAATAAAAATATTAAAAAGTAATCCCAGACTCAAAAACAGTTTGAAAATTGCATTGTTAGAGACTTTGGACACAAAAGTTATAAAGAATTGATAAAAAGTAGTTTATGGAGTTCAAAAGTACTTTCCAGGTAGCCCGAACTCCATAAAACATGCCCTAAGAGGCACGATTAAGTTAGCTTTGCGCATATTTAAGCTTACCTGATTTTGCCTCCTGGGTAAAATACACAGGAGTAATAGGAATGACAACGAAGAAGAAATTTGGAGTAGGAATACTTTTTTTGACAGTACTGGTCAGTATGGCATTAGTACCAGTCGTAAGTGCACAGGAAGAATTAACAGCAAGTGAAAAGCCTTCTGAATGGGAACAAGGTTTAATAGATAATCTCAATTCTAATGCAAAAAGTTTGTCAACAGACAAGGTAATTTTGAATTATTGCAAAGCAAATAAAGACAAAATTTCAATACTGAAGAGCGATACTGCTTCAGATAAAAGTAATTTAAGAACATATGAACTAAAAGATGGATCAGATATAACTTTCACCAATGAAAATTTCTTTTTTGTTACTAGCACGAAGAAAGAACCAAATAATAAATTAATAACTCAAAGTACTACAACAACAAGAACCTCTGGTCTTGATTATACTGATACAATAACAGCATCCCAGAGTTTTTATAATCTTATGGGAGGGAGACTGTTTACTATCTATTCAAAAGGATATTATGGGTACAGTATATCCCCTGCTATTGTGGAAGCTCATTATATAGATGCATGGTACACATTAGGCACTCCAACTATTTTTCAAGTGAGTAACTGGCAGGAAGGGGCGAATGATAATACTGTCACTCATAAATCTGAAATTTATGGTAGTGGACATTTCCACTGGGGATTTGAAGTCGCTGGTGCCGGGTTAGTTCTTTATGATAAATATATTAAAGTTTATTCAACATGTGATCAATTTGGAAATATCCATCGGACCTATGAAATGACATAATGAAATAACTTAAAAACACACTCTAAGATGTAAAATATCGGATTGTGAAATAAGTGTTGAGGATTTTAAGCACAAAGTCCTCAATGCTTTTATCCAAAAGTTCAGTCGAGTTTCCGACCATAATAAATGATTCTGGAACTTTTATTATAGAGGACAACTAAAATTAGGCTGAAACTAAAATGAAAGAAATTATAAACAAAGAAATTAATTTGGTCAAACTAAGAATTTATCAGCATGGATGGAATTTAGAATGAAAAAATCAAGTTATGAAATATTATTTATTGTTTGCTTCGCCTTTTTTTTAATTTTTAATTCTTTTTTCGTGATTGTACCTGCTGATTTATCAACTATTATAAGCGTAATTGTTGGAACTTTTATTGAATCTCTCATCGTGTACTTAATGATAATGATGATTGTATATATCGTAAATCGTTACAGCAGATTGTCTTAGAAACGGCCTTGAAATTCAAGTTATTTCTATCATTCATTGAATATAGATGCAAAGGACAGAATAGGTCTTAAAAGTAATCTACTAAGTTTTTTCCTATGGCTTATTGTAATAACAATTGCAACCTTGTTGAACATAGAAATTAATCCGACTGCGATTATGGCAGGAGGTTATATTATACAATACTTTTGATCATTTTATACATGAATAAGAACGGAATTAACCGAAGAATAGTCCCAAGTATGAATTGGATTCACAGATAGATGGGAAATATTACTTCAGATAATCGGATCAAAAAACCTTTTGGCTATTATATTGTCCATAAGATAGAATAAAGGGAGTAGTTCAGGTGAAAATGAATCAAACAAAAATAACTATATTCTAGGCTTCGGATTATTGGATAGTTTGGCATGCCTTTATGGAGGATGGAAGTTCAGGAAAAAGTAAGTGCCAAAATGGAGTTTAATGTCGTTACTTATTGGACTGAACTAGCATTAAAGACAAACACTGCCTAAGTAAAAAGAGGAAAATAAAATTAGATCAAGAATGCCGATTGACGATTTTTTGATTATTAACTCTATGAATACCAATTTTTAGCGCAAAACCTCCACCTTGAACCCTTTTTTCGAGCCCACTATAGTATTATAGAAGCTAGCTACAATACGCCCTATAAAGTATCCAGATACTCCATAAAATATAGGTAGACTGAGTACAGCCCATTTCCCGAAAATTAAGGAAAAAATTCCAAATTTTTTTGGCATAGAAATTCCTATAAAAGCAGCGATTGTTGTAAAAAACCCAAAAACTAAACCCATTGTTCCATAACAGATTGTAAGGATTTTCCCGAATTCGGCTGAATCAATTTCTTTTATGATTACCATGATATTCCCCCAATATCCATTCCAATATCCATTATTTCTGCATTTGTATATATCTATATCATGAGCCGATTCTGAAACCAGTCTAATTAATAGCAATCGAGCCTATCCCAAAAGTTCATTTAATCTAATTATTGTTGCTACCATTACAACTCCTAAATATGATGTGTCTTCAATATTATTGAGTTTGAGGAAAAAGCATGATGGTTTTCTTTGACATAGATGGTACTCTGTTGGATCATAAAAGTGCAGAATTTACGGGGGTCAAATTATTTTACCAGAACCACAAAAATTTTTTTGATATGAGTTTTGATGAATTTTATTCTATTTGGTGTAAACTATCAGACAAACACTTTGAAAAATATTTAGCCAAAAAATGCTCTTTTGAAGAGCAGCGAATAGAGCGAATTAAAGAACTTTATTTAAAACGAAATATTAACCTGTCAAGTGAAGAAGCACTTGAAGTATTTGATTACTATTTACGCAATTATGAATTAAGTTGGAAACCTTTTAATGATGTAATACCATGCTTGAAAAAACTTTCAAAGCTAAAAATGGGTATCATCAGTAATGGCGATCCAGGGCAACAAAAACTAAAGCTAGATAAAATGAAAATTTCTCACTACTTTGTTGATATCGTAGCAGCAGGAGAATTTAATGTTTCAAAACCCCATACGGAAATATTTGAAATTGCATGTAAAAGAAATGGTGAAGAACCAGAAAAATGCTTTTATGTTGGAGACACCATCGAAACTGATATAATACCATGTGAAAAAATTGGAATGAAAGGTATATGGATTAATAGAAATAACAAAATATTAATAAGTAAAAATGTTAAAAGTATTATCTCGTTGAAAGAACTTGCCAATGTATTATGCGAGAATGTGTCACAATCATTGGATTATTGAGCCCTGTTTAAAGATTAGAGCATTTGAAAAAACAGTGCATTCCAATACATAATTTTGATTAAACTTTTTTTAAAGAGCTTAAGAAAAGACAAGACTTTTTAAATGAATTTTTGATTAAACTTTTTCTAAAGAGCTTACGAAAATCCAGGACTTCTTAAATGAATCTTTGGTCAAGCTTTTTTTTAAAAAGCTTAAGAAAAGACAAGACTTTGCAAAGGAATTTTTGGTCAAGCTTTTTTTTAAAAAGCTTGAGCCAAAGCCTTTTAAAGGTGAACCTCTCTCAATCTGCATGACATGTCCAGACCAGCATATCTTGGAAAAATGCTTCTGCACTGGTGTGAGGCCTGTAATGTGCCTGTGCTAGGGAAAAAGTGTGGATGCGGTAAAAGTACAAAAAAAGTTGAGGTAACCCCTCCAGGGGATATCCGCCCTGCTTTTGATTATGATATAAAACGCATAAACTCAGTTTCGGAAAAACAGTTCAATGCGCCACTTATACCTGAAGGACACCTTGTAGTGCTAAATAAAGCTCCATATGAAGACCGTATGGATGAGATTATAGTTGACGGGGAAGTGCTTGCGTCTCTCAGATTTGAAATAGAGATCTGTGAATGGGTTCTGCTTCCCAGGCTCGAAGGAGCAAGAAGGCTTTTTCAGGGAAGGGATAGAAAAGCCCTGAAAAAATGGGTTGTTATCGATCAAGCGGTTGTACCTTTTATCCTGGAAAAAGGAGCAAGTGTTCTGGCGCCCGGGGTTCTTGATGCAGATCCTGAAATCAAAAAAGAAGATGAGGTAATTGTACTGAACCCCACAGGAGAAGTAATCTGCTGTGGGCGGGCCCGAATGACAGGAAAGGAAATGCGTGAGGAAAACCACGGGCATGCAGTAAAACCGCGCTGGAGCAGAAACCCAGAGCCTCAAAAAACAAAACTTGGAGGACAGACCTGGGAAGATGCCGTAAAAGCCAACGAAAAAATTCTTGACGGCATGATAGAAAGATCCCATGCCTTCATAAAAAATGTCGCCGGAAGCATGGACCTGAAAGCAAGTGTCTCCTATTCCGGGGGTAAGGATAGCCTTGCTGTGCTCCAGTTAGTTAGTGAAAGTCTTGACGATTACGAAATTATGTTTGCAGATACTGGGCTTGAGTTTCCGGAAACCGTTGAAAACGTCAAACAGGTTGTAGAACACTACGGGAAAAAACTCAGGACATCAAGTGCAGGAGACGCTTTCTGGAACTCAATAAGTATTTTTGGCCCTCCTACAATGGATACTCGCTGGTGCTGCAAGATCTGCAAACTCGGGCCAATCACCCGGTTAATTGATGAGAACTACGAAGGCGGATGCCTTAGTTTCATAGGACAGCGCCAGTATGAATCCCATGCCCGTTCAATCAGTAAGAAAGTCTGGAAAAATCCCTGGGTGGGAAACCAGGTAGGAGCATCCCCTATTCAAGAATGGACAGCTCTTCATATTTGGCTTTACCTTTTCAGGACAAAAGCTCCCTATAATCCGGCTTATGAGAAAGGATATGACAGGATGGGATGCTGGCTCTGCCCATCTTCCTCTCTTGCAGATTTCTTCCAGCTTGAAGAAAGCCATCCAGACCTTGCAAAAAAGCTGAACTCTCATCTCCTTGCCTATGCCGAGAAAATGGGGCTTTCTCCTGAGTGGGTAAAGTACGGTTTATGGCGCTATAAGCGGTATCCTCGTGTTCTCCAGAAACTTGCTGAGAAAAAAGGAATTTCTCTTATTCCATCCCAGGAGGCCCCAACAGAACTTCATTTTGAAGTAGCAACAGGGTACAGGCCCTGCAAAGCAGGAGGAATATCTGCGGACGGAAGCTTCGGGCAGGCAATTGACATAGAAACCCTGAAAGAAAGCGGAATGCTTTCACCCATCGGAAAGGCTTCTTTCATAGAAGGAGCCGCTTCAGTCGCTTTCAGAGAATCCAGAGCACAGGTTTTTGCCTCAGGAAATGTTAATGGGAGAAGCGAGACCGAAAAAGAGCTAAAAAAGCTTATGAGAATTGTTGAGCTCTCGGTAAGAAGGGCTTTACTCTGCCAGGGATGTGGAGTTTGCGTGGGCCACTGTGAGCATAATGCGATTGAAATGAAAGAAAAGAAGATAAAGATTAAAGAAAACTGCATTCACTGCGGAGCATGTATTGAAGTCTGCCCGCTTGTTAAATTTATTTAAACTTTTTCATAAACCCTTACATTTACACGAGTTAGAACGGAGTACTTTGCAGAAAGAAAAAGAATTTAGATAGAGGTAAATGTAAAACTTCAAAAACAAACTTAATAATCAAAAAAGGAGACAAAACTCAATAATCAAAAAAGGAGACAAAACTCAATAATCAAAAAGGCTTTTCTGGCCTATCCTTTTTTGAAGTTCTCCAACCCTTACACCTACACGCCTGAATTCAGTCCGGCTTTCCGAAAGAAACTCGTTCAGGATTTCACGAGTCACCTCGAGAAGAGTTTCCTTTGAATAGGCCGGATGGTTTAGTGTACGGCTTTTAGTGTACATTCTGAACTTTGAATTTATGACCGTAATAGTTACAGTCCTGAAGGAAAGCTCCCTTGAATCGAGTTTTGAAATTACATCTCCTGCCAGCCTGTCAAGTAGCTGAGAGATAAGATTAACGTCGAGAGTGTCCTCAGGCAGAGTTGCGATCCTCCCTATCTGCTCGGAGCCGTCTCTTTCTTTCAGGGGAGAATCATCGATGCCTGATGCAGCCTGTTTAAGCCAGACGCCCCGTGTTTTTCCGAAAGTTGAGATCAGGTCAATAACGTCGTGTTCAGCAAGATCTTTTATTGTGATTATGCCCATTTCCTGCAGTTTTCCTGCGGTTACATCCCCTATTCCCCAGAGTTTGGACACCTTGAGAGGCCAGAGAAAGCTCTCGAGTTTTTCCGGGCTTATAACAGTAATCCCATCGGGTTTCTGGACAGAAGATGCCATCTTGGCAATAAGCTTATTTGGGCCTACCCCCACCGAACAGGTCAATCTCTCTTTATCCTTTACTTCGTTCTTAATCTGGTTTCCAATCTCAAAGGCAAGGTTAAAATCCCCACCTGTTTTTTCGGTAATTTCCAGGAAGGCTTCGTCTATGCTTATCTGTTCAAACGCTTCCCCTGTCTCCCTGGCATCCGCATAACTCCTGAGAATTTTCATAACCCGGTCCGAGACCGAAGTATAGAAATCCTTTCGTACAGGCAGGAAAACTGCATCAGGATTTAGTTTTTTTGCCTTAGAACATGGCATGCCTGCCCTGATCCCGGACTCTCGTGCGGTATAATTACAGGTACTTACAGCCCCACTGAGCTCGCTTCTTCCGGAAAGCATGCAGACAACGACGGCTTTTCCCTGAAGCTCAGGGTTTTCCCGCTCTTCAATCGCTGCATAAAAAGAGTCCATGTCTACATGGAGAACGATACGCTGCATCGAAAAAAATAGGTTGGGAAGATTTGTATAATTATCTCTCAAACTTCAGAAATATAGAAGTACAAACTATTAATACATAAAAAAGATAACTTCATTATTTGTAATACTATTTTTAAAAAAGTTAGTTTTCAAAAGTAGATGCGATTTTCATACAGGACGTTTTCAGCATGAGTACTCCGAATTCCCCACAGAACTCAGAAGAAACAGCAACTTTCCCAAAAGAAACAACAGGCAGAACGAGCCCGAAAACCGGAACAGGTTCCGAAAAATCGGGTCAAGCCTCAGAAAGAAATGGCATTCCTGTACTGGAAGTCAGAGACCTCTGCCATAGATATCCTCACCTTGACTCAAACACCCTGGATAAAATCAACCTCAAAGTGTTCAAAGGGGAGAGAGTTGCAGTGCTTGGGGCTAATGGAGCAGGAAAATCAACTTTGTTTAAGCACCTTAACGGAATCCTGAAGCCTCTTTCGGGGGAAGTCCTGATAAAAGGGGAAAAAATAACTAAGAAGAATCTCCGGACATGCAGGGAAACCGTAGGAATCGTCTTCCAGGACCCTGATGACCAGGTGCTTGCTCCAAGTGTTGAAGAAGATATTGCTTTTGGGCCTATTAATATGGGTTTGTCCAGAAACGAAGTTGAAAGGAGAGTCAAAGAAGCCCTTGAGATGGTCGGACTCACAGGTTTTGAGGAAAGAGCCCCGCATCATCTGAGCGGAGGGCAGAAGAAACTTGTGGCGATCGCAGGTATTCTTGCCATGCGCCCTGAGGTTATAGTCCTTGATGAGCCAACAGCCGGACTTGACCCTCTCAGTTCGGCTCGCGTTCTTGAATTAATTATGAAGATGAATAGGGAACTTGGAATCACCCTTCTCCTTTCTACCCATAATGTGGATGTAGTTCCTTATTTTGCAGAAAGGGTTTTTGTTCTCCATCATGGAAGACTTGAGGCTGATGGAAGCCCATACGAGATTTTCAGCGATCCCGACCTCCTCAGGAAAGCTCACCTCAGACTTCCGAGAGTTGCTGAAGTATTCGAGATGCTACAGCAAAAAGGACTCAATGTTAACATACAGATAACAGCCGAAGCAGCCAGAGACGAAATACTGCGGCTCGTAAGCTTGGGACAGCAAAAGAGAATTGAGTAAAAGCCGGAAAGAGTCCTCAGAGGAGAAGTTTTAATGGTAACGCTCACGGATATTGAACGCGAATCATATAAAGACAGCCCAGTACACAGGCTGGACTCCCGGATAAAGCTGCTTTTCACAATTGCAATAATTATTTATGCAGTTAGCCTGCCCCGGATTCACGAAAAAAATATGGCCCACCTTTTTGCCATAGAGGTTTATTTGCTGCTTCTGGTGCTTGCTGCAGGACTCGACTTAAGATACTTCTTCCTTCGTATTCTTGCGATTTTACCATTCGGACTCGCAATTATCCTTATCCAGCCATTCCTTAGACCTTCCTTTATAGAAAATTATACTCCATACCCTCTTGACCTGCCTTTCGGGCTCAGTATAACTTATGAAGGGCTTGACTTTGGAAGCACACTGCTTGCAAAATTTCTGGTCTGCATAACAGCTATTATCCTGTTTTCTTCTACTACGCGGCTGAGAGATATGGTCGCAGCTGCAGACAGGATAGGTATTCCAAGAGAGTTTACCCTACTTTTGAGCATGATGATACGCTATCTTTTCCTGTTCTGGGCTGTTCTCAAAAGGATAAGGACCGCACAGCAAACAAGGCTCTTTGATATATGGAACAAAGATGTGCCAAGAAAATGGGTCATTGAGCAGATAGGAAACAGCATAAGTTCGATTTTCATACGCTCCTACGAGCAGGGAGAAAGGACCTATATAAGCATGCTTTGCAGAGGTTACGGAAGTGGTCACGAAAAGACTTATTACAGAGCAAAGATCAGAGCTCAGGACATCTTCTTCTTGCTTCTTAGTGCAGGATGCATATTATATATCCACATTTATATTTGAAAGGAGCTTCTACCGCTACACTACTTTCTTAGATCTTCTGAGAATTGAATATTTCTGAGAACTAATTATTTCTGAGAACTGATTATTTCTGAGAACTGGTTATTTCTGAGAACTGGTTATTTCTGAGAACTGATTATTATAGATACAGATTTTGAAAAACGCCTCTTATAGTCTCCAGAAGATCTTATTTCTTTTTTAAAAATACAACCGTATTATTAACTGGAGGCTCCGGCTGGACTCTGAGATATTCTTCAAATCCTGAAGGCAGTTCAAAGAGGAAATTACTGTCCAGAATTCTCCGAAGGCCCTTTTCATAAAGGCGGTAGGAAACTTTACTTCCTTTGGGAAGGACTTTTGCAAGGTGCTCGAATATCTCTTCTTTGGGTTCAGCCTGGGCAGCGACCATGTAAAGGTCACATCTGGTCTTAAGGGGCAGGCTGAAATGGTTTCCTTCGATTATCTCGATACTTTCGGAAAGACCGAGACAAGCAATGACCTCCCGGGAGAGACTTGCCCTTTTTCCATCCTGTTCAATTCCGATTCCGAAAAGACCGTGTTCGCGACATAGCATTATCAGACTAAGAGGTAGAGGGCCGCTTCCAAGAAAAAGAACACAATCCTTTGGTTTAAGACCTGAACCTGTATATTCGGTGCTGGCAAGCTGCAGGTAGTTAGGATAAAACGTAAAATTCTGGAGAGTTTGCCACGGATTCGAGCTTTCAAGAAGACTTTTTGCTTTTTCGATTTCAAGTTTCAAATTGTATAAAAACCGAAAGCGGGAAATCTCAGCAATTAGAATATTAAAATCCGGACTATTAAAGAGTGCCTCAATAGAATGTTCATCTATATCCAGAGATACCAGTTCATCCAGCCTTTTAAACACGGCATACAGTTCAGGAGAGGAATTATCCACGATATCGGTTTCTTTAAGATCTTTTACCTGGGCATAGATCTGGCTAAATTCGGTAATTAGGGGCTCAACATCGATTTTTTGAATGTTACTCACACTCCATGAAGACCAGGGTATTGTTTACTTTCCCAGCGGGATAAATTTCTTTTATTTTTCTGAAACCTTTAATCTGTTCCGGCTGGACTGGCCAGTATAGCAATTGTCTTATGCCGCTGTAGTTGCGATAACACACTGAAATGGGTTTTTTGGAACTCGATTTTCGATTTTTTATCATCGTATGCAGGTTCTCGAAGATGCGCTGTTTGGGTTCGGCAAGTCCTGCTATAAGAACAGAGTCCCATTCAATTTTTGAAAGTATGGTTTCGTCTCCCTCAAGAATACTGATTTCCTTTTCAAGCCCAAAGTGCTTTATACAGCTTTTTGCCAGATCCACTGCTTCTGGGTCCTGATCTACACCAATGCAACGGATGCCATATAATTTACTGAAAAGAAGTAGAGTAACAGGAAGGGGACCGCAGCCTATGAAAGCCAGCACTTCAATTCCAGGGGATGCCTGAACTTGAGTCTTGATCATTTTTTTGTATCTGGGATACAGAGGAAAAGACTCCAGCATTTTCCAGGGTTCCTTGTAAGCCAGGATATTTTTTGCTAGCTGAGTCTCATGCAGACTAAAAAAATGAGTATAACTGGTGTAAATCGCAGGAAGGACGGAGCTGATCACCGGATCTCTAAGTAAAGCCAGACAGAGATCTTCAGAAACATCCAGATGCCCAAGTTCATCGAGTTCGGAAAATATCTCATAGAACTCAGCCATATTTGATTCTGCAATATTACTTAAATCGCGGTCTTTAATATTGCTGTAAAAATGTAAGATATGGGATCTTATGCCATATAATTGCGGCTCATAGTCTTGAAATGGGGGTAGTAAACTGCTACCCTCAGCACTTAGTAAGCTGTTCATGAGATCACACTACTCCGTGTTATTTATGAATAAAATATTAATAAAAATATATATTAGATATGATTAATTTTTGTTGAATTTATATAAACTTTTCCACAATTTAGGAAAAGTAAGTATATTAAAAAGTTTCATTATATTTAGTAAAAAATGAGACAAAAAACGTAAGATGGAGTAGTAAAAATCATTAAAACCATACGAAAACAAAAAAATAATATTTGTTAACGGCGTGAAAATAAAAATGTTGAGACATATTAGGGGAATTAAGATATATACTTCAAATTAATGGGCAAGTAAATTTCTAATGAGTAAGTAAATGTCATGATTTTGTGAAAAATTTAAAAATAGGATCAAATTTAATAAATAATTTCAATCAAACGACGCATTAAACTGCCGGTTTTACAGTCTATAAAAATACTTCCACGAAATTACAAGAGAGATCTTTGTTTACCCTCCTTTTAAAGAAGTTTTTTTGGCTTTTTTAAGTTAAAGATTTGGAAGGTTTCAACTCTTCATCCATTTTCAGTTGATTTGGAAATCCTTCAATTTTCCAAAAAGAGAGTTTTAGGACTTTTTCGGTAGTGTTGTAAATTTTAGGTAAACTTAAAATCAATTTCAGAAATTGCTATGATTTGGCTCTATTGGTTGTTTTACCCCTCAGTGTCATTCTTTGTGACAAGCGATTTCGACTTTCGAAGTCTAATTTTCAGGCATTTTATGCGTGTATTTTTTAACCTAATAACATTTGTTCTTGCAATTTTCTCAGACATATTTTACTCCTTTCCTGGCCAGACAGGATTTTCTCAACTTCTGACTCATACATAAAATAGATTTCTTAAAATAAATTATTTCCTGTTTGCTACAAGTAGTATACAAAATTAGTAAATTTGCATATAAAAATAATACCAATATGAAATTTAACGATGTATCTCAGTTAAAAAAGTTATTTTAAAGAATAGAAATATTCCGATAAATCCGGGCCCAATAGATCTACAGAATGTTATTTTGAAAATCAAAGACTTCAAGCTTTCCTGTTCTCAGAGCTAAGAGGGTTCTAAAAGACCTAAGGCAATTTGAGTTTCTTTGTATTCCCTGGTATATTAATACGAATTGTCAATTTTGTAGGATAAAGTATTTATTATTTAGGATGTTTTACTATAGAGTAATACTAAAATTAAATTTAGTAATACCGTAATTTTTTATTGTGGGAAATATGGTCAAGAGGGGTAGATTCACGGTGCAGGGAATAAGAACAAAGAAAGTTTCGCCAAAGGAAAAAACTAGCTTGCAGGCACATAGAATGCAGGACAAGTTATTCCCTGTATCTTCACCAGTCCCTCCTGTTGCCCTATACTTCTCTCCTTTTACTTATCCTGTTTCTAATCCTGCTCTGGACTGTTCGTTTTTTTCTCCTGGGCCTCTCTATCTCGATCTGAACATTTACCGGGAAACTGTGATAAAAGCTCTTATCAAAGAACAAAGTGAGGATCTGTACCAGCTAATCGAAAGAGTCAAGTTTGACGGAAAATACTATAGGGTAAAATGTGTGCTTTTCGGAGAATGGAAACACTGCTGGGAACTGGCAGTTCGAGTACAATTTTGTGGAATGATGCCGGGGTTAGCTTTCGAGCCGAAAAAGATCATTTCTAGAGAAGACAAGAAAATAATATACAGATCCCTTGTCCTGGTAAATCCATATGAGTTATGGGAAAGAAAACTGGTCGAAAAATTATGGAACCTTCGGGATAGAATTGAATACCTGATAGCGAAAATCCTCTTTCATGAGTGCATCCATATACTTATCTTCCTAGGAAAAACTTTACCTTCAGATTTTAAGCAGACAAATATTTTCTTTGAATTCAAAGAGCTGCTTAAGTTTGCAAACTCGAAGAAATTGTGCCCTGAAAGTTGTGGCGTCCAGTACCACCTACGTAATCTAGTTGACCTTTGCCCAGGCTTTTCCGAACACTCCGAAGAAAAGTCAGAGCTGGTTACTGAGCTTTACGAGTTTCTGGTCCACGAAAAATACAGCATCAAAAAAACTGATCTGGCTTTCGGTCTTCCCTGCAGCAACAGAAAAATTTCCCAGAACTACGTGAAACTAGCAGCTTTGAAAATGGGCCCCTTTATGGAATCTGACAAAAAAATATGGAAAAAAGAGATTAACAGGTTGCAGAAGGACCTGGAAAAACTGTACGACAGGATTGATGATAACCAGAGAGTAGGTAAGATAAATTGAAAAATTCTCTTGAAAAGCTTGAACATGAAGGTGATGGGGAAAAGGCAATTCAAATTTATCTTGAAGTAAAATCAGAATACTCCATTGCAAGAGTTAATGAAAATTTGATCAGATTCAGACAACAATTGGCTATGAAAAAAAATCATCAGTTAAACCTGGAGCTCTGAAGCTTTGCATCCAATCCCTGCCTGATTTATTAGTACAGGCAGGGCAAAAAGGAGTTCGGATGACTTAGGCGATTTAGGAGGTAATATTATTTTGTGTCTGTTCGCCAGAGATCCTTTATCGATATTACCAGCTGATATTTAAGACTTATGGCATAGTTTCTGTTACAAATTGTTAACTTTTTTAATAGTATTCTTACGAAGCCAGGGCATTACATTCTAGAGAATTCACCATCTTGCAGTGATAAAATATAAAGAATGAGTGAAGGAGTTTAAAAAGCTACATGATACGAATAAACACAACTCAGGGAAACAAAATAGGCTGAATCTTTTAGACCTAATCGGCAAATTTACTCTCATTACTTTTGAATAAAGTTATCTGGTTCTTTTTTCGTGAAGTTTCAAAACAGATTAGGAGACAAAGTCAAAAAATTAACGTGAAAAAGTATTTGATTTAATGGAAGATACCAGGATATCTAATTTGACTAAAAAAATAAAAATACAGATACAGGAGAAGGCTTTAATAAAAAAATTTTCAAAAAAAGTAATACCAAAACGTATATATGTAATACTAAACAATGTGATGTTATCGGATGTATTCTTCAAAAACAGTTACCTGGTACATTGTAAGAAACTTAAAGAGATTAAGGTTATTCCTGAAAAAGAATTTTCTGTATTTATGTTAAGGATATTTTTCTATTCCTTGCTTTTGGAATATTCCTGAACCTAAAGAACTTCTGTTTGGATTTAAAGGAAATAAGAGATAGGGGTAAAAGAGGGAAGTGAAATGCATATACCTGATTCATTCATACCGCTTAGCCAGGCAGTAATTTACTGGGTTGTTGCCCTTCCATTTATTATAATGTCAATGAAATGGGCAAAAAACGAGCTTGACGAGATGAAAGTACCAATTCTTGCCGCTCTTGCGGCAGGAATTTTTGCAATTCAGGCCATGAATATTCCCATAGGGATGGGAACAAGCGGGCATATGGTAGGAGCAGTACTTGTTGCCATTATCTTCGGAAGCCCCTGGGCTGGAGTTCTTGTGCTTACTCTAGTCCTGCTTGTGCAGGGATTCGCCTTCGGTGATGGAGGAGTCACTACCATGGGAGCAAATATTCTGAATATGGGAGTTATTTCCGGGTTTGTCGGATACTATACATATGTTGCCCTTCGCAGTAAGGCAGGAACAAGCATTGCAGCTTTCGGAGGCGCCTGGCTCGGACTATTTATTTCGGCAATCGCCTGCGCGATTGAGATGTGGATTGCTGGTACTTTTCCCCTGCGTGCTGGACTTATAGCCATGGGAACTTATCATCTGATTATCGGTTTCATAGGAGAAGGCCTGATCACTTCAATTGTAATCACGGCGATTGCAAAATCCCGTCCTGACCTTCTTGAGGATAATTTCACTGCCAGACCAGAAAAACATAAAAAGGAGGCACATGCATGACCGGAAAATCAAACATGAAATTCTTTTACGTCGGAATTGCGATTGCCATTCTGCTCGCGGTTCTAGCCCCTTTTCTTGCATCCTCTGACCCCGACGGACTGGAAAGTGCTGCTGGAGGGATAGTTGAAGAATCGAAGATGTCCAAAATTGAAAATACTGAACCTGTAGTAGACTCTCCGATGCCTGATTATTCAATAGAAGGCCTGGGAAAAGGGGGAGAAGTAACAGCAATAGCTGTTGGAACACTTGCAGTACTGGTAATCAGTTTAGGGCTGGGAAAAGTTTTTAGCAAAAAAAACTGAACATAAAAAGTTCTCTTTCCTTAAAAACCGTTTCTCTTCCCGAAAGGTAGGGGAGAAACGGTTCACACAAAAAAATATCACACATAAAAATCTCTTTGAAAAAGTAAATCTTTTCAGTAAAACTTTACAGATTTTGCTTCAATAAAATAATTTAGTATTCTGTCTCTGGAAAAAACATTCAAGCTTGAAAAAACATTCAAGCACTGCTAATAAATATAACACTCGAAGGACATAAGTCCTTTACAATACAGATTTTACATTTTGGTTTTTTTGCCTGGCAGACCTTCCTCCCATGATAGATCAGGGTCATGGAGATTGAATCAAGATCTTCCCTTCGTGCAAGTGAGATAAGGTCCTGTTCAATTTTAGCGGGGTCGGAATTTTTAGTAAGTCCCAGCCTTCTTGAAACCCTTTTTACATGGGTATCTACAGCAACTCCCTCTACTATCCCGAATGCTCTGGCAAGTACTATATTAGCCGTTTTCCTTCCGACCCCTGGCAAACTGGTAAGTTCTTCCATAGTTTTCGGGACTTCTCCATTGTACTTCTCAACAATCATCTGCGCAGCAGTTTTGATATTCTTTGCCTTGCTTTTGTAAAAGCCTGTGGAATATAGATCGTTTTCAAGTTCCCTGAGGTCTGCACTGGCATAATCTTCTGCAGTCCTGTACTTTTGGAACAATTTGTCAGTTACTTTATTAATCTGTACATCAGTTGACTGAGCTGAAAGAACAGTTGCCACAAGCAGTTCAAGGGAATTACTGTAATTAAGAGAGGGTTTTACATCAGGATACTCTTCTTTTAGAAGAGCCCAGATACGGTCGAAATTGTGTCTGTTATCAGGAATATCATATTCGGGAAAGAAGTTCTGAGTGTCAGATTTTTTTGGATTTATTTCAGGCATGTTAACTCCGTCTTCTAACTGTTTTTATATTTTAGCCGGGAATTATTTGTTCAAGGAAATGGTATTTTCTTGAAGACTCCTTAGAATTTTCATTTCTGCGATCTATCCTGCGCAGGTTACAGCATATAAGGAATATCCGAACATGTAGTAGGATATGAGAAGACCAGTTTTTTTATGTCCGATGCCTTGAGCCCAAGCCGCATTACCGCAGCGAAAATATTGATAGCTTCTTCGGCATTTGGACCCAGAATATGCGCTCCCATTACACGGTCGTTTGCTTCATCGATAATTACTTTTGAAGCCGCAAACTCCATCCCTGCTTTCCGGGTTGTGTACCAGTTGCTTCTGTCCCGGAATATTACCTTATACTTATCACTATCTTTAGCCACACTGATTCCTACCGACGCCAGAACTGGAATGGTAAAGACTGCACTTGGGATACCTGCATAGTCTGCCTCGATACTATCGCCCTCAAGGATATTAATTGCGGCAACTTTTCCCTGAAGGGCTGCTACAGGAGTAAGCTGCATACCCTCCAATGCGCAGTCCCCACCTGCATAGATTAGAGAGTTTGAAGTTCTCATGTGCTTATCAACTACAATAGCTCCCTTTTCGGTTTTAACCCCGGCATTCTCAAGACGCAAATCCTCTATATCGGCTACACGACCTGCTCCGTGCACTACCATGTCTGCACGGAAAATCTGAGTTCCTGGTTCGGTTTCAGATTTAGATTGAACCTTTACAATAAGACCATTATTCTCTTTTTCTACTGAAATGACAGGTTTATTTGTAAGAATTTTGATTCCTGCGGCTTCAGAGGCTTCTATAAGCAGATTTACCATATCAGAATCAAAAGCTCTCAGGACCTTTTCACTCCTTTGCAGAATTGTCACTTCGGCTCCAGTTCTTCGCGCAACATGAGCGAACTCCATTGATATATACCCGCCTCCAATGAAAATAATTTTCTCAGGAAGCTTTTTGGTTTCCATTAACTTCTCATTTGTAACAATGTACTCCTCACCGGGAATATTGAGTTTTCTGGGCTTTGCACCTGTAGCCAAGAAAATATATTTCCCTTTAAGTTTGTCCTCTCCAACAACGACTGTGTTTTGATTTTCGAAATATGCTCTCCCATGATAGGTATCAATTCCCATCTCAACCAGATGTTTCTCTGTTTTGCTGGAATAGCCTTCAGTAAATGTCTTTTTGAACTCGATAAGTGAAGTCCAGTCGAGTTTTAAAGGAGTGTTTATCCCTACACCTTTTCCTATTAGCCGATTACTAGAGTCAGTAACCTCAGCGATATTGGTAAGCACTTCTTTCGGATCACATCCCCTTAGAGGACAGGTGCCTCCATATTCCCTGGAGTCAATTATAGCAATCTTTAATCCTGAATGTGCAACTTTACCCGCAAAGGTTCTGCCCGCGGTACCCGTTCCGATGATTATAATGTCATACTTCATTTCCATTGAACTCCCCATCCTCTGAGACTGTTTTTCTGAAACAAATTAAAAATATATTAAAATTATATATTACATGCAATTTTTATTCATTTTGATTTCAGAGAATAAGTATTTCACCGGGATTTGGATCTAAAAAGTATTGTAACTGAATTCTGGTCTAAAAAAAGAAGCAAAAATGTATAACTTGAGGGAGTTGTGCATAAAACGTACCAAAAACTTAAAGAACTATATTCCTAGAAGAATTCTGGAAGCACCTTAATGGAAATACTGAATTTGTAAAATATAAATTCAGTTTATCCAGAAAAAACTCTCTTTTTTAATATAATAATGCGTAGACCATAAGTTTTATAGCTAAGAATTTTTAAACCAAAGATATTGGTGATTTTTTGGTAAAGAGGGCACTGCTCAGCGTCTCAGACAAGACAGGAATTGCAGAATTCGCACGCGGGCTTGAATCACTTGGCGTGAAAATTATTTCAACAGGCGGGACAGCGAAAATTCTTCGCGACGCCGGCATAGAAGTTACTGATGTCTCGGAAGTCACAGGCTGTCCAGAGATGATGGGAGGAAGGGTCAAAACTCTCCATCCAAGAATTCATGGCGGGCTCTTATGCCTGCGAGAGAGCAAGGAACAGATGGCTGAAGCTGAAAGAGAAGACATCTCGCTTATTGACATGGTGGCTGTAAATCTCTATCCATTTGAGGTAACAATCTCAAAGGAAGGCGTCGAACTCGAAGAAGCCATCGAGAATATAGATATCGGAGGGCCAACTCTTCTTCGTTCGGCAGCTAAAAACTACCGTTCGGTTACAGTACTCTCAGACCCATCGGACTACGGGCGTGTTCTCAAAGAACTTCGCTCAACAGGGGTAATTTCGGAGGCAACTCGGGCTGCCCTTGCAGTTAAGGCTTTCAGGCATACTGCGGATTATGATGCAGCAATCGATACCTACCTGAGCAAAACCCTGCTCGGAGAAAGCGTGCTCCGCATGAATTTTACCGACGGTGTAAAACTTCGCTATGGAGAAAATTGGCACCAGAAAGCTTATTTTTACAAAGATTCCAAAATAGAGGGCCCTACCCTGGCAAAAGCCACCCAGTTACATGGAAAAGAACTCTCCTACAATAATTATGTGGACGCCGATAACGCCCTGCAGACGGTAAAAGAACTCGGAAATGCTCACCCTGCCGTGGCAATCGTAAAACATAATAATCCATGTGGACTTGCAACCGGAAGCACACTCCTGCAGGCTCTTCAGGCTGCCTGGGACGGAGACCCTATTTCAGCTTACGGAAGTATAATCTGCACCAATGAAACCTTTGACCTTGAAGCTGCGACTTTTCTGAATGGAAAATTTGTGGAGATTATTCTTGCTCCTGACTTCAAGCCCGATGCTCTTGAATACCTGAAAAACAAAAGTGAAAATCTTAGACTCCTTAAACTGCCTGATCTCAGGGAAGCTTTCGGGACAGACTACACATATAAGTATGTAATCGGAGGCATGCTCAAGCAGAGTCGCGATGTTGGCCTCTACGAAAAATGGGAGTCAGTTACAGACATGCCCTATCCTGAAGAGAAGCGCTCTCTTTCGGAATTCTGCCTTAAAGCCTGTAAGTCAACTAAATCCAATTCAGTGAACCTTGCTTACGAGTACGAGCCAGGTTTCTTCATGGTACTTGCTATGGGCGCAGGGCAACCGAATAGGGTTGACTCAATTCGCAAACTGGCTGCCACAAAAGCTGTTGAAAATCTCAAGGTAATTTACGAACGGGAAAATCCTGAAACCTCCTTTGAAGATTATTGCCAGAGAGTTATGTCAGAATGTGTAATGGCCTCAGACGCCTTCTTCCCCTTCGACGACAGCATAATTCATGCAGCAGAAAATAATATTCGCTACATAGTTTCCCCAGGTGGATCAATTCGGGACGGGGAAGTCATTACTGCTGCAAATCGGCTAGGAGTTTCCATGGTCTTTACAGGCATGCGCCACTTCCTTCATTAATAAGCCTTCAGGTGTAGATAAAAAATAGATGAATATCCCTGAGCTAAAGACTCAGGGGTTTTCTGAACCATTCTTACGACCATTCTACATTAGTGTTACCTTTTGGTTTCCGAGTACCCGGACATTACTCCGAGCCCTTGAGGCATCGTTTAAACTTAGCTAAAATTCGTTTAAACTGAGTTAAAAGTTGTTTAAACGATTTAGTTTTAATTTTGCATCCTCTTCAAATTCAATAGAAAATTTTCCAACTCGAAAAATATGCAACAATTTTGTTATATAGTTACAAAGTTTAATGCATCGCATGAGGCTGGTTTTCAGACTTAGTTAAATTGATAAATTTTCAGCAAAATTTTCAGCAAATACATGAAATTTACTTTTACCTATAATTTACTTTTACCCATAAAATTTGAAGAGGACACGTTTAACATGAAATCATACTCCGATTTTAAAACTTTTTATGCGAAAGCATTTTTCGTTTGGAACTAATTTTTGATATAATTAATTTAAAATAATTATAGGGATTATTCTATGTTGTACACTAGAGATAACAGAAAGAGTGAGTAACGGGTATGAATAGTAAGAAAGAATTGCCCGGAAGCTTTTGATCCTGTTCTGAATAATATGCTTGGGGGAGCGTATTTTCAGATCGACCGTAACGGGGGCTACGGTAAAAGGAATATAAGTTTCCGGGCTTTTCCTTACCCTCCTTTTAATGTATGTTTCTCTTATTTTTTCTGCTAATTCTGTTAAAATCCTTTTACCGCGTGTTTCACGATGTCGGTAAAATCAGGAGCCTCTTTGCTAGAGCTCCTATCTATTCTGTTACAAAGTTTCTGGCTTTTGATGAAAATCAGTGATAACTGCCCTGATTTCAAATCAGAAGAATCTATATTTCCGGAAAAAAACTATAAATTTCAAATTCAGTAAAATATAATTTTCGAAAATCCCGGGGATAGTTCTTCACCAAGGAATCTTTCCACTTCTTTTTTCAGGTTTTCAATAGCTTCATCAATAGTGATTCCCTTGCAAATTATATCAGCTTCAGGGCAAATTGAGATATAGAAACCATTTTCCTGACGGATAGTTGCAGAAAAAGGAAAAAAGATTGTCATATTTTAAAAGTCTATCAATTTACATTTAAACATTTTGTGCTTTTTATGTCCTTGAAAACCGCCTTTTTGAAGAAAATCTCCCCATGAGCGCAGGAGTTTTATACTTAAGCTGGGATCACATCCTAAATATATAGTGTCAAGTTCGTGTATCCTATGCCAGCAGAGTTTATACTGTCTTCTCCTGTACCTTTACCTGACCTTTCCGTGATTATTCTTATGGGTGTCTTTGTACTTACCGCTCTCAGGCAGGTAGGATCTTTAAGGCTGCAGATCTGGCAAATCATGACCTTTGGAGCGATACTTGTACTGTTACTCGGGGAGATTTCGCCTCAAGAAGCTCTTGAAGCGATTAATATGGATGTGCTCATCTTCCTTTTCGGGGCTTTTTGCGTAGGGGAAGCACTTAACATGAGTGGGTATCTTGCCTGTCTCGGAAACCGGATAGTTTCCAGGGCAAAGAATACGGATCAACTTGTTTTACTTGTACTGTTTTCTACAGGGATTCTTTCCGCAATTCTCATGAATGATACTCTGGCTATCATGGGTACTCCACTTGTTCTGGAGTTTTCCAGAAAGTACAATATATCTCCCAAACTCATGCTCTTTTCCCTGGCATTTGGGGTAACTACAGGAAGCGTTATGAGCCCTATTGGAAACCCGCAGAATCTCCTCATAGCAATTGGTGGAAACCTGGATTCCCCGTTTGTAACATTTTTGTGTTCACTCGCTCTACCAACCCTTATATGTCTTTTAATTGCTTACGCAGTGCTAAAACTCTTTTTCCGGGAAGAATTTGGAAAATCAACCCTTACTCAATCCGAAGAAGTTATTACTGACCCTGAGCTTGCCAGTGCTTCAAAAATTGCTCTTTCAATTTTGTTGGTTCTTATAGCCTGTAAGATTTTCCTGGTGGAATTTTCCCCTGCCTGGGACTTTGATTTGAGCTGGATTGCACTTATCTCCGCGTCGCCTGTCCTGCTCAATAGAAAACGCGTTGAGATCCTGAAAAATATTGACTGGTCAACCCTGGTGTTCTTCGTTTCAATGTTTGTACTAATGAAAAGCGTATGGATTTCCGGAACATGCCAGGAATTGCTTGCCAGGATGTCTCCTCAGATAGGCTCGGTGTCAATGATCCTCGCACTCAGCATTGGGCTCAGTCAACTGATTTCTAACGTTCCCTTTGTTGCGCTCTATCTCCCTGCCATGGGCAGTACAGTTTCTCAAGAGCAGCTGATGGCGCTTGCTGCAGGAAGTACAATTGCAGGAAACCTATTGATCCTAGGAGCTGCAAGCAACGTTATAATTATCCAAAACGCGGAAAAAGAAGGAAATACCCTTTCATTTGCTGAATTCTCCAAAATTGGAGTTTTAATTACTATTTTGGATGCTATTACTTACTTAATCTTTATCTAACTTAAAAACCCATAGAGTTCTTAGAATAAATTTTAGAAAATGTACCCAAAAAAAGCCCGGATGAATGCGCTGCCGAGTTTGAGGACGAAATTGAAGCCAGAAAATGTATGGATTCCGAAAATAACCGGAAGAAAAGTGTTTTTTCAAACCCTTCCAAAACAGTACAGGCCTTTGAGAGCGTATAAACTCAAAAAAGTACAGGCCTTTGAGAGCATATAAACTCAAAAAAGTACGGGATGCGAAAGGATCGGATATTTCTTATTCGCGTCTCCGTTTTTCTCTTTTGTTTTTCTGTTACGTATTTTACTTCAGAATGTTTACTTTGGGATGTTTACTTCTGAATGATAATTGTAAGAATATCCTCATCCTGCATTCTATGGTCAATGCCTACTCTCTGCCCCGGGTGTTTTGCAGAGGTACCCCAGACATGGGCATAGCGGAACTTCCTGCGGAAATCCCTGTGCAGTCGATCGCAAATCTGGCCTATATTTGTCCCACTCATAACTATCAGGGGCTCTTCCATGTCTGCAGGCTGGCCCTGTGGTTTTAAGTAGACCCGAATGAAACCCAACCTGTCGTAAATAGAGTCTTTGAGAGTCTCGATATTTATGCCTTCATGAGCTGAAATAAAGATCGCGTTAGGGTATAGCTTTCTGCATTCTTCGATCAACTGAGGATAGGCAAGGTCAACCTTGTTAACAGCTATTAGAGACCTGACATAGCTACGGTTGTTCAGGACAACGTCAATAAGCTGGTCAACTGTTATGTTATCTCTTATAAGTACACTTGCGTTGTGTATCTTATACTCATCCAGCACAGCCTTGATAGTTTCCTCATCCAGGTCAAGGTCAATGGTTGAGTTGATCTCTATCCCGCCCCTTTCTTTTTTCTTGATTACTACATCAGGGGGCTCCTGGTCTATGCGAATTCCGGCCTGGTAAAGTTCATCCATAAGTACGTCGTAATGCTTTGGCTGGAAGACATCAAGCAAAAATATAACCATATCAGAATTCCTGATAACTGATATGACTTCCCTTCCACGCCCACGTCCTGAAGAAGCGCCTTTTACAAGCCCTGGGACATCAAGGAACTGAATTGTTGCCCCTTTATGTTCCAGCACTCCTGGCACAACTGTAAGAGTAGTAAACTCATATGCACCCACTGCAGAATTGGCACCCGTGATTTTGTTCAGAAGCGTAGATTTCCCTACTGATGGAAAACCTACAAGGGTTACGGTTCCATCTCCTGATTTTCTGACCGAGTACCCTTCCCCTCCTCCTCTTGCCGAGGCTTTTTTCTCGACCTCATCTCGCAGGCGAGCGATTTTGGCTTTAAGACGGCCTATGTGATGGGAAGTTGCTTTATTGTACTGGGTCTTTCGAATTTCGTCTTCGATTTCCTGTATTTGCTCCTGTATGCTGCTCATCTGGAACCTGCCGATTTAGGGACTAAAGAAATGATTTTCATATTAATTAGAAAAAGAAACCGTGTCCAAGCGGTCTCCACAAACCCTTTTTGATCCAAAAGAGATCCGTATCTGGATATTTTATCCTGAATAGTTGAATGCAATATATATACCTATGGAATGGTTTTATTTAGTGGTTCTGAATAATAGGGCTACTCAGAACATTTATATTTCATAATAATTATAATAATACTTAAAGCTTATTGAAAACTACTCCCAAGCCTATTGAAAATTACTTCCGGCGAAAGTTTATTCGCCAGAAGCCTGTTCAAGAGCCTGTCCGTTATTCAAGAAAGTAACTGTCTCAAAGAAACTACATCTCTTATTCAAAAGGACTGTCTCAAAGGGACAATCTTCTCCTATCCATTAAGAATTTTCATTCAAAGAAGATTATTTCTCCTGTTCTCTCATACACATGCAGCCCGTCGGGAAGCTTTGAAGCGAATTCTGTAGAATTGAGAATTTCCAGAAATCTGCGGACTTCGGGGGTTTCCAGAATTTCCTTCTTTATAAGGAAATCATATTCTTCTTCTGCGAATTTTACAAATTGAAGACCGCTCTTATCGGTACAGTTCCGAATTCCCACACCTACCTCAGCCTTTCCTGAGTCAACTGCCTCACATACAGCTACCTCCGATTTTGCTCCGGATGCATAACCAGGAATCGAATCTGTAAACTCCTTTTTACTAATTCCCTTTCCAGCTACGAATTCTGCAATTTTCAGGTCTAATAGAGCTCTTATGCCTGAACCTCTGTTCCGGTTAATCAGGTGTTTTCCCGGGAGATCAGAGAGCCCAGAGACCTGGCTATCCTGCCTGACAAGAAGCCCTACTTCCCGCCTGTACCCTTTGACAAGAGCAATGCCTGAAAGTTCCATATTCTCGATTGTAGGGACGTTATACAGAATCCCATCCTGCCCTCTGGGATCTCGTGACGGCATATTCACGCCTGCAATATCTGCTGTATTTGCGGCAATTGCGCTGAAACCTCCACTTGAACTTGTGTAAAGAGTCCTGAAACGAAGTCCACAAAGATCTTCAAGCAGGTCAAAGCCAGGACAGAAACCGCCTGCTATCAAGATGTCAGGTTTTTCAACCTTCCCGAAAAGAGTCACTTCTACAGGAGTTCCCGCTTCAATAAACTCTGTACTGGATGGAATTTCAATAAAGCCATCTGCCCCGGAAAGAGATGTTATGGCGCCTGAGCCTTTGTCTGCAGGATAAACCCTTCCCCGGATCAGGCCCACTGGGAGAAATTGCTGTCTTCCTTCGGAACGGAAAACTGTGCCCATAATTCCGTTTTCCGTTTTTTTAAGCACTTTATCTTCTCCAAGGGCTTTTCTAAGAAGAGGAGCTACGAATTCGTTAAAAATCATTAATGCAGATGTAGGATTTCCGGGCAACCCTATTATGGGGACACCTTGTATTATTCCAATGACCACAGGTTTTCCAGGTTTTATACTTATGCCGTGGGCAAGGGTTTCTCCGATTTCATCTATGAGCCTGTACATCACGTCCCCTGACCCCGCTGACGTGCTGCCAGAAGTCAAAATCAGGTCACACTCCGAAACCGCAGTTTCAAGTGCCTCTTTCATGGCTGCCTCGTTATCTTCTACAATCCCGTAAAGAAGAGGAAAAGCTCCACATTCATTTATACCGGCATATAAAGTGTAAGAGTTTGCATCGTATATCTTTCCTGGAGTAAGTTTTTCTCCGGGATGCACAAGCTCGTCTCCTGTTGAGATTATCCCGACCCGTAGTTTAAGGACAGGCACATCCTTTTTCCCAACCGAAGCTAGTACTCCGATTTCCCTGACCCCGAGCTTTAGTCCTGCCCTGAGCACACGCTCTCCCTTCCGGATGTCCGAGCCGGCTTTCATGATATTTTCTCCCACATTTACAGGACTGTAAATCGATACGGTTCTGTCTCCTTCAGAACTATATTCAACCATGACCACAGCGTTAGCTCCTTCAGGGATCGGAGCTCCGGTAGATATTTCCACGGCTTCCCCCGTTGAAACATTGAATTTTACATCCGAGCCGGCCTGGATGTTTCCTATGAGTTTGAGTTCTACAGACTCGGTTCCACTACATGCATACGTATCCTCTGCCCTGACTGCATAACCATCCATTATAGCTCTTGGGAAAGGAGGGACATTAATTTCGGTAACAATATCCTCTGCAAGGATTTTACCGTAAGCGTTTTCAAGGGACAAGTGTTCCTGCCTGGGAAAAACTTGTAGGCTGTTTATTATTTCCCGTGCCTTCTCTACAGAGATAAGTTCCCGAAATTCTTTGCGTTTCATAGAAATTCAACCCTAATTTACAGGTCTTCAGATAAGTGTTCTAGTTTAATAGCATTTCCGGGCATGTTTTATACTGTTTATCCCGCCCGACGTTTTATACTTACTATTCATCCTCGAAAAATCTTAAAGGCGAGTTAGTTAAGAGCTGCTCAAATAGAAGTTTAAAAAGAAACTCAAAATTAGTCCAGGTAGCAGATTAAATAAAAATTCAAAATTAGTCCAAATAGAAGCTTAATTAGAAAGTCAAAGGATTTAGAATATAAGTTTAAAACACGAACAGAAACTTCAAAAGGGACTTAAGAACAGCTTAAGTAGGAACTTAAAAAGAGGCTCAGACAAAAGCTGCTTCAGAAAATTATCTAAAAAAATCGTAGCGGGAAAAGGCCCGCATGATTTTATTGCCCTTTTTGTTTATTTCATTTTTCAGGGCTGCCCTTTTATTTATAAATTGGTGCACCCGTACTCTGGGTTATTTTCTCAAAAGCTTCAGCCATCTTCAGTGTCATGGGCCCAGGTTTGCCTGTACCTATAACTCTACCGTCAAGTCTGGTTATAGGAGCAGCTTCAGCTGCAGTGCCTGTGACAAAAACTTCATCGGCTGTATAAAGGTCAAATAGACCGAGATTTGTTTCGATAACTTTGTATCCCATCTCATCCAGAAGTTCGATGGCTGTAGCTCTGGTAATCCCTTTTAAGTTGTTGATCGTAAAGGGAGTAAAAACCTTGTTATTTTTGATTATGAAGATATTATCTCCTGAACCCTCACAGACAAAACCATTATGATCCAGGAAGATAGCTTCATCTCCTCCTTTCTCGTTGGCTTCAATCTTTGCCAGGATATTGTTCAGGTAGTTCAAGGACTTGATATTAGGGGATATGGAATCAGGTGCATTTCTTCGGACACAGACACTGACGGCTTTGAGCCCGACTTCATACAGGTCACCATACATGGCTCCCCAACCCTGAGCTATGACAACCACGCAGGGTTTCTCACAACTGCGAGGATCAAGCCCGAGATCTCCAGCTCCCCTCGAAACAACGGGACGGATGTAAGCATCTTTAAGGTTATTTTTCCTGAGGGTTTCAAGTATTGCTTCACTCATTTCTTCCTTTGTAAGGGGAATATCCATTGCAATTGCCTTTGCCGAGTCATAAAGCCTGTCAACATGCTCTTTTAACTTAAAGACGCGGCCGTTGTATGCCCTTATACCTTCAAAAACACCGTCGCCGTAGAGGAAACCATGGTCGTAGACCGAAACTTTGGCTTCGGATTTGGGAACAAACTTCCCATCCAAGTAGATCAATAACTCACTCATTTGCGAACAATCCTCTGCAATCTTACTACTTTATAGAGTTTATTTATTTTCTTGATAATGTCAATCAAATATGATTGTAATATGCAAACCCTATAAACCATTTACTTTATTTCACTCATTGACAGTATGTAAGCTATGCGCGGGGTTTTAAAAATTCAAAGCCTCAGGGAAGTTTCCATACTGGCAAATTCCTAAGTAAAATGCCGAATAAGTCAGTATATATTAAATATATATTACAATTCCGATTCTATATAAATATTTTAAGATATTTACAGCCCCAATTAATGTATCCATACAAAAAGCTTTTATGTTAAAACGGTTATTTCGTATTCCGTACTAAGAAAAGCAAACAGGGCTCGTGGCTTAGCCAGGATATAGCGCTGGGCTTCTAACCCAGACGTCGGGGGTTCAAATCCCTTCGAGCCCGCTTAATTATTTATCTTCTCTAACTAGCCTTAAAAACTGTTTTTAGACTTTCTACTTACTTCAAATCGACATGCGCAAACTATTTTCACTCTCATTCTTTCTGACATGTTTACCCTTTTTCTGTATAGGTTTATATTTTCTACCTGCCCATCTTGTTTTTTGACCATTTCTGTAGAGTTTTTATACTTTCGACCTGCCCTCTCTGTTTTTAGGCCTTCTTTGCAGTAAGGAGTCTTAATACAAGCTACAGTTTTACCGGGATACGCGCAACTCCTGGTTTAGGAATTTCATATCAAAATTGTAGGAGACATAGATAGAGTAATGCACCAAAAATTCTGTAAAATCGGAAACTCAAAAAGCCACTAAACAGAATCTGACTTCATAATAGCAGGTACACCAGTCCCAGTGCGAGAAACATTACTCCTGACATTACTGCTGTAATCAGCCCGATCTGCCTGATACTTTCCACTTTAGCTGCGAGACCCAGCGGCACCAGCAATATGAGATAAAACGAGGTTCCAACAAAAAATCCTCCAAATAGCAATATGCTGCCTGCAATACTGGCATAAGACAGAGCTGCGGACATCGCCAGAAGGAATGGAGGACACACATTGATTCCTGTCAGGAAGCCAAAGAAAGTAGGATAATTCACGTATTTTTTACTCAGCTTGCACAACCCGAAGTGAGGCCATTTTTTTACCACCACGAAGGCTAGCATCAGGACGGATAGAAGAATCATAGCAATCCCAATAGCTCTGTTGAGCCGTGGACCGTCTATCTGCTTGCCGAGAATTCCCAGGATCAGGCCAAAAAACAGGTAGGCAATTAGCCTACCCATTGCAATCTCACCGATGGCCAGTATATTCTGCCGCAACTTTCGATCTTCCGATAGGACAAAAGGCACATATACAGGAGCGCAGGTGACCAAACAGAAAATACCCGTGGACAAACCTAGCAGCATGCCCTGGGAAATAGACTCTATAATCATCCGCCACCGCTCATGACTTTGCTAACAAAGAAAAGCCAATAATCACAATGAGAATCATGTACAGATACATTATCCCTATCCTGATACTTTTTTTGTCAATAGCCATTTCAGAAACTTCCATTATTGCCAGTCAACAAGTAAATGCAATTATCAGAAACTGCCGATTTCACCAGTCATCAGGTAGTGTACAATCATCCATATGAAGCCTGACGCAATGAGCAGGTTAAAGATAATTGCCAGCGGAATAAAAAATAATCTGATGTTCTGGTCGGTAAACATCAGCTTGTAATCGATTGCACCTGCAGGACATTTGTCCATACATTTTCCGCACTTGGCGCACTCGATTGTCGTTTTTCCCTTCGCAAGAGATTCTTTGGTGATTGCGAACAGCTCACAACTTCTCACGCACAAGCCACAGTTCTTGCAGAGGTTTGTGTCGATTTTTACCTTAAAAGGATTGATAACCCCAATTAAAGTATTGGCAGGCATAAGTGGACATATAAAGCTACAGAATAACCTTTTCTTTGTGAGCAGCGGACCTATCACCAGGAAGATCAGCCCACCAGTCACGAATATCAGCGCTGTGATCCACTGGAAAGTCGTCGTCACGGCAGGTGGATCATAGATGATCCGGAGCGGGCATATATAAGCGCAGAAGAGAGGTATCAGAAATACAGCGCTGACCAGGATCAGGAACAACATAAATGCGTAAGGAAACAACTTTGCCCATTTTGGGGGGTTTTCAAGAGGTATAATAGGTTTCTTTAATAGAGAAGCGAAAAACTGGTCCATCCATCCGAAGAAACATATCCAACCACACCAACCTCTTCCCAGGATAAGTACAAGACCGAGCCACATAAAGAGAACGGCAAATAGCGATGTGACTGGGGATGGGAAGACCATTTTTCCCTCGGTAAAGTATGGTACCGCTACGAATGGGATGGTAATAGGACAGATGGGAACGCTATTACTGTTCAAGGCTTGATTGGTCAGCAAAATGCTACCCCTGTGCACCTCATGTTCCAGACTAAGCGCGATGGTAAAAATTAAACCATCCATTCCAATAAAAGTTACCATGCGGAGAAGGTTAACTCTGCCAGTCCACAGGATGAAAAAAGTCATTGCTGTACCTATTATGACAATAAACGCGGTGATTGCCAGGCGAGCTGAAGAAGAATCTCCCCGTCCTACAAGAAAAAATAAGATTAAACCAGTGATAACTGCCGCGGTAAAACTGACCACAAAAGAATACTTTAAACTGTCTGTACCGCATCGAGCTCCTTTACTCTCGATTTTGTTTAACTGAAACACTTGCTTACCTCATCTGGCACCAAAATGCTGGGCCCACTCAATAATAAAAATAATTTACCCTGCCACTTATATAAGAACTTACCGAAATTTTTTGGGATACATAAAAAGATTTCAGTGACAGCTATACGTTACTGTTGTTGTTTTCTGAGGATTTATAAAACTAACTAACTAACTAACTAACTAACTTAGAAATTAATAAGTTAATATGTTTGCTCAGAAAAGTCACGCACTTTCACTTTGAATCTAGTTGTCACACGACCCTGATGTGGAATCTTTGACTGCTGGCAAGTTAAGAAAAGAATGAAGTTAAACAATGTGTATACCATAACGAGAGATTCAATATTTGTGTTTCGATTTACAGAATATAGGATAGTGTTTCTATATATATGTACAGAGGCGGAAAAAAAGGAAGACAAGAGAACGAAAATTTAAAAAATGAAACTTTGAAGATTTCATCGCTGAAAATCACTGCCCTGAACTGGGAATCATTTTATATCCCTCCCCCGAGGGCATAAGTATTGCCAGAATAATATACAGGACAATACCAATTCCTCCTTGCAGAGCAAGGACTGCGAAAGCAAGCCTTATAAAGGTCGGGTCAATGTCAAAGTATTCACCCAACCCTCCACAAACTCCGAAGAGCATACGTTCTTTCTTGCTTTTAGTCAGACGTTTTTTCATGGTGTAGGCAGTGCGCTTTTCTTCTTTAGCTTCTTCCCCGGCTTCCCTGGCTTCTTCTCTGATTTTCTCTCCAGCCTCTCTAGCGGCTTCCTCTTCTTTTTTCTCCCCAGCTTCTATAATGACTCTCCCTTCCATATCTATAGGCTTTGTCCAGGATTTTTCAGTATAGCCGGTTTCAAGTTCTCCCGGAGCCTTGAATTCACTTTCTTTCGGGGTTATTTTCTCTTCAGATATAGGGCTTCCTGGGGTTTCTTTTTCTTCCATACCTCTTTCAGGCTTTGCCCAGGATTCCTCGGTATAGCCAGTTTCAAGTTCCCCTTCAGGTTTGAATTCGCTTTTTTTCGGCTCCTCTCTTTCCAGTGGTGCAGTACCGCTAACTTCCTCTTCGGTTTTTCCCTCATGTCTCGCACATGATTCCTCTTCAGATTTGGCTTTAGGTTCCTCTGGCGCTTCACAAAAGTGTCCTTTTGTTGCCTTTTTTTCTTGAGATTCGGGATTTTCCTGCATATTGACTATTCTATTTTGGAGGATTTATATTATTCTGGTACCTTTTATCTCCTCATCACTAGTTTCATTTTTATTTCTTTTAGTATCTTCTACTTTAGTGACATTCCGAGCAGCCGCATTCATTTTCACTGCGGAAAATTCCATATAACATCAAGGGGAGAAGGAAAACCGCAAAACCCAACTTCAGATCTTCGGGGAGCAGTTCTTTTGCAGTCCCCACGGTTGCTACCGCACTGATCCCGAGTTTTAGATAAAACCAGTCCAGCAGGAAACCTGCTCCAAGGGAGCAGAGAGAAATCATTCCCAGATACAGAGCTGCCGAACGTTTTCCAAGGAAGCGGGCAACCATCGTTATAGTTGCTACATTGGTTGCAGGACCTGCGAGGAGAAAAACAAAAGCGGTACCCGGACTCATGCCCTTGGCTACAAGACTTGCGGCAAGAGGGGTCGAAGCTGTAGCGCATATATAAAGAGGAATTCCCACAAAGAGCATAACCAGCATTGATCCAAAGCCTCCTCCCAGATAATTCTGGATAAGGCTATCGGGAACTACATAGGAAATTATTCCTGCAAAAAAGATTCCGATGAGCATCCATTTGGAAATCTCGGCTGGCAGCTCGATATAAGCATACTTTACTCCTCTAATCAACCTGGATTTTACTGATTCTTTATTATTTCTATCTTTTTCGGATTCCTTATTTTTCCCATCTTTGCCCGATTCATTTTCTTCGCACCCACACTCCCCACAGCTGCAGGAAGAGACATCTTTATGGAAATCTGGGCTTATCAGGGTAAGTTTTCGGACATTTTCAGAGTTATTATTGATTTTTAGAGGCTTTGCTCCTGAAGGCTTTATTTCTATAGCCTTATTTATAGTGCTTACAGACTCGGTTTTTCCGTTACCGGAACCTGCTGGATTATGGCAACTACAGGAAGAAGAGCTGCATGTTTTTTCCTGTAAAGGAGCTCCAATCAAGGTTGAGACTGCAAGAACTCCTGCTTTTTTCTCGGGACTTTCCTGTTTTGTGAGATTCTTCTTTTCCGGGCATTCCCCGATCAAAAAATTATCTGCAAGCCCTGTAAGGACAGCAGTAACAAGAGCAGCAAGTGGGCGGAAAACTGCCATCAAGGGATCCAGGAGAGCATAAGTAACCGCTATTGAGTCTACTCCTGTCTCGGGAGTCGAGATCAGGAAGGAAAGGGTTGCTCCCCGGTTAGCTCCCCTTTTTCGGATCGACATCGCGGCAGGGACCACTCCGCAGGAGCAGAGAGGTAGAGGCAGGCCTGCAAGAGCAGCATTGATAACAGAGCGAATTTTTCCTGCCGATGCTCCAAGGTAGTCCACAATCTTCTGGTCAGGCACCAGGACATTGAGAAGACCTGCAATACCCAGGCCGAAAATAAGATAGGGAGCCGTTTCGACGAAAATGTTCCAGGATTCCAGGAGAACCCCTGAAAAAAGGATCAGAAGAGCGTTTAAGAATTCAAAATTCATGCTTTTTCCTCCACATGTTCGAGGCACATTTCGATCAGCGTGCGGACGTGCTCGTCTGCAATATAATAAATCGTAAACTTTCCCTCCCTCCTGACCCGCACTAGATCAAGTTGCCTGAGGGTACGAAGCCCATGAGAAACTGCGGATTGAGTGACACTAAGCGCCTGCTCGAGTTCACAGACGCACATTTCCTTTTGCTTTAGTAAAAAAAGGATCTTAAGGCGGGTATCGGACTGGAGCGCCTGAAAAACCGCAGCTATTCGCGTGATACTTTCGGGGTCCGGAACCTTTTGTAACAGTTTTTCCAGTTGTTTTGAATCCACTCTTTCACAGTGCTCATGCATGAACATATGAACAGCTGTTCATGTATTAATATCTTATTAAGAACTGCGCCACCTAAGAAAATTGTCAAAAACTTAGAATTTGTCAAAAACTTAGAGTCTGTCCTTTGTGTTTGTCAGGGTAAGCTTGATTTATACGAGTAAAAATCTTTCAAAACCAACTAAAAAATTAACTATCGTTTTAACCCAAGATTAAAAGGATGAGGTTTTTGTTTCTTTGACAGGTTTCATAGCTTTTTATTATCTTGTGCATCTAATCAGCTACTTTATTTCTAAATCTTGTTTCTCATAAATATAATTATTATATTTAGTATTGTATTCAGATAGATAAATAAATATTAAACCTAATATTATTTATTCGATATTAAATGCATGTCAAGAAATAACTTGAGCCAATTACTTGAGCCAATTTTTACACTGTACTCAAACACTAATAAAACAGTTTCATTTCAGTCGAATAACCCATTGCTTGCAGCTAGGTGCGCCAGCGTAACTTTGATTTAAAACACAAATCGTCGCTCAAGCTATTTAGCTACGACTCTTTAATTGAAGAGGCCTGCTCTATACTCTTTAGCAAAAACTTGATCTCTTCTCCGAATTTGAATTTTGTGAGGATACGTCTATGAAAATAGATAATAAGAGTTTGAATATAAGAAAAGCAGCATTTCTTCTAAGCGTTGCTGGTTTGGTAATATTAACAGCTATAGGAATGCCTGCAGGCGCCAGTGAGATCAAAGTTAAAAGTGTAGTTCCTGAGAATAACACAACTATGTTGTTACAGGTGCCAGATGTGCGCCAATCCACCAACTACTCGTGTGGGGCTTCATGCTTTCAGGCTGTAGTAAGCTACTGGGGAGGTAAAGATATGGGAGAAGGCCAGTTTATTGAGCTCGTCAATACTACTCTCGGAGAGACTGACCGCAAGGGTACCACCCCCAGAGGCATCGTAGAAGGGGCAGAAAAAATGGGGTTTAGATCTGAGATTAGGGAGAACCTGACACTGGATGATTTGAGAGACTCCATTAATAAGGGCATTCCAGTAATAGTTAGACTTCAGGCCTGGAAGGATGAGAATCAAACTTGGGAAATGAATGCGAGCAGTCACTACATGGTAGTCATAGGCATAGACAGCAAAAATGTGTACTTTGAAGACCCATGGATACTTGGCAACAGAGGGTATATTCCACATGATGAGTTCATAGAACGTTGGCATACTTTCAGTTATGCATCTCCTACAGCTGATAAAAAAACAAATATGATTCATATGGGAATCTTTATCAGTGGAGACAAGCCTGCACAAAATCCGGGTTTCATACACGTGGACTAAATCCAGGTACCAATATGCTTGAATATGTCCAGAATTGAGAAATCTAAATTGAGAAATCTAAGAGGCTGTCTTAAAATTCAAACTATTTTTACATTTGGATAGTGATTGTTGTTGATTTTTAATTCAGATTGTAAATTTATTAGATTAGGCTTACTCGCTCGATGTATGAAATAAAATACATTAGACATCATGGTTAAAATTTATACTTTCGACATTTAACATTTTAATGCTACCGTTTTTCAGTACAAATGAGTAATTACTATCACTATTGCAGCATCAATCTAATTTTAAGACGCGCTCTTAGAATTTGTCAAAAACTTAGATTTATCCGAATCCTAAGAATCTGCAAGAGCCCTTACTCTATCATTAGAATCCTTTTGTGCCCTTTTTCAGAGAGTTAGAATAAGGATAACAAAAAGTGCCAGGATAAAAAGGGCTCTCCAGTCGTTTTTTTGCATGGAAAGTTCATATATTGAGGTTCTTCGGCTTCCCTGATAGCCTCTGCTCTCCATCGCGAGGGCCAGTTCTTCAGCATCCCTGATTACACCTCTTAGCAGGGGAATTGCGAGAGCAGGAATTGAGCGTAGAGGATTTTTTACGAAATCCATTCCTCTTGCCGCCTGAGCTGCTTTTGTCCGCTCTACCCTCTCAAATAGAAGGGGAAGAAACGCTATAGAGATGTTCATCATCGTAGCAAGCTCAAAAGAGCTGATTCCCAGCCAGCGCAATGGTAAAGGCCTTAGCATCCTTTCTACGCCGCAGGTAATTGCTGATGGGTCGGTACTGGCTGTCAGTAGGGCTGCAAAAAGCAAAAGTAGTATAAATCGGGCAGCAAGTTTGAGCCCTTTTTCCAGTCCTTCCAGACTTGGCTGCAGAATCCAGTACGAAGCAAGGGGTCTTCCATCCGTAAAAAATAGCTGCGTGAGAAAGATAAAAAATATAAACAGCATCATGGGTCTTACTGCTCTGAAAAACACTTTCATTGGCAGTCCTGAAAGTAAAGCGAGGGCAAAGAAAAAAGCGAAAAGAGCCCCTATTCCTGCAAAATTCTCAATCCTGAATGTCAGAATTCCGAGCAGCATTACAGCCGCAACTTTTGTCCTGGGGTCAAGCCTGTGGAGAAGGGAAGACCCTGGCACGTAACTGAAGACAGGTTCCTGCATATTTCCTTCGACTTTCTCCTTATAATGATCCTTCAGGAATTTTCCGGAGATTCCCGTTTTAGTTGATTCCCGTTTTAGTTTCCATTATTTTCTGTTCCATGAGTCGATTTTAATTTCAGAATCTCTTTAAGAGCGTCTTCAACTGTGAAGACTGCAGAGTTTACCGGTATTCCTCTTGCTCTGAGTTCTTTCATCATGGAAGCTATAGGCGGAAGAGGCTCGAATCCTTTTTCGAGGTAGCTTTCCCGGCTCCCCTGAAAAATTATTCTTCCTTCCCTTATGAGCACTATTCTTTCCAGCAAGGGGAAGAACCCTTTAAGATTATGAGTTACAGTTATGACCGCAGTACCATTCTCTTTAATTCTTTTAAGTGTCTCAAGAATGTCCTTTTTCCCAGCCGGGTCAAGCCCTGTTATTGGCTCATCCAGTACAAGATAGTCCGGCCTGAGGGCAAGAGCGCTTGCAAGAGCAACTCTTTGCATTTCTCCTCCACTCAGGCTGAAAGGGTCTCGAGAAAGCTCGACCTGGTCAAGAGCAACAGCTTCAATTGCCTCATATACCCTTTCCTCGGTTTCTTTTTTCGAGTACCCAAAGTTCAGGGGCCCGAAAGCTATTTCCTCATATACGGTTTTACAAAAGAGCTGATCAGCAGCCTGCTGAAAAACCATTCCTACCCTGCGTTTCGTCTCTCTTAAAGAAGGATCAAGCCCGTCCACGCAAACGGTTCCGGTTTCCGGCTTCAAAATCCCGTTAAAAAGTTTTGTTAGAGTAGATTTTCCTGCGCCTTTTTCTCCCAGTATTCCCACAAACTCTCCTTTTTCTATCCGCAGGTTGATATCTCTCAATGCGAGAGTTTCGAGAGGAGTCTTTCTGGAGTAGGAAAAACTTACGTTTTCAAGAATAATCGGCATATTTCCTCTGCAAAGCTCTGGGGAGAAGAGGTATTTTCCCAGGGAATTATTACTCCGTGCATTTTCAGGTTCTCGGCCAGCTCAATCAGAGAAGGCAAGGCAAGTCCAAGGGTCTTGAGGGAAACATCTGAAAAAATACTTTCCGGCTCTCCTTCAAGCCTTATTTTTCCTTTTTCCATGACAATGACTTTGTCTGCGTCATGAAGTTCTTCAAGATTGTGAGTGATATATACAATGGTTTTTCCTTTCCGGTGCAGTTTTTTTATGGTTTCGAGGACAGTTATTCCGGACTCAGGGTCAAGCATGGAAGTTACCTCATCAAAGATAAGGCATTCAGGCCTCATTGCAAGAATTCCTGCCAGAGCTACACACTGCCCCTGTCCTCCACTCAGGGTTTTCGGAGAACGGTGCCTGTACTTCTCAAGCCCGGTTTCGGCAAGTGCCATATCAACACACTTTCTAATTTCCACGGGAGGAAGGCAAAGATTCTCTGGGCCGAAAGCCAGATCTTCTTCGACTGTCCTGCCCACAAATTGAGTTTCAGGGTTCTGAAACACAATACCTACGAACTTTCGGATTTCTGGAAGGTTTGAAGGGTCACGGGTATCAATTCCTTTGATCATTACCCTGCCAGCCTGTGGTTTCAGGAGTCCGCTTAGTTGAAGGGCAAGTGTGGATTTTCCACTGCCGTTTTTTCCGATTATCCCTATGAATTCCCCTTTTTTTATAACCAGGTTTATATTTTCAAGTGCAGGGGTACCATCAGGATAACTGTAACTCACTTTTTCAAGCCTGATCATAGTAACTCAAATTTTTACCGTGTTGATTCAAATTTTTAAAGATTATCATAAATTTTATTGAAAATATGGGTCGTCTTATTTTCTGCTTATCCAGAAAAAATTAAAAGAAAGTAGCTTTAGAGCTTGTAGTTTGAAGCAATATATGCGGCAACTCCAGTTTTTATGATTTCACCGAGCAGAAAAGGAATGACACCAAGAGCAAGGGCTGCTCCAGGTCCAATGTCAGCTACAAACATCAATTGAATAAATCCGCATGCATAGAGAATCAGGACTCCTGCACTCATATTAAGGGCATTGATAAAGAAACCGGATTTATCAGCCTTTTCAGCCTTTTCGGAAAGCTTTCCTATAACATAAGCCGCCAGAATGAAGCCAGTTATGTACCCACCTGTGGGCCCAAGAAGCACTCCCATCCCAGAACTGCCTCCTGCAAACACAGGAAGTCCTGCTATACCGAGAAGGGCATACACTATCATGCTCAAGCTTCCCCATTTGCTTTTCAACATGCTTCCTGCAAGCAGGACAAAGAATACCTGCAGTGTAACAGGAACAGGGGAGAAAGGTATAGGAATCTGTATATAAGCCCCTACGGCGGCCAGAGCTGCAAAAAGAGATGCGAAAACCATCATTCTTAGTTCAGGAGTCCGGTTGAAATAAGGCTCTTTGTTTTTTATGTACACATTTTTTCCTCTTATGAATTGTACTCAGCTTTTCTCATTTTTCTCTTTTTTAAGCCTGTCAAAGCTTTTTACATCCCTGAATTGGCAGGCAGGAAAATTCAGTGCAAATTTAAAGCTGTGATATATAGAAACTGAAATATAGAAACTGAAGCCTCGAGTAACCTTGTCAGCTTTATAATGATAACTTCATAACGGTTAATTCCAGTCCTAAAAGCTATATAGCAGCTGAAAATTCAAAGTATTGTTAACCTTTTTTGGATTAAAGGTTTACATTTGATTTAAAGCTTTCCTGAAATCGCAGTTCTTGTTTTCAGGCATACATTTCTCCCATCCGGAGCGATAATTAAATATACATCTTATACCGGTATTATGGATCACCTGAAATGCAAATTCAGCAGGTAGTTGAAAAAATGTATTTTTAGGGAAGTATTTCATGGGCGTGTGGCCTAGCCAGGATATGGCGGCAGCCTCCTAAGCTGTAAATCGGGGGTTCAAATCCCTTCACGCCCGCTAATTTCTTTTGATCTGTATTTTCCTTAACTCGTATTCTTTTAACCTGTTTTTTCAGTTTTATCACGAAATAAAAGTCTATTTTTAAAGTCCGGGGTTTCCAACTCTAAGGCGTTATGGACATGCCTGCTCAGAAGAACCGGATATTTCTGAACTACTACCTTTCTGAACTACTACCTTTCTGAACTACTACCTGTGTAAATATTCGTGGAAACAATGGAAAATATTTTATCTGGAAAGTAAGTATTCCATAGCAGTATAACAATACATTTTTATTGATCATAGCTCAGTGCATTCTACTTCATTAGAACAGAAAAATGCTAACCCAGAGGAAACACGAATTGATTAGAAAAGCCAGAGTAAATGACGTAGTTGTAATGAAACAAATCATCAATACTTATTCGAAGGAAGAGCTAATGCTTGCCCGTTCGCTGAGTGAGATGTATGAGAATATTAGAGATTATTACGTCTGCGAGATTGATGGGGAAGTTGTGGGCTGCTGTGCCCTGCATGTAGTATGGGAAGACCTTGCAGAGATACTTGCCCTTGCCGTGCACCCGGTATGTGCAAGAAAGGGAATAGGTACAAAGCTTGTCTCGGCCTGTCTTGAGGACGCTAAAAACCTTGGTATGAAAGAAGTTTTCGCACTTACTTATGTGCCTGGCTTTTTCGAGACATTGGACTTTAAGGTTGTAGACAAAAACACCCTTCCCAGAAAGATCTGGTCCGGTTGTTTGAGATGCCCTAAGTTTCCGGATTGTAACGAAATTGCTGTTATGAAGTCGATTAATCCCTGAATAGCTTTAGAAATTCTTCTTTGAAATCCTTCTTTTCTATTTTTTGAGCCTAAGACTTTAAATTCAAAACTACAGGATTTCGATTTGCAGTGTTTAAAATAAATATAAATAGCCAATAATCAAAAATTATTTATTCAGGCAGTTACATTTTTAGGCTATCCTAATTATCGGTTTGGAGTCCGGCATATGCTGGCGGGATGATGTAATGCAGATAGATCGATTTGAAGAATATCTTGAAACTATTCTCTACCTAATTAGAAAAAATCAGAGCCCTGCAAAGACCAAACAGATCTCTGAAGAACTCAACGTATCTCCGCCAAGCGTGACGGAAATGATAAAAAAGTTACATTCTTCGGGACTTGTGGAGTATACACCTTATCAGGGAGTTGAATTAACAAAAAAAGGAACTGATCAGGCTATAAAGATCAAAAGGAAACACCAGGTACTTGAAACTTTTCTGGTTGACGTCCTTGATTTTGATAGGAAGGAAGCCCATAAAGAAGCCTGTGAACTTGAGCATGCGGTCTCAGATGCCGTACTTGAAAAGATCTACGAATTTCTGGGATGCCCTGAGTATTGCCCTGACGGGAACCCGATCAATATTGATAAAAATAATATCGTGCAAGAGGAAGAATTTGTCCCACTTGATGAAATGGAAGAAGGAAGTTCAGGCAGAGTTGTCCGGGTGACTCTTCCAAGAGAGACGAAAGAACGCCTGATCTCCCTTGGCATTCTTGCGGGAGAAGATATTAAAGTCAGGCGAAAGCAAAAACAGGGCTGTATCTCGGTTATAGCAGTCGGGTCGGAAATTGCTCTCGGAAAGGATATTGCAAAGAAAATTTTCATAGCTCCGAAGGGCAGAAACGTGTAAAAAACATAGAGAAGGCATATAACTGGCATGGAGTAAAATAACCGGAGATGTGGTAGGAATTTCCAGCTCATGCTGTGCTTCCAAAAGCGAAAGTCAGAGCAAAAGCCCCTATGATTTGACAATCGCTTTCATAGGCAATCCAAGCGTTGGAAAAAGCGTTTTTTTCAGCAGGCTTACAGGGGTAGGAGTTGAAGTCTCAAATTATCCTGGCACGACAGTTGCACTTAAAAAAGGAATTGTAAAAGCTAGGGGAAAAACTATTGAAATAGTTGACCTGCCAGGAATTTATTCCCTTGGGGTCACAAACGAAGATGAGAAAGTAACCAAGCAATTTTTGATTGAGGAACGGCCGGATATTGTTATCAATGTCGTTGACGCAAGCAGGCTTGAAAGGAATCTTTACCTGACACTGCAACTTCTGGAACTCGATATCCCAATGGTTGTTGCGTTAAATCAAGTAGATTTGGCTGCAGACCTCGGGATTCTCGTTGATACAGACGAACTCTCCGAACTGCTTGGCCTGCCTGTAGTACCAACGGTTGCGACCTGGGGGGTAGGGCTCGATGAGGTAATGCTTGTAGCCCTTGATGAACAGAATAAGACTCAGGAACACCACCGGGTAAGATATAGCCAGTGGATCCAGCAAGCTATTTCTAGCCTTGACTATACCTTCCCCAATATACCTCCAATAGTAAAAATGGCAGCTCTACTAAACGATGCCGAGTTTGTAGAACTCTGCTGTATGCCGCCTGAGGCTAATGCCTTGCTTTCTTCGGGCAGGCGGTTAAGGCAGAACCTGGAGATAGAACAGGGAATTTCGGTACCTGATACTGTTGCAAGAGATCTCTATGGGGAAGCAGGATATATTGTGGACAGCGTGGTTTCAAGGTTTGAACCTAAAAAGAATATAAAGGAAAAAATCGATGCCGTCCTTACCTCCCCTAATTTCGGAATTGCAGTGCTCATATCTGCCCTGCTCATTACTTTCCTTCTTGTTTTCCGGGTAGGAGGCTTCCTTGAGACCTGGATTGTAAATGAAATCTTTGAGCCTCATGTGATCCTTCCTGCCGAAGCCGCAACTTCAGGCATGTCGCCTGTCCTGAAAAACCTGATCGTGTATTCTCTTCGAGGAGTAGAGGCCGGATTTGCAATCGCAATTCCATATATTGCAGTCTTTTATGCCATTCTTTCAATATTCGAAGACTCGGGTTATCTTACCAGAGCAGCTTTTCTGCTTGACAATCTTACCCATAAGCTTGGGCTTCACGGAAGAGCCGTGATTCCGCTGGTTCTAGGCTTTGGCTGCAACGTCCCTGCAATTATGGCAGTGCATTCCCTTGGCACGCGACGGGAAAAGAGGATAGCTTCCCTTCTTATAGCTCTAATTCCCTGCTCTGCGCGGACCGTCATTATCCTGGGGCTTGTAGGAACCTTCGTAGGTTTCTGGCCTGCGGTTTCAATATATATTCTGGAGATCGTCATTATTACCGGCATGGGTTTAATTCTGGGAAAGAGCCTTCCAGGTCAGAGAAGTGGCTTCATTATGGAAATGACCCCTCTCAGAAAGCCGGAGTTGAAATCGACCCTCAGGAAGACGTGGATGAAAAGTCGGGAATTTTTATACATAGCGTTTCCGCTTCTGCTCGTTGGAAGCGCTTTTCTAGGGATTGCCGATGCTCTGGGCCTTCTTTCAATCTTCCAGGATTTTGTAGAGCCTATATCCGTGGGACTGCTGGGCCTTCCGGCATTTGCGGCGACTGCCCTGGTATTTGGGATTCTCCGAAAGGAAATGGCGCTTCAGATCCTTGCCGTACTTGCAGGTACGGCCAATTTTGCAGCTGTAATGACACCTGTCCAGATGTACCAATTTGCTGTAATTACGACCATATATATGCCGTGTGTAGCAACTATTGCAGTACTGAAGCACGAACTTGGAACAAAGGATACGGCTTTGATAGTTATTTTTACCATACTGCTGGCTCTCGGAGTAGGCATCTTAATTCGGATTTTTGGGCCTTATTTCCTTTGATCTCTTTTTTCCGTTTTTATACTCTGCTGCAGATTTTCTTACCCCGGCTTTCATCAAAAGTAACTGTCTTTCTCTACAGTCTACGTAGGTTATTTTTTGAAAGGCAAGTTTCTCTAATCGGGCATAACATTTATATATTAATAAGCTTGTTTTTTCTTTTCAAAATATTCTGCCTTTACCGCAAATTATTAATATTCGATACATAGTGTTATTCCCGATGACCCGAATTACCACTCACTTACACAAAAACGTGTTAAGTGTTATTATGGATATAATTGAAATGGATCATTTCCGCGAGCCTGAACTTGATGAGGTTCAATTTTTCCTTGAAAGCACCGGAACTCACGGTTCCGTTGTTAATGAAACTGCTGCGGAAATGGACTGTACCTCCTCCAAAATCCAATTAAGGGAGAATGTACTGGTCGATTTCGAGAGTTCCTTTTCATCCATTAACTAACACTTCCCCCAAAAATATATTACCCTTTATTGAAATCCAACTCTTTAACTCCTTGTATTTTAAAGTTAAGCTTGGGTTTCATTCCTCTATTTTGTAGTATTATGAACCTTTTTCTCTCTGGGCTTCCCTGTTAATCTACCCGGATTTGAACATCATTCTTGCTCGATTTGTACAGGGATGAAAGATTTGGGCAGGCGTCTCCTATTTATTGCTTTTTATCACAGGCATATCGAAAAATATTTATTCAAATTTTCATTCAAGTTGTTTCTCTTTAACTCCCCAATCCTTTTTGTTTCCTTATCCTCTTTTGTTATCTGATTTTCCTTTAATTCTTTTATGTTGTTTCCTTGAAGGTCAGTTTTCATTTTTGGAAACTTTATATCCCGGATTTCCTGCATATACAGCCCGATTTACTGAGTATTTCGACAAAGATTAAATAAAAAGATTTTTGTCTCTCTTTATTAAGAGTTATATAAGGCCAGAAAAACTATCGATTACCATATATATTTAAAGTAAGATTACATGTACTTTGTATATATTATTTAAATTCCTATGATCTAATCAATTTAGTTATTACTGTGCTGGCTGCCTTGTCACCAGAAAATTCCAGGCTGTCAGGAAATCGGAACCCGAACATCATAAGAGGTACTTTTATGAGAACTGGACAGAGGGACGTGCATAATACACCGCTTAAAAGGCGACTATCGATAACCTATGAGGAGCTCGAGACTCTCAAAAAATCGATTAAGGTTTCGGTTCTCAATGAACTGCGGGCCGAAATGGAAAACGCTTCCGATCAGGACTCCATCAAGGATCTTGTCCTTTCTGAAATCAGGACAGAGCTTATGGGGATCCCTAACCCTACTTCACTCAAGGCTTCAATCCTGAACGAATTAAGAACGGAATTGAAAACATCAGGGAAAAATGACTCGGAAGCAGCTGACCGGAAGCTGAGGGAACTTGCAGGCATTCAGGATGGGCTTGTCCGTGAATTGCTTGACCAGAAAATGCTTATAAAGAAACTGGAAACACAGATCGGAGATCTCGCTAAACAACTGGAAGACACAAAAAAGGCTGCTCCAGTTGCTCCACCTTCTGTAGTTCTGTCTTCTCCTTCTGTTGTTCCATCTTCTATTAATCGGACTCTTTCTGAAGACCCTCTGGACCTTCCGCCTCTCTCCAGAAAACCCAAACAAAAACCTGAGCTTAGAAAAGAAAACCCGGCATACAGATTGGGTAAATTCAAAGAAGCCCCTGCTCCCCTACCAGGTACACGCGCAAAGGTTCAGCTGAAGCTCAGGGAAGTTGAGCCGGCAGATCTTGACAGAGAAGAAGCCGAAACAAAGTGTGAATATATTATTGCAGAAAGTGGAGATAAAAGAGGGCTTAGAGGCACTGTTAGACATGGGCCATCGGTTAGACCATCGATTAGAGAACCTGCCAGGCAACAACCGCCGATAAGAACACAGTTCAGTCAGCCACCTTCAGGATCGTCGTTACCTGAAAGGCAACCTTCTACTGTTAAAAAGAACCCTGTGGAAACAAAACCTGCCGATGATTATAAATGTGAGTATATAATCGCCGAGAGGCCTTCGAAAAAGCACTTCATAGAAGAGGCTGTGGATGTGCGGGAAAATGAAGATGCCGAGCTTATTACATGTAGCCGGAAAAATTCTCGGGAAAAATAAAGCTTAAAAAGACAGAAACTTTCTCAAAAACGTAAGATTACAGAGGCATTCTGTGTATATAAAAGAGATTGAATTTGTTAATTTTAAGTCTTTCGGAAAAAAAGTAAAGATTCCCTTTTATAACGACTTTACTACAATTTCAGGTCCGAACGGGAGTGGAAAGTCTAACATAATAGATGGGATTCTTTTTGCACTCGGGCTCACAAGTTCAAGGACCCTTCGCGCTGAAAAACTTACAGATCTGATTTACAACGGCGATGCGTCAAAGAAGCCTGATTTTGCTCAGGTTACGATCCGTTTTGACAACTCGGACCATAAGTTACCCATAGAGCTTGACGAAGTTGAAGTCTCAAGAAAGGTTCGGCGGACAAAAAGCGGGTATTATAGCTATTTTTATTTCAATGGAAAAGCCGTAAGTCTTGGAGAAATCCATTCTCAGCTTGAAAAAGCCGGGATAACGCCTGAAGGTTACAATGTGGTTATGCAGGGAGATGTAACGCAGATTATCTCCATGACCTCTGTAGAAAGAAGAAAGATTATAGACGAAATCGCAGGGGTTGCAGAATTTGACGAACGTAAGCAAAAGGCACTTGGAGAACTGGAAGTCGTCAGACAGCAAATCGAGCGCGTGGATATAATCCTTGAAGAGGTACGCACACAGCTAGGAAAACTGGCAGGAGAACGCGACCAGGCCTTAAAATATCAAGCGCTCAAGGCTGAAAAAGTAAAATTTGAAGGATATCTCCTACTTTCCAAACTCAAAGACGCGAGGGCTGAACTGCAAAATGTAGATAAAGAACTCGCAGGCAAAGAAGAGCATTTTGAAAAAGTCCAGCTCCTCCTGAATGAGAGAATGCAGGAACTTCAGACACTTGAAAAAACCCTGGATGAGCTTTCGGTTGAAATCCGAAAAAAAGGGGAAGACGAACAGCTTCAGGTTAAGAGGGAGATCGAAGAGACAAAGGGAGAAATTTCTCGCTGCGTAGATAGCATCGAGCTTTCGGAATCCGAACTTGAGGAAGCTGATTCACGGCGCAGGAAAGCCTTTGTAGAGATCGATTCCACCAAGGGCAAGGTAGGGGAACTCGAAGAAAAAATTGAAGCCGAAAACCTGAGAAAAGAAAGCATTTCTTCAGAGCTTTCCGAGCGCAAAACCGAGCGTATGCTGCTCCAGAGCAGAATTGCGGATGTGGACGCAAAATTTGCTGCTACACGGGATGAGCTCATGGCTGCCAGGAAGAAGCTTGAGGATGTAAAAAACGAGAAAAATGAGTTAATCCGAACCGAAGACCGGCTCCTTGATACCCTCCGAAGAAAATCTTTAGAACTCCGGGAGATAGAAAACCAGATCAAAGACGCTGAAGCCGCAGTTGCTACTTCTGACAGTGATACGCTTTCTGTCAAGTACGAGCTTGAAAAGCTTTCTGAAAACCTGGAATCTCTTATCCGAGACCGTGATGATATTGAAAGCAGCCATTTCAGGATAAAGGAAGATATCAGGAAACTTGAGAACAGGCTTCACGACCTCCAACAGGAGTACACAATCACAGAGGCAAGAGTGCGGTCATCGGAACAGGGCGGAGGCTATTCCAGGGCTGTGGAAATGGTAATAGGGGCTGCAAGGCAGGAGGACCTTTTCGGAATTCATGGGACCATTGCCCAGCTTGGAAAAGTGGACAGGCAATACTCAACAGCTCTGGAAATTGCTGCGGGAAACCGGATGCAAGCGATTGTTGTGGACACGGACGCCGATGCTGCAGAAGCAATCGAGTACCTGAAGCGGAGAAAAGGAGGTCGAGCAACCTTCCTCCCCCTCAACAAACTGAGAGAGCCCAGACGGCTTGAAAATCTAAGTTACGAAAACGGAGTAATAGGATACGCAATTGACCTTATTCAATTTGATTCTGGTTTTGAGTCTGCTTTCTGGTACGTTTTTCAGGATACTCTTGTTATGGAAAACCTTGAAAGTGCCCGCCGCCTCATGGGAAAGGCAAGAATGGTAACCCTTGAAGGCGAACTTCTGGAAAAGAGCGGAGCAATGGTAGGAGGGTCGATATCCTCTAAATCGGGCACTTCTTTTGCGGCTGCAGAAAAAGACAAACTGCTTGAGCTTGCAGAGGAGATCAAATCCCTGGATGCAAGCCGGAATGCAGCAATAAGCAAGCAGGACAGCATTGAAAGCCATCTTTTCGAACTGAGTAGGAAAATTCGGGACTGTGAAGCTACGATTTCACGAAAAGAGAACCAGCTTGATGAAATTGCAGGCAGGGAAGCAAAACTTGCTGAACTTCTTGAATCAAAACAGGCCGATCTTAAAGCAATTGAAGAGTCCAGAACCGAACTCGGGACTGAAATGGATAGGGTAACTGCGGAAAAAGCTGATAAAGAAAAGGCCGCGTCTGAACTTGAGGAACAGATCTCAGGACTTGAAGCAAAACTTGCGGATTCACCTCTGCCTGAAATCAATAAAAAGATAGAATTCGTTGATGAGGAACTCCGCAGGCTGGATGGTCGAATCCGGGATACTGAAGCCACATTAAATGCCCTGCAGCTTGAAAAAGAGTATGCTGAACAGAAAATTGACGAAGCAAAGGAACTTATAAAGGAACTTGATGAGAAAAAAGCTTCAAGAATGGAAAAAGTTAACTCTCTGAAGATAAAAATAAAGGAATTAGAGGAAAAACTTGAGGAAAAGAAAGCCAGGGAGGTTGAGCTTTCGGATGAACTGATAGGTCTCCAGCAAGAACGGGAAAAAGTTCAGGCCGAACACAATGCGGTCAAGCGCAGGGTAAGTACTGCCTCAACTACACTTGAAAAAGCAAAGCAACAGGTGCTTACGCTGACGGCTACAAAAAATGCGCTTTTAGGTCAGGAAAAGCAGTTTGTCGAAGAACTCCTGAAAAGAGGCATAGAAGAGACTGATGAGGTTCCAAATTACGAAACCGTTTACATGCGGATTCAGGCAATTGACGAAGCCCTCAGGCAACTTGAACCCGTAAACATGAGAGCAATTGATGAGTATAATGAGGTAGAGTTAAGACTTTCGGATTTGCAAGGAAAGCGGGATACTCTCTTTACCGAGAGAGAGCAGCTCCTTGAGCGCATTGACCAGTATGAGCAGTTAAAACGAGATGCCTTTATGGAAGCCTATACAAGCATTAATGCCAACTTCAAGGAGATTTTCCATGAGCTTTCCGACGGAGTGGGTGAACTCTTGCTTGATAACCCTGAGGACCCTTTTGCAGGAGGGATGACTATTCAGGCGCAGCCCAAGGAAAAAACTCTCCAGCGGATCGAGGCAATGTCCGGAGGAGAAAAAAGCCTTACTGCACTTGCATTCATTTTCGCGATTCAGCAATACCGTCCTGCTCCCTTCTATGCTTTTGATGAAATTGATATGTTTCTTGACGGCTGGAATGTGGAAAGGGTTTCAAAACGCGTTAAAACCTCAGGATCAAAAGTCCAGTTTATTGTTGTCTCCTTAAGAAAACCTATGATCCAGGCCGCATCAAGGACAATAGGGGTTACAATGCAGGAAAATAACCTCACGAGTATTACCGGAGTGAAACTTAATGGCTGAGCTTATGGATAACGCGGGCACAGCGCTTGAAGTTCCTCGTCTTCAGGCTCGTACGGTTTCTGAATCCAGAGAAAATAACTCTATTTTTATGGAATCCGAAACTTATGGGCTGCCAGGTACTCTTTCATACCTTGGAATCGATTGGGACCTGCTTGATATTTCAGAGTTTAAGACCTCCGAACCTCTGGGCATACTGGTTGAGCTTGCCAGGATCGGAAAAATCGACCCATGGGATATAGACATAGTACAGCTTACTGACGGTTTCCTGAAAAAGGTGGAAGAGCTCAAGCAGATGGACCTTAGAATTTCTTCAAGGACGCTTCTTTATTCTGCTATTCTCCTGCGCATGAAATCTTCGGGAATCCTTGATGTGGAAGAGGAAGAGATTGATACATTTGATTCGGATTTTCCTGATGATCCCGATTTCCCTGAGCCTGCAGAGTTTCCTATCCCGAAACTTCCAGTTCGTCGTGTATCCACAAGGCCGGTAACACTCAATGAACTGATTCTTGAACTCAAGAAAGCCGAAAAATGCCTCTCAAGAAAAAATGAAAAAAAAGCCAGACAGATTTCAGAAGAATCCAATCCTCGCCCTAAGCTTACTACCGGAGATGTCCTTGGCATTGCACATGACGAAGCTATCAGCTCGCGGTTGTCCCTGATGTGGGAAAGGCTTGCCGAACTATTTACGAAGCAGTCTGTAGTGGTTTTTTCGAGTATACTGAAGGGAAGCGAAGACAGAATTATGGATTATCTTTCTCTTCTTTTCCTTGCCTCAAGCAAGAAAATCTGGCTTTTCCAGAATGAGCTTTTCGAAGAATTATACATCTATCCGGGAGAAGAGTCCGGCTTTTCCACCGAGGCAAATCCACCCCTCTTTCATGAGATGTTAATAAAATCAAAAACTGAAATTTCTAAGCCTGAAACTGAAGATTCTTCAGAGCTAAATTCTACAGAAGAGATCTCTCTGCATGAAAACACTGATAAAGAGCCTGAGTTAACCGTACATTGATATTTACTAATTAACTTAATTAAGAAAAAATTTATCCCTTTTCTGGAAGTGAAATTTATGAGTGAGCTTGAGATTATCGAAGCTGCGCTTTTTGCTGCTGGCAGGGCAATAAGCCTCGAAAAGCTTACAAAAATTACAGGAAAACCCAAAAAAGCCGTCCTTTCGGCAATACAGAAATTGACAGAGATTTATTCTTCCCGAGGATCCGGGATTGAGATTCTTGATCTTGGGGAGCGGTATGTTATGCAGGTCAAGCCCGAATACTCCGAGCTTATGCGGGAAGTCGCCCCAAAAGAGCTTTCAGCCCCAAAACTTCGTACCCTTTCCATGATTGCCTATCATCAGCCCCTGCTACAGTCAGACCTCATTGATATGAGAGGAAGCGGAGCCTATGATCATATAAAGGATCTTGTAGAGCGGGGTTTTGTAGAGTCCGTGCCCTGCGGGAGAAGCAGGCAGCTTTCAACAACCCCTCTTTTTGCAGATTACTTCGGGCTTAAAAGAAATGACCCTAAAGACATAAAAGAGAAAATCCTTGATCTTTTGAGATCCCAGGCAGGGCAGAGTGAGATCGACTTCTGGATAGGAAAGAAAACCATTGCTGTGACTCCCATGTATGAATCTCTTATGAGCATGTGCGGGATAAGGGAATACTTCGTAGCCAATGCCTACTCACCTTCGAAAGAGGAAATCTCCCGCCTGCTTGAAGCCGACGTTGTCGTGGTCTCGGCCGGTTACTCTGATACGGTACGACAGTACTGCGACGGAGAGATCCTTGAGATGCATTCAACAACTTTTGGAGACCTTATAGAAGCAGTTACCGTACTTGCCGAAGAACTTCCCGATGAGGTAGACTCCAAAACAGTGGAAAAAAACATAAAGAAGATTCAAGAAACCAGGGAAAGATATGTTTCTGCTGCCGTTCTTATCGAGAAGAAAGTCAAGCCGGCAACTGAAATGATTTCAAGAATCGTAAACGACCTTTCCCTTGGAATTTCTGCAGAGGGAGTTCTTATTGCACCTGACTATGGAGTTTCGAAAAGCGGAGTTAAAATTGAAAAAGGGGCTCAGATCCTCATACCCACACACCGCAGTGTTGCAGGCGACCTTCTCCAGAGAGTCTGTGCAAAGTATGATTCTATTCTTGAGGGCCTTGAGAGGTTAAAAGACTGATATGCCTTATTGATGCACAATCTTCCTCATCTCTGGTTATTTTTTTTGAATTACGGGCGCCCTTAATTTAAATTTTTCTGTGGCATTTATATTCTATATATAAAGCATTTATATAGTAGCCGGGGCATTTAACTATAGCTTTATATACTGGGCAGAGGATATTACCTTTGCTTTATATACTGAGGGTTGACTAATGAGCGAATCTAGCATCAAGATCGAAAATGTGGTTGCATCCACTAAACTCGCTGAAGAATTCGACTTAACCGTTATCGAATCAAGGTTCGAAGGAGCCGAATACAACAAGCAGAAGTTTCCCGGGCTCGTTTACAGAGTTTCAGATCCTAAAGCTGCATTCCTGGTCTTTACTTCCGGTAAGGTTGTCTGTACAGGAGCAAAAAACGTTGCCGATGTACATACAGTTATAGGCAACATGGCGAAAAAGCTGAACAGTATAGGGATTACGACTATAGAGAACCCTCAGATTACTGTCCAGAACATTGTTGCTTCTGCAGACCTGCATACTATTCTGAACCTGAACGCAATTGCAATAGGGCTTGGCCTTGAAAATATTGAATACGAGCCTGAGCAGTTCCCCGGCCTTGTGTACAGGATCGATGACCCCAAAGTAGTTGTGCTTATTTTCAGCTCTGGAAAACTGGTAGTTACAGGTGGCAAAACCCCTGAAGATTGCGAGAGAGGCGTTGAAGTCGTCCGCCAACAGCTCGACAATATGGGACTTTTATAAGAACCCTCAATATATTAAGATACCACTTTTCTGGAAGTAAAGTAACTGATAAATTATAAACTGATAAATTATAAACTGATAAATTATACAATAAAACGGATTCTGCGATGCGCGTAGAGGTTCCGGTAAAGGATATGTGTGAGACGTGAACAACGCAGATGTTTGCATTCTTATTCCCACCCTGAACGAAGCTGCAACAATAGGGCAGCTTATCAAAGACTTCAAGCAGGAAGGTTTTTCCAATATTCTGGTAATTGATGGGAACAGCAAGGACGGTACAGGGCAAATTGCAAAAGCTGAAGGCGCAAAAGTTGTCATGCAGACTGGAAAAGGTAAAGGGCAGGCAATGATTCAGGCTTTTGGGATTATAGAGAGTCCTTACGTAATAATGGTTGATGGTGACGGAACATATCTTGCCCGAGAAGCTAATACCCTTCTCAAGCCTGTGCTGGAAGGCCATGCCGACCACGTAATAGGCAACCGGCTGGAGAAGTACTCCCATGGAGCTTTTACGAGGCTCAATCTTCTGGGCAACCATTTGATAAATATGTTTTTTGACATTGCATATGGCGTGAAATTAAAAGATATCCTCTCTGGATACCGTGCGTTTACGCTTGAAAGTGTAAAAGAACTTGAACTTAATAAGACAGGCTTCGAAATCGAGACCGAAATTTCTGTGGAATGTATTCTTAAAAAACAGAAGGTTGAAGAAGTCCCTATCACTTACTTGCCGAGGAGTGAAAAAGGTTCAACCAAGCTAAATCCGGTAAAAGATGGATTTAGAATCGGATCTACGATCTACAAGCTTGCAAAATTACATAATCCAATGTTTTACTTTGGAATTATAGGGTTCATCTTAATCATTGCAGGCCTGTTCACAGGAACCTTTATTGTAGTCGAGTGGTTCCGGGGAATAGATCATATCCCGCTTACTATTCTTACAACCCTATTGATCATATTCGGCCTTCAGATGTTTATCTTCGGGACTTTGAGTGATTTCATATTAACTCTCCATAGGCAAACAGTCCGGTTAATCATGGAGCAGAATAAACAGAAGAAATAGAAATTTTTATTTTTTCAGTTTAGGTTTTTATAATTTTGAGTTCGTGACTTTTTTGAAGTTAAGAGGTCATTAAAACTGCTATGGCTTCAATTGTACTAAAGACTTTTCGATTAATTTCTGAAAATATAATACACGTTATGCTAGTTTCAAAATTACTGTTTAAATATTGAGTTCTTTATGAATTGGCTTTCTCTTTTATTCTTTTAGAACGCATACAGCTTAACTTCCAATAGGTAAACTCGAAATCTAAAGCTTAGTAAGAAACGTCCGGCAATAAGTACTCTATAAGTAATTTATGCCTAAAAAATTTTAACTAGTTTTTAATTTGTCAGTTTCCAACATATAAATATTCCCTTATCCAAAATTGTTAAAGTTTAGCCTGAAAACTTATAAAGAATTAATTTAAAGTAGACATATTGAGATGTCGTAAATGCAACTAACACTTACTACACAATAACAGATCCTGAACAATCCGCAGAAAATTTGGCAAGTTCAACACACCCCAATGTAGAAACTTTATATGAAACAGTGTATTACAATCCGACTACTTTTGGGTCAAACTCTGACGTTATAGCAATTACAAAGGATGGCCTTCGGAAGGCGACAAAATACAATAAGGGACTTGTAAATTATGTGAGAGGATAATTCCTCTCTATTTTTAATATAAGGTGGGCGAGTAAAAGTGAGAAAAAGAAGGTTGCTACTTATTTCTGTATTTTTTATTCTTCTTGTGGGAATCATTCCCGTGAGCATTTTTCTTCACTCAGGTTATATGGATTTAATAGATTGGAGAGACAGAGGTCAAAGGTATCATTGTATATATGATGTCACGGTAGGGGGCCTTTCCGGAAGAGATGTACTGGGGCCTACTGTAGTAATGGTTCCAATTCCTGCAACGAAAGAAGGCAAATTTTTTACTCCCCCTGCTCAGAAAGACCCTTATTTTACCCAGGAGCTGATGCACGAGATCGATAACTGGCCTGAACAATACCGCAAAGGTCCCTATTTTGAAAATGCAACTGAAACCTTTGACAACAAAACGATACCAGGAGGTTGGACAACCTTCATTGCAGAAACTGAGAAAGGATATATGCTTGGATTCAGGACAAATGAATCCGTGCTCCAGGATATTTCATTTAGTGCAAATTTTGTTGCAGACTATTTTGATATTTTTGATCCTATAAGTAACGGAAGTCCAGTATTATTCCCGGTTGAAAACATTTCGAATATTTCTGTGATTCCTTATGGAGAATACACCAGGTATGCCTCAAATCCGACTTATGACAGTTATGTCTATGTAAGTGAATGTAGACAAGGAGCACCGATATCTTTCCACATCCGATTAAAAGCAAATAATGACCCTGGGGAGTGGCCCAAAGAATACAGGGGTCAGTACCTGAACGAAATAAAAAAAACTACTAGTGGCACAGGCTTTTTAAAAGTCAAGGTTACTCTGGGACAGGAATTTTATTTTATGGCAATACCTAAATAAGTCTAGAATATTAACTATAAAATTCCTAATTATGTTAATGAAACTTTTTAACAGTAACAAAACTTGGTGTTCCTTATACTTCATTAATAAAATTTATAAAATTTACTTAAACGTTTTTGTTGAATTCAAGCAACCTTTCCAAGCCATTTGAACTCCACAACTAAGAGTAAATAAATGATTTTTTTGGAATAATGCAAGTATCAAATATGCATAGAAATCATGTAAATTTATTTATATCAATGGTTGCCAATGGATTTTTGCCAATAGATAATAGTTCAAAAGAGTAAATTAATTTTTGAATATAGGAAATTAAGTCTTGTTTTTCTACCATTAGACTATCTATATCATACCTGATTTTATTGAACCTTGCCTTCTTCAAGTTTCAATTTAAAACAAGTTTACTTGCTTATTATTCAAAGAAAGTTTAGTATATATTTATAAAATATTTATTTTAATTTCACATCTCATGTTTTTCAATAACTATAGACGTGTAAGTAAAGTAAACTTGATTACGGTTAAAGTTGGTTTTTTAAAAAGTATTATATATAATTACGCGCATTTTATGATCTAACTCACTCTTTCCCTAATTACAGATTATTACAGACACATTTTACAGATGATCAAAAGCTTGAGGTTAATAATATGACGATCGTGGAAGATGCACAAAAAGGGATTATTACTGAAGAAATGAAGATTGTTGCAAAGGACGAAGGACTTGACCCTGAATTCATCCGTCGTGGTGTTGCAGCCGGAAGAATTGTTATTCCAACCTCCCCATACAGGCAGGTAAAGATCTGCGGTATAGGAGAAGGGCTCAGGACCAAAGTCAATGCATCCATCGGTGTATCCTCGGATATTGTTGATGCAGATATGGAAGTTAAAAAAGCACAGGCTGCCGAAGCTGCAGGTGCAGACACCCTTATGGAGCTCGGAACTGGTGGAGACTTCCTTGCAATCAGGAAAAAAGTCATTGACAGTATTTCCCTTTCAGTCGGTTCAGTTCCTCTTTACCAGGCTTTCATTGAGGCCGCAAGGAAACACGGCTCAATCGTGGATATGACCGAAGACGAACTCTTCAAGGCAACCGAAGACCAGGCAAAGCTCGGAACCAACTTCATGGCAATCCACACAGGAATCAACAATATCACCATGGACCGCCTTAAAGCCCACGGAAGGTACGGTGGCCTCTGTTCCCGTGGTGGCGCCTTTATGACTTCCTGGATGCTCCACAACGAAAAAGAAAATCCACTTTATGCAAACTTTGATTACCTTGTTGAAATCCTCAAGGAACACGAAGTAGTCCTCTCTACCGGAAACGGTATGCGTGCAGGTGCAATCCACGATGCAACCGACCGTGCCCAGATCCAGGAATTAATTATTAACTCCGAACTGGCTGACAGAGCCCACAAGCAGGGTGTGCAGGTCATTGTCGAAGGTCCGGGTCACGTTCCACTGGACCAGATTTCAACCAACGTAAAGCTTATGAAGGAAATGAGCGGCCACAAGCCTTTCTACATGCTCGGTCCACTTGTAACTGACATTGCGCCAGGTTACGACCACATTGTAACTGCAATTGGAGCATCGGTTTCGGCTTCATACGGCTGTGACTTCCTCTGCTATGTAACTCCTGCAGAACACCTTGCTCTTCCAAACCTCGAAGACGTCATCACAGGTGTCAAGACCTCAAAGATTGCAGCTCACGTAGGTGACATGGTAAAGTACCCTGACAGGGCAAGAGAACAGGACCTTGCTATGGGCAGAGCCAGAAGAGAGCTCGACTGGGAAAAGATGTACTCCCTTGCAATCGACCCAGAACACGCAAGAGAAGTCAGGAACAGCAGGTCACCCGAAGACTCCGATGCATGCACAATGTGCGGCAACTTCTGCGCTCTGAAGATCGTCAACCAGAACTACAACCTTGCAAAATAAGCAGGTAATGGTAATACAGAGTAAGGCCTTCGGGCTTTACTAATATCATCTTTTTTAAATGCTATTCATGTTTTTATTCTCACTGAACTTTTTTTCTTTACTATTATTTTAGTAAATAGTTATACTCTGTTAAATTCAACATTTTTAATGTAATATGCAGTCCTTGTTTTCGTCGTTCTGGCAGTTTAACGATAACTTTTTAGAGTATCATCTTAAAAATCTGTTAGGATCTGTTGCTAAATGAACTGGAATTAAGTGTTCTTAACCTTCAATTTCTTTTTGCATAGGGCATTATCCCAATTATTTCTTACCTGTTAAAACCTCCCTGTTCAGTGAACTTTCTTATTTTAGCCGTTGAATAAAGATTTCTACCAGAAGCGATACAATTATTTGCAACAACGTTTCTGGAAACGAACAAAATGTATTATCATATAATCGAATCTCCAATCGGTCCCATTCTTCTGGCAGGGGATGAAAAAGGGCTGAAACATCTTAATTTCTTGAAAGGCAAGAAAAGAATAGAAATCCCTGCTGACTGGATAGAAAATAAAGAGTTTTTCAGTGAGGTTGCCAGGCAGCTTGAAGCTTATTTTTCCGGGGAACTCAAATCCTTTGACCTCAAACTGGCTCCAGAAGGAACGGATTTTCAAAAGTCCGTCTGGAAAGCTTTGTGCGAAATTCCCTATGGGGAAACCCGAACTTATAAAGAGGTAGCTGTATCTATCGGAAAGCCCAGGGCTTATAGAGCTGTAGGGCTTGCAAATAACCGGAATCCGATTGCGATAATTATCCCCTGCCACAGGGTCATAGGCTCAGATGGAAAACTTACAGGTTATGCGAGTGGGCTGGATATAAAGGAATTTTTATTGAAACTTGAAGAAAACAATTCGAGATAAGAATAACACAAAGATTATCTAAATTCTCTGTAATTTGCAGGAGAAATCATTATGGAGCTTAAAAAAAGATTGAAAGCATTATCAAAGAATCCGTTGCAAATCCAGGCACTGAGACTAGATATCGTGAACCTCTCGTAGGCTATGCTTCAGCAAGTGACCCAATTTTTGATGACATGAAGAAAATCATTGGTCCTCACCACCTGCACCCTAAAGAGATTTTTCCCGAAGCAAAAACTGTTGTTTCCTTCTTTCTGCCGTTTGAAAAAAAACTTGTGAATCTGAACTGGCAGTCTCCTGACCCTGTAAAAGAATGGATTCAGGCCAAAAGTGAAACCGACGGTCTCGTAGGGAAAATCAACAAAAAACTAAAGGCTGAGCTGGCAGAAGAGAATATACAGTCAGTTGTGCCAGGAACTGATTTTGATTATAAGAGTAAAGGCTTCGACGTTGCCTGGTCTCATAAAAGTGCTGCTTATGCTGCGGGCCTGGGAACTTTTGGAGTCAACCAGATGCTGATTACAAAATCTGGGTGTGCAGGCCGTTTTGGGACTTTGCTGATTTCTGCCGAAATTCCTCCTACTCCACGCCCGAAAGAAGAGTTCTGCCGCTACAAAAAAGGAGAGAGATGTCTTGTCTGTGTGGACAGGTGCCCGGCTGGAGCCCTCAGCATAAGAGGCCTTGATAAAGAAAAATGCTACAGGTATCTTCAGGAAAACGCCAGGGCTTTTCCCGAACTTAATCAGTTTGCCTGTGGAAAATGTGCAACCGGACCCTGTGCTCTCAGGTCTCGTTGAAGCAGAGAAAATTCTTTTGTACTTTTTGAGGGTTGCACGATTTTATTATCTCGTTTTCAGAGATGAACAGGGTCAGTATCGAATTTCAACTTGGCTACTTATACCGCCGTTATTGGAGTTGAAGTATTCTTCGAAAGATTCTGCGTTGTTACATTTATCCATAGATGAAGATCTCTATAAGGCACACTGATATTCTCTAACATTTCTTTTTTATCGTTATTATAGAGCAAAAACTGAAGGCTCATGTTTGTTCCCTCGAAGGGAGGAGTTATAGTGACTGCTTTCTCCAGGGTCCCATTGTTTTCGATGTATATATTTTGCCAGTCATCCGGTAAAGGTAGAGGCGTGTCCTCGAGCTGGACTTCCATTGTATAGTTTACGGGCTTCTGTTCATGGTTTATAATTCCCACAATTACGGTTCCATTCCCTCCAAGTACGTAGTTAGTAGAATAGTTTTTAGCCATTCCATCAGGTCCCAAAATATAAAATTCGGTAGATGGTTCCTTTAAGGATCCGGAACTCTGTTTGACGTTCATTGTTCCCTCGCAACCCGATGCAAGAAGAGCCAGGCTTATTAGAATCAGTGTGACTAGTTTCTTTATATACATCATCTGTCTCACTTCGTCTCCAAATTTCCTAAAAATTTTTATCTTTGACCATTACATTCTCACATATTAATATAATTTCCCAGACCTGTATATTATAAAATAGAAAAAAGACAAGTGATATTTATGCCCATAATTTCCTTGACTACCGATTTCGGAGACCTCTATCCTGCAGCTATGAAAGCCGTGATTTTGAGAATAAACCCGGAGGTACAGATTATTGATATAACCCATTCCATCCGGCAGGCCGGAATCTGGGAAGGGGCTTTTGCGCTCTATTCCCTTGTTCGATATTTTCCGCAGGGAACCGTACATATAGGTGTTGTCGATCCTGGAGTTGGGACTTCCCGTCGCGCTCTTGCCATAAAAGCCGGTCCTGAAGGAGAAGAACAGTTTTTTGTCGGCCCTGACAATGGGCTACTGATCCCTGCGGCTCGCCGCCTTGGCGAAATTGAAGTATACGAGATCACAAATCCCGAACTTATGCTTAAATCAGGAATTTCTGCAACTTTCCATGGCAGGGATATTTTTGCGCCTGCAGGAGCCTACCTTTCAAAAGGCACACCTATCGAGGTGGTCGGATCTGAAATCTCGGATTTTGTTAGCCTTGATTTCGAAAATTTCGGAATTGACGGGTCCTTCCTTGTAGGCGAGGTTATTTTTGCAGACAACTTTGGAAATGTTATCACCAATATTCCTGAAGAAGTAGTTTTAAAATTCTCTAACTTTGGCTCACAGATAGAAATAAACAGCAGAAGGGTCCCCTTTGTTCAGACCTATGGTTTTGTAGGGCCGAAAAAACCACTTGCCCTTATAGGCAGTCACGGCTTCCTGGAAATTGCCGTAAACAAAGGAAATGCTGCGCTTCAGTTCGGACTTAAAAGCGGAGATCAGATCGCAGTAAAGATCGTATAAAGAACGGCTGCATAGAGAATGGCTGTATAAAGGATGGCTGTACAAAGAATGGCTGTAGTTCCAGATCATTTTAGATCAGAGCTTATCCCAAAACCAATTTTATTCACATATAAGTAAGAGTTTCAGAATTAGTTTTCAGGATCAGAAACTCTATTGATAATCCAGAATATGATATTCAGAGAAGCAATTTTGAGTTTTGGGGTCAGCTCTAATACAGCTTAATTGCTTTTCTTTCTCAAAAGTCAACCAGACACTCGATTCAGCGGAATTTTTATATAACTATCCTGCACAGGCAGTCTGTCTAGAATGAAACTGACTACCTTGAAAACTTACAAGCTTGAAGTTTTCTTTTTATTTGCTCTGGTTATTTTGAGCTTTTTTACCCTCTCAGGAAATGGAAATGCAGATAATTCTGCGGCAAGCTCTGGGGGAACTTTCTGGCTTCCCTCAACAGTAATGCAATCAGTAGCAGCATTGTATGCCGTGTTTATTGCTATATTCATACTCTCCCTGCAAAGCAACAGTGATAGTACTAACTCGATTGCCAACCGGATAAAACCGCCCCTGAAGATGGTATCCTATACGGCAGCAGGGACAATCTATTTTAACGGACTGATACTGATTGTTTTTAGCTTTGGCTCTTTTTCCGAAGCCAAAATGAGAGTTCTGTTAATCTCATTCCTTATTTCAATGGTTCTATCCCTTTTAGCCATTGTTTACACTTCCATAAACTTGCTTAGCAACGTTTCGGGCTTAAAAACCTCATCTGAAAAACTAGCATATATTTCGGATCTTCTTAGAGGACAGGAAAGAACCCCCGTTAGCCCACTAAAACAAAGTGAAAAAGATACACATTTCTGCATCAAAGCCCTAGACGACGAAAATCCGGAGGTCCGAGCAATCGCAGCCGAAGCCCTGGGCCAGGCAAGAGGTCCTGAAGTAGAGAAGGCACTTCTTGGGCTCCTTGAGGACAAGAATTCCAGAGTAAGAATAACTGCAGCCAGAAACCTTGGTCGGATAGGAACCGAAAATGCAGCAGAACCGCTAATTAAACGGCTGACTATAGATAAAGACCCTGTATTCCGAGCATGTGCTATAGAATCCCTTGGAAATCTTAAAGACAAACGGGCAATTGAGCCTGTAATTAAAAGCCTGGACGACAAAGTTCCCGAAGTCAGGCTAGTTGCAGCCTGTTCCCTGGGGATTCTTGGTGGTGACAAGGCTGAAGAAGCCCTTATCGGAAAACTGAATAAAAGCTCTCCGGAATTACAGAAACAGATAATACTGGCTCTAGGAAACTCTGGCAGCAAAAAAGCTGCAGGACTTAACAGTAGAAAAGCCACAGGAGCTCTTATTCACAAACTAAGAGATAAGGACCCCGAACTTCGAAAGTGTGCCGCAGAAGCCCTTGGTAAACTTGAAGACCCAGAGTCAGTAGACCCACTTCTCGAATGCCTTGGTGATACGAATCCTGAAGTAAGAAACGCTGCTGCATATTCTCTGGGAACTCTCAGAGCTGAAAAAGCAACAGACTCTCTTCTGGGAATGCTGACCGAAGAAGATTCCGAACTCCGAATAACTGCAGTCTATGCCCTTGGGAATATAGGCAGCCGAAGAGCAGTTGATGCCCTTCTAAAAACTCTAGACGACAGCAACCCCTGGGTCAGGCGGTACGCTGCAGAAGCCCTCGCAAAAATAGGCGATAAAAAAGCAACAGCCCCTCTTGTCAAAAACTTAAACGATCCTGACCCTGAAGTCAGGTGGGCTACGGCTGAAGCTTTAAGGTTGCTGGATAAGCAGAACTCAAGGTAAAAGAAAATCCATTATACCTTAGCTTCCTTGCCATGGATGCTGATGTACTTTTCCGGGTTATCCTGGAATCTCTTCATGCATTCAAACGAACAAAAATAATAAGTTCTTCCATTGTAGTCACTTTTGTATGTAACATCCCTCTCCGTAACATTCATATCGCACACAGGATCAAGCCGTGTTCCACTCCCTTTCATTTTCATAATTTTTCCTCCACTGGTCCGATTATATCATTTTACTCTTTCAAAGCCGAAATACCGATAGTTTTTCACCCTTCCACACTATATTCCACAAGTTGCTGAGAATAAACCCAAATTACTGATTATTACTATAATATTTAGCAATTTTTATATAATTATTTTTGGTAGCGTTTAATCCTGGGTGATATAAACCATGAAGTAAAAAGTGCAACTTCCTACTCTCTGAGAACTCTCAGAGAGGACAAAACAATAGTTTCCTTGTCAAAAATTTAAATGATGCTGATTCTGAGATTAGATGATTATACCTACAGCTTTAAGAGTGCTGAATTAGCAAAATTTCAGTTAAGTTGAATATTTTGAGATACATGTGATAATTTATTACAGCTACTTTTTTTCATAACTTTTACTCACACCAGTCTTAAGTCCTCTTGAACGAAGTGAGTGAAACGAAAAGTCATATTCATAAACTGGCCCCCTCTTCAGCAAATTGAAAAATCGTTTATCTCTCCCATAATTCAGCCCTCTTGAGCGAACGAAGTGAGCGAAAAGGGCACCGTCCTCCCGAGACGGGACTCGGGTGGCGGAACTCGGGCATTTACATCCACTCGTAATGCATCAAAACTTCAGGGTTAAAACTCTGCATCAAACTGTTTTCCGTATATCCAAAAAAGAGGCAGCCACTGCAGTTTTCAACAATTTCCTTTCTGTGTTCTTCCGAGTTTTTCCAGACGCTCTCAAAGCCGTCCCAGATCACGTTTCCAAGAGGTTCATTATGCACGCGGCAGGTCTCCAGAGTGCCGTCATGTGTCACATTTATAATAATCCCGCTGGCCCTGCATTTGTAATCCATTTTTCCGTCCCTGACCATTTTGAGGTAGGTTTCGGAATTGATTATCGGGTAGCCCTGCTTCTTAAGCTCTATTATGTGGTCAACTGTACATTGGAATTTTTCCTTATCACGAATTCCGATATCGTTCCAGATCTCCTCACTGATTCCGGGAAACTCGTGGACAGGCTCGAAGGAAACCTTTACTCCCAGCTTATTTGCAAGCAAAATGAGGGTCTCGATATCGTCCAGGTTTTTTCCTGTGAGCACACAGTTCATCAGGATGGGATTCTTCTTTTTCTGAAGTTTTCTAACCCTGATAGCTTTTTTTAAACCCCTCAGCAGAGTTTCAAAATCCATCCTGCGAATTTCTTTATAACTATCTACTCCATCCACTGAAACCGAAAGGTAGTCTACATCTACCAGCTCTTCCGCTCTTTCATAGAGCAATTTTCCATTCGTGACCATGGAAGTGATCATCCCGATTCCTTTGGCATACGCCATAATCTGAGGAAGATCCTGTCTGAGGAGAGGTTCTACGGTCCAGGCATTGTAGACGCCGATTCCGAATTTTCTAGCGTCGTCCAACAATTTAAAAATTTCTTCTCGAGGTGGCTCTTCTCCAGTTTTCTTCCAGTACTCACAGAACTTGCAGCGCATATTGCAGCGAGCATTTACACCGTGGGAAAGAACAAAAGGACGCTTTCTTACTCGGATCTGCCAGAGTGCTCTTGAAGCCAGGATAGGGTCAAATCGGGACATAAAAATCTCTTATTCATTTTTTTGCAGAAGACTGCGCATTATTCATTATCTTTTCTATTATAACCTTTTTTTGGAGAGCTAGTTTGTAACATATTTTTTCGACTCTATCTAACTTACGGACTTATGAACCGAAGCTCGCGGATAATTTGTAAACCACTTTAAACCACTTAATACCTAGAGAGTGATCAGATATGATATCAAAGTAAGCTAAGTTAAAGTTATCTGCCAAAAATCGTGTGAAAAATTCTTTGTAAATAAATAAAAATTGAGTTAACTGCTAATTTACTCATAACTAATTTTGAGTAGACCCAACAGTTACCGAGTTTAAAACTTTTTCAGGATTCCTGTAAGTTATTGCACTAAGTAAAAAACATATTCCTATAATCGGCGTCACAAAAAGCCAATAAATTCCCACAAAAACTAAAGACTCGCTAGTAGCCGACATATACTTTAATATATCGCCGAGGAAAAGAATTGTAATAAAACTCAACACACATGAAATTGCAAGCGAAAGAATATTTATTCCATATGAAACTGAAGCGTATGCGTTCATTGAGTCAGAATGCCTAAGCAAGGATAAGAAGACAAGTGCCGAGAACAGGGGCAGTAACATCATAAATGCTATCATGAGCTTTTCTGCGCTGCTGATAGGGTCTTTAAGAAATTCTTTGCCGCTAGAAATAATCAAAAAGTTTACAATAACCAGTACAGCTAGAGAAATACATAACGGAACTGCCAGATACCATCTGGGCAGTACTTTTCTTGCTTCCAACAAAAAAAGCACGGAACCTAAAAAAGAAATAATGCTCAGTAACTCTATAAAATCAGGGGAAGGGCGAAGTACATAACCCATAAATGGGAACCAGAACATCAGAAAGACAGCGGATATCAACGCCAATGCAATTTTTATCCTCATAAAATCATCACCCAAAATATGTGATAGGACGAAAATTATAGCCCTCTTCTCTTTTACAAATGTTGAAAATCATTTTCCGGTTGGAGAGCGACCACACTAATAAGATAAGCATGAGTTTTAAGCATGATCTTCCACCATAAGTATTTCCATATTTTAGTTCTGTCGCACTCACATTCACAATTGTTGATTTAATAATAGCAGGACTTACGCGGTCAAACTGAGAAATAAACAGTACTGAACCTTTGATATAACTAATTTTGAGTAGACTCATCAGTTACCGGGCTTAAAACGTTTCCAGGATTTTTGTACGTTATCGCTCTAACTAAAAAACATATTCCTATAATCGGCATCACAATAACCCAATAAACATATGGAAAAAAAAGAAGTGGTTCATAAGAAGACCATTTTAAAATTTCCTGGAGTATGAGGAAAAGGGAAAATATCGAAAAAATACTCGCTACACATGAAATTGCAAGGTATACGTTCATCGAGTCGGGATGTCCATTCAAAGACAGGAAGACTAGTCCAGAGAATGGAGACAGTAAAGCCGTAAGTATTATCCAAAATATTTCTGCAGTGCTTGTAGGGTCACCAAAAGGAAATTTTTCAACATCAAAATAAATCCAAAAGTTTACGATAACCAGTGCAAATAAAGAAACACATAATGGGACTGCCAGATACCATCTGGGTAGTACTTTTCTTGCTTCCACCAAAAAAAGAACGGAACTCAAAAACGAAATAATGCTCAGCAACTCTATAACTAAAATAGGTCTACGAATTAATTGTAATGGACTTGAAAGAAATATATAACCTAATAAAATTGCAATCCAGACCATCATAAAGATAGCGGACGCCAAAGCCAGCGCTATTTTTATCCTCATAAAATTATCACCATAAAAATAGGGTGAAAATTGTTCACCCTATCAGGTCATAGAATTCGGTTATTGATCCTTCGTCTCCTGCTGCACTATCTACAACTCTCAGCCGCCAGTTGTGCACATTCTGGAGGCCTTGCACGTGTACTGTAAACTGGAGGTTACTTCCTCCCTGATGGTCCCATATCTTCTGTTAAAAATTACTAATTTCAAAAATCTCCCAAAGTATGCGTAAATCTTACATATACTTGAGACAGTATTGACTTCAGTGCATAAATTTTTTTCTACTGTTTAAGTTCAATTCAATAAATAAAAATAACTGGTTAGTTTCAAAATTTAAGCTTATAATTTTTTGAAAAGCATACCTTATTAGCTCTTTATTAGTTTCTTTGAATATTGGATTTTAGAGAATCAATCTTATTTTAGATTAAGAAAATGACTCAAAAAATTTTAATGATTCGTAATAATATGAGTTTTGGTATCGACTCTCTAATAGCTCTGTTATTGCTTTTAGCCTGAGCAGATTGTGTTTTATAATCCAAACAAATTGGATATTATAACAGAGAATCGACTAGAAAAGATAAAGAATTCTACAGTAAAATCAGCTAATTCTACGTTATTAAACTACTACTAAAATTTCTATTGAAAAAAGAGTGCTCGCCGTATGGCGAGCTTTAGGTATTAAAGTTTTATTTACGTTTATCCGAAGAGAGCACCGAGGCCGGCCATTCCGTCTTCTTCAGAGTGGTCTTCTTCCTTTTCTTCCTCTTCTTCAACAGGAGCTTCTTCTGCGGCAGGGGCTGCTGCACCTGCAGGGGCTGCTGCGCCGGCTGCTGGAGCTGCGAATGCTGCCTTTGCAATTGCTTCTTCGATGTCCACGCCTTCAAGGGCTGCGACAAGGGCCTTTACTCTGGATTCGTTAACTTCGATACCTGCTGCCTGGAGAACGGCAGTAATTGCGTCTTCGGTAATTGCTTTACCAGCGTTGTGCAATAAGAGAGCTGCATATATATATTCCATCGTTAATCACCTAAGTTTTAATTATCGTAAATTTATTTATCCGAAAAGGGCACCGAGACCAGCCATTCCATCTTCTTCGGAGTGGTCTTCATCTTCCTCTTCTTCCTCTTCTTCCTTTACTTCTTCTTTCTTCTCGGGTTCCTTGGCTACTGCGGCTGCTGCGCTTGCGGCCGCTCCGAGAACTTCCCTCAGTTGGTCATCCACAGCATTTGCATCTTTGTCTGCGGCTTCAGATGCAACGGATGTCATCTGGACATGAGCTTTTGCCAGTAAGGCATCCATGACTCCAGAATCAAACACAACAGCATTGACACCAAGGTTCTTTGACTCTGCAAAGGCTTTTGCCAGCAGGGTGTCGATTGTTGCGCTTGTCGGGTATGCAGTGTTAACAGCGAGGTTGAAAGCGCTCTGGGCTGCTCTGGTAATATCAGAGAAGTACTGGCTTTCATCAATTGTAAGGAGTTCCGGCTCGTAAATTGCTCCATTGTCATAGACGGCTCTTAAGTCCAGTCCTACAATGAGAGGGTATATCTCCAGCTTTGTAAGCATGGTTGCGAGCTTCTGCGGGACTGCCTCACCTGCTTTACAAACAACCTTAGTTTCCTTTACTGCAACTTTTCCTGCGTCTATTGAAGCTGGAATTCCTGCACTCTGGAGTTCTCCGAGAATCGGACCAGGTGGGAAACTGGTAGGCCCCTTCTGAACAATAATGTCCTCAGGAGCTATTGCGCCTCCTTTAATTGGAGAAGGAGTTTTTGTTTGTTCTAGCACTTTATAAAGCTTGAAGGGACTTTCGTTAGTAAATACCAGAGCAGTCTGCTTGTCAAGGTATTTATTCATCTCGGGAATACTTTCTCCGAGCTGGTTTAAAGCCCGCTCAGTAAGGGAGTTCCTTGAGACCTTGAGCACTGCAACGTCTTTAAGGTCCCGACGAATTTTCTGGATTTTGGTTGCAAGAATGCCTTCGATTCCAACCATTCCAAAGATCTGATGGGACTGAATGAGCTCTATTATATTCTCGACCTCATCCTTTTTCCACTCTGGGACTCGCTCCGTGTGATGCTTCTCCTCTGCCATTTACACCACCCTTTCGGATTTTCCCATAGTTGTCGTAACATAGACTGTTCTCAGGTTGTGCCTGCCTTTATCCAGGACACGTTCCAGCCTGGACACTATAGTCTCAACGTTTTCGGCAAGATCCTCGGGACTCATGTTCCTTCGGCCGACAGGCACATGGAAAGTGAGCTTGTCTTTTGACCTCAATCTGATTGCATTTTGCTTGCTCTGGATAAGTTCGCCTATGTCTTTGTTAGGTAAAAGCGGGATAGGCATTTTCCCTCTGGGTCCAAGAACAATACCCAAGTTCTTACCAATTGTTGGCATAAACTGGGTTTCTGCAATAAAAAGGTCATATTCGTTTGCAAGAGTCCTGGCTCTGGTTTTATCAGCCGCCAGTTCATCGAGCTCAACATCAGAAATAACATACGCAGCACCGGCAGCCTTTGCTCTGAGGCCCACATCACCTTTTGCAAAAACACCGATCTTCAGTTCTTTTCCGAGCCCGTGAGGAAGAATTACTTCTTCATCGACTCTGTTCTTTGGTTGGTTCATGTCAAGATTCTTCAAGTTAATTGCCAAATCCACGCTTTCAGAGAAATTGCGTTTTGGCGATTCTTCAAGTACTTTCTTGACAGCTTCCAGTATACTTTTTTCTGCCATCTTGTTCCTCCCCGTAGTGTTTGAACTTACATGTTCAAGCAGCCTTTTCGGCTTACTACGGTTGGTCTTAGGGCTTTCCCATTAATCCGGATATTCTGTCATTCTTAACGATAAGCCACTAGTAACTGTCTTTTTTATATACTGCAATGATATGCAAGGTTCTTGAGCTATTAGTGCTATCCAATTTAAAACTATTGGTGATGACGAAATTTCGGATTAAGTAATAAAGGGATGAGAAGGTTTACCACTCCTCACCAGCAAGCAAATCATCGAACTTGCCCTGATCAAGTGCCTTCTGGCTGTCTACAGCCTTAGCTCCCTCTACAGTCACACCCATAGGGACACAGGTACCCATTACCTCTTTCATTGTTGCCTTGAGATCATAGGAAAGTACATCTTCCTTTTTCATCCGGGCGATCTTTGCGACCTGCGGAATACTGATGTCTCCAACAACTTCGCTTCCTGCATTTCCTGACCCTTTTTGAATCCCTAACTCTTTCATAATCAGGGATGCAGTGGGTGGAGTGCCTACTTCGATCTCGACATTTTTCTTGTCGTCAACAATTACTTTTACAGGAACCTGCATACCATTATAGTCCCTGGTTTTTTCGTTGATCTTTTCGACAACTTCTTTTATGTTGACCCCGAGAGGACCAAGCGCCGGACCTAAAGGTGGTCCAGGATTTGCTTTTCCTCCGGGGACAAGTGCTTCAACAATACTTGTCATCTGAGTCTCACCGGTTTTTAGTATAATGTTTGTAGATCTGTTTAGATCCACTTTAAGTACTGGTGATTTTATTTATTAATAAGCTGGAATTTTAGGTATTTTTCCATCTCGCTGTGACTTCACTCGTTCTCTTTTTTCAGTATCCTTACAGTATCGCCACGAATCGTGATGGGAATCGGGACCACAGCATCGAACAGTTCCACAGTAATTTCCTCATGCCCTTCATCAACCCTTTTAACACGGGCTTTCTCGCCTTTAAAGGGTCCTGAAGTGACCTCAATTATAGCCCCTTCCTTGATCCCTGTTACTGTTGGTTTGGGTTTAAGGAAATGCTCAATTTCAGCAATTGAAGAGCTCCCTTTCACAAGAGCCCTTGCATGGGGAATAGTCTGGATTGCCAGTTCTATAATTCCGGGTTTAGGAGCCTCGACCAGGACATATCCTTTTAGCTCATCAGGAGCCAAAATTGCCCTTATATCCAGCTTCTCCTTTTTCGAAACCCTGGCAAGGGCTGTTGCAACCGATCTTTCTTGGTTTGCCGTAGTTTTGATTACAAATATCTGGGAATCCTCACTCATTTGGCCACCCACTGGGGCAACATTGTCAACAGTACATATATTATAAATCCTATTGCTCCCACAGCCAGAATGCCAACACCTGCAACTTTGGCAATGGTCAAGAACTCTTCCCTGGACGGTTTTCTAGTAAGTTTCAGGACTCTCAGGTGTGCCCGGATTACCTGACCAACGCTTTCTGCAGTTATTTTCGGTTCAAACGTGGATTCTACCATCAATTCACATCCAGGTTTTCTTTATTCTATTTATCATTATTTAATTTTTGCCTAGAGTTCTTCCTATGGGTTTTCCATTCCCGAAATTCGCTTTTCTTATTCGCTTTTCTGATATCTAGAATTTCTGGATTTATATTAAGGAAGGAACGGGCGGTTTATATAATTAATTCCTATTATATGAAGATATCACTGCCACACTTTTAAAACATCAAAAGATTCCGATACTGGATTTATATTTGTTCCAAAGCTTTAATTGTGCCAGTAGAAATATTTCTTTTTTGATGCCGAATTGTATCGGCACCATACAGCATTTACCATAAAAATAGTTTTCGATTGGTTTTTATTCCTATCCCTTATTTTTATTTTAAAGAGAGGAAAACAGTATTTTCTCCAACCGAAGATTTTAATCCATTTTATATCTGGTCTGCTCACTCTACAAAATCAATTCCATATTTAAAGGCTATATCCTTGTCGTTTCCATGACCGTAAATCTGAGCGGATGTTACTCCTGTAACCACAATCATGGTACGTACGGTTTGTTCGAGGTCAGGGTCAACCTGTGCACCCCAGATTAGGCGGGCGTTTGCGTCTATCCTGTTGTAAACTTCCTGAACCACAGATTCAGCTTCCGAAATTGTCATGTCAGGACCTCCAACCACATTAACAAGAGCAGAAGTTGCACCTGAGATATCCACATCAAGAAGCGGGCTGCGCAAAGCTTTCTGTACGGATTCGACAGCTTTGTTTTCTCCGTCGGACTCTCCAAGCCCTATCATTGCAACGCCTCCATTCTGCATAACAGTTCGGATATCTGCAAAATCGAGGTTTACAAGTCCGGGTTTTGTGATCAGTTCGGTGATACCCTTTACGGCTCTCATAAGAACTTCGTCTGATACTTTGAAAGCAGCCTGAAGCGGAAGCCTTGGAACTACTTCGATCAGCTTGTCGTTGGGAACTACTATTACCGTGTCTGCAACATCTCTAAGGCGTTCAAGACCGGCTTCTGCGTTGGTTCTGCGAACATGACCTTCCACACTGAAAGGCAGGGTGACGACTGCGATCGTAAGGGCTCCTGCATCTCTGGCAGCCTCAGCTACTATAGGTGCTGATCCTGTGCCGGTTCCTCCTCCAAGCCCTGCGGTAATAAAGACCATGTCAGAGCCTTCGACAACGCTGTTAATTTCGTCGATACTTTCGATTGCAGCATCTTCTCCGATCTGGGGGAGACTCCCGGCTCCAAGTCCACGAGTTTTCTTTTTTCCGATAAGAATCTTTTTGCCGGAGCGTATATGAAGAAGGTGCTGAGCATCGGTATTCAAGGCAACAAGGTCAGCTCCCTGTATTCCTTCGCCCATCATGCGCTGGATGCTGTTCGAGCCGCCGCCTCCGCATCCTATCACTTTGATAGTTGTTTTAAGGCTTCTGAGGATCTCTTCGAGTTCAGCATCTACATCTGAGTCTACTACGTTAGAGTAATCTAAATCTGAGTACTCACTCTGCCCGGCACGTCCTTCCTGGGCAGATCGAGCAAGGGCTTCTTCCACAATGGATCTCATGATACTGTTTTCCTCCATCCTATGGGGTAATTTTAATGACTGGTATTAAAAAATAAATGTATTTTTAGAGGGAACATGTGTATTTTAACCATCACATATACAGTTTCCAATTTAATAGTTTTCCTGTTCAAGTCTTTAAATTTATGATGTATTTGTTTAATAATTTAATTAAACTCTTCTACTTTCCTATTTAGCCTCAGGCTTTTCCCCACAGTTCTTAGGATCCTGTTTTGCTATAATTTGGAGTATTCTTTAATAGTTTGGAATTTTTTAATAATTTAGAATATATTTTAATAATTTAGAATGTTTTTTAATAATTTAGAATATTTTTTAATAATTCAGAATCATATCAAATATTTTTGGCCGAAATGTTTATTTTTTATTATTTTATTTTTCTGAAGCCTTCCCTGTATTTTTACCTTTCTCTTTTATTAAAAACAATTACGCTTTTCCTCTGGATTCTCCCAGGATAATACCTGTCGCAATCAGGTGGGCAACCCTCAAAGGTTCAGGAATATTGCTTCTTATTGAAGTAAGCCGGATAATCTTTTTAACAGTCTCCATACCTATGCCTGCTCTCTGGATATAAATAGAACTCTTTTCACCTGGAATTCTTTCTATTTTTCCGGCCCGCTTTATTATCGTCCACCGTTCCTCTCCATCCGGGAAGTATTTGAGAGCGGATTTTATTTTCTCGAAATCCGGATAGGAACGCATAACTACAACTACAGGAATTCCAGTTTCCCTGTAAAGCGTCTGTATATCGACAACATTAAAGCCTCCATAAGTGATTCCATCGAGAATAACCGTTCTTATCTGGCCGTAATGTTTACTCTTCTTTATCATTTTACAGATAACTTCAGTAGCATCAAGCCCATCCTTTGTGATTTCTGAACGAAGAACCCCGTCAATCCAATCTCCCCCCCGAAAAACAGCCCCGACTATCATCACTTTTTTATTGAGGAGCGCAGAATCGTCTATGCCTAAAATTCGAATTTCAGGCTTGATATGAAAATCTGTATTCACGGGTACTTCTTATGTCTGGATTACAAAAATAGTTTGTCGGTTTTCCTTCAGGTTTTCTAAAAAAAGTCCTTTCCAGGAAAATTTTCAATTTTCCGGTAAAACCCCCCTTCCTCTCAAGCTAAAGTAAAAATAAGCAAAAGATAGAAATGAACCCCTAGAGGGCTTTCTATTCGGTTTACCGGAAAGTTTTTTACACGAACATGGTTTCAGGAAGACTGGCAGGCATCATTTTCTGCGTATCCGCAGCCATAGAGACTTTATCCACTGCTTCGAGGAAATCTTCCATCTCAATCAGTTCTTTGTCTTTCCTGACCGCAAACATACCTGCTTCAGTGGCGATTGCCTTCAGATCCGCTCCACTCATTCCTTCGGTAGCTTTTGCAAGCCTCTGAAAGTCAATATCTCCTGCAAGAGTCATTTTTTCACAGTGGATTTCGAGAATCTTTCCTCTGGCCTCTACTCCGGGCATGGGGACATGGACAAGCCTGTCAAATCGCCCTGGCCTGAGAATTGCCGGGTCAAGGACATCAGGACGGTTTGTTGCTGCAATAATCCTGATATTTTTTCTTTTATCAAAGCCATCCATCTCTGCCAGCAGTTGCATAAGCGTCCTTTGAACCTCGCGGTCTGCTCCCGTCGTTTCATTCAACCGCCTTGCAGCAATTGAGTCCAGCTCATCAATGAAAATAATACTTGGGGCCTTTTTCCGGGCCATCTCAAAGATTTCTCTTACGAGTTTAGAACCGTCCCCAATATATTTTTGCACGAGTTCAGAGCCTACGACTCTGATAAAGGTTGCATTGGTTCTGTGAGCCACAGCTTTCGCAAGCAGGGTTTTGCCTGTCCCCGGAAGTCCGTAAAGAAGAACTCCCTTAGGAGGATCGATACCTATCCGAGCAAAGCGTTCCGGTTCAATGAGCGGAAGTTCGACAGCTTCCTGAAGTTCCTGTATTTGTTCATCAAGACCGCCGATCTGATCATAGTCCACTTCTACGCTTTCGAGAACCTCCATTGCAGCAACAAAAGGCTCTTCCGTAGAAGGAATAACCTCTGCAATGGCAAGTGTATGCTGGTTCAGGGCAACCTTTGCCCCTGGCAACAGTTTTTTCTCATCGATATACTGTGAGACATTAACCAGAAACTGAGGTCCGTTACTGCTTCGGACAATAATCCTATCATTCTTAATTACATCAATGACCGTACCAATAATGAGCGGAGAGGTCTTCATCCGATCGAGTTCAGACTGCAGCTTTCGTATTTCTCTTTCGTACTTTATCTTTTGGTTTTCAAGATAACGTTTTTCGGATTCAATCTGGCTGCACTGCTCTTCCAGATAACTGTTTCGGCTTTCAAGTTGCCTCATTCGGTCCTGGACGCTTTCAGTTACTTCCCCCAGCTCTCCAGGCTCGATTCCGTCATACACAGGTCCGGGCTTACCAAGGTGACTGCGCATGCTTTCATCCTTACTTTTGGTACTTTCCGTCATGGAGCTCCGAATAATATTTAAGTTCATACCGTATATAGCGTTTTCGAAGTGATCAATATGCAGTGCGAAATATGTGGTGCAGAGATCCGCGGAAAGCCTATATGCATTACAATTGATAACAGCGAGCTCCAGGTCTGCCAAAAATGTGCTCCTTACGGCAAACCCGTTGATAAGCGAACTCCCGTGTCAAGAAAAGTCTCTCCGGTGGTTCGAAAAGTAACACGAACTGTAAATAGGCCAAAAAAGGATTTTTTCGATATCTTGAAAGACGAACTCTTGGACAACTATGATCAGATTATCCGGGACGCCAGAGAAGCAAAAGGCTGGTCTCAGGAAGACCTGGCTGAAAATATCAAAGAAAAAGTATCTTTAATCAAAAAGATAGAACGCAGCGAAATCGTGCCAGAGGATTCTGTCCGAAAGAAACTCGAACATGCTCTTGACATCAAACTTACGGAACGTGTAGATGAGTCAGGACAGGAAGTTTCTCACCTAAAGAAAGATATGACCCTCGGAGATATAGTGAAAATAAAAAGAAAGTAAATCTCAAAGCAGATAAAGAGAAGTAAATCTCAAAGTAAAGTAAAGTAAGATAAAGTATTTTAGCTGCCGGCTCTGTTCCGGCAACAACACCTAATTTCTGGCAGTTTCCCCTTCCGGGAACGACAGAGGGTTCAATATGAAGGTATTTTCTTAATCCCCTCTGTTTATGTGCTTTTTATGGTTTCAGGTCTTTTTTGTTTTAAGCATTTTCTTTGCTGTAGACTATCCCTCCCTAAACTCTTCTCAAAGCTCAGATTTTTGAGGAAGGGGCTTCTTGGTTTATTCTTCCAGCTAATGCCGACAAGTCACACAAGCCCTTCCCCGTGTTCCGAAGGCGACAGAATGCAATAAGCGTAATATACTTGAGCTACCGTTACCGGTTCCACCTTTCCGTGACTCTATCTCTGACCCTCAGAGTGGTGTGTACTCTGTTTGACCACCACCTAGCTTGGTTCTCGCATTGGCTTAGGGGTGACAATACAAAAGAAGAGTGTTCAAAATAGGAATAAGTTTGTAGAATCAATAACGAGAAAAGGCTGGGAAGCTGACGGCTTTCATCCCCCACCTTTCACTTTTGGACTGTAGTCAGGAAATTGCAATGAACGGGACTTCACGCCTTATTGTTAAATCTCAATTTCAATTTCAATTTCATACACCTTTTCAGGATTTTCTTTATGAATAGCCCAGAAAGGTTCTTCCCCATACATTTCCATCAGCTTCTTGGTTCTTCTTGGAACTGTTTTCGGGCCGAGTACTGCACCTGGTCTGTCAGAGTCGTCAATGTAATCGGTTTCCATCATGAACCGTGTACCTTCTTCAAGCGCGTGTTCAATTGCTCCTTTTACCGAAATCACTCCTGGAAAAAGCCCAAGTTCCTCACAGGTTTTTACCAGAGGCGGAGCATAATGTTTGACAACTTTGTACATTTTAATTCCTGTTTTTCTAGCCCTCTCTGTTATATCCTGAAGTTCAGGCTCTCCCACGCTTTCAGTATGAAGCTGAACCGCACAATCCTGTTCTTTTCCCAGGGAAAAAGCATACTCCATAACCTCGTTCGAAGCCGCCCAGACTTCCGCAGACACAGGGTAATGAGGGCGCCCTGACTTAATTCCTACGGCAAGCCCCTTTTCAACATATCCTGAGGCAAGTTCGAGACCTTTCTTCATGATTTCTGTAGCTTTCTGCAGTTCCATATACTCGGTAAGCCTTGAGATTTCTGCCGGATGGACTCCCAGTACAGGAAAAGCTCCAACTCCCATCTCCCTGATTTTTGACGCTATTTTTATAGTTTCGTCAAAAACTTGAATGTAGTCTTCAGGTTTTTTGACCGTTATTCCAAGCGACCAGCTAGGTTTGGTGACCAGAATTATATGAGTTCCTCCAGAGTTCTTGAAATCCTTTACTGCTTCGAGTCCCCTGACTCTAGGGTCGATATGCATGTGATTATCGGTAATAGGTATTTTTGCAGGCATTTTCATCCCTCAAAGGTATGAAGTTCTGGGTAAGTCTGGAATGACATTTTCTGAAAATCTTAATTTTATTTTTAGAAATGTGCGCAGGTATCTATATATAGGATCCAACTTTGCATTAGAGATTACTCGACATGTTAGAGATTACTCGACATGTTAGAGATTGCTCAGCATATTATTAATTACCCAAAACTTGAAATATATAGCCTTACGTTGAGTACGCTGGAAGATTCAATTATTCATACCGAACTTTGAAAAGTTCCCCTTTTTTAGCTTTTCAGTCGCTACGGTTCTTTAAATACGAACCCTAAGACCTGGTGATAATTATGAGTAAAACCGCAGCAGTAATCAAAGGTGACGGGGTAGGCCCCGAACTTGTAGACGCAATGCTTAAAGTAACAGAAGCCGCTGGCACAGACGTTGAATTTGTTATGTGCGAAGCAGGAGCCAGCTGGTGGGAAAAGCATGGAGGCAATTCCCTTATTCCGGGTGAGACCTGGGACATCCTTGACAGTTCAGATGCCTGTTTTAAAGGGCCGACAACCACACCCGGAGGGATAGGCTCCCCAAGAAGTGTGGCTGTATCTATAAGGAGTAAGTATAATCTTTATGCAAATGTCAGACCAATCAAGACTTTCCCCAATTCAAGTGCTCCTCTTGGAGATGTGGAAATGATTTGTGTGCGTGAGGGCACAGAAGGCCTTTATATTGGAGAGGAAATCCAGCTTACAGATGACGTTTCAATTGCAATCCGTAAAATCACACGCACTGCATCCCACAAGATTGCCAGCTATGCTTTCGAGGAAGCAAAGAGAAGAGGCTATGACGCTGTTGTGCCCATCCATAAGAGCAATATTCTGAAACGGACCTGTGGCTCTTTCTTAGAAGAGGTAGAAAAGGTTGGGCAGAATTATCCGGATATCGAAATCTGGCCTTATCACATCGACAACATTGCACAGCAACTGATAAAGAACCCGCAGATATTCAATAAAAAGGTTCTTCTTTCTACAAACCTCTTTATGGACGTAATCAGTGAGGAATGCTCAGCCCTGGTAGGCAGTATTGGGCTAATCTACTCTGCCAATATTGGGGATTCTTTCGCAATGTTTGAACCTGCTCACGGGTCAGCTCCAAAGTATGCAGGCCAGAACAAGGTTAATCCTGTGGCAACCGTACTTGCAGGAGCATGGATGCTTGATTACCTTGGAGAAAAGGAAAAATCCGAAGCGATATTTACAGCTACAAAACGCGTAATTTCCGAAGGTAAGTATGTAACTTACGATCTCGGAGGCAATGCAAAACTCAGTCAGATGGCTGGCGAGATTGCAAAGTATACGGCAGAAATTCTCAAATAAGAAGGTATTGAAAAATACCTTTCATTCCTTCAATTTTTCGTTTTCAGAATCGGTTATCTTTTCTTCGTTGTTCAATTTACCTCGACCTGCGCGTCCCGGGCTGCAGATAGGTTGGTAAAGAAAGTATTTTTCGACATAATCAAGGAGCTCTTCATCTGATATGCAGGAAATTCTTTCTTCATTATCATAGAGTTTCTGGATTTCTTTCTGGATTTTCAGAAGTCTGGGGTCGTCTTTTTCCACAATGGTTTCAATATCAAGAAGGTCATTTAAGGTCTCCTGAATTTTATAACGGATAACTTCCAGACCTGAAGAGTCACCTATAAGCAGGAGCCGCTTTCCTCCTACCAGTTCTGGAGGGTAGGGTTCATAGTTAAAGGGATTTTTAAGAACTCCTGCAGCATGTATTCCAGATTCGTGGGCAAAAATATTTTTCCCGACCACGGCTTTGTTCCTGGGAACCCGCAGTCCCAGTTCTTTTTCCATGAATCTTGCAAAGCGAGTAACTGGTTCAAGGTTATATTTTTCAAAACCTTCTACCCTATCTTTCAGGAATAGCAGGATTTTTTCCATCTCACTATTTCCTGCTCGTTCTCCTATACCCAGGAAAGTTACACTTGTCCAGTTAGCCCCGTGCCAGAAACCTGCAATAGAACTTGCTGACCCAAACCCGTAATCGTCATGAATATGGGTTTCTATATTTTTTACCCCGATTTCTTTTTTGAGGTGCTGCACAATTTTCGGAATTCCATAAGGCTCATCGACACTAACGAAAGGCATCCCGTATCCGACAGTATCACAGACCCGGATAATACAGTCAGGGTCGATTTCAATAATTTTTTCAACTAACGGGAAAACAAAGCCATAATTGTCTGCTCTTGTCATATCTTCAAGGTGAGCCCGTGTGCGAAGTCCGTGGTCGACTGCATACTGAAGAGCATCCAGATATTTATCCTCGGCTTCTTCCCTGCCTGAAAGTTTCATCTTGGAGAAAATATGTGTATCCGATACAGACATCAGGATTCCTGTTTCGTTCAGCCCATCAACTTCGAGAATTTTGTCTATATCGGCTCTTGAAGCTCTTGCCCAGCCTGTGATTTCGGGAAACTCATACCCTATATCAAGCATTAGATCTACAGCATCTCTATCCCTCTTATTGAATACAAAGGCCTCGAGTTTTTCGATTCCTATCTCGTGCAGATACTCATAGATCTGGAGCTTGTGCTCTCTGCTCAGGACGATTCCCGGCATCTGGGAACCATCACGGATAGTGCTGTCACTTATGTACACATCGTTTCCATAGGGCAGCTTTAGTTTGGGCAGATCTTCATATGATTCGTAAACTTTCATCACTTTTCCTCCTTTATTTCAAGTGGCAGGGACCTGTATCGATAGAGCGGGCTTTCACTGCAAAGATCTTCCTGTGAAAAAGATATATTTCAGGAATACAGGTCAGAAAATAAGTTGCATTTAACCTAAGAACTCTAGCTTCTTGTTTAAAAAACACTCTTTGGGGGGAGCACTTATTACTGTTCTTTAAAACAGCATCTTACGTTTTATGCTGAGATTTATATCTTATGTTATATCCTAATACTTAAGTATATGTCGTTATAATTAAAATCTCTTTCTTTTAAAATACTCAATGTGTTTTCCTATTCATATTTATATTATTTATAGTACCTATACTATTTTAATTTATAAGGAGTCATAGGAGACACCGAGCATTATTTCTTCTGTAAAATCCCCAGAAACTTCATGAAAAAAGGCTACTTAGAATTATGTATAAGGTTTGTCCAAAGTTTTTCTTGCAGAAGTTTTATCTGCTTTTTTATAGCTTTGTGAAAGTTTACTTTCCTATCTTGCCCTTCTTACCGATAATAAGGTATATCTACAACAAATTATATTTATATTCGAGCTGATCTGAAAAGTATGATAAAATTATAAATCTGATTTAGCTATAAACTTGATTTAATTATGTTTGTATATATCTGTAATTGTCTCTGAACAATGCACATTTTCCAGCTCTGAGTAATAAGTAGGGTATTAAATAAAATTGAAAATTATATCGGCATATATTTATTTACATTTTATATATTGCATTACTTTATCCCGAGGTAAACATGTCCGAAATAGTAAGCGTTAGCGGCGGTCCGACAAAACCTGAAATCATTGCTGTGTCCCTTTCCAAACTTGGACTGCGGGACGGAGATCGGTTTGCAGATGTAGGCTGTGGTACGGGATCGGTATCGATTGAAGCCGCAAAACTTGCCCGAAACCTCACTATCTATGCGATAGATGCCCGAAACGAGGCCCTGAGAGCCACTGAAATGAACTTCAAAAATTTCAATATAAAAAATGCCCGGATTTTATCTGGCGAAGCCTCGGATCTCCTGAGTTCGGAAAGTTTTACTGATTTTATAGACTGTGCTTTTGTCGGTGGAACAAAAAATATTGATTCCGTGCTTGAGATTCTTGTTAAGAAGAAAGCTAGAAGTATTGTGGTAAACGCAGTCCGAATAGAAACGGTTGTCAGAACAATTGAGGCAATGAAAAAACTTGGAATTTTTGATGAAGTAGTTCATATTTCAGTTTCGAGAAGTGCACCAATTGCCGGAGAAACAATGTTCAAACCTGAAAACCCAGTATACATCATTGTTGGAAAAAAACAAAACTGAAAATTGTCTTATAATTTTAAATCTTCTTTACATTTATTTTTATAATTTATGGAGCAATAGCATGTTAATCGGAGTAGGACTTGGTCCCGGAGACCCTGAACTTCTGACCCTCAAAGCAGTGGATGTTTTGAAAAACAGCGATAAGGTATATGTGCCAGGCCGCCTGGCAAAAGATCTTGTGGCTCCTTACGCAGATGCTGAAATACTTGAGTTTCCCATGATAAGGGATATTGAGGTTCTTAATTCCCTCTGGAAGGAAAATGCTGACAGGGTGGCAGAAGAGGCAAGAAAAGGCACTGTAGCTTTCGGGCTTATAGGTGACCCAAACTTTTTCTCTACTTTTTCCCATCTCAAAAAGGTAATGCGCAAGCACTATCCGGATGTTGAACTTGCAACTGTGCCTGGCATAAGTTCAATCACATCCTTTGCTGCCAGGACCGATGTTGCGGTTGAAAGCTCTTTTGAGGTCAGCGATGGTTCTGAGATAGGACATAAGATTCGCTTGAAGGCTACGCAACCGAAGTCCATAGTTAAACAGCTTGAAACTGAAGGATATACGGAGTTTATCTTTGCAGAAAAGCTCTTTTCGGACAAAGAGCTTATAATCCGAAATAAAGAAGAAATTCCGGAAAAGGGAAACTACTTCAGTATCATTTACGGAAAGAAATGAAAGTGACCGATGTAATATTCAAACTTACATAAATTCGTGCAACTTACATAATTTTGAAATAAAACACGAAAGCAAAGGGAATGGTCAGATGGAAAGGAAAGTATATTTTGTGGGAGCAGGCCCAGGGAACCCGAAACTCATTACCGTACTTGGGCGTGAGATGCTTGAAAAAGCCGACCTTGTGATGTATGCTGGCTCTCTGGTAAACCCGGAGGTTCTTAATTACACGCAGGGAGAAACAGTGGACAGTTATGGGTTAACCCTCGAAGAAACCACTAAAATAATTGCGGACGCTGTAGATGCAGGGAAATTCGTTGTTCGCCTTCACAGCGGAGATCCTTCTCTTTACGGTTCCGTCATAGAGCAGATGAAAGAGCTCAGGAAACACGATATCGAAGTCGAAAGAGTTGCAGGGGTTTCCTCGGTTTTTGCAAGTGCTGCGGCTCTCGGCACACAGTTGACTCTTAACGGCGTTTCAGATACTCTAATTATTACCCGCCCTGCCGGAAAAACCCTGGAAAAAGACCTTATCCCCGAGCTTTCTGCCTACAATACTACTATGGCAATTTTCCTTGGTACGCAAAAAATCAGGGAAATTATGGAAAAAGTCCGCTGCCCGAAGGATACACCTGTTGCAGTAGTGTTTCACGCGTCCTGGGAGGACGAAGAAATCATCACCGGAACTGTGGAAGATATCGCAGACAAGGTAAAGGATGCAGGGATTAAACGTTCAGCAATGATAATTATCGGCGGGGTTGTTGACCCTAAAAATTACAGGAGGTCCTACCTATACGGAGTAGCCCAGGAACCATTGTAATTACTTTTGAACGGAATAGGGAGATCGCGGCAAGGATAGCAGAACACCTGAACGCAGACATGCTTCTTTACGAGAAGGGCATATTCGAAAAGGCTTTTAAAAGCTATGGGGCAATAGTTGCGGTTTTTGCCACGGGCATTGTGGTAAGGGATATTGCTCCACTTCTCGAGAATAAGTGGTCTGATCCTGCCGTGGTCGTGGTTGATTCAAACCTGAATTTCGCAATCCCCTTGCTGGGGGGCCACCACGGTGCAAATGAAATTGCCCGCAAGCTTTCTGAACTTGGAGCAGTTCCTGTGCTTACAACGGCGACCGAGGTTCACGGCAAACCTTCAGTAGAGGGTATTGCTGATAGGTTAGGCTGCGAAATCTTCAACAAAGAATCTACTGTAGCTGTAAACTGTGCCCTCCTTGATCAGGAAATAGAGGTTCTTGAGGTTAAGGGGCCCCGAATTGTTGTTGTAGACGAAGATGTATCCGTACTGATAAGAAAACAGCATAAGAATGCAGAAGTCAAAGACAGCAATAAAGGTAAACAGTAATTGAGCTGTAAATTAACCAATCTGCAGTATCCTCTTCAAATTGTATGGGTAAAAGCACTACGTAAATTAACCTGCCCAGGAACTCTATAAGAATCAGAGACGATAATAAATGATTGTAGGAATAGGAACTCGCAGGGGCATTACGAAAGAAGAGGTCATTGAAGCCGTAAAACAGGCTCTCGATGAGTGCGGCCTGAGCCTGGGAGAAATTACAGCTTTTGCTTCTGCGAAACTTAAGGAAAACGAACAAGGGCTTCTGGAAGCGGGAGAGACGCTCGGTATTCCGGTGGACTTTTTGCCGGATGAAGTGTTGAACAGCTATAATCCTCCTTCAGCCTCCCAAGCTTCCAGATTTGGATTAAAAGGAGTTGCAGAACCTGCAGCTCTGGCCCTTTCTGAAGAAAAACAATTAATTTGCAGGAAGAAAATCTATGGCAGAGTCACAATCGCAATCGCAAGATAAGGCAACTAAAGGAAAACTTTACATCGTAGGGATCGGTCCAGGGTCTGTAGAACAGATGACGATCAGAGCCAGAAATGTAATCCTTAATGCCGATTATGTACTCGGAAACGGTACTTACCTGGATCAGATAGCAAGCCTCCTCGGAACCCAGGAAGTAATCCGCAGCTATATGGGTAAAGAGGTAGACAGGGCAAGAAAAGCAGTGGAGCTTGCAAAAGTTGCAAATGTTGCCATGGTAAGTGGCGGCGATACCAACGTATACGGCATGGCAGGCATCGTGCTTGAAGTTGCTGAACATCAAGGTCTTGAAGTTGATATAGAGATTCTTCCTGGAGTCACGGCAATTTTAGCCGGGGCAAGTATGCTAGGCGCACCTGTTGTAACGGACTTTGCAGTAATCAGCCTCAGTGACCTCCTGACTCCATGGGATGTGATTGAAAACCGACTTAATCACGCTGCAGAAGCCGATTTTGTAATGGCTCTCTACAACCCGAAAAGCCGTAAGAGACAATCCAACTTTTCAAGAGCTATCAAAATTATCCGTCAGTACAAGGCTGATTCCGTGCCTGTGGGACTTGTGAAGAACGCTCTGAGGGGAGAAGGTGAAGACAGGATAGTAACCACTCTTGGAAAAGTTATGGAATACGAAGATTGGGTAGATATGAGCACCACGATCCTTATTGGAAACGGAGATTCCAGAATATGGAATTCTCAAAAGAAGGATTTCATAATTACTCCCAGGGGGTATCAGAAGAAGTATGACTACTGAAGAGAATGCTAATGAAAAGGTAGGGAAACTCGACAATCTTGAAGAACTTACCGAGCTTACGGTTGATGTTAATCCCGAACTTGTAAGCATTTGTAAGGACTCAGGGGCAAGAACCGAAGAAGCAAAAGCCATCTATATGAAAAGCCGGACAATGATCCAGGAACTCATCGGCAACAAAACTCCTGAAGACCGCTTCCGCCAGCGCTGTGTTATTGCTACAGGAGATCTTGCCGTGGCAGATATCATGCGTTTCATGCATGACCCAATCCCGGCAGGCGTGGAAGCGATTAAAAAGGGTGCCCCGATTTTCGTGGATATCAATATGGTAAAAGCAGGAATTACAAAGGCAGGACACAAATCTGAAATTATTTGCGTGCTTGATGAAGACCCTAATGCTGAAATTGCTAACAGGTACGGAATTACGCGTACATCAGCCGGCTTCCTCGCTGCCAGGGAAAAGCTCGATGGGAGTATTATTGCAATAGGAAATGCACCTTCTGCCCTTATTATGGTCTGCAAACTTATCGAAAAAGGTGTGAGACCAGCCCTTATTATCGGGCTTCCGGTAGGATTTGTAAATGCAGCTGAATCTAAGGAAATAGTCCGAAACCTGAAAGTTCCTGTACCCTCTATTAGTTGTGTCGGGACAAGGGGGGGAACCCCAATGGCAGTTGCATGCGTAAATGAGCTTGTTGCAATCGCAAGAGAAAGTGAAGACGCGAGATAAAGTTAAAAACAACATTTTCTTTATTTTTTTATTTTAATTTTTTATCCAGCTTTTTGTTTTCACTGTTTTTTCAGTTAACCGTTTATTTCCCAGTGTCTTTTTTGTGTTGTGGACCTTTCTTATTTTTTTATCTAATTCGCATTTCAAATTCTAAAAGTAATTTCTTATGTAGTTAAATACTTTCATACTATTTTTAATATGACTTTGAAAAGTTAAATTTGAATTTAAATAAACTAATGTGAATTTTGAATTTAATTTAGGTATAAATTAAAACAAAGATAGATATGGTTGGATAAAGATGAAGAAATTATACACAGCATTACTTACTCTTGTAGTATTGTTTTCAATGACTACGAGCGTAGAAGCTCTGGAATCTAAGACGATAGAAAGACATAATGGAGCATCTGCATACGCAGAATGGTACGAGATAAACAACAATGCAACTACCTATACGTACTTATCTGTAACTGAAACCAATGATGGCACTGATATCTACGTATCAACCTACACATATGGACCAGATTATTGGTCCGAAAAGTCGGGATACATGTTTACAGAGAATGATGTTTTTAGCATAGATAAAAAATTCAACTCTGCAAGCCTGTCTGAGATTAATATTGATGTCAATAACTGGTATACGGGTGAAACCGAAACTATGGCTGTAAAAGCTACCTGGACTGGTATGGGAGATATGTCAAAAGGATCTTCTTCATATAGTTCACAGAATGGAGATTATGTGTGGAAGAGTAGTGACAGTTCAACCTATAGAGATGCTTCAGTCACAGGCAATATAAATGGCATGGATCTTGGAACAAATTCCTATGCAAGTTTGTCTAACTTCAAGTCTACCTATATGAGCATGGAAAAGTAAACGCATAACGAATATTCTTAAATGGTTAAATTCTTTGGCTTTATAGAAGTTCTCAAATTTCTCATGAACAACTGCTGGAACTACTATTCCTTGGCCTTATAATTCCAGTTTAACTTTGAGAACTCATTTAAAGAGAATTTCTATAAAACTATTTTTCAGTCTTATTTTTGCTGTCAACTATTTCATTATTTTATTTTTTCATACAAGACTACGTACTTAATTGAAGGAACTGTCCCAAAACCCCATTCAATCTCATTACTATCTACCTTTATTGGTTGTCCTCTCTTATTATTTTTCTAATTTCTTTTCATTGGTCATCGGTTAAGGAATTTCTTGCCTGAAAGCTATCGATTTTGCATTAGAAGCCGGACTTAAATTTTGGCTTATTTACATGAAATCGATACTTGTTCCAGCTCATAATTTATAAAAATATTTGATAAGTGATGAGGAAATTGCAATTTGTCACGATTCCACACTTAACCGAAGACGCATGAATTTCTTTTGTTTATGAGCTTATCCTAAAACCTGACTGCCAAATATTGGCACGCTATTTAATTTCAGTCACTAGTTTTTAGAAAATTGAGTAAAGTGTCAATTGTTAGATACATTGGTGATAAAATTTATATGTGTGTTTCAAAGTTATAATGTTTGGGATTTAATCGGGCATTAAATTATTGATCAGAATCCAAAACCAAGAAGCTCAATTAGTGACTTACAGGATAAGATATAGAGAACCAATTTTGAGTTTTGGGATCAGCCCGAATTATTGTTTCAAGGAGGTATGTAATGAGAAAACTGTACATAATGTGTTTTACACTTATAGTCTTGATTTCAACAGCTATGAGCGCACAGGCACTGGAATCTAAAACAATAGAAAGGCAAAGTGGCTCATCTGCATATGCAAATTGGTATGAGACAAACGGTGATGTAACTACCTATACGTATCTATCCGTAACTGAGACTGATGACGGAACTGATATTTGGCTGGATATCTATACCTCTGGGCCAGATTATTGGTCCGAAAAGTCGGGATACATGTTTACAGAAGACGATGTTTTCAGCATAAATAAAAAACTCAACTCTGCAAGCCTGTCTGAGATTGAGCTTGAGGTCTCTGACTGGAATACAGGTGAAATGGATACTGTAACCATCGGAGCTGACTGGACTGGTACAGGAGAAAGTTCAACTGGGTCCTCTAACTCAAAATCAAGAACTGGCGACTATGTGTGGAGGAGCAGCGAAAATTCAAAATGCAGGGGAGCTTCGGCCACAGGCAATATGAACGGCCTGGATCTTAAGATAAGTACCGGCGCAGGTATGTCTAACTTCAAGTCTGCCTATATCAGTATGGAGAAATAAGCGTATTATAACAATTTTGGAAGGATTTCAGAAGTCCAGAGGATAAAGAAAATAGCCTGCTGTACAGTATTTCTATTCAATAGACTGAACCTCAGGGCCTGATAAATCCTTCTTATTTTCCTTCCCAAAAAATTGGAATTTGACTTACTGATTTTTTTAAGTTAGGTTTACTACTCTCTTAGTCCTGTTTAAACTCTGCGCTTTTAGGAGCATAGACCAGCGCTTTCTGGTGTCTATCCCTGGTATTTCTAATATTCTGTATCTAGACTTATTTAAACAAACCATTGATAATGGTTCTGATAGATCATATAAAGCCCAAAGAGTACCAGTACTGTTCCCGCTCCTTTTTTGAAGACTACATCCCACTTTGAAATAAGCCGGATTTTTGAAGAGGAAAAATGGGCTGAGTACGCGAGCAAGAGCATTGGTATCGCAAATCCAAGAGAATAAACTGAAAGGGTAAGGGCTCCCGTAATAGTATTCCCGTTTAAAGCTACCATAGTCAGGATCGAGCCTAGAATTGGTCCGACGCAAGGGATCCAGAGAACACCGAGGGAAAGGCCAAGCAAAAAACCTGAAACAGGCCCTTCGTCACCCATTTTGCCCAGAAGAGGGAACTTTGAAAATGCATTGAACAGGCTTATGTCAAAGAGTAGTGCGAAACCCATTATGAGAATCAAGACCTCTGCCAGAATCTTTAGTTGCTCGGTATATGCGTTGAATACTGCCCCAAAGGCAGAGGTTGCCACTCCCATTATGGTGAAAGATATTGAGACTCCAAACACTATTGCAAGGGGTCTCAATCTGTTTTTTCCTGCGGATGTTGCCAGGACAGCAGGCAGAAGAGGAAGGATGCAAGGGGACAGGACACTGATAATTCCTGCTCCAAATGCAGCCACAGGGGAAATAACTTCATAATACATGGTTACAATTTCTTTTTGTAGTTTATTTACTATAGTGTTTTTTCCGGAATTCCGGGCTTTACCATAAATTTGAACTTCTAATTTAATGAGTTTAGAAATTAGTTCTATTTATTAAGTTTATTTATTATGATGCGCTTTTCCCCTCTTGGAGGAGGGCAAGGTTTATACGATTCTCATATACCTCTTTTTCCATCTGTCCTTGAATTCTAGCCTTGAACCTATCCTTAGTGACTGTTCCATCTTCTTGCATGTAAACATAGTCCCCGTCTTCAATACCCACGATCAAAGAAGTATCAGGAACGTATCCGATATCAAAATAAGCTTCAAGGTCAGCACTCTCGGTTATATCTATAGAAGCAATAGTAGCTTTCCCGCTGTATTCTGTTGCCAGTTCCTTAAGCATGGGCTTCATAGCCTGGCACGGCCCGCAGTGTTTAGACCCTATCTTCACAAGAACCGGCCCCTGCTCGAGGGATGTATTTATCTGTTCAAGGGAGGTCACTTCAAGAACACTGCTTTCTTCCTGGGCTTCCTGAGAAGTTGTGTTCTGTCCAGATTCGTTTGTTTTGACAATGCCGTTTTCTTCCTGGATATCCTGAGAAGTTGTGTTCTGTTCAGATTCGTTTGCTTCGACAACGCCGTTATTCTCCTGAACTGCCTGGGTATCTGTGGAATTTTCCTTGCTTTCATCGGTACAGCCCGCAGTAAAGATTACAACTGCAAGCGTGATCAGTAATATGAATAATTTCTTCATGTTCTCAACGTTAATTTTTTATTTTATATTATTTAGCAATTATGTCATATAGTAATAATTGTCTCTTTTCAAAAATAACCTTTATTTTAAGACAGCCTTTATTTTCGACTGGTTGTGAAATTAGAGTTCTGAAGTAGAATTATCAATAAACCTCAAATAATTAACTCTAAGAAGAGAAAATATATACCTAGTTTAAGAGACTTTTGGTCTGTTGAAAATATATAAAAAACCTTAAAGGCCGAACTTTAAAAATAGATATGATGAGTAATATAAAAAATATAGGAAAGGAAGAAGAGACCTTAAAGGACTAATTATAATTACCGGGTCAGCCGATTGAAGAAAAGTTAGCTGACTGAAGGGAGGAGGTTTCCTCCAAACGCCAGACTGCTGTTTAGCTTATTAAAGAGAGGTTAGCCGATTGAGAAGCTAACCAATCGAGAAAAGTTATGTAACCAGGTAAACGTGTTAATCTTTCCTCTTATTATTTCGCCTTACTCCTCTCCCAGAGTTTTTTCTACTGCGGTTATAACAGCTTCGAAGTTCTTCTGCCATTCCGTACTGTGGTCAAGCAGGCCCTGGACAATAGTGCCTTTATCTTCCATTTCTGCAACCTTTGGCTCAATAGGGAGTCTGGCAAGAATCGGAATATCGAAGTCTTTTGAAGCTTTTTCCACACCACCCGTTCCGAATACTTCTATTGGCTTGCCGCAGTGGGGGCAAATAAGCCCATGCATATTGTCGACAAGCCCTATGATAGGCACGTTAAGTTTTTCAGAGAAGATTATTGACTTTCGAACACTGATAAGGGCTACATCCTGGGGAGTTGTAACAAGCACTGAGCCGTCGCAATTGGGAATGAGCTGAGCTACACTCAGGGGTTCGTCTCCGGTGCCAGGCGGCAAGTCTATAATCAGGAAATCGAGTACTCCCCAGCTAACGTCTTCCAGGAACTGTTTGATTGCCCCCATTTTGGCAGGTCCTCTCCAGATTATAGGAGAATCTTTGTCTCCGAGCAGAAAACCGATAGACATCATAGAAAGGTTGGGAAGTACTGAGACCGGAAGAATGCCCTCTTCATTAACATCGGGCCTTTGAGACTCTAAACCGAAAATCGTAGGAATTGTCGGGCCGTGAATGTCACAGTCCAGAAGCCCAACTTTATATCCCCGCAGGGCCAACCCAGCAGCCAGATTTGCTGCAACTGTACTTTTCCCTACTCCTCCTTTTCCGCTCATTACCATGATCTTGCGTTTAATGCGCCTGAGATTGACTACTATTTTTGGCTCTTCTGGCTTTTTCGATAAGCTCTCAAGTGGTTGAACCTTATCTGTCATTTTTATCGCCTGTGTAAAATTTACGTATTTTATCCCGGTTTTCAGATTTCTCTTTTACGAGTTAGCATCTTCACTAATGTCAGCGCTCTCAGCGCTGATATAGTTACCGCCCTTTATTTCTATTGCTTTTCCTGTGCTAAGTGCAAGAGCGATTTTCATTCTCGCGGCTTTTAGATCTTCCCAGAAAGCTCTCCTTGATATTCCTACTCTGATGGCTGCATCTTCCTGCTTCAGACCTTCAACGTCTACAAGTCTCAGTGCCTCAAGCTCTTCTACTGTAATGGATACAACCTCAAGGTCCGCCAGCGGGACTCCTCTAGGCTTGAAATATGTGATGTCGGGCGTTTGCTCAACACGCCTCGGACACTTTGGTCTTCCTCTGCATTTTTTCATAGGTTACTTATGCACATTGCGGAATAAATATATAATAATTTCTCTTTCCTAATAGAAAAATATATATATTTATGAATAAAGGAGGGAAATTGCAGTTGTCTGTTACAGGGTTAGAAGAAGTTCGTATAAAAGTATCCATACTTAAAAATGAAGCGATAAAGCGCTTTATATGTGTTTAAGTCCTGGATTCAGGGGGTTTGTAGGCGCAAAGGCACAGTAATATAAACTTAGCTTCCTTTGGCGCAGATCTCCTCAAAGATTTTTTTACTCAAGTCTTTTTTAAAAGGCGTGCTGTCAAGACACAGACCTCCTCAAAGAGGAAACAACAGAAAATGTCTGTGAAGATTATATGAGAGTATGAACTTTATCATTAAACAGAGAGTCTTATTTTATAAGTTTACTTTTATTTTTCCGGTTTTCCTCTTTTTATCTAGAATTCTATCTATATATTTCGATATCCCTCGTAGAAATATTTATACCTTCACAGCTTATCTGTGACTATAATTCCCTATCCATGTTAAAAACCCTGGGAGAAAAAAATGTGCAGTGCGCGTTATGCCGGATTAAGGAATGCGTGAAAGGCAAAAATTGTTCTGTTATTAAATATGGGCTTGAGTATACAGGCGATAATCTGAAATCAATTCAGATTTCTGCCTGGCTCGAATCTAATGGCGTGAAAAGGACGAAACTTGAAGAGATAGCTATTTATGCAAAAAGTCTTGGGTATACAAAAATAGGAATCGCTTTCTGTATTGAGTATGAGCGAGAAGCAAGGCTGGTTTATGAGATTCTTTCAAGATATTTTGAGGTGTTTTCAGTTTGCTGTAAAGTATGTAGCTTCGAAAAAGTCAGCCTAGGTATTAAAAAATCCGAGGACCTTGAGTTTGAAGCTGTCTGTAATCCTATTGGTCAGGCGCTGCTACTAAACGATGATCTTACGAATCTTAATATCATGTTGGGGCTTAAAACAGGCTATGACATCCTCTTTGCAAAATACTCTGAGGCTCCTGCGATAACGCTACCTATTGAAGAGTTACCCCATTTAGCTGATTCAAAAATCGATATTATAAAATGAATTGTTAAAGTTAATTTTTAGAATTAGTTCTTTGGTTCTGTGAGTTGACACCCTGGAGAAAAATATGCTCAAAAAATCGAACACCTCTGGACCGGGCTTTAAAGCCGGTTCTAAATGCCTGAAGATCAGAGCTCATCACCTTTGCTGCATCCAGGGTTTTCAGGGCTATGGGTACAGCCCGACTTTTGTGGCAAATTTGAAGGCCGTAATTTCAGAGATTAAGGCTTTTCCTTCAAGACCTCTGGAGCTAGTATCCGAATGTGATGTAATCTGTGCGTCCTGTCCAAGCAAAAGGGAATGCACGCAGGACTCAATTATCTCTGGCAGGATAAGGAGTATGGATCTTGTTGTTATGGAGAAATTAAAGATAAAAGAAGGAACAATTATGGAAGTAGATAAAGCCTTCAGTTTAGTCAATTCACAACTGGCTAATGCATCTGACATTAATGAAGTCTGCGGGACCTGCAAATGGAGACAGAAGTGTCTCTGGTACATGCAAGAAGAAGGATAAAATCACGAAAGAAGAAATATGAAAGAAAAAAATTATGAAAAGAAAAAACTATGAAAGAAAAATCATGAAAAACAAAGTCATGGAAGATAAAACTGTAAATGACAAAATCGTTAATTTCTGCATAAAAAATGAAAACGTTCTCTTTCCTATTTTCTGCCTTCACCTTTTAGTTGGACTTTTTTCTTGAATAGTGATTCCATACTTTTATTTTAAACCTGCACTGATCTCATAGATTTTTGCAAGAAACTCGACATTCTGAACCGCGTTCTGTTCTATTCCCAAATCAGATGGAGAAAAACCAAGAGCAAGGCCCAGTAGCTGAGAATAGTGAAGGACAGGGATCGAGTAATCCGTTCCGAATTTTTCATTGACTGCGAGCTGTCCCCTATCAAATTGCAGGTGGCAGAAAGGACATGCATTAACAATACAGTCAACTCCTGCTTGCCGAATACAGGCGAGCTTGTGCTCAAGCATCTCAAGGGATTCGGTAGCATGCCCTGAGCGTACCCCCCCTCCGGCTCCACAGCACATCATCTTGTCGATATAGTCTATGCTTTTTGCACCTGTGGTTTCAACGAGTTCATCAAAGAAAACCGGAGCCTCCGTTTCTCCTAGATTTCTATCCCTTGAAGGCTTGATAAGATGACATCCGTAGTGCAGTGCCACTTTGAGGTCAAGTGGAGTTGTGATATACTCCTTGAGTTTCTCAGGCCCAAACTCTTTATATAGATATTCGATTATGTGCCTAACCTCGGCAGTGCCTCTGAACTCCATGCCGATTTCTTTAAGGCAATTATTCGTGCACGCCCTTAATTCAGGATCTTTTTTCAGTTCCAGATTAGCATCTGCCAGAGAGCCGTAGCAACCATTGCAGACAGTAAGTACATCTCTACCCATCTTTTCAGAAAGAATTATATTCCGGCTGGCAAGGGCAAGCCAGGTTGCTTTATCAAAGGACTTGAAGACTCCTGGAGCAGGACAGCAGGAAGCTCCTGGCAGATCGGATACGTCTATATCAAGCTTTTGCAGGCAGAGCTTAGTTGCTTTTTCAATTCCAGGGTAACGGTTGGGTACGATGCATCCAAGAAATAGCGATAGTTTTTCCATATTCTGCCTCCTTATTTTTCAGCCGTTAGCTCGTCAAATTTGCATACTTTGAGAAGAGTCCTTACCTCTTGAAGGGCTTCAGGATACTTCTGGACGGTCTCAGGTATTGGATCGAGACCCAGTTCTTCCCTCTTTTTCTTTGTTTCTTCATCCAGAGGGACTGAATGCCCGAATTCCATGACCATTTCCGAGACCTTCCTGTGCTCTGGAAGCATGAAACCTTCTTTTACTGCAAGTCTTCTGAGCTCAAGTATGGCATCAGTAATTGGTATCTCGCGCGGGCAGCGCTCCTGGCAGGTATAACAGGTAGTACAGAGCCAGAGGGCGTCATCGGAGAGGACTGATACTCTATTCTTGCGTGCATCCCGAAGAATTCTTCGTGTATTGAGCCCGGTATGCCGTCCAGAAGGACAACTCCCTGTGCATATGCCACACTGCATGCAGGAAAGTAAGTCAAGACCTGCATCCTTTAACACTTTTGGCAATTCTTCACTCATACAGGTTCACTGTCTGATTTAGTCGGTTCATATTTTTTAGAAAAGAAAAGTAAGCAAAATAATTAGATAAAGAGAAAATTCCGCAACTGAAATTGATTTTTAGAGCTTTAAGATAAACAGGTTTTTCCTGACAAACTCTTTGTAATAAGTCCTTTTCCAAATTTTTCACTGATAAGTCCTTTTCTTACAGATTTTTCTCATGTTAATTATTAATCTCATAATATTTAACATAAACTAAATTTGTTCGAACTCAATAACAGGAGTGAAGAATTTGGCTCAAGGTTAACAACCACGAATTTTCGAATCTCTGTTTATCGATCATCCATTAATGAGTTCGTTTTTGCTGATCATTCATTAATGAATTAATTTTTACTAGTGTCATGAAAATTTAGTTAATCTAATGAGATCAAAATTGTTGTATTCTGATGAGAAGTTACCAGGATTATGCTCAACAATTAAATTGCCAAGACACTAGAATCTGTTAATGAGTTTGTTTTTATACCTTCAGGCATAGGTTCTTTTTGTTTTATTTATTCCTTAAAACCTGTGCCTATAGGTATATTATATTTAGTATTATATAAAAATAAGTTTCCTAAAAGATATTCGTTTTTCCAGACTCAAAATCTTTCCGTTTCTAGTCTTTTCCTGCACATCTAGTGATTTTAGAAGGCTTTATCATGAAAAGTTTATTCCAAGATCTTTAAGTCCATTGAGTCTTCCAAGGTTGATCAGTAATGGTGTAAGTGATTCCATAGTATTTGCCTGTTTAAGAGGGCCTCCATCCAGAGGCTTCAGGCATCCCATATGCTCTGTAAGCTTAATGACCAGCTTCTTTGCTTCTTCATCATCACCGCACACTAATGCATGGTATACAGCCTTGCACTTAGCAATGTCCTTTAATTTTCCTGCTGAAATATTGTGGAAAGCTGCAACAACTTTTGTTGAAGCTGGAACATTTTTCTGAATTGCGAGAGCAGCTGAACCTTCTACTGGAGGTTTGTATACAAGCAAGTCTCCTTCCTTTACCATAGGAACTACAGGAGTAATGAGAATCTTGTTTTCAATAGCTTCACGAATCTCATGCAGCAAAGGTATAACATTGTCAAAACGAAGAGTAACTATTATTATTTCGGCTGCCTTCGCAGCTTCAAGGTTATTGTTTCCTGTAATAGTTATTTCTGAGGTATCAAACCCGCAATTCTCAAGTTCGGCTAAATCTTTTTTTACAGCTTCATCGGCAGAGTCCTTGGATCTTGACCCTATAATTATCTCGTTCTTTACGCCTTCAGCCATAAGGTTTTGAAGGGCTAGTCTGAGAACCATACCTTCCCCTATATTGCCAGTTCCTCCTAAGACCGCTATTTTTAATTTTTCAGAACTCAATTTGAAAAAACCTCCAGTTTGCTATATATTCCATAAAATATGTCAGAAAGTAATGCACCTTCTACCTTTATTAATTAAATTAAGATCGCTAATTAAATTAGAATATTATGTATAGCGACTCCAAATTTCTATAATTACTTTCATTAATCTGAATATTTATCTAGGACTATAAAACTAAACTCTTTTATTAATTTCGCTTTTCTCATTTAGCATTCTTTTAATTATTCAACACTATAAACACACTTTGAACAGACATTAAAAAGATTTAGGAATATACATCGCTTATATTTTGCTTGAATTTTCATTCAAGCAGTAAAACTCCAACACATATAGTTTTCTCAGGTTTGCAGAAATCAAGTACAAGTCCTGCCTTTTCCATTGCCTTCTGGAGGTTTATTCCTACAGCCTCAGGTGCAAAACGCCTCAATTCCGGCTTTATGCATTTTTCAAGATTACAGATTTCGCATTCGTTGCATGAGCCAGGTCTAAGGAGATGCGCAAAAGTAAAGCCTTCTCTGAAAGCTTCATGTTCAAGCTCTAACATTTTATGGAAGGAGTCCTTACGAATTTTTCCCCAGGCCTCAAGGATATCCGACACCTGTGAAGTATCGCGTTCATCGATAAGTAGAAGCGCACTGTTGTATTCTCCGATTATTTTTCTGAATTCATCAACCGATATAACATTAGGTGGACAGCTCAGTCTCTTTCCATAACCTCCGCAACCGTAAGCGCATTTCAGAGCAATCCTATTTTCAACCGGAATGTCTTCTGCATCCACAAGGTAAGCCTTGAGCCTTAACTCCGAAGCCTTTTTAATAAGATCTTCAAATTTTCCTAACATGGTAGCCTCTTTTAAAAAACCCATTTTGTTTTTCTGTCTAATTTCTTCTTAATTTGTGTCCTGTCCAATTATGTTTTTACTGTGAGATTTGTATCATTTCCAATTATGTTTTTACTTTAAGAAATGAATAGAAATCTTACTAACCCAAAAAGGAACAAGCCCAAAAATTAACGAGCCTTAAAGTTATTTTTTATCTTTTAAGAAATCACTGCAAGAGATATATTTTTAAAAAAATCACTGAGAGAAATATAGTTTTGTTATGAAAAACAAAAATTATTACATATATTTACTATCTATATTTGCTCATAAATTCTTACCATATTCACTACTGTAATTGATATCTCTTAATTGATAACAGATAATTAGTAAAGGAATCTACATGATTAAAAAAGTACCTTTAACCGAATTGAAAAACCGGATGAGAAATTTTAGAAAACGGATGGATATCTCAAATCCCCAATGGGAGATAGCTGTTATCTTCAGCAAAATCAATCTTTATTATTTTACGGGTACGATGCAGGATGGAATGCTGATTATCCCGAATCACGGAGAAGCAACTTTTTGGGTACGCCGCAGCTACGAAAGAGCCCTGGATGAATCTTTATTTCCAGATATAAAACCTATGAACAGTTTTCGTGATGCTGCAAAGAGTATAAGTGGGCTTCCGAACACGGTATACCTTGAAACAGAAGTTGTTCCTCTGGCTTTGTACCAGAGATTTCAAAAACACTTCCCTTTTAAGAATGTCAAATCTGCTGACTCTCAAATTTGCGCTGTAAGAGCAGTAAAAAGCGAATATGAACTCTCGCTAACAAGAAAAGCTGGCAGGATTCATCAGCATGTGCTGGAAGATCTTGTACCTGAAATGTTGCAGGAAGGAATGAGTGAAGTAGACCTGTCAACCGAACTATATTCAGTCATGGTTGAAGAAGGCCATCACGGATTATGTCGTTTTGGGATGTTCGATACCGAGATGGTCCTGGGAAATGTCTGTTTTGGTGAAAGCTCGATTTATCCTTCTTACTTTAACGGACCTGGTGGAATGTGCGGAATGAGTCCTGCGGTTCCCCTGATAGGAAGCCATGAGAGAAAGCTGAAAAAAGGAGATCTGGTATTCATTGATATTGGATGTGGGATTGAAGGTTATAACACGGATAAAACGACCACATACATGTTTGGTTCTTCGCTTCCACAATATGCCATAGATGCCCATAATAAATGTGTGGAGATACAGAACGAAGCTGCTTCAATGTTAGAACCAGGTGCTATTCCCTCGGAAATCTACAATACCATAATGAACAATCTAGAGTCGGAGTTTCTACAGAATTTTATGGGTTTTGGCAACCGTAAAGTAAGATTCCTCGGACACGGAGTCGGACTGCTAATCGATGAGCTGCCTGTAATTGCAGAAGGCTTTGATGAACCCCTTCAGGAAGGAATGGTATTTGCTCTCGAACCTAAAAAAGGAATAGAAAACATTGGAATGGTAGGAATTGAAAATACTTTCATAGTAACTGCTAAAGGCGGAGAGTGTATTACAGGAGATAATCCGGGATTGATTCAAGTATTTTAATTGCGAATCAAACATCCAGGGAATCAAGCATCTAGAAGGTTTCTTACTAACAGGTGATTATATTTCCAGATGCCTGAAAACGGCATTTTTTCTTTCCGAAAAATACTTTCCTTAACCTGGAAGCATTTTTCAATCCATAGGTTAGAAAGTGCCACCCACCAGCTTGCCTGACGGCGCTTGCGGAAGCTTATCCCGAAGAGGCAATAGTCCAACAGTTCGTTGGACAATTACCTCGGGAACTGGCTAAACAAGGCTGATATGTCCATTTTTCCTGATTTGATCGATAACTGCAAAATCAAATTTCATTTTTATGAACTCTGCCTGCCTTTACAATACCAAAAAAACCTCTCTCCCCATTCAATGGCCTTCGAGTCAGAACTGAATAATCCTGTACTGATGTCGTATTCAACGTTTCCGTTTTTGTACAGGCTCAGAGAAAGGTGTTTATCCGTAACAATGAGCCCCACTTTGATATCTTGATCCATGACAATTAATTTGAAGTTTTCATAATCTTTCAGTGCTTCTACTTTTTCCAAGTAAGGTGATTGATTCAATTCTTCTGCAACATGAAGAGAAATTATAAGCTCAACAGGGATTCCTTCTTTCACTCTTTCAAAGATTGAATCAGCATATCCGCTGGTCACTACGGACGATATGCCATATATATGATCTGCTTCTTTAATTATTTTTAACTGGTTGTTATAGACATTAAGGATCTTCATACCTTTATCTTTGAGGACTTCAGACTCGTAAAGACATCCGATTTCTTTTAACAGAGGACCGGGAATTCCTTCAAGGTAATGTCTCAACCAGAAATGCTTAAATTTATTAATTGTCCAAAATGTTATAAAAGAGTCAGCTACTTCTAAAGCTACAACTTTTCCTGCTGGCGTCAGGAAATACTCACGTCCTTTCATTTCTATTAGACGATCTGCTTCGAGTTTCCTGAGCTTTGGAATTATAACCTGAGAAGTGCTTCCGGTAATTTCACGCAGCTGAGAAAGCTTTCTGCTGCCTTCATTTAATGACAGAAGTATCTCTGTTAGAAGTCTTGACCTGTATATTGCCTGAATGCCATCGCTCATCTCTTTATAAATTTCGAAGCTGTTCATTTCCTGTCGCCACATCTACAGATTTTTTCCCTACTTTCTTATTAAATTGTTTTGACATAATATATCCTTTTCTTTTGTTGAGGCATGTTTGTTGCTACCTTTTTATTAATTTTATAACAAAGTGAAGGGGAAGAATATGCAGATTATTTGCTAAAAGTAGATCGAATTTCAAACGTCGATTAAAGCTCTGAAATCTCGTCATTTTCGATGAGAAAGAGGTGCGACTTAATGAATGTTAATCAGGCTGATGAAATATTCATCGACGTAACAAATGTATAGGAGAAAATTAAGAGAAATTTTTGAATGTGAAGTTCAAACAAACCTTCCAGAGCATATTTGAACTTCACATGCCCTGAGGCAAGGAAATGATAGCTTAAGAATATTTAAGGCTTGCTTGATCCTGCCTCCTGGGTAAAAATACACGAGGTAAAGGCATGAGAACAAGAAAAGTCGAAGAATGAAATAGACGAGAATTTGAAAAAGTGGCAAAAAAGTGATGAGCTTACTAAATCTATAGAACATGCAGCAACTATTAAGGGAATTAATATTAATATGCCAGTCACTGAAGAAGATATCAAAAAACTTAGTGACGACACAACAATAGTGGGAAGAAGTACAAGTTATTATCTCGATACTACTTTATATGGGCAAGAAAATGATCATTACTGTGCTCCAGCATGTGGCCAAATGATTGCTGATTATTATGATGTATTTCATACTCAAGATTATATATATCAAAAGATGGGCCCAGGTTATACTACTGGCGGGAATGTCATTAATAATAATCAGTTAAATTACTATAAACCATCCAATGGATTAAATAAACCTAATTCAGCATATGTTACAGTCTTTACGTTTAGTCAAGCGGTTTCTGAAATTAATAATAATAGACCCTTCGTAAGTATAAGAGATAGTCACTCTAGAGTTTGTAGTGGATACTTAAGTAATTACCCGGAATATTTATTGGCAATCGACGATCCATTACCTGAGGATTATGGTTATTCTTATATGGAAACGTTTGGTTCAGAAGATTACCGTGTATATGTGAGGAGTTAAAAACTCCTCGTTTTTTTAGAAGGTGGTAATTTGAGTAAAATCAGTAAAGTAATTGCTGTTTTTAGCAGTGTTCTAGCTCTTATAATACTCGGGGGGTTGTTTACAAGTGCACCAGTTGACACAAAGGCACCAGTTGATACGAAAATGTCAGTTCAAGAAAAACAAGTAGCTGGCTTTTTTATTGAATTTGAAGAGGGGACTACTGAGCCTGAAGTTAAAGCCATTCTTGAAAACTGCAACATGACTATAAACACCATAGATTACAATTCTGATATTATGCCAAGTAGGTACTACATGATATTAGATAGAGATAAAACAATAAATATAGAGGAATTGGTAGATGATATAAACTTGACTGGCCCTGTAAGAAAAGGAAGTAATTATATATTAACGGTAACGGAACAAGCTATTCAGGATAAAAATTTCCTCGCAATACTGGAAAAAAACAATCTTCCAATGAAAAAATCCGTATATTGTTATATTGGTTTAGAAGATGAATCTAAGAATGGTGGTATTCCAGAGAAAGATGCATTCCAAATTGCAAATGAGCTTGAAAGAAATGAAAAGGTGCTGACCGCATCTCCAGATACGAAGGTATATCATTTATTAATTGAATTTGAAGATGGAACCACCGAGCCTGAAGTTAAAGCCATTCTTGAAAAATACAACATGACTATGAACACCATAGAATATAATTCTGACCTTCAGCCAGAAAGGTACTACCTAAAGGTAGACGCAGATAAAAGAATGGGCGTAAGAGATGAATTGAGAAAAGATGAAAATTGGACTGATCATATATATTTTAACCATGATATCAAAAAAGGAAATAGTTATATAATTACGGTAACTGAACAAGCTATTCAGGATGAAAATTTCCTTGCAATACTGGAGAAAGATAATCTTCAAGTGAAAAACTCCGTCCTATGTTGTATTACTCTTGGGGATGGAGCTAAGAATTGGATTTGGGAGAGCGATGAAAGAAAAATAGAAAACGAGCTTAAAATGAATGAGAAGGTATTGACTGTAGTATTTTCCGGCAGTACCTAATAAGAGCCTATCCGAAAAATGTTATAAACTAATGCTTCTATTCTGATATATAGAAGACACATTTTAATACTACTGGAATAAACCTTTAACAAACGAACATGGTTTTAAAAATTAAAGCCTCGGTTTTGTGTATTTAAGGTTAAGCGTATATTTTGGCATCAATAGAAATTTATGTGCCTAAAAAACCTGAATTCAAGTTGTAATACTTTATGATCTCAATTTTTTAATAGTATATTAGTAGCTGGTTGATATTCTGTCGTTTGAATAATTAAGTCTTGTATAAAGCTAATGTTTAATCAATTCATAGGAAACTGACATTGAGATAAATAGCTGTTCTAGGCTCATATTTTGAGCCATTTCAGCAACTCCGACTCCACATCCGGGTTTACAAAATATTTTGTAAACTTGCCTTCTACTTCGGAGGAAATAATACCATCTTCCCTTAATTTTTTTATATGCCAGTGAGTAGTGCTTTTGTCTAAATTCAGCTTTTCTGAGATTTCCTGATTCGTAATCTCAGGATTTTCCAGAATATTAAGTAGTATCTGTTTTCTTGTACTACCTTTAAGATGTGAGATTATTGTTTTATCATTACTTGTGAAAACATTGGAATTTTGAAAGACTCTTATTAACTTTCCTTCCCTCGTTAAGATCAATTTATCTTCAGCTTTGAGTGTTTTGATCTGATATCTTATAGATCCCAGGCTAATTTTCAGGTTTCTTGAAATTTCGGATGGAGTACACCCAGGCTCATTCAGCACATAATTAATAATTCTCTTTTTGTTGACATTTTTACTTAGGCTCCTTATCTGACCAAGAATTATGGGAGCTAGCTTGAATAAGGAAAAGAAAGCGGCCAGATATCCCAATATATAAGCTATCTTGAATGACAATGGAAATTCCCAGAAGGTAAGAGTCCTGTCCGCCCCGCTCATGTCAACGGTATCACCCAATTTTTTGAGCTCCTCTTCAGGTGGGCAGGGACCAACGGTATATCCTCCGGTGTCTGCACTGGTTATACCTAGGGTACTCAGGAAAAGAATAAAAAGTAAACTCTTCTTCCACATAGTTAGCCATAATTTGATTAGCTTGTTTGTAAATCAGATTGTGTAATCTTCTGTTCCAGTCACCCTGTATCCATATACTTCATACTTCCAGGTTCCCGTTTCAATTCCATTTGAGTTTTGAATATTCAGGCGAATTCTTCCGTTAACTGCTCCATCAGCATTATCATAGTAAGGACCTAGCACTGATCCACTAGGAGTATATATTAAGCCGAAGAGAATCTGTCGAATCTCCCCAATTAAGATCAATAAACAGAAGGGTAAGACCACTACCTATATTTTTTCCATGCAAGTTTGTCTCTCCCTGACTGACGGAATCATAAACTGTCATAATACCTATACCTGTGTCAACGATACCAATTTCAGTATCATGTGAAGGTGTTACAATATAGTTGCTTGATGGTTCTCTTTCGTCTAAATTTTCAGCTGCTGTCGCTTTAGTGGCAGATAAAAAAGCAGGATTACCAATATAATAAATAACATCTTTCTTGACATTTTCAACTCCCCTGTTAACACCTATCAAAAGAGCTTACTTAAATTTTATGGTAAAATTGTCCAATTATCTAGCAAATAACTCTATAAATCTTAAAAAAAAATTAAATTTAGATTTAATTTATACTTTCAGTTGGATGATTTGGTCACAAATTAATTATAAGAGTAAGTTCCTAGAAAAATATGAACATTAGAAATAATGTTTGGTAGAGCTCAAATTCTATCTGGAAGGTTTATTCGAACTCCGCATTGCCTGGAGGCATGATTAGTGTTAGCTTTGCGGATATTTCAGGCTTGCTTGATCCTGTCTCTGGAGTAAAGAAAAGAAGTGCATAATATGTGTGAAAAGCAAAAAAGTGAACTCTTAGAGCCAGAAGTTGTTTTATCAGATACACTTATAAATAGTTGCACTAGAGAATATCTAGATGGTACTGGAGACATATATATAAAGTTTACTTCCAAATTATACCAACGTTCTAATGGAAGTCGATACATAAATGTATCATGGTTTGTAAGTGGCTGTCAAACAACTTCTAAAGAATTTCCATTTCCTGCCCCTTGTGAGATGAAAATAACAATTTGGATAAGTGAACCAATTAATTTGCCTGCAATTGTTCACCAGGTTCCAAACTCATGTACAGCTTCTGGGGCAGAGACGATCGATGTACCAGGCAATGGGAATTACAGGACAAACGTGAAATTGGAAGCAAAATGTTACGCATACCTGCCTGTAAAGACTTTAATCGCAATTAGAGAGGGCTCCTGCAATTGTTTTATTTAAACTCAATTTTTGAAAGTTGATGTGTTGAAAAGGCAGCGTTGAGAATCTATTGTGAATTTACACTCCTTCAGATTGGTATTTGGGATTATCTAAGCTATAATATATCAATTTCAGGTTAAAAGGTTAGATTCAAAACCTGGATGGGTGTAAATCTAAATTTATACCTATTATTTAAAAATAAGCTGTGTGGGATGTCCTAGAAGATATAATTAATACAAAATGTCTCTAAATTGGGGTAAATAAATGAAGATTAGTTTCAAAAGACATTTACTGCCCACCTTGTTCCTGATAATCCTCTCAATTTTTATTTCAGGTTGCGCAGAAGAGTCCAGTGCCGAAGAAGTTTCATCTAACACTCAACCCAGTGCTGAAGAAATTGTGTCTAACATGCAGATGGAAATAGACAGTCTCGAAGACTATTCTTTTACTATGTATGTAAGTTCAACTTCAAGGTGGCAGAACCCAGAAGTGCATGAAATTATATGGAAAAAACCCGATCTAATGAAAACGAGTATTTTAAACCCGAATAAAGATACGAAAGTAATTATGGCATCTGATGGAGATTTCCAATGGATCTATAATTCTGAATCCAAGACTGTTTTCAAAACGGAGATTTCTGATGATTTTAATGATTTGAAACTCTTCGAACCTAATGTTTACGCTGAATTTGTAAATGGGATTATTCTTAATGGGAAGCTACCTTCCCTCCTCAGGGCCGAGAACATCGATGGGAAAAACGTATATGTACTTGAGCTTACCCCTTCCGAGAAAAACGAATCGCTCCAATGGAAATCAAAAATCTGGGTTGACGGAGAAAACTGGATGCTCATCAGGTGTGAACTATATGACAATGAAGGAAATCCTTATATTGAGATAGAAATCCGGGATGTGAAATTGAACACTGGAATTCCAGACTCTGAATTTGAATTTAAAGTTCCAGATGGCGCCCAGGTAAAAGTACTTGGACTTGAAGACTTCAAAAGTGAACCTCAAAAAATGACACTTGAAGAGGCAAAAGAGCTTATTGATTTTAAAATACTCACTCCTGAATATCTCCCGGAAGGATACGAATTTAATTATTCAATGGTCTCTTCCAGTATGGATACACCTTATCTAACTTTTGTACATAGTGGTTTCAGCGTTTTTGCAGGGCAGCATTACGAAAAAATCACTCTCGTATATACAAAAGGAGATAATGAAATACGTATCATCGAAGGCATTTCTGAAAAAGGTTTACCTGAAACTCAGAATTTTGGAAGTGAAGGAGAAAATATTCTGGTCAATAACATGAAAGGTATGATCTCTCCAATATTTGGTGGAAATATAAAAGCTCTGACCTGGCAAGATGAAGAGCTTGAAGTCACTATCATCTCCTCTCTCGATAAGGCAGAACTACTTAATATAGCAGAATCTTTTCCTGAAGCTTAATGAGCTTTCAAAAAAGAATGAATAAAGGTAAGGCTACAAACTTAGCCTTCCAGTTTTTCTCAAGTTTATTTTCTGAAAATGTATTTTTCTGCCAAGGTATGGATGACTAGATTAGCTGCCCAAGTTTCCAAATTATTTTAGGGAGAAGTCGAAGTGAAGAACTGTAAATTCAAAGATTTAACAGTTTTTAAAGCGGGAAACAACGCTAACAGCAGCTATGGTTGCATATATTATTTCTGCGCAAAACTTATAATAAGTTAATGAAAAGTAATTTATAGAGTTCGAATTTCTCAGAATGACCATTTGAACTCCACATTGCACGGAGGCAGGAACATACTGGTTTTAATGGTACTTAAAAATTCTATTCTTGCCTCCTGGAAAATGAACAGAAGTAATCTACATGATAGCAAAGAAATTTGGAATAGGAACATTGTTTTTGGCAATGCTTAGTACGCTCAGGTTCTTAGAATCCTAACGAAATAAACGACAGAATATACGTGCATGTCTATCCAGCAATTGATAGTTTTCATGAACCAAGTCAAAACTATTATCAAGACACGATAGATGGAATTAATAGATTCGAGAACTTTGGAATAAATGTATATGATGTATGGCATTATGGTAGTTGGGATGCAAGTGACGGAGTCCCTGCAGAGAATGCATCAAGTATTCTTGATGGTCTAATTGGGTGATTGTTCATATATCAGAGATAGTGACAATGCCATTGTTCTTGGATGGGTAGATTTTCTTGATCATAATGGAATGGCGTACAGAAACGGGCCATACAGTCTTTGTGCAGTTAAAGCACTAGGTGTTGACTGGCCTCATGACAGTATAGTTCAGCATGAAGTCTCTCATAATTTTGATGCCGACGATCAAAATTCCGTACTGCACCCAGAATGCATAATGAATTATCTTTATGCTCAACAGGGTACGAACATCTGGTGTACTTCCTGTCGGAACACTGTTGATTATGGAATAGATCACTGATAAGCACAGATAAAATATGTTGGGTGGAAACATGAAAGAAGCCAATCAAAAACTTCGATATATAGGAATAACTCTTCTGATTTTGATAGGTTTTTTTATAATCCTACCGTATATTTTCATGGGTCCACCGACATCCTTTTTTTCTGTTTATAATGGAGACGAAACTAGTCACATAGTAACTATCGAAATTATTGATTCGAATAATAAATCAATATTTGAAAATACCTATGAATTATCTCCTCAAGAGAAAATAATAGAATCTAAAGGTTTATGGTTGTTATTTAAGATGTCTTTACCGTTGCATAAAGAGAATTATACTATTAAAACAACTTTAGAGAATAACGTAAGCAAGGAAACAAGCATGTCTTTGAATCCTTGGACTGCATTATTTATCTCAATAATAGATTCATCTACTTTCATTGATGCAAGCCAAGTTTAATAGAAGCATAAATATTGAGATTTTTAATAGTCATCATGCTTCTGTTTTCTTCTTACAATTCACAGTTTTTGAAAAAATGAGTGAACTACAAAATCATTTAAATTTTTATACACTTTCAGTTGGATGAATGGTCACAAATTAGTTATAAGATACATCTATGAAAAAATGAACATTAAAAATAGTGGTTGGTGAAGCTCAAGTTCTCTCTGACTTCACATTGCCCGGAGGCGGAAAAGTTTGTTTTAGCATACTCAAAACTTTCTTGTTTCTGCCTTTGAGAAATATGAAAAGAGAAAATAGATGGAGTCAAACTCCATCAAAATCTGCTTTGAAGTAATTATTTCGCTTTCATTCCGGTTTTCTTGCAAGCTTCTTCTTTGCAAGTTTTTCAATTATCCCGGTATCGACTTTCCCACCTGTACTCAGTTTCTTGTTAGCAACTGCGCTTTCAAGAATGTGCTGTCCTACAATAGTACGGACAACAAGAGTGGTATAGCCGTCAGGGCTTCCAACTGAGCCGGCTGAAATATCAGCTTTGAGAGCGGTAAAGTCCGTACAGACACTGCAGCCTGGGCGGGTAGTATCCTCAAGTTCGGTAAGTGGAATTACATACTGCGTACCGTCATCGAGGGTGATTTCGAGCTTGCCCTTAACATCAATGCGGCAAACCTTCATGGGTTCGAGGGCATACTCGCTTTTCAGCTTGCCTGCAATAAGTTTTTCGTAGTCGAAACTTTCCGTGCAGAAAAGCCCCATGACAAAACGAATGGACTTTTTGTATGGGCCCACAAGCTGGTGATCGGTTTCAAGCATTTTACGAACTGCTTGAACTACACAGGGAACTCCGACGACTGCGATGTTCCTGTACTTCCTGTTTACAACCGCTTCCTTAAGAGAGGAAACAAGAGGAACCCACCAGTTGTAACGGCTCCCTGCCTGACCAACAAGGGCTTCACTCTTAGTTATTACCATTGAGTGAGGCTTGAGAGTCCAGGGATCTTCCGTAACCGTAACTACAGCATCTACAAGGCCTGTATCCAGAGCGTTTGCAAGAATTGCTGTTACTGCTCCTCCACTCTGCTTTTTCGGAACATCAAACTCGGCTTTTCCAGCAGTAATTTCAAGATAGTCTCCAAGCAAGCTCGAGGGCTGTTCTTCGAGTCTCGGACAAACCTCGTAACAGGCTCCGCAGGGAACATCGTCAACAGCAGCTTTGCAGTAGTTATTGCTCTTTGGATGTGTAGAATCCCCGCCTATTTCGAAGTATAGAGCATCAGCAGGGCAGACTGCAATGCAGGCCCCGCAGCCTGAGCAAAGGCCTTCGTCCCAGACTTTCGACTTAAGGTCAAGGTAACTTTTGCTAATTGGTTTCTGTTCTGCCATTTCTGATCACTCCCATACATATTTGCTTGCGAAAGGACGGCTGCTTGCAGGTCCGATCCTTGTGTAGTTGGTGTCCAGGAACTCTGCGGGATCATATCCGAACTGCTCGCAGAAATTCTTTATAGTCGGGGCAATGCGTTCAAGATCACTTTCGGTAAACTTGAATTTCTTGGCTCCTGTTCCAAGCAGGTAATCATCTACTTCCCCACGGATAATAATTTCTCCACCATGGATTCCGCTTCCGATACCCCTGTCGGTCATGGCTTTATCCTTGCCAATACCAAGCACAAGTACCAGTCCACCTGCCATATATTCACCGAGGAAGGAATGGGCTGTGCCGCCTACAACAAGTATAGGTCTGGCTTCCACTTCATATTGTTTCATGTGGATGCCGCCACGGTAGCCAATATTATTCTTTATGAAGACTTTTCCTCCCCGCATACTGTGGGCAACTGCATCTCCTGCACTTCCGTGAATCACAAGCATTCCTTTATCCATTGTGTTTCCCGGAGCATGTTCGGCATTTCCATGTACAATACAGGTCGGCCCACTCATGAATATTCCCAGATCTCCTCCGGGAACCCCATTGACTATGATGCGGACATTGCCTCTAAGCCCATCACCTATAAAGCGCTGCCCGAGTATATTGTCGAGTATGATTTCCTCTGCTCCATCCGCAACCGCAGCCCTGATTTTCTGGTTTAATGGGGTGTAGTGCATACCTCTGGCATCAATTTTTACCGTCTTCATTTCAATCAGGCTCCTGCTGGCAATACATCAAGGATTTTAAGCATTTCTTCGTCCAGCATATACCCACGCAGACGGTCTCTATTGCCACGCAGGCTTTCTATACTGTTGATTCCTGCAGCACCCATAAGTTCACTGAGTTCGTAAGTCCAACCTTTAATAAGATTTGAGACCTGAACTGCTCCGATCTCAGGATCAAGCCTGCTCACAAGATCTGGACGCTGGGTAGCAATACCCCAGGGGCAAAGGTTTCTATAACAATTGCCGCAGACCCTACAGCCCAGAGCGACAAGAGCAGCAGTCCCGATATTAACAGCATCTGCTCCGAGAGCAATCGACTTGGCAAGGTCTGCACTGGTCCTTATCCCACCACTTGCAATAATTGAGATCTCGTTTCTTACACCCTGTTCTCTGAGTTTCTGATCAACGCTTGCAATTGCAACTTCAATCGGAATTCCCACATTGTCCCTGAAGACCTTGGGAGCTGCACCAGTCCCACCACGGAATCCATCAATCACTACCGCATCTGCAGAAGAGCGGGCAATACCAGCAGCAATTGGAGCCACGTTATGCACAGCTGCAATCTTAACGAAGACAGGTTTCTTCCATTCAGTCGCTTCTTTCAGACTTCTAATGAGTTGAACAAGGTCTTCAATACTGTAAATATCATGATGAGGTGCTGGACTAATCGCATCACTGCCAACAGGGATCATGCGAGCCTTTGAGACTTCTTCGCTTACTTTCTCTCCAGGTAGATGTCCACCTATGCCCGGTTTTGCTCCCTGACCAATCTTGATCTCAATGGCAGCGCCTCTTTCAAGATAATCAATGTTTACACCGAAACGACCTGATGCAACCTGGACAATCATGTGGTCCTGGTAAGGGTAGAGATCTTTGTGCAATCCTCCCTCTCCGGTTCCCATATAAGTTCCGAGCTCTGTAACGGCCTTTGCCATACTGAGTTGAGCGTTAAGGCTAATAGCTCCAAAACTCATGTGGCCAATCATGATAGGGGTATTAAGCTTAAGATTTGGAGCAAGCTTTGTTTCGAGCTCTACGTCACCACTTTCAGTCTTTCTGAAGTTGAGCTTGGATGGCTTCTTTCCAATGTAAGTCCTGAGTTCCATTGGTTCTCTCAGGGGGTCAATGCTCGGGTTTGTAACCTGGCAGGCGTCAAGGAGAAGGCGGTCATAGACAACTGGCAAATCCCTTGCGTTTCCCATTCCTGAAAGGATAATCTTTCCACTACGAGCCTGTTTAATAATATCCTCTCTGACTTCTCTTGTCCAGAGAGGGTGGCTGCGGTAGTCTATAGGTTTCTCTGTAAGCGTGATTGCATCCCTTGGACACATGGCAACACAGCGAAGGCAACCTGTACATTTCCTGGATTCGATCAGGATTTTGTCGCCTTCTCGCCTGTACACGCCATAGGAACAGTTTTCAATACAGCGCCCGCAGTCCATGCATTGGTCGCGGTCAATACTGACCTTAAATTTTGGGGGCACACTTCCGAGAGTCATTCAATAAACCTCCCTACAATTGGTTCTCCTGCCCTGGGAGTGTATACATTCTTAACTTCGGGGTCAAGTGCTCTTATTGCAGCTTCTTCGCTGGATATGTAAAGCCGGTTTCCATTCTCACCAACTACGAGAGGACGCAGTTTAATCCTGTCAGTAAAACCAACAATACCATTTTCTGTCCCGACTACGATTGCAAAAGGTCCATTCATGAGGGCAGACCCATATGTAAGGCGAACTGCTTTGTTCAACTCTGCTTCTTTCTCAGGCATCCGGTCAATATCGTCCCAGAAAGGAGGGGCAAGAGCCTTGACAACCATCTCAGACGAAAGACCATGCTGTCTTCCAAGCAGGTCAAACAGATAGGCTACAACCTCGGTATCAGTAAACAGAGAGCACTTGTATCCGTATCCTTCGACATAACGCTGGTTTGTGCCATATGAGGTAATTTCTCCGTTATGTACTACTGACCAGTTAAGCAGGTTGAAAGGATGAGCGCCTCCCCACCAGCCTGGAGAGTTTGTGGGATAACGGTTGTGGCCAAGCCATATGTATCCCTTGTAATCTTCAATTCTGTAAAAGTTTGCCACATCCTCAGGCCAGCCGGAAGCTTTGAAGACTCCCATATTTTTCCCGGAGGAAAAGATTGTAGCTCCTTTTACATTGGCATTTACTTCCATGACTATGTAAGTGACAACATCATTTTCAGAAGCCATTTTCCCTGCCATCAGGTCTTCTGAGGGCTTAAAGAAGTATCTCCATGGGGTGTGTACCTTCTTTATGCCCGGCTGAGGGGTGGTAGGGATTTCTTCCTGGTGAACAATTTTTCCCCATTGTTCGAGGAGCTCATCTACCTTCTTTTTTGATTCACCTAGATTGTCAAAGAAAACATGAAGAGCATAGTAGTCTGCATACTCCGGATAAATTCCATATGCAGCATAGCCTGCCCCATCTCCACTACCTCTTTCATTCATGAGGCTGAGGGCGGCTTTTATGCTCGACCCGTCCATTCTGGACTTTGTTCGGTCTATAAAGCCTATTATTCCACACATTTTGATCACTCTAAAAATGGATAGGAATGAATGTAATGCATATACGTTAATAATTTTCTGGATTATTTCCGTGGCTCATTTTTGAGAATTAGTTCAAAAAACTTGCCAGCTGAAAAACTGGATTTAGGGGTAACTTTTTATCAATTTCCATAATTTATGGATTTTTAACTAAGTTTGTTTATGTAATAATTAATGTGAGTATATAGCAACGCTTCCACATATGGTTCTACTTTATTTCATACATCGAGAGGGTCACCACTAAGGGAAGTAAGTAATTTAGTACCTATTTGACGATATATATATTTTTCTTTTTCTGGTTAAAAGTTTTTGAGGTAATGCTGCAAAGCACAACGGTTTAACCGTTTAATTTTTTCGTTTGCACTTTTATTTAAGAACCCTCTGCATTTTTATCATAGAATATTCCTATTTAACAGACTCCCCACTGTCACCTTTAGGGACTTCTGTGCCGTTTGCTTGTAGAGCATATCTGATTTAATTTCTCTAAAAAAAGTAGTGCTCTTGAATATTAGGTTTTTCAGAAGGGAAGCATTTTTATATCAATATTTAGTTCAGGTTTTAGTTTTGAAAAATATTAAAAAACTTTCAATACCCGGACCAGTAAATTCAATGAAAACTATTTTATTAATTTGAGGAGTTAATTTATAAAATGAGAACACACTTCCCGTAAGGAGTGTGTATCTTAAAACAAACTTTTAATTCTGCCACAATTTTTTCACAGTAAAGTTATTCAGTATCCATATGTGTTTTAGGATTTCTGGTATGTTTACAGCATATGCAAATATTTTTCAAGTTCCCAGGGGTGAACATTTGCTTTGTATTCATCCCATTCCATCTCTTTAGCACAGAGGTAATGATTGAAAACGTGTTCTCCTAGAACTTCTTTTACGAATTTGCTGCCTTTCATTTCATCAATTGCCCCTTTAAGGTCTGCAGGTAGGGAGCGAATACCTTTTTCCTCTCGTTCTTTGTCCGTAAGGTGGAAAATGTTCGTGTTAGTCGGCTCTCCGGGATCGATCTTATTCTTTATACCATCAAGACCAGCTCTAAGCATCAGGGCAAAAGCAAGATACGGATTACACGATGGGTCTGGGCATCTTAGTTCAACTCTTGTTCCATTACCACGGGTTGCAGGAATGCGAATAAGGGAACTTCTGTTCTTTGCAGACCAGGTGAGATAAACCGGTGCCTCATATCCAGGCACGATCCTCTTATAGGAGTTAACAACCGGATTTGTAACAGCTGCGAATTCCTTGATGTGCTTTAACAAACCACCAATATAGTACATTGCTTCTTGAGAAAGCTGATCTGCACTATCTGGATCATAGAATACATTATTGTCTCCCTTGAAGAGAGATTGATTGGTATGCATGCCTGAGCCATTTACTCCAAAGAGAGGTTTTGGCATAAAGGTAGCATAATATCCTTTATGATATGCAATTGATTTTACCACATATTTGAAAGTTATAACATTGTCAGCAGTACTCAGCACATCACCGAATCTAAAGTCAATCTCATGCTGAGAAGGTGCGACTTCGTGATGAGAGGCTTCAATCTGGAAGCCCATACTTTCGAGAGTATAGTCAATATCTCTACGTACATCCTGTGCACGGTCGAGGGGAGAGAAATCGAAGTATCCTCCATGATCCGTAAGTTCTGTGGTCGGATTTCCGTTTGCGTCAAGTTTGAAGAGGAAGAATTCCAGTTCAGGACCTACATTCATCGAGTACCCCATTTTTTTGGCTTCTTCAATTGCGCTCTTAAGAACATATCTGGGGTCTCCTTCAAACGGTTGACCATTAGGAAGATACACATCTCCAAGGATCCTGGCTACTGCGCCAGTTGTAGGTCTCCAGGGAAGGATTCTGAAAGTAGACGGGTCAAGCACAAGTTTCATGTCAGATTCTTCAATCTTTGTAAAGCCCTGGATCGAAGACCCGTCAAACATTACACCGCTTTCGAAGGCTTCTTCTAACTGTTCAACAGGAATTGCCCAGCTTTTGATGATGCCAAGTGTATCCGTAAACTGGGTACGGATAAACTTTACGTCTCTTTCTTTTACAGCCTCTAATACATCTTCTTTGGTCATACACTTCTTTATTTGCACCATTTTGATTTCCCATCCTAACTAGGCATTAGGTATCCTTTTACCTATATGATACTATATATATATTTCCCAATCTTGTAGAAAATATGGAACTGTTTAGATATATGGTAAATTGAATTGTCTTTGAGAATATTTGTGTGCGCATCCCCAGTTCGTTGAATATATTTCGAATCTCATGTATATAAAGCTCATTAAAGCTAATTCTAAAAGGAGTAAATTTCTTAGTGCGAGTTGAGTTTTCTTCCGACGGCATGTGTTTACAAAAATGCTATAAAAAGCAGCAGCAAAAACTTAGGGCTTTTTAATCCTAAGATTAATAACGCTTGGGGTATAGAATAATTTCCGGTATTGGTATGGTTCAAAAAGTTAATTTCTTCAAGCTTCTTGTCTCTGTATTGCTCTGCCAGTTTGCAGGGGCAATGGGTTCGAGATTTACAGTATCGTCTCTTGAAAATTGGTATCTTTTGCTGGAAAAGCCCGCTTTTACCCCGTCATCCCAGGCATTCTTTCCGGCCTGGGTCACACTTTATACACTTATGGGAATCTCATTATATCTTGTCTGGGAAAAAGGATTGCAAGAACAAAAAGTTAAAAAAGGAATGCTTATTTTCGGAGTTCAGTTAGGTCTTAATGTTCTCTGGTCTTTTCTCTTTTTTGAGCTAAAGTCTCCTTACTATGCTTTTGTTGAGATTATTTTGCTCTGGCTTACAATCTTTCTGACAATATTGAACTTCAGAGAAATTTCAAAAATGGCTTCTTATCTACTATGTCCTTATATTCTATGGGTTAGCTTCGCTGCACTGCTTAATTACTATCTATGGGTTCTGAACTCATGACTCAAGATTTGAAACTTATTATTGACTTCCTGAACTATTCAAACTTATTCTCATTAAAAAAAGTATTGTTTAAAACGGGTTTATTTAATTATGACTTACGCAGTTAAACTGAAAAATCAGCAGCATCAGATCGTTAGCTGTCTAAAACATGGCTTTAATCCACAACCTTTGCCGTAATTGATTTTGTTTATCAAGTGCATAAGTCTTATTAATAATAGTTTATTTAAAATTTGTTACATAAAAATAGTTTATTCAAAACTGGTTGTTTAAAATTAGCCTACTCAAAACTGTTTTTTGTCAATATCGATTTTATTCTCCCTGAACCCATGATTTTATAGTGGAATTCTTGAATGAAATTCTTAATCGCTAAAAAAGCTGTAAAGAAAGTATACCTAGAAATCCAGAGTAAACTTTCATTTTTCAAATATCATTAACATTATCGTATTACAGAGCTCCACAGCCACAGCTTCTTCCCAGAAGGGTCGATATTCGGTGCTTCAAATGATGAATATCGTCTTCGGACATATTCTGAAGCTCTTTTTTATGCTCTTTTTCTATATGATCAAGTATATCGTTTTCAACTTCTTCCAATTCGTTGCCAGCAGCCATAAAGTTACACTTGAACCCCAGATCGCCGCATTTTATTATTTTCATAAAATCTCCTCTATGCAAACAAATCTTAATAGAAACGGTCTTTGTTGAATTAAATAAAAATATAATAAAGATTAATAGGATATAAAATTAAGTTTTTTAGAATTATTTTACAATAATCTATTCTTTCGTTGCCTTACTCAATCGGAACATACCTTGCACACGTAAAACCCTCTTTGTAAGGGACTTTGATGGTAAGCATTCCATTATCGTTGACTGCAATTGCTTTTTCGGGATCTACGGGCCCATCCAGAAAAAAAGAACCCAAATACTCTACGGTTTTACTGAACGCTTTTATATAAAAGCTGTTTTCATGCATTAAAATTGTGATATTCTCACTTTTTACATCGGGAAGTTCAACTTCCAAAATAAGATGTAGATGTGTATCATCGTGATACATTGCTAGTATTGGAGTTTTCAATATTCTAGGTATTGAACTTTCCATAGTATTCTCTCCCCCTTAAAGAAGTCTGCCCTCAAATCTCTTCCCTTACTCGATTTTAACGTCCACTGCTTTCTCAAAAGGCTGCTGATAAGGTACCTTTACTTTAAGTACACCGTTTGAATAATTAGCGACCGCTTTTTCCGGGCTTACAGGACAGCAGACTGTGTAACTGTCTGCATACTCAATCCCTTCTTTGGTAGCCTTTACATAAAAGCCGCCTTCGGTAATTTTAAAAGTAATATTTTTCTTTTCGACTCCCGGAAGAACTACTTCTATTTCCAGATTTTCAAATTCATCGTCAGGATATGCACTGATAACAGGTGATAATCGCAACATATCTACCATTATTTACCCCCAAAATAACATCGTTGATTAACGTATTTATATGTATCATCCCCCATAAATCTGAAAATATGTAAGCTAGAACTATAATTGTTCAGTGTTATTGAACATAAATTCATTGTTATTTTTAATAGAAGTTTAACTGCTAGCTTAATTAACTCTTGTTTCGAAGCAGGTTCCATAATATAAAGATATCTTTTATATATTTTTTTCGATTTATATTTACAATGTAGTAAATTTGCAATGTAGTAAAGACAGAACTAGTTAATAGAAAACACCAGCGATAGGCTACAAGTGGCACGCTTCAATAACTAAAATTTAACCAAGTAATTTATCAGGCACCTTGTAAACTTCTAAACAAAAAACAAGAAGCGTCTCAGAGGTTAGTTTAGAAACTCTATTTCCTATTTATATAAACCATCTGAAACATAACTACTTGTGTAAAACTATCAAGAGATTTATTCAAACTCAATAGTTTCAGTAAACTACTTACTAAATTTATACCCATTTAATAGGGGTCTTACGTTGGGATCTAATATAAAATGACAGGAGCGATCCGATACGGTAGAGGGAAGGGGTTGATTCACGAATGGACAGTAATGTCATAGAAGTAAATAATCTTGAACATTCATACGGCTCTGTAAAAGCTGTTAACAATATCAGTTTTACTGTAAAACAGGGGGAGATTTTCTCATTCCTTGGTCCAAATGGGGCAGGCAAAAGTACCGTGATTAATATTCTTACGACACTCAGGAAACTCCAGAAAGGCGAAGCTAGAGTTAACGGGTATGATGTCGCAAAGGAACCAAACTCCGTAAGAAGGTCAATAGGTATTGTTTTCCAGATGCTTTGCCTCGATCATGAAATGACAGTGTCTGAAAATCTGGAATATCACGGTAGGATCTATTCGATGAAAAAAAAAGAAAGAAATAAACGAATCGAAGAACTTTTAAAGCTGACAGATCTGGAAAGTAAAAAGGACACCCTGGGGAAAGATTTGAGCGGTGGCATGAAGCGAAGGCTTGAGCTTGCAAGAGGGTTGATGACAAAACCTGCGGTCCTTTTCCTTGATGAGCCAACGATAGGTTTCGATATCCAGACGAGAATGAGAATGTGGGAATACCTTAGAGAGATTAAGAGAGAGGGTACTACTATATTCCTGACAACACACTATATGGAAGAAGCCGATCAGTTGAGCGACAGGATAAGCATAATTGACCAGGGGAGAATAATCGTAACCGGAACCTCTGATGAATTAAAGAATAAACTTGGTAAAGACCTTATTTACCTGGAAACAAGCGATAATAAGGCTGCTGCAGAGATCTTAAGGTCACTTGAGTCAGTTAAAAGTATAACAGAAGATACGAAATCCTTGAGAATTATGATCAGGGAGGATGTTACTCATGTGCTTCCTCAAATTATGGAGAAAATTCGGAGAGAGGGGATAGACATTATAATCGTAAATATTAAAAAACCTTCAATGGATGATGTTTTTGTTCATTACACAGGACACGGGTTAAGGGAAGGCAATGAAGACGAAAAACAGCAAGAAGTAGAAACGGTGGGGATTTCTAAATGAGCTTCGAATTTCGTGCCATATACTGGAGGGAGATGCTGAAATACTTCAGATATAAATCAGTACTCATCACTTCAATGATCCAACCTATTATGTGGCTGGCATTTTTTGGGCTTGCCATGTCAGATAGTTTTGACAAACTAACTTCATTTGTTCCAAATGAACCCGGCGTTCCCGTAGTCAAATATATTACCTACATGGGTGCAGGAATAATTGCAATGGATGTGCTGTTCAGCAGTTTGTTTGGAGGCACTACCCTTATGTTTGACAAAAAATTTAGCCTTTTGAGAGAAACTCTTGCGAGTCCAGTTCCCAGATCTCATATTATTCTCGGTGTTGGACTTTCCGGTGTGACTAAAGCCCTCTTTCAAACTTTCATAATAATAGGGTTCGGAAAACTTGTAGGAATGGAGTTCTTTAAGGGATATACACTTATTGAAACTCTTATCGCAATAGTGGGTATTATGTTACTGGTGTCAATATTTACTCTTGGCTTCCTATTTCTGTCAGGTTCAATTGCAATTACCGTTGAAAATCCGGAGGGAATGCAGTCTATCCTCACCCTGGTTAGTATGCCCATTTTCTTCGTAAGTAACGCCCTTTATCCTATTGACGGCTTTCCTACTATCCTCAAGGTTCTATCGATGTTTAACCCGCTGACCCTTCTAGCAGGCGGAATTCGTTATTTTGCTTTGGGGACCGACTTCTCTGTGATGGGAACTCACTACATATATACACCAGTTGATATAGTCGTGTCTTTCCTGGGCCTCATTTTCTTCGCCCTTGTAATGTTATCTGCTGCTATGTGGAGGTTTAATAAAGTAGACATATAATATTTCCAGTTCGCTTATTGTTTTTTAACTTTTTATCTAATGATACAAAGATTTCATTTAAACAGGCACGTTTTATATATTCAAAAACTTGGATTCCTAATCCAAGTTCCTTGTTTAAAATTACATAATCCAAGTTTCTGATTTAAAAGTAAATAATCCAAGTTCCCTATTTAAAAAGTAAATTTTAGACATGTAGTTGTATTTTTTAAACAGTTCTGATTTATAGCCCTCGCGTTTTAATGAGGCTCATCCTTTAGTTACGCTTTAGCAAAATACCATAAAACGCTATATAGTTACGTGAATAACGGTTTTCTATAGAGTGCTTTGAATCTTATTCTTTTTTGGAGAAAATGGTGCAAATACTGGACAGGCCTAGGAACCTCCCTGAATTCAAGACTTTGTTTTTCCAGTTTCATTCTAATAAAGTCGTCAACTACCGATCTCCTGCAACGATAGACTCGACTAGTTTAGGACTTACGTACTTAAAATACAAAATCAAGTACAATAGGCGTTGTAATTAAGTATGAGTTTTAGACGGTTAAAGGTTTAATGCTATAGATTTCTCGTTTTAACCACGTAAGTTATATAGTTATTCATCCCTCCGATTTTTCTATAAATACACGTGACATTAAATTAATCGTATGAATTCATTTTCAAAATTAAATATAGAAACAGTTTGAATGCTGCGAATTTCAGAATACCTACAAAGTCAAATAAATATCTCGTTTATATGCCGTATTTAAAATTTAAAGAAAATAACACTTATAACAGAATCTGCAAAGACTTTTTATCTAATTAACTTTTTAAAACTAGTAAAATTCACTTTTTAATTAAAAACTCAAAATTTTCTTCATTATAAATATTTAAACCTAATTCATATTAAAAAAGTAAAATTAGTTCTCCTTAAAAATTTCAATTTTTCTTTGTTTTTTCTTTGTTCTTTATAACTCCTTAATTGATTTTCAAAATATTTTCTAAGTCTCAGTTCCTCTACCTAAATTACCTCCTTATTGGAATCTCAAGTACAAGAACAGAGCTGAGATGTAAATTACTCGGCTGAACTCTATGGTTGTTTGACTAATCATTGTAGTATATTTTCTAGAAAAACCCCGAACCCAGTCACTTTTTTAAGAAAAAATAATACAGGTTACATGCATGAGCATATAGTATACACCTGTATTTGATATAGAATGGTAACTGACTAATAAACACTGAGATCTACTTCACCGGGAGAATCTTCCAAAGCCACCAAAGCCACCAAAGCCCTGACCGCTGAGGTACATCATCTTAAACCTTATAATCTCTAGAAAAATGGTGATTTTTGTATAACTCAAATAAAGCATTGACATTGTAAGTCCCTCCACTTCTCTACTTTCAAAACTGTCTCTTTTCAATCCATCTTCCTTCAATAAAAATTGAGCATCTTCTGCCAATTTAACTCGGTTCACAGATACTTTGGATAATATTTGTTTTCGCCAACCTCCTTAGATATCCAGTTTATATCATACTCCCAAGTTATACTCCCAGGAATTTACTTTTGGAACTACAGGTAAGTATAAACAATCTTGAAGAGTTCCAGCTAAAAGATTTAGGGATTTAAAGGATATTAAGTTGGATAACTGGATTGTATATGCCTACACTGAGTAATAGTATCAAATTTAGGTCTATTGGAAAGTAACTGTTCCAATAAAGAACTACCAAGGAGCATCAATATCAAAGTATACTTTAAATTTATATATAATGTAAAGAACTAAAACTTCTTACAAATAATAGTCTTTTAGTATTTAGAAACAGAATCTTTTACTGCAATAGTTATACAGGATTTCCAAGCATCTCGTTTCTTTAATTTCCATTTCAATTTTTCGGAGGTGAATACCCTTTAAAGGGAGCCATGATGTTCAAAAAATATTATACATTTCCTATTTTCGGCTTTTTAAAAACAATTTTAAATTATAGACTGTTTCCTATCCCATATTTCAAAAAGTATGTTTGAAACTACAGACACCTTCAAAAGAGTAAATATTAGCAAAATAAAAAAGAAGTAAAAAAGTGGTAATATTACGTTTCTTTTGTAAAGAAGAAGTTACCTGAAAAGCAGGTAACTTCATATGTTATTGTTATCTCTTAATCGTCATTATTGCTTAATCGCAGTAGAAGAATTTGAAGCATTCAGCTACATAGGAATAGCAGACATTTGAATAGAATATGCTGAAGGTCATTTTTAACCCCTCCCATCTTGTTATTAAGTTTGTTCGTTCCCCGTTATACCTGGCTTTCTGCAATTGGGAAATATAAGACCTATGATTATTCCCTGCAGAAACCGTTTAATTTACAGCTTGATTACCAGCAACAGTCTTCGTAAAAGAATTTGAAGCACTCAGCCTGATAGGTACTGCAGACCTTTGAATAGAATATGCTGAAAGTCATAATACGTTTCCTCCAGTCTTTTCCTGATTGTTTATCCCCCGTTATACCCTGGCTCTCTGCTAGTGGGAAATATAAGACTTTATGGTCTTTCCCCGCAGAGACCATTTAATTCTAATTAGCACTCCTACTTAATCGCAGTAGAAGAATTTGAAGCATTCAGCCTGATAGGCTTTGCTGACACAAGAATAAAAAATACTGAAAGTCATGATATCATTTCCTCCAATCTGTTCTTGATTGTTTATCCCCCGTTATACCTCGCCTCCTGCAGCCTGGACATATAATAACCTGGCCATTCCCTGCAGAGAAACATCTTACAATTCTTTTACATACGTTCATTTAAAAGAACGAGAAAAAGAATCCAATGTTGTTTGTGAAGTTAAAACACTGGTTAAGGTTGAATCCAAAGATAAGTTCTGGAAACATGTTTATTCCCTCCGTAGTTTGTATTTTCGAAATCGATACTTGCATACTGTAGATAGCAATTTTATTTGCAACCGCTGTTCAATTTTGATATAATTTTTGTCTATCAAACCTCCAAGTCACATGGCTACTGTCAGCCACTTGATAATATTCATATGGTGGATTTCCTCTTATTTCAGGATCTACCGTTTAAAATATTAGCTAACAGTGACTGTATATAGCTATATATATTAAGTTATATAAGCTCAATAGAAAATCATCTTCTTATAAATAATACTTCTTAAATGTTTAGAGTAAAGGTTTCACATACAGACATATGTTTTTTTAACTTATATTATGTTCAAAAGTTTAAAATTTATTCCCACTTAGATCTAAATATTTAATTGTATTCACAGGTCCAAAGAAAAAATTCTCTAAAATGTCTGGTGCAACCATCTTAATTCTGCCATCGTCTTTTTAGAAAATATGTAATATAAAAACAGTATAAATTTATTAGAACAAATACCGGGATGAGATTATGAATTTTTTGGGAAAAGCCTCTCCTCTCATGAAATAGTTACAGCTATCTGTTCTCACTGCTTTCATTTTAGAGGATTCTGTTTACAGAAATTTTTGGTAAAGACCCGCGTTTTATACTGAAAAAATTCGTTAAAAAGTCCAAAACAGCATATAGAGCTTCAATTTTGAAAATATAGTTCGTACTTCTTGCTTTCAAAGCTAGAAACCAGTAGCCACGTGCCTTTGAATAGTCACTTTAGTCGTAAATTAAGAAAGCATAAGTTAAAATGGACTGTCTTACATAATGAGTAAAAACGTTGAAATTATTCAATATAATCCATTCATCACATTTCAGTAACTTTGGGGAAGGGGGATATGAATATTATCAAAAATAGTTTACCTGAGGGTGGATTCTCTATTGTCGAGGTTTCCAATGTAAGGAAAAGCTACGTACTTAGGAGTCTGGAAATTTCCGTGCTCTCAGACATCAATCTCAAAACTGAGAGAGGAAAACTTCTGGCTATAATGAGCCCACCAGGCTCAGGAAAAAGTACTCTTGTGAACCTTATAGATTGCCTTGACAGGCCTGCTGAAGGTCAAGCTCTTGTCAGGAAGCGTGACCTCAATAGAATGCCGAATCAAGAGCTTACCCGCCTTAGGGGGCTTGAAATTGATTTTGTGTTTCAGAGTTTTAATCTTGTTCCGCGCCTGACTGCCCTTGAGAATGTTTTGCTCCCAACTTTTGCTAATTCGAGAATCAATATTGATTCAACAAAGCATGCAACGGAACTTCTCAAAGTTATGGGAATTCATAACCACATGCATCACAGACCAGGAGAACTTTCAGGAAGGCAGTTCCAGAGGTTTTCAATCGTACCGCATATCAATGATCCTGTAATCCTTCTTGCGGACGAGCCGACTGGAAACCTTGACTCCAGAATAGGAGCCTAAATCCTTTGTATATTATGGATTTGGATAACGAAGGGAGAACAGTAGTAATCGTCGCACACGACCCTGAAATTGCAAAATATGCTAACAGAGTTATCCCAGTAAAAGATGAAATAATTCAATACAATTGAAGGTGCAAGTATATGGAAATGATAAAGAAGATTACTGTAGCAACTCTTTTTTCCTTGCTTTTGATTTTCTTGCTTTTTGCAGTTCCTGCCTCTGCAGCTGTTGGGGGAGCCAATCTGAAAGTTACAATAGTCGAAACAAATCCCTATCCTGCAAAAATAGGAGAATACCTGACTTTAACCGTTCAGGTAGAAAACATTGGAGGGGATAAAGCTGACAATGTTGACATCGAGGTTGTACCTCAATATCCTTTCTCTCTTGATTCAGAGACAAATGCCTTACAGAATGTTGGAGCCCTCAATCCTGGAAGGACTGCTACAAAGGAATTTTACCTTTTTGTAGACAAAAATGCGCAGAAAGGAATCCGCTCCATTGACATCAGAACAAAAACAGGTAAAAACAGCCCCTGGAGTGAGAAAAGTTTTGACATACGAA
>JAEWQJ010000043.1 GCA_023399215.1 Methanobacteriota archaeon
ACATGTGACAATGCTGTAGATACTTCAACAGAAGAAAAAACATGTGACAATGCTGTAGATACTTCAACAGAAGAAAAAACATGTGACAACGCTGTAGATACCTCAGCAGATACTTCAACAGAAGAAAAGACATGTGACAACGCTGTAGATACCTCAGCAGATACTTCAACAGAAGAAAAGACATGTGACAATGCTGCAGATACTTCAACAGAAGAATGTAAATAAATTAAGTCCAGGGAAAATATAACATATGTGTTGGAGAGTAGGTATACTCTCCACACAAAGTGTTAGAATGAACATTAAACGTAACTATCCATCAGATAGATTTTTTAGTTTCTTCAAATCCTTAAAGTTCTAGTTTTATCCAAAAGTCGTAAAAGTATTATTGAAAAGTTAATCCTTATTTTGGAGTCCAAAAAAGAATTTTATACTGAAATTAAACAAGCATGTTGAGTTTACTTGTTTAAGTCTGAAAATGTTGAATTCACAAGATTGGATCTTTGTTCATGTAAATATTCCAAATATGTATCCCATATTCCACAGTAGTTTTTCAAAAATCAATATATTTCTTGATAGCGTTTTGGGGACAGATTAAAGTAATTTTGGTTAATGATGGCATTTGGTGAAAATTAAATGATATCGTTTTTTGGTTTCTAAATACACCATATAATTGCTTTTACCTTCTACATAGAAGTTCAATAAATTCATGCTCGCCTAGAAATCAATAGCATGAAAAATTGTGAAATTTGAAATTTTACTGAAGAAAGTGGGATGTATAATGCATAAACCAATTTCTCGTTCTTATTTAATTTCCTGCAACGACGTTCTTTTTTGTAATAACTATTCCTTTTATCGTCTAAGGGACGACTGTTACCGTTAAAATATATTAAATTTATTGTGCCGCTGTTTTAAGCACTTTATGGTTGTTTTCAGGAAAAATGAGTAAAAAAGAAAGAATCAAAAAGTCTATGCAAGGAATGTCAATTCACGCTGAATGATTCTTTTTTGGAAAATCCGGAAGTCCTTATATTTGCATCCATGCACATTAATCTTAAGTAAAAGGTTATATCTACTCTGAGGAAAGAACAGTTCAATTCAGAAAAATATTGAAAAAAGAGGCTCTGATTTTAAAGTTGACTAAGCTTACTAGATAATTATAGTATTCATTTATATAGCTAAAATTAAATAATTAGTTTAGAATTTCAGTAATCATATACTCATATCAGTATATGTCCAATTCATACTACCTTAATCTCATACTACCTTAATCCAGTTCATATCAGTATACTTATTCAGTCAATATTAGTATCTTTATTCAATTAAACCAGTAAGACATTCCGGGCCTTTTCTCAGAAATGCCAATTTATTTGAAAGCAGAATTACTATGGACTGACCCGTTTATAGATCATTTCGTAGATCGTTCCCAAGATGAAATTTTTGTCCCGCAAACAGGGGAAAATATTCAGGCTCAGATTCAGTTAATAAAGAATTGCATGTCAAATATTTAAGGGGATTTTAACCAGCCATGAAGCAGAAAAATCCAGAAAACGCTCCTGAAGTTGCAGAAGAAAATTCAAAACGAACTCTTGAAGACCCTTACGGAAGGAAGGTTACAGGACTCAGGATATCAATAACTGAGAGGTGTAACCTTTCGTGCATGTACTGCCATAATGAAGGTGCAGATTGCTGTACCTGCGGCCCGGTAGGACACGAAATGAAACCCGAATTAATCTGCGGGATTGTCAGGGAAGCTGCAAAATTCGGGGTCAATAAAATAAAATTTTCAGGAGGAGAACCGCTTTTTCGAAAGGATTTCGAAGAAATCCTTGCCTGCCTTCCTCTGTTAAAAGAAGTTTCTGCGACCACTAATGGTATTCTACTTGAAAAACGAGCAAGAGCCCTTAAAGCTGCGGGCCTTGACAGAGTAAATGTAAGCCTGGATTCTCTCGTTCCTGAAAAATACGAAAGGATTACCGGAGCGCCCCCTGGTTCACTTGAGAAGGTTATCAGAGGTATTAACAGCGCAGTTGAAGCTGGGCTGACTCCTGTGAAACTGAATATGGTACTCCTTAAAGGCATAAACGATGACGAGATTAATTCCATGATGGAGTTTGTCCGGCCTTATAAAGGAATGGTTATCCTGCAACTAATCGAGCTTATGGACATTGACCCCAGGCTTTCAAAGTACATGATTGACTCGAAAGCTCTTGAAAAGAAGCTGGCTGAGAAAGCAAGTGAAATCAGGATACGACACCTGCACCACCGAAGAAAATACATTATCGATGGGGTAGAGGTTGAATTCGTTCGTCCCATGGACAACTCGGAGTTTTGCGCCTACTGCAGCAGGCTGAGGGTCACAGCAGATGGGAAACTCAAGCCCTGCCTGCTGGTAAATGACAACCTTGTGGATGTCAGGGAAGCAAAAACCCCTGAAGAGATCGAAAAGCTGCTTAAGCTTGCAGTAAGCCGAAGGAAACCATATTGCATGCCTGTCAGTATTCTTGAACAAGGGGAAAAGGCTTAAAGAGAAAAAAGCAGATTCAGAGAGAAATATAACAACAAGGAGAAAAAAAAGTGAAGGTTGAACTTTTATTAGATGGGAAAAAAATCCCGATGAATGAGTTTGTCCAGAAAATCGTAGTAAACGTGATTAAAGCAATGGTAGAAACGTTGCATAATATAGACAGCGAATGGAAGGAAATATCCATTCATATCGAAAGGGATGAACTGAAAGAATAAAAAAGGCTTTTTTGGACAAAAGAGATTCAATATCTCTCAAAAACCAAAATTTCCTCTTTTCGTTTTTCGTTTTAGGTAAATTTAGAATCATTACATGTCTTTTCTCTACCGTTTTATAATTCAGATTAATTTTTGGAACTCTCAACCGTTTGAGGTTCAAGGTAGTTTTCCAAATCGGAATAATTTGAAATCCAGAGTTATCTGGAGATATTTAGAGATATTTTTCGATTTCTGAGAACTCTATCCTGGCAGTTGAATCCAGAGAAATCGGGGTTATTGAAACGTGTCCCTTCTGCATAATGGCGTGCACATCAGTCCCTTCTTCTTCTTCCCTGATAAGGTCGCCTGCAATCCAGTAATAGGGTCTGCCTCTTGGGTCACGCCTTTCTTCGACATCAGTTTTAAAGATTTTTCTTGCAAGGCGGGTTATCTCTATAGGAGTATCTTCTTCAGCGTGATAGGGAATATTGATATTCAGAAGATCCACATTTTCCGGCATGCCATACTTCAAGACATTTCGAGCCACTTTGTTTACCACCTTAATTCCAGCCTCGAAACGCTCTCTATGGTAGTTCCTGGGATCATCGAATTTCTGGCCTTCATCAAGCACCTGCATGGAGGCAGCAATTGCAGGCACGCCGTAGCTTGCAGCTTCAAGGGCTCCTCCTATTGTCCCTGAGGTAGTGATAGTATCTGTGCTTATATTCTCTCCGATGTTAAAGCCAGAAAGCACCAGGTCAGGCATCTCCTTAAGGATCGTAAAGATGCCCAGAATTACAGCATCCGTAGGGGTTCCTCCCACAGAGTACGCAGGCATGCCTCCAGAATTTGTTTTCGTGATCCTTAGAGGCTCAAAGATAGAAATCGAACGCCCGACTCCACTCTGCTGGACAGCAGGAGCCGAAATTGTAACTTCCCCAAGGTCCGAAACGCTGTCAAAAGCAGCTTTCAAACCTGTGGAATATACACCATCATCATTGGTAACAAGAATTTTTGGAGCCATGAGTTTTCCCATAAGTTGCCGGATAATTTAAAATTAATGGAAAAAATGCATGACTTGAAAGTACATAACTTGAAAGTATAATGTCTCAAGGGTATCTCAAGGATAATTTTAGGAAAAAATATTGTGGCAAAATAAAGAAAATACCACAAAAAAGTTAATTTAGGGCTGCACTCTGGTATTTGCCAAACCCTGTTTTTTGAATGAGAAGAGTTCCCTTTAAAGTATGTTCTGGAGATGGAATTGTTAGTCGTTACTCTTCAAACCAAATTATTATTGGTTCAGAGGCAGCGTTATTAGTCCAGAGACGATATTTTAAAGGGTTCCTTATGACCTGATAGCAATTCTGTGATCTGATAGCAATTCTTTGATTTGATAGCAATATTTTAACCCGATGACATTTGAACCGGTGAGGCATCAAATAAAGGCACTGAGTAAGTCATCAGGTGTTTAATGTAGCTAGAAGATTTAGATGATTAGTACCACTCCTCCTCCTTTCAGGATTATAGTATGCAACTGAGAAACAAAGCATAACAGTCCACCTGAAAAGTGCTGCGCTTTTGCGACCTGGGCTTCAGGTCTGCGGTTTCTTTGTTGCATTGCACGAATCCCGATCCGTATTAGGTACTGGCAATCTTCCTCCTACCTAATTTTAGCTAATCACTGCCACCTCTCCACCGGGATCTCCCCAATATTGACCCGGGAACTGTTATTCTGGTGGCAAGCAGTATTTCTTATCAGAAAGGAATTAGCCTACCTGTGCAGATGAGTTAAGATATCAAACTCCGAACACAGTTTTTATGGTGTACACATAGAGGTGGTGAACACCTATGGCAAACATCATCACTCGTACGACCAGAAACTCCAGATTATGGAGCCAGTGAGTCGTCTCTATTAACTTTTCCGAATGTAAAATTCTTTTTTCCTTTACGGATCTTATGATTTCTTTTAAACTCGTTGATAGCATTTTGTTAAACCCCACTCATAATGTATTCTATCTGATATTGTCTCAAAGCATTCCCTGTTAGAAAGTGCTCTGAGTATGTACTCTAAAAATCCAACGAGATCTCAAACAGGCACTTTATGTTCGAAAGTAACCTGCATAGTATACACTATCCGACGCAATCTCAAAGAGGCATCTTCATATCGAAAATGCATTATTTACCCCACCGACTCTAGCTTTAGAAGTTTGTGATATTAAAAGTTGTTGACCCTGTATGAAATAATAGTATATGACCACGTAAATAATATTCAGACGCCCTGATTAACATTTTAGTTAATGGACATGAGATAAAACCTGAGCATTGATGACGAGAAGAGTCAAATCATAAATTTAAAGCGGGTTATATAAGCCAAACATCGAGAAAATAAGGCAATAAAAAGTGTTCCTAAGTTAATTTCCTGCGCCCTGCAAAACGAAATAGAGCGAAAAAATCCATACCAGCCAAAAGAAAAGGGTTAAACGACAGCTTTCAGAATCAAAAATCAAAAACCGGGTAGCAATAATAGTCATCTTAAATCTGTTTTGTCCCGCGCCCAGCGCGGCTGGAACATAAAAGCCCTGATAAGAGAAAAAAGCGAAAAAAAGAATTCAAGGGCATTGTTTAGAGCTGAAGAGAGTTTCAGTCAGTTTTTACAACTTTATTTTTATTTTTCTGTTGGCCGGCCCAGAAAATCCGATTCAATTTTTAGAACTATCCGCCCGCAAACCGCGTCCATCAGTTTCCAGTAATCTCCGACCTGCCGGTAGATTTATTCTGCAACTTCCTCAAAGTTAACGTGCTCAGAAACGCGCCTAATCTCTTCTTTCTCGTCAATCACCTTAAGTGCCTGAACCGTTTCTCCATCCATGAGCCCAACCCTGAAAGCGATTTTTATACAAGACTTTGGTGACCCACAGACAAATCCTTCATGGACAAAGATGTAGTCTTTCAAGAGTTTCGAGAAAATTTCTACGCTGTGCTGGAACCTGAGTAAAGTGGCATCATGGATAATTGGAGAATAAGGCTCGGAGAGAATTTCGTGAAGAGAGAAAAGGAATTTTGTTGAGAGTTCGAGTTTTAGATTCAAGTTTTACATTAACGATTCTCTGCTGTTCATTTCCTTAAAAGTAACTGAACCCCCGAAATTACGGTCTCATCATTACATTCGTTAAAGTTACCAAGAATAAACCTAGAGTCATCCAACCTAAAAACCCTTCAAACATAACCCATTTTCTGAAATTATCTTTAGGATACCAGTCACCATATCCAACTGTAGTAAAGGTTACCATACTGAAATAAAAGCTATCCCAGAAGGTTACTTTTTGGTTCGAATCATTATTGTCCGATAATCTAGAAATACCAGGATTTGGCCAATCAATTTTAGGAATCAAGCTTAATAGAGTTTTAATTATCGATTTTTGAGCGCTCTCCGCATTTTCTCTATTACGCCAAGAAGCAGTAGGAAAACCTAGATAAATAAAAGAGAATAACAAAACGATTAAACCACCTAAGTAAAACGCACGAAATGGTTTTACACCATATCCACAGGTAAACCACATTAGTATATCACACCATTTTGAACCTTCTTTAGAAAAAGGAGTCCATGATTTTTCTGCTTGGCAGCGTTTTCTATATTGGTAGTAGGCAGCGTCTGCATCTTCGAACTGTTCAAGGCTTCGGAAGTTTTGTATTAATTTTACATAGGTTGGCCCATCAAAAACAAGTGAGTTCTCAAGCGAATTCCAACTAACCCGCATTTCTTTGAAATCAGTACCATTTAATGTAACTTCATTAAATAGAGTGCCTGAGAAATCGACAGCGTCATCAAAATTTGCCCATTGAAAGTCGGAAGTATTGCTAAAACTAACTTCCTTAAAAGAGGCAGAATCGTCAAAAGCAGAATACGAAAAAGAAGCAGAATCGCCAAAAGTAGAATACCGAAAATCGGCAGAATCGCCGAAAGTAGCAAAAACGAAAGCGGCAGAATCGCCAAAAGTAGAGTCCGTAAAGTCGGTATAATCACCAAAGGTAGATTTCATAAAATTGGCAGAATCGCCAAAAATAGAATGCTGAAAAGAGGCAGAATCGTCAAAAGTACATCCCGAAAAAGAGGTAGAATCGCCAAAAGTACATCCCCTAAAAGAGGCAGAATCGCCAAAAGCAGCTCCCGAAAAATAGGCAAAATCGCCAAAAGTACATCCCCTAAAAGAGGCATAATTGCCAAAAATAGAATCCCAAAAATTGGCAGAATCGCCAAAAGTAGTAAAAGAGAAATCTGCAAAACTACCAAAAGTACATTCCAAAAAAACAGCAGAATCACCAAAGGTAGTATTTCTGAAATTAGCTGTCGAAGAGCAATTTACTTTAGCAAAGGAGAAGGATTTAGTAAATAGACAGTTTGAGAAATCTAGATTATTTTCAAAAATTGAGTTACGGATTACGATGTTGCTTTTAATAATCTTTATATTTACTCCGTGAGATTCCAAATACCCTTCACTGTAGTAGTATCCAGATTTCAATGATTCATTATACTTTGGATTCGGAATATTTTCAAGCTTAATTTCATTTAAATTGAGTTCTCCAATTATGCGGCAATTTGTAAGGTTTACATCTTCTCCTTTTTCAATTTGATTTAAAATTTCACTGGCCTGGATTTCTCTATATTCATCTGCCAGACAGACCATTGGCATGAAAGTAAGCACGAAAAATAATAACAAAGCCCAGAAAAACAATTTTCGGCATTTCATTTGACACATTTTTTGATATTTTACCTATTAAATTTTGTGAAATTACTCATATTGAAATTTCAAGAATTATGGAAAATTTTTTGTCTCGGCTTTTTGCAGTATTATTGATTTCTTGATCTGTACCTATAATCATATATAAATCCCAACTTGCCCCCAAGCAGTGCAAATTTAATATAATGATACCTTTATCCATCTATTATTTCCTATAAATCAAAATTACAATTATCTGATATCCCCTAATCAATTTCACGAGGATTTTTGAAATGGACACATACGAGAAAGTATTCGAGCTGGCTAAACGCCGAGGGTTCTTATGGAACTCCTTTGAGCTGTATGGCGGAAGCCGAGGATTTTATGATTATGGGCCTCTTGGGAGCACACTGAAGAGGCGAATCGAGCAGACCTGGAGAGAATTTTACGTTATCCAGGAAGGGTTTATGGAGATCGAATGCCCGACAATCGGGATCGAAGAAGTCTTTATTGCATCCGGACACGTCGGAGGTTTTTCGGACCCCCTGTGCGAGTGCATGAACTGTAAAGAAGCATTCCGGGCCGACCATCTTGTACAAAACGTAATGGAAGCCGCAGGGACCCTGAGTGCAGAACAACTCACAAAGGTTATAAAGGAAAATAATATCCGATGCCCGGAGTGCGGTGGAAAATTCGGCGACGCCTATGAATTCAACCTGATGTTCAAAACCACAATTGGGCCCGGTACTGGAAGGCAGGGATACCTCAGGCCGGAGACAGCACAGGGCATGTTTGTCGATTTCCAGAGGCTGTCCCGCTTCTACAGGGACAAGCTGCCTTTTGGAGCCGTGCAGATTGGGAAATCCTACAGAAATGAAATTGCACCCAGGCAAGGTGTAATCCGCCTCAGGGAATTCACACAGGCCGAGTGCGAGATTTTCGTTGACCCACGGAACAAGAAGCACCCCAACTTTGAGCGTTTTGCAGACAGAGAACTTGTACTCTATTCCCAGGAAGCACAGGAGAAAGGAGAACCTTTCAGGATGACCGTACGGGAAGCTGTGAAGACCGGAGTCATTGCACACGAAGTCCTGGGCTACAACATTGCACTAACCAATGAGTTTTTGACAAAGGTTGGAATTGATCCTGCAAAACTCAGGTTCAGACAGCACCTGAAAGACGAAATGGCGCATTACGCAATCGACTGCTGGGATGCTGAGATCGAGACCGACAGGTTCGGCTGGGTCGAGATCGTGGGAATTGCTGACAGGACGGATTACGATCTTAAAGCTCATGCAAAGGTTAGCAAGACCGAGCTTTACGTTTATGTCGAATACGACGAGCCAAAGATGGTAACTCGTTTTGTTGTAAAGCCGAACATGGGCAAGCTCGGACCTCTCTTTAAGGGCAAGGCAAAAGCTGTCGCAGATGCCTTAAAACAGCTTTCCGAAGAAGAACTCTCAAAGGATGAGATCAAAGTTACCGTGGACGGAGAAGAATTGACAGTCAGTTCGGATGCAGTGGACTTTGCAGAAGAAACCGTTAAAGTCAGCGGAGAAAACGTCATACCTCACGTAATCGAGCCCTCTTATGGGATCGACAGGATCTTCTACGGCATCATGGAGCACGCCTATGACGAAGAAAACGTGGCTCAGAAGGTTGCCGAATCCGGACTTAAAGGCACAGAAGAAGCTGAGAAGGAATCCGAAGCCGGAAAGAGCGAAGGCGAAGCTGAGGGAGAAGAGGAAGCCCGCCTTGTCATGCACTTTTCAAGCGCAGTTGCCCCGGTACAGGTTGCAGTCCTTCCGCTTCTTACCCGCAAAGAACTTGCAGACCCTGCAAAGGACATCATTGTAAAACTCAGGGAAAAGTCCCTGCTTGTCAATTATGATGATTCCGGAACCATCGGACGCCGCTACAGGAGAAACGACGAAATCGGAACGCCTTACTGCGTTACTGTAGACTACGAAACCCTCGAAGACGGGACTGTAACTATAAGGGACAGAGATTCCATGCGCCAGATCAGGGCACCGATCCAGGGAATCGAAAACGCGCTCTACGAACTTATTTACAGAGGCAGAACTTTCGAATCCGCAGGCAAGCCCTTTAACTTCTAAAATTAAAAAACTGGCAATTCTTGAGCTGTGGGCTAAAAAGCCTGCAGCAAAGTTTTTAGTTTTTTATGTTTATTAAAATTAAATTAAAAATCTGAAACGAATAGCTTCGGATAAATTAATCTGGAATAGATTAATCAGATTTGGGATTTTAACCAGATTTAGAATAAATAAATTTAATACGAAATAAATTTAACCAGATATAGAACAAATTAATCTGACCTGGAATAAATTAATCTGAAAGAAACGATCCTGAAATAGAATGAACGAGAATCTTTTTCCTGAAAAAACTGGGTTCATGAAGCACCCGCTGATAAAACCCGATACCGTTGAGCAGAGGCTCTATCAATTGAACCTTGCAGGAAAGGCCCTCGAAGGCTCAAGCCTTGTTGTGCTTCCTACTGGGCTTGGAAAAACCATTATAGCTCTTTTTGTAATTGTTTCCAGGCTTCAGCGTTTCGGGGGAAAAGCGCTGATTCTTTCCCCAACAAAACCGCTTGTTGAGCAGCATGCTACTTTTTTCAAAAAAGTAATGGCTCTTCCTGAAGATGAGATTCTCACTTTTACAGGCAGCATTGCGCCTGAAGAGCGTGAAAAACTCTGGGCTCAGGGGAAGTTGATAGTATCCACTCCTCAGGTGATTGAAAACGACCTTCTTACAAAAAGAATTAGCCTTGAGGATGTAACTCACATAACCTTTGATGAAGCCCACAGGGCAGTCGGAAATTACGCTTATACCTTTATTGCGGAAAAATACTTCGAAAGCGCAAAAAACCCTCATGTGCTCGGAATTACTGCAAGCCCCGGAAGTTCGGACGAGAAAATCTCTGAAGTATGTCAGGCTTTACACATTGAAAATGTCTCCGTAAAAACTGAAAAAGATAGGGATGTCCGTCCTTATGTGCAGGAAAAAGAAATAGAATGGTTTCAGGTCCAGCTTCCTTCCGAAATGGCCGAAATCCGGGGCTATCTGGAAAAAATCTTTGATGATCGGCTTGTAACCGTAAGAGATTTGGGGTTTTCAGTAGGCAGCGGGAAATATGTCTCTAAAAAAGACCTATTACTTCTCCAGAAGAAACTGCAGGGTGAAATTAGGATAGGAGGTGACCCTGCAGTTTTTACTGCAATGTCTGTACTTGCTGAAATGATGAAAGTGAACCATGCTGTGGAAATGATTGAGACTCAGGGACTTGAGCCTCTCAAGAAATACCTGGAGAAACTTGATGCTGAAGCCTCTTCAAACAGTGCGAGCAAGGCTTCAAAAAGGCTGATGGACGATCTCTACATGAGAAAAGCCCTTTACAGAGTAAAGGAATGCGAGGTTGAACATCCTAAACTTGAGCTTGCGCGGAAACTCGTATCCAAACAGCTAAAAGGAAGTCCTGATTCCAGGGTAATTGTTTTTACGAATTACAGGGACACAGCAGAGATAGTGGTAAATGCCCTATCAGAAGTTCCAGGAATTGCCCCTATCCGTTTTGTAGGGCAGGCCTCGCGCCGTAAGGACAAAGGGCTTACGCAAAAACAACAGGTGGAAGTTCTCGATAAGTTTAGAGCAGGAGAATATAACGTACTTGTAGCTACTTCAGTTGCTGAAGAAGGTCTTGATATCCCTTCCACAGACCTAGTATTATTCTACGAACCCATTCCCTCGGAAATCCGGAGCATCCAGCGTAAAGGCAGGACAGGCAGGCAGCATAAAGGCAGAGTCATTATACTTGTAACAAAGGGTACACGCGACGAAGCCTATTACTGGAGCAGTAAGAGCAAGGAAAAAAGGATGCTAAAAAGCATGCACGGGCTTGAAGCTCTTCTGGATCCCAAAGATTCAAAGCAGGGTTCGAGACTTTCAGACTTTGAGTCTAAAGCTTTTATTCAGGATTATACGCAAAGTGAAGCTGAAAATGAGACTAAAATAAATAACAGATTAGAAAATGCTAATATAACGCAGGGAAATGAAGGTTCAATTCAGGAAAACAGTAATCTGGCTGTAAATCTCAGTGGTTTTGTAAACAGCAGGGGCAAAGCTGTAGATAGTACCTTTTTTGCAGATAACAAGGATGCGGTTGTAGATAGCAGTAGTTTTGCAGACATCGGAAGCAGGGCTGCAGATGTTGGAGATTTAACTGTAGACAGCGAGGATTTAACTGTAGACAGCAGGGATATGGCTGCTGGCTCAGATTGTAACAGGGAGAATGAAGAAATTAACGAAGATAACTGTGGGGCCGGGAAAGAACAAAAGAATGAAGAAAAAAGCAGAGAAGAAAAAAGCAGGGAAGAAAACGTAAAAGAAAGACAAAAAACCTTTGTCTATTTTGAAACTCTTTCTGGAAAGAAACCTGAATCCTCACCCGAAACTACTGCAGAAGTATCCAAAATGGAAATCAACCCCGAATCCCTGAAAATAATAGTGGACTTCAGGGAAGCAAAAAGTGGGGTTGCAAATGTTCTTGATAAGCTTGGAGTAGAAATTATTTTTACCAAGCTTGAAATTGGTGATTACGTTGTAAGCGACCGCCTTGCCGTGGAGAGAAAGCGCACAGATGACTTTGTAAACTCTCTTGTTGATGGAAAACGTAATCTTTTTGCGCAATTATCGGATCTTACAAGAGTATATCAAAAGCCTGTTCTTATCATTGAAGGAACAGAACTTTTCACTTCAAGGCAAATTAACCCTAATGCTATTTACGGCTCCTTGATATCCATTGCTATTGATTTTGGAGTATCAATATTATATTCAAGAGATGAAGAAGAAACTGCTGCAATTTTAAAAATGCTTGCAAAGCGTGAGCAGATGGAAAATAAAAGAGAGGTCAATCCCCACGGAAAAAAGTCAACAAGTACCCTTCCTGAGCAGCAGGAATACCTGGTATCCGCGATCGCAGACATCGGGCCGAAAGCTGCAAGAAACCTTCTTTTGCACTTCGGCTCAGTAGAGGCTATTATGAAAGCTGATGCCAACGAACTCAAGAAAGTAAACTTAATAGGGCCAAAAAGAGCAACAAAAATTAGAGAACTCATTGAGGCTCCCTATAAAGGATAAATGACGGAAAAAGTAACGAAAAAGGTAATGAAAACGGTAACGAAAAAGGTAACGAAAAAAGTAACGAAAAAGGTAACGAAAAAAATCTTCTCTTTCTTTTCTTTTTACTCTTACCTTTATAACTGCCTCAGGCGCTCTATAAGCCCAAGCCCTTTTCCAATTAATTCTAAATCCTCGGCAATCCTACGCGGGTCTGTTTCATCCTGAAGGCAATCTGCAATATTGACCATCTTTCTAAAGAGAAGGTCTTCCAGTACCTTCCGGTCTCTATTGACTCCTGCTACCTTTGATACTGCCGCGGGTTTTTCTGCTCTTTCTGAAGGTGCGGCCTGGATTACAGGAGCTGCAGGACCTCTAGGAATTGTAGAAGCTCTAGGAACTGCAGGTGCTTTCCTTCCTGCGTCTTCTTTTTCAGAAGGTAATACGGGAATTTCCTCTTCTACTGGCTCGATAGCCTTTTCCTCTTCTTCGGCAGTTTCAGAGGTTCTCAGCCCGAACCTCGATTTTTGCCTGTGTGCCTGGACTCTCTTCTTGCTCTCAAAAGAAGATTTGTCTTTTTCTGTAGACGGCGTGGGTTCAGGAGCCTGGACTTCTGCGGCTGGTTCCGGAGCTTCTTTCTCTTCCTGGACATCACATATAGGACAGATTACTCTACCCTGATAACGGAACTTTGGGGCCCCGCAGACTTTACAATGCTCAGCAAGCATTGTGCCCCCTAGTTCAAGGAAACGTGCTATTCGCTTTACTTTTTTATCTTTTTCAGAATCCATAGATCTGACCTTCCTCTGTTTGCGGCTTCTTATGCATTTGCTTCTCACTTATTTTATAAAATTTTTCCTGTAGCTCACTGTATATGAAGCTAATTTATCCTGTGTAAATAAGAAAAAGGAAATAAATACAGAATCACAATTGGCAGACTCTGATATGGGGAACCTTTAAAATCACCGATAATATTTTATATAACAAGCCTATCTTAGACTAATCTATACTATATTAGCTATATTAGCTCTAATTTTTATATCATAATTAACTGCGAAGGTGATTCGAATGTCATCAAATGATTCAGCAGATGTCATAAAACAATGTCTTCAAGTCCTAGAAAATATAACCAGTGACTCTTCAGTTCCTAGAAATATCAGGCGTTCCGTAAATGAAATTATGGACATACTGAACAACGAATCCGAACCTCTCTTTCTTAGAGCGGCATCAAGCATTTCCATTCTCGAAGATATAAGCAATGATCCTAACCTTCCTCTGCACACAAGAACTTTGATATGGAACCTCTCAAGCCAGCTCGAGACCATTCCTGTAGATGAGTAATCCTGTAGATGATATATAGGATTCATATAGACATAGATTCTTAAAATATAAAAATAGAATTTGCGTGGGAGCAAATACTGGGAACAGATAAGCTCCAAGAAAAACATCTCTCGAGATGATCCTGCTAAAAAATTCCGAACTCTAACTAATTCTAAAAAAAGAACTAAAAGGTAACAACCTTACTATTCTATTAGCTACCTCAGGCTGATTTTGGAATTGTCTTCTGGAAGTTAGAGGATATCGACAAGGAAAAAGCCCTTTTCCTTCTTTTTTATATATTTTTCCGGAAACTGGATTAGAGCTCTGGATCTTAAAAATCGGATTATAAGCTAACTCAAGAATGTAAGAGGACTGAATAGAAAAGAATGTAAGAGGGCCAAATACAAAAGAATATAAAAAGATGAAATGGAAAAGAATGTAAGAGGATTAAATGGAAAAAAATTGATAAAGATATAATGGAAAAATAATAGAATAAAAATAGAAATTAAGGAATTTCAAACTCAGATGTAACTCAGATTGTATAAACGAAGATTTAAGGAATTCTGAACTCAGCACATACAGGGAAAAAATTTATATACAGACGTAAGATATTTGAAGAGAATTTCTTAGATGAGATTTTAGAATTCTGGAAAACCTATAGAAAACGTATAATAACTATTTTAGCTTCAAGCCAAAAATTAGTTTTTAGGCGGAAAAACTAATTGTGTAAAAGGCTAAGAAACATAAAGGGGGTATGAAAATCTTGCTTGAAGAAATCTCGGCCCGGATAAGAGAAAATTTTGATGCTAAGGACAGTATAAGGGAAGAGGGATTGAAGATTTCACGGGAAGTTGTCAGGGAATGCAGAACAGCATCATTTGCTCTGCACGGCCAGGACTTTGAAAAGGCAGATAAAAATATCAAAACCGCAGGACATGCGCTTGAGAAACTTGAAGTTCTTTTCGAAGGGCATGCTGACATTTATCATGCAGGCTTTGTAGAACATGCCCAGCAGGAGTATTCTGAGGTTTCAGTCCTCAGCAGCCTGCTGAAAGAAGAAGGAAAAAAATTTCCCTCCCCTGAAGAGTTAAGGGTCGAATATGCAGCTTACCTTAATGGGCTTGGGGACGTTGTCGGAGAGCTTAGGAGGCATGTTCTGGACCTTATAAGGAAAGAGTCCTTTGAGAAAGCCGAAGTGTTTTTAGGTATTATGGAAAATATCCATGCAGTGCTTATGGACTTTGACTACCCTGATGCCATAACCGGAGGATTGAGGCGAAAAACCGACGTATCCCGCTCCTTAATAGAAAAGACGCGCGGTGATGTTGTTAACGCAATTGGTCAGAAAAAGCTTGAGACCGCAATGCGAAATCTGGAATCCAAACTTTAGATAGCCTTAGATAAAAGAATGCTTAAATATCGAGCAAATCGGCACCTTTGAACCACAAAAGTTAAAATTGGTCGTAAAACGCAATCCACTAATATACAGCTTCCACTAATATACAGCTCACTCGATAACTATTAAACCACTGATTAGTTTAACAATTACTAGCCGTCTGGCAGTTAACTGTTTAAACTTGGGAATATGGAATTCCCAAGTTAATCAACATAGAATTAAAGTTGACAGGCTTAGAATTGAAGTTGACAGGCTTAGAATTGAAGTTGACAACTTATACTTACACACTACAGCCTTAGTATTAATCTTGACAGCTTATACGTATAATTATCAGGTTTAGAATTGAGCTCTACAGACTACAAACATATTTAACAGACTTATAATTCCAATAATCTAGAATTCCAATAATCTATTCAAGAGGATATGCATGAAATTTGATCCGGAAAAAATAAAGAGGGACGCTAAAGAGAACTTCGACCTTACCTGGAATGAGGGCAAAAAACTGGTCAGGACACCTACCCTGAACGAACGTTATCCCAGAACCACTTTGAAATATGGAAAAGCTCATCCCGTTTACGATACAATCCAGAAACTTAGAGAAGCATATTTAAGAATGGGCTTTGAAGAGATGATGAACCCTCTGATAGTGGATGATAAAGAGGTACACAAACAGTTCGGAAGCGAAGCTCTTGCAGTCCTGGACCGTTGTTTTTATCTTGCAGGCCTGCCACGGCCGAACGTTGGAATTTCCGATGAGCGCACCTCAGAGGTAAAAGAGATTCTCGGGGATATAGGCGACGATGGGGTAGAAAAGATAAGGCAGGTTCTCCATTCGTATAAAAAAGGAAAGATAGAAGGAGACGACCTTGTGCCCGAGATTTCAACAGTGCTTGGAGTTTCAGACGCCCTTGTTGCAGATATGATCGAAAAGGTTTTCCCGGAATTTAAAGAGCTTATACCCCAGGCAAGCACAAAGACTCTCCGCAGCCACATGACCAGCGGATGGTTTATTTCTCTCAGTTCCCTCCTTGAAAGACAAGAGCCACCCTTCCACTTCTTCTCCGTAGACCGCTGCTTCAGGCGAGAACAGCAAGAGGATGCCTCAAGACTCATGACCTATTATTCGGCTTCCTGCGTAATTATGGATGAAGATGTGACTGTCGACCATGGAAAAGCCGTATCAGAAGGGCTTCTTTCCCAGTTTGGATTTGAGAAATTCCTTTTCAGGCCCGATGAGAAACGCAGCAAATACTACATTCCTGACACGCAGACCGAAGTGTTTGCCTTCCATCCAAAACTTGTGGGCTCTAACTCAAAGTACTCTGACGGCTGGATCGAGATTGCAACTTTCGGAATTTATTCCCCAACAGCGCTTGCCCAATATGATATTCCGTATCCTGTAATGAATCTTGGGCTCGGAGTGGAAAGGCTGGCAATGATTCTTCATGATGCACCTGATATCCGATCTCTTACCTACCCACAGATTCCACAGTATACTGAATGGAAAATGTCAGATGGCGAACTTGCAAAACAGGTCTTCGTAGATAAAGTACCCGAAACTCCTGAAGGACTTGCGATTGCAGCTTCCATTGTTTCCCAGTGCGAACTGCATGGAGAAGAACCAAGTCCCTGTGAATTCCCTGCCTGGGAAGGAGAAGTTTGCGGGAGAAAAGTAAAAGTTTCCGTAACCGAGCCCGAAGAAAATACAAAGCTTTGCGGACCTGCAGCTTTTAATGAGGTTGTAGTATATCAGGGAGATATAATGGGAATTCCGAATACCAAGAAATGGCAGAAAGCTTTTGAAAACCACTCTGCAAGAGCAGGAATTCGCTTTATAGAAGCATTTGCAGCCCAGGCCGCCAGAGAAATTGAAGAAGCTGCTCTGTCAGGAGCAACTGAGCATATAGCCAGGATAAGAATCGCCAAAGTTCCCTCGGAAGTTAACCTGAGAATAGGCTCTATTGCCCAGCGTTATATCACAGGTAAAAAGAAAAAAATAGATATGAGAGGCCCGGTTTTCACATCTGTAAAAGCTGAATTCGTGTGAAAGCCAGAAAAGTGGGAAGGCCAGAAAAAACAGGAGCAAATTACATGCACACCGACCAAAACCCTTTTTCAAAATATCCGGAGCTCAGCCGGCTGATGGAGATAGGCGAGCCTGTATGTGTAACCTTCGAAACAGAGCACGAAATTGGGCGCAAAGTCGGGAGTAAAGTCGGGCACGAAGCTGAAAAAAATATTGAGGGAAAAAACGAAGAGATAGTAGTTGGTACAGGAGACGAAAAATTTCCTGAAAAATCCCATTTTCTTTTTTGCGAACTTGTGCAGAAAGCCCGTATGGGAGAAGCGTTCCTGATTTCGGGGCAAAGCTGCTCTCCGGGAGATTATGTGCTGGGATTTTCTGAAAAGAACCCGGCAGCATACTACCTGAGTTCCGGAAGATATAAAGACTCACAGGCTGCGGAAAATGCAGCCTTATCACTCCCGAGACTGAAAAAAAAGTTTTGTTTTATGAGAATCGAGCCTTTGTCCCTGAATAAAGGTCGTTTTGATGTGCTGATTCTTTTCCTGAAACCTGAAAAAGCTATGCGCATTGTTCAGGCAAGTGCCTACCCGGAAGGAAAAAGGGCAGTAACGGATACAATGGGTGCAGCTTCCATCTGTGGAGACTGTACCGTACTTGCATACAGGAAAGGTATGGGCCTATCTTTCGGGTGCAAGGGATCAAGAAAACACAGTGGATATGCAGATTTTGAAGTTCCTCTTGGGCTTTCTTTTGAAAAAGCATCTGAAATAGAAGGAATTCTCTCAAAACTTCCGGAAACGAGGGAGTAAAAAGTTAATTCAAGAATTCTCTGGTTTCCAGGAGCAAATAAAGAATTATTGAAACTATATTTCTATACCTGATAGTCCTTCAGAAATCAGGAAGAAAATCTCATTCTGGAATTAGTAAGAAAATCTCATTCTGGAATTAGTAAGTAACCCATTCTTTTAACTCATTTTTAAACTCAGTTTTTTTAAAAATCTGCAACCGAAAGCATGTATTTTTTTGTTGAAAAATTTATATGAAACGTATATTCGGCGGGTCGACATAAATTACAGTGAAATATCTTTTTCAGAACGGGTGGTGATAAGTTTAGTCCAGCGCAGCCGGGATAATACATTCTTTAATCAATTTCCACCTATCAAGAGGATTAATGACGAATTCCGATGCAATTGCTATGACCAGGTCTTTTTCTGGAACACAACAAATAACATTACCACCGTCTCCCAGTGCTAAATATACAAAAACTCCGTCCTCTTCGCGTAACCACCATAGATAACCGTATTTATTGAGGTTCATAGCTGTTGATTCGTCAATCCATGCCCCGGAAATAATCTGATTATTGTACCAAACTCCATGGTTAAGATATAGAAAACCGAAACGTGCCATGTCACGGGGAGTCAGCGTAATTCCCCATCCTCCCGTAGAGTTACCGTTTGGGTCTTTAACCCATCCTTTCACGTTTTTCCCGAATAAATCCTCAAACCCAAACGCTTTCATTTCATGATCCGGAATTTCTTTCATGCCAATGGGTCTAAATAAGCGTTCGTTGGCAAACTCGCGGGCACTTTTTCCTGTGCTACGAGTAATGATAGTTGAAAGCAGGTGTGCCCCTGCAGTGGAATACTTAAAAGTTCCAATACTTCCCTTTTGGCCCAGCATATCCAGAATATACTTTACCCAGTCAGGTTGCACACACATCCTGTCCAGCGGTTCGTGCCAATTCTCAAATGGATAGGGAGCCGTCATAGTGAGAAGATGGCGTATGGTGATTTCTCGTTTCTGTAAATCAGCAGAATCGGGAATATATTCGGGGAAAAAACTCAGCACCTTCTGGTCTACATTTTCAATATATCTTGTATCTATGGCAATACCGACAAGAGCAGATATTATGCTTTTCGTTACAGATGCCACATGGTGTGTATCATCCGGACCATAACCATTAAAGTATCTTTCATAAGCAATATATCCATTTTTCACAACAACAATACCGTTTATATTGCTGTACTCGGATTTTATCATAGGTTCAAGCTCTGAAAGCTTTTCTGAATCCATTCTCAAGGTTACCGGGTCTACAGCTTTCCATTTTATAGTTGGCCAGTAGTTTCTTTGCATCATAGATACTTCCCAAAAGACAGAATATAGTGCTTTTTGTCTTAACTCTCATTTAAGCGTTTTAATACATTTTTATCGTTAATAAAGAGATTAATAACCTTATATGTCAAAAATATAGCCAAATAACAGTAATTTATTACATAAAACCTCTTAAATAGATTTAAATTCTTCAGATTTCACGTTTTTTGGTTAATTTTCTTATTAAACCAATTAAGATCAGGATCTATACCTGTACATTTGACTGGTAGTATGAAATCAAAAATACCCAATACTTTCAAAATAATTTCTATTTGGAATTTTTTGTTCAATGTGATAACCAGAGATTTCACAGGTGTTCACCAAAAAAGGAGTACAATACTCCTAGATAAATTTTACGATTTTAAATTGGATTAAACGGAGTTTTAAATTAAAATTATACGTATTTTTTGAAAAAAGTATTTAATACACAATATTTTGCAGAATAAAGTATTAATTTAATTTTAATTTCGAATCAGAATTTAAGTCCCTGAAACGTTTTTTTATTTTGTTTAGCGAGAGTTGAGAAAAATTACAGTTTTTTATAGCCTTTTCAGTTTGTAGAATACTCATAGATCGAGAGAGACTGGAAGGATTGAAATTTGGTTTTAGACACTCAAGATTATAGAGATCTTCCTAACTATCTTTGACTCTCATGAAGGAGATATACTCATTAACACAATCAATTAACATAGAATAGAGTTCTTCACAATGTTCCGGGAAATTATCCATTGTTCAGGGAAATCACCCATAAGAAGAGGGGTTTGAGCTCTGCCATCATATTAGAAAATAAAAATGGTATAATTTACTTCTTACCAAATGTCATGATAGGCCCAAATTACTATAATATGTTCCAAAAACGCTATCAAGATAAAATATTTATTTTCAAAAAAATACTGCGAAATGTTGGATCCAGAACCACCAGTGGGATGAGTTTATATAGAAGTACAAACATGTAAAATGCGATTTTAATTGATACGATTTTAATTGCAGAACTATTTCAAACTCATACTAATGGAGGATTAAATCATGGCAGGACAGCCAATATTCATTTTAAAAGAAGGAAGTAAGCGAACAAGAGGCAGGGATGCCCAGAGTAACAATATCATGGCTGCAAAAGCAGTAGCCGAAGCGGTCAGGACAACCCTTGGTCCCAAGGGCATGGACAAAATGCTCGTGGACTCCATGGGCGATGTGGTTATTACAAACGACGGGGCAACCATCCTCAAAGAAATGGACATAGAACATCCCGCAGCAAAGATGGTAGTAGAAGTATCCAAGACACAGGATGAGGAAGTCGGAGACGGCACTACCAGTGCAGCTGTAGTCGCAGGTCAGCTCTTAAGTAAAGCTGAGGATTTAATCGAGCAGGAAATTCACCCGACAATTATTGCAGCAGGGTACAGGCTTGCAGCCGAAAAAGCCGTAGAAGTCCTGAACTCCCTTGCAATGACAGTAGAACTGTCCAACCGTGACCTGCTGATCAGCATTGCTGAAACTGCAATGACTGGAAAGGGTGCTGAGGCCTCCAAAAAACTCCTTTCAGAGATTGCCGTAGATGCTGTAGCAAGCGTTGTAGACACAAACGGAAAGAATACTGTTGACAGAGACAACATCAATGTTGTTAAGAAAGTCGGCGGCAAGGTCGAGGATTCCGAGCTTATCCGGGGCATGATCATTGATAAGGAAAGGATCCACCCCAACATGCCTGAAAAAGTTAAGGACGCAAAAATCATTCTTCTCAACAGCGCAATTGAACTGAAGGACACCGAAGTAGATGCGGAAATCTCCATAACCTCTCCTGACCAGCTCCAGTCCTTCCTTGACCAAGAAGAGCAGATGCTCAAGAAGATCGTCCAGAAGGTTATCAGCAGCGGGGCAAATGTTGTCTTCTGCCAGAAGGGAATTGAAGAGCTTGCCCAGCACTACCTTGCAAAAGCAGGTATCTTTGCTGTACGCAGAGTTAAGAAGAGCGACATGGAAAAGCTTGCAAGAGCAACAGGCGGCAAACTCATCACCAACATGGATGAAATCACTCCTGAAGACCTCGGATACGCAAAACTCGTTGAAGAGAAAAAGGTTGGTGGAGACAGCATGACTTTTGTCACAGGCTGCGACAACCCGAAGGCTGTAACAATCCTGCTGCGTGGCGGTACAGAGCATGTTGTTGACAGTATTGACAGTGCTCTTGAAGATGCCCTGCGTGTGGTTGGAGTTGCAATCGAAGATGAGAAGCTCGTTGCAGGCGGCGGTTCCCCTGAAGTTGAGGTTGCACTCAGGCTCCAGGAATACGCAGCAACCCTCGAAGGCAGAGAACAGCTTGCAGTTAAAGCCTATGCTGAAGCCCTTGAGATTATTCCAAGAACTCTTGCAGAAAACGCAGGTCTAGATCCAATCGACATGCTCATGGAGCTGCGTTCACAGCACGAGAAAGGTGTAAAGACTGCAGGACTCAATGTTTACGAAGGTAAAGTCGTTGACATGTGGGAAAACTTTGTAGTTGAGCCTCTCAGAGTCAAGACCCAGGTTATCAATGCAGCTACTGAGTCTGCAGTTATGATTCTCAGGATTGACGATATCATAGCTTCTACCCGTGCAGCAGGCCCTGAAGAAGGCGGAATGCCACCAGGAATGGGCGGAATGCCACCAGGAATGGGTGGAATGGGCGGAATGCCACCAGGAATGATGTAATCCGGAAAAGAATAAAAACCATTTTGGGATAAACAGGAAGAGGCATGGTTTTCAAGCCATGCCTTCCTTTTAGCCCTTAAAAATTGAAGTCTGAAAACCCCTCTTCCGGCCTCTCACCGGAAATCGATGTGAATCTCCAAGTAACTCTCTTTTTTCAGGCTTTTTCAGACTTTTTTAAGGTTATTTAGGCTGTATTCAGGTTTTTCAATTCTGAAACATATCGCTCCTTATCTGACTTTACAGGACTTTTTACTCATTTCTTTTCAAGGCAATTAAGAACATCCTCAACTCTGAATTTTGTTTTTATAATTCTCGTCCTGCCTCTTTGGCCCTTGCCGGTAAAGTCTGCATCTATGTAGTTAAGCACCTGGAGCTTGTTGACAATTCCATAAAAGCGAGTATATCCAAGCTGAGTTAATTCATGGAAGGATTTGTAAAGTTCACCTGCCTGGACTTCTCCTCTTTTTGCTATTAGCTCAAGCAGGTGTTTTTCAGGACCTGACAGGAGGCTTATACCCCTGCACAGATGAAGCAGTTTGGACGCTTCATAAGCTTTTTCCACATCTTCAGAAGAGATTGTGCGGCTTCCCCTACGTTCGGCATTAAAACCGGAACGTTTTAGGAGGTCAATTCCAACCCTGAGATCTCCTGTCCTTTCTACATACGATACCACGAGTTCAAGTAACTCTTCAGAAATCACCTTCGGATAAAAGCCGTATTTTACCCGGTCTTTGAGAATATCAAGAATTTCGGCATTTTCATATCTCGGGAAAGGAATGTCTTCAGGCAGGAATACCGAATTCACCCTGGAATCCAGGCAATAGAGGTCCGAAGCATCATTTACGATTCCAATTATCCCTATCTTTGTTCCGGGGTACTGCTCGTGTGCCCTTAAAAGCGAGTACATTACCTCATTGGCATGCCCTTCATAGCAGAGATAATTGAGGTCATCCAGAGCAACAAGCAGAACTTTCTCCGAAGAAACTAGAAAATTAACTACGGCTTCAAAGATTTTCCTGAAAGCAACTCCTGAGTTGGGAGGAGAGATTCCAAAAAGCTTCCTGTAAATCCTGGACATTACTGCAAAACGTGTGGAATCAATCTGACAGTTAACTTTGACAGTAACGACACCAGTTGCATGGGCTTCAACTTCCCCGAATACCTTCATAACTGCACTGGTCTTTCCTGTTCCGGGAGGACCTACAAGCAAACAATTCAAAGGCCGCATACCGCGCAGGGCTGGCTTGAGCGCAAATCTGAGCCCATTTAATTGTGACTCCCTGTGAGGAAAATATTCAGGGAGATAGTCAGGCTCAAGCACAGACGGGTCCTTAAATAGGGTCTCATCCCAGAGTAGTATATCATTACCTGTCAAGAGAAGTTACTCCAGAGGTTATTAATCTGTTATTATTAATAATTGAAAGATCGAATATTGAAACTTCGATAATATTGAAAGCTTAGTGATATTGAAAGCTCGAATATTAAAACTTCGATAATATTGAAAGCTCAGTAATATGAAAGTTAGGGGCTGTAAAAGTATTTTTGTCTGGAGCCTAGATTACCGAGTTACAAAGTCAGAAATAAGGTAGTTCTGCATTCTGAATTAAGTGATTTCTAAACAACCAAACAAGATTTCACATGAATAAACTTTACTTAGTAAGAGAGATTCAGATTTAGTATTAATAAACTAAATTCCTGATAAGTCAGATTTTAAGAATATACTAATATTTTTTAAATTTTTAGTAGATATGTTTTACTACATTTAGCTTTTTTGAATTGTTACTTAACAGAACTATTTTACCCGGAAAAATAATGAGCCAGTAATACGAGCTATTAGTTCGAGCCAGTAATAAAAATCAGTAGTACGAGCTAAATATACGAGGCAGAAATCTCAAAAAGGCTAATTTCCTGGATATTTTATTTAGTAAATTAGTCATTTTCAGGAAATAAATATTAAAACGACTTCATAAGAAAATTCAAATATGATTGGTTTGAAAAATAACAATCATTGATAAACTCTAACAGGTAAAAAGAATAACATTAGATTTATTTATAAGGATCTGGGCGGTAATTACATAAAAACAATTAAGAGGAATAATTTAGAAAAAATAACTCTATCGAAATCCTGTGTTTATAGCTTTTAAACTAATTTAACTGTAGTTTCAAACATACATCTATACATTTAACTTAATTATAATTTTTTTAATTACAGGAGATAATGATGGGCTGGAAAGAGCGAAATTCATAATCTTTATTTATAAGATCGTCCGCTTAACCACACCCCATCTGAGGGTTTTCTTTCAAGCTTTTTTGAAAAGGCTTGCGAACAAACCATTTCACAAAAAGGCTTGCAGATAAGCCATTTCACAAAAAGTTGGGGACTTGGGTGGGAGAAAAAAGTATGGAAATAGAATCAAAATTTCTAGTAATGGAAGAAACGGATTTTCAGACCCTTGAAAGACTTTCAAAGCTTGCTTCATACTCTCTTTCGGAAGCGAAAATCCAGTTAAATGAGGATATTTTCTTTGATACTGAGAACCGGGCTATTATGGCTTCGGGCTATTACCTGCGGGTCAGGAAATCATCTGGGGAAAACGGGAGCTGGGTAACCATTAAAAGCCTGGGAGGTTTTGAAGATGGAACTCACAGGCGAGAAGAGTATGTAAGTTTCCTGCCTGAAGGAACCTCAGTACTCGCATGTCCTGATTCCCGTATTAGAGACCTGATTTTTGAATTTACAGCAGGACTTGACCTTTTTCCGCTTCTATCCCTCAAACAGAAAAGGGTAATTCGCCAGGTAAAAATGGGAAAAAGAATAATAGCTGAGACTTACCTTGACCGAGTAAACCTGAAAAGTAAAGGCAAGGAAAAGCACTATAATGAGTTTGAAGTTGAGCTTAAAAGTGAAGGAAGCTCGGAAGATCTTGAAACTATCCGGCTTTTCCTACTCAAGCATTATAATCTGGCAGAAAGCGCTTTTTCCAAGTTTGAAAGAGCTTTTCTTTTTATGGAGAACCTTCCTGAAAAAACATTCCTTAGCCTGAGAGAAAGAGCCTTTTGCGCACAGCTTGCAAACCAGAAAAACGTGTACGGGAAGCATGCTCAGATTTTGATGGAACTTGACAAAGAAAAGAGCTGTGAAGAGCTCAGCCTGCTTCTGAAAGTTCCTCAAACCAAAATAAGAACCCTGCGCTCAGAGTTTAAAGAGAAGAGGCTTTCTATTTTTCCTTTTACAACTTATAAAGAAAAAGATCCTGAATTCCATCTTCAGGCTGGAAAAAATTGTATTTCGAAAAAGGAAAAGAAAGCGTTAGAATTTAAACAATGGAATCCGGAAAGCCTGCTTGAGTATTACGGAGCAAATAAAAACCGGGCAGAAAAAAGCAGGGAACATGCTCTTACACTTTTTGATGGGCTGTCTGTATACCATGGACTGGGACAGGAAGAGAGAAAACTCCTTGAACTTGCAGCCTTCCTGAAGGATACCGGAAACTCCATTTTTCCTGGCGAAAGCGCACTTATGAGCAGAGAAATTCTTATGACACATCCTGTAAAAGGACTCAGACTTCACGAAATTTTAATGCTCACCCTAATCATTGAACTTCAGGATCTTTTTGTAAGCCATTACGTAAGCGAAAAAAGTTTAATCTCAAACTTGAAAGGCTGCCACACGGGACTGCCTCCCGGTCTACAGAACAAAGCCCTGATGCTTGCAGCCATTGTATCAATTTCAGACCTTTTCGAATCCCTAGAAATCCAGCCAGGAAAGATAAGATCGCTTGAAAACGTTCTGGAGATAGAAATAATGGGGGATGTAACTGAAAAAACTGCAAAAAAGTTTGAGGCACAAAGTAAACTCTGGAAATATCTCTACGGAAGCAAACTCCTGTTTTCTCAGGCTGCTGAGGACGAAAAAGTTCTAATTGAAAAAGAATCCGAAACAAAAGAAATAGAAACAAAGAAACAGGCCGGAGAGGAAAAAAAGCCAGAAAAAAAACAGGTAAAGGAGAAAAAAAGACTAGAAAAGAGACCGGCTGAAGAAGAGAAAAAACTAGAAAAGAAACAGGCTGCAAAGGAGAAACAAGCTGCAAAGAAAAAGTGCATGCCGGGTGGAGAGGTAACTGTCAAACCGACTGACTCTATGGCACAGCTTGCCTGCAGAATATTTTCCTATCAATTTTCCTGTATGCTCTCTCATGAAGAAGGAACTATAAAAGGGGAGGACATCGAAGAATTGCACGATATGCGGGTTGCAGTCCGCAGAATGAGAGCTGCAGCAAAGATTTTTGAGGCTTATCTTGATTCCGAACAGCTTGAGCCGCACCTCAAAGGGCTCAGGAGAACGCTTGGTTCACTTGGGGATGTTAGGGACCTGGACGTTTTCCGCGAAAAAGCCGAAAAGTACCTGAAAACTCTACCTCCAGAACATGAACATGATCTAGATCCGCTTTTTGCAGTGCTGACGGAAGAGCAAGAAAAAGCCAGGAAAAACATGCTTGATTATCTGGACAGTGAAAAATACTGGGCTTTCAAAAGAGACTTTTCAGACACACTTGCCTCTCCAGAAATCCTGATCCTTTCTGTAACTAACAAAAACCATGATGCATTGCCCCATAGAGTAAGAGAAGTGCTCCCTTCAATCCTCTATGCACGTTTAGCAGATATCAGGGCTTACTCTGAATGGGTGGAAGGGCCTTATCTTCCTGTAGAACGCCTGCACAGGCTCAGGATTGCAGCCAAAGGAATGCGTTATACCCTTGAATTCTTTGAGAGCGTGCTTGGAGAAGAAGCAAAAACCCTGATCAAAGAACTCAAAACCTTCCAGGACCAGCTAGGAGATCTCCATGATACAGTAGTTGCACTCGACCTGCTGGGTTCTTACCTGAGAACCGGGGAATGGGGTTCTGCCGAGAGCGAAAAAGCTTCAGGGAAAAAGAAATTTGCCGAAGGTGCAGAAGGAAGTGCAGAAGGAATCGAAGCCTATCTTGCATATAGAGAAGAAGAACTCCAGACTCTGCTCAATGCCTTTCCCGATGCCTGGGGAAAAATATGTAATGGAAATTTCAGGGAAAGGATTGAAAATGCAGTTAAAAACCTGTACTAACGTAGTGAAAAATCTGTCCTAGTGCAGTAACCTGTACTAATGCAGTAAACTACTGTATAAATTTTTTATGGATGTGTTTTATGAATAGACCTTTTAAATAAGTATAAACTTTTTAAATAAGATATAATCAAATAGAAATAAGGTTTCTGAGCAAGTTTCCTTCAGGTTTTTTGTAAGCCTACTTCATATTAATGAAATTGTGAACTTAACTTTTCGAGGATATTTCGACCTCTGGAAGTTCCTCAAGCTCAGCGTCTCCTTCAAAAACTGAGGGAACCCCAGCATCTTGCATTATAAGGACTTTCGACTGAAGATTGTATCCGAATATTTTCTTGAAGTATTTTTTCTGCTTCTCTACCTCCCAGATTTCGAGCTGGCACTCCCGCTGGGCGTGCATTTCAAGCACCAGACTGTCGGTAGAAGCTATGTAAAACCGGACGTGGGAAATAACTCCATTGTGAGACCGGTCCAGCCCTTCGGCAATGCGGAGCAGGGCACTGAGAACTTTTATACTTTTTACTATGTATTTATTAAGCCCGACAAGATTGGGATGTTTCTTTTTAGGCGTATTTTTCCTGTGGAAATAGGCAAGATTCGCTATGATTTCGATTTCTTCAGGCTGGAAGCCCGGAAGATTACTCTCCCTTATCAGGTGATAGGCATGGGCCTGATGAGTATCGTATGATAGGAATGTCCCTATGTCATGCAGGATGGAACCGTATTCAAGAAGTTCTCTTTCCCCTTCCCTGAACTTATAAATTCCAAGCGCCTGAATACTGTCAAATAGTTCAAGGGCAAGTCTGGTAACGATATGAGCATGTTCTTCATCGAAATTGCAGGTAAGCCCAAGCTGCATAATGCTGCGTTTTCTTACCGACATCTGAGTAATCATGTAGGAGAATTCACTCTTTGAGATATAGTCTACAAGCAACCCCTCTCGAAGCCCGCGTTTACTTATCCTGATTTCGGAAAGCCCCATCTCTTCCATAAAGGTCTCAATAATTGCAGCTCCTGCGATAATAATATCTGCTCTTTGCGCATTGATTCCTGGAAATTTGCGCCGCTCTTCAAGGGGTATGGAGCACATTGCCCGGACTATTTTCTTCAGGTCTTCATACTCCAGTTTCTCAAAACTCTCACGGGATGTTTTGTGCAAGTAAACGAAAGCGATCCTGGCAAGGTTTTCAATTGTTCCCGAGCTTCCAATTGAACAGCTGATATCGTACTCGGAAAGGTCTTTTATTATATCTGTAATCTTGCGCCGGACATGGGCTTTAACCTGCTCATACTGTTCCTCGGAAACAGGCCCGGTTTCATCCGGTAGAAACATATTTGTCAGCCTGACAGCTCCAAGGTTAAAGGAATAAAGATAATAACACTGGGTCTGGTCCCCAACTGATACTTCAGTGCTGCCGCCTCCGATATCTATAAACAGAGCTTTTGAGTTCCCGAGCCGAAAACCGCTTGAAACTCCAAGGTAAATGAGGCGAGCTTCTTCAGTTCCGGAAATTGTACAGACTTCCAGGTTTGCTTCCTTTTTCAACATTTCGAGAAGCTGAACCTTATTGCTTGCGTCTCGCGTTGCTGAGGTAGCTACAGCTATGACCTCTTCTGCCCTATAGGCCCTGGCAAGTTCCATGAACTTTTTACAGACAACAACTGCGCGTTCTATCGCCTTAGGCTGCAGAATCCTGTCTATGAATTCCCCATCCCCGAGCCTGACTGTTTCCTTTTGCTTGGTCAAGGGCAGGTAAGACCCATTGGGATTGATCCGGACCAGAAGAAGCCGGATCGAGTTAGTGCCTATATCGATAAACGCAACAACTCTGCCTTCGGAGATTTTCTCGGGTTCCATTATTACCACCTGAAAGCCCTGTCTTTCGTTTTTCTCGAAGGAGTCGAGAAACTCAAAATAAGCTTCACAATAATAGTTCATATTTTTATTCTATTTTAGATTATTTGGCAGTGTGCCGAAAGTTTGTAATCGTTATTATTTATTTACATATCCTCTGTATATATAGTATAGTTTGTTTATATATACACTTAATAAAGAAAGAATATTAAGAGAGCTCTTTTTCAGGCTTTTTCTGCATTTTAGTAATTGGAAAAATTAAGCCGTTGATTATTGAAAAAACGCGTATATGTGCAAATTAAAATGACTTTTAGATTTCGTGTCTAAGTAGCAAGTATGAACCCCAGCATTCATATAAACCAGAGACAGTTTAAGTTTATAGATACATTAAGGCTGCAAAAATTTAGCTTTTAATTTTGTCATTTTTTTTGTTTTTGGGCAGCGTGTCGGTTTTTCATTAAAACCAGAAATCTCAAGAAGTTATAATGTAGCAATTCCATGTTGGGAGGTCAATTTTCCCATTGTACGTAAAAACTTGACTTTAAATTTCCAGAAAATTTGCGACACTGCCATGGGAGGAGGACAATTAAAATGAGAACTCATTTTTTAAATTCTTTAATTTCTGTATTATTAACAATAGTAATAATTCCTGGATTAATACCCTGTATAGTATCTGCTGCAGATGGACAGTTTGCAGACAACGGAAATTCGACAGAGAGGAAGACAACTGCCAATAATAGAAGACTAATTTTATAATCGAATAAAATGTTGGGAGATGTGTCTGCTTTTTAGGAATTGATCAGTGACTCAAAGAAAAACCAGATAAAGAGTAACAACGAAATAAAAAGAAGCATTACCATTTTCAGCATTTCTTAAAGTTTAAATCCCAGCTTCTGCTATTCTCAAGCATCCATACCTAAGAATCCAGTTCTTCTCTTCAGGCTCTCTTCAGGCTGCGGGTAGATTCTTTCAGTCCTGCCGTTAGGAAGAAGGGTAGATTATGTTATTTTTTCCTTTGAGAACCGTTATTCATCAAATGTAAAAAACAAACAAAACACATAGCATGACTCGGTAGAAAATTTTTTAGTGAAGTTAAAATCTTTAATTAAGTTTTATTCCAAGATTAACTGAATTATAAAGCTTAAACAAACTGTTTTTATTACCTCTATTCAGTAAGTATGTTTATCTCTTTCTTAGACGATTAACACTCTAGGCTTAGAAATCAATCAGCTAATTGAAGTAATATATTGACAACTTAACAAATATTTAGATATAAACTACATGAATTGAGGTCAGGAACAAATAGAGGTCAGGAACAAATACAGTATCAGGTGTTGGATGGGTAAAATAATGAGAAAAAAACTAATTATATTGATAGTTTTGTTTTGCATGTTCTTCGCAACAGGATGCGTGGGAAATAAACTGGTAACTCCAGAAAAGACTGAAACCCAAGCTGATGCAGATACTCCAAATGGAGAAGAGGCAACTGAAACACAGAATTTGACAGAGAAAACGGAAATAAAAGAATATACACTTGAAGAACTTGCAAAGTACGACGGTACAAATGAAACAATATATGTTGCTTATCAAGGTCAGGTATATGATGTCTCATCTGATAGTTATCTTTGGAAAGATGGCAATCATGAGGGATGTCCTGCAGGGAAAGATATAACTGAAGAATTGGATAGGACACCACACGGGGCTGAAATATTAAAGAAATATCCTGTTGTCGGGACTTTGGAAGAATAATACAAAATTATGATAACTTTATAACAATTTTTTACGCATATTCGTTAAAGTTTTTTGTTTCATACTATCACTTTTTGCCTATATGTCAGTAAACACAATTGGCACATTACCTAGGAAGATAAGTAAAAAAAGGTAAAAGAAATAAGGGAAAGCGAAAAGAAGAATTCCTATTTTCAGCCTTTCTTAAAGCTTAAATCCCAGCTTCTGCTATTTTCAAGCATCCATAACTGAGAATTCAGTTCTTCTTCTTCGGGCTGTGGGTAGATTCTCTCAGTCTTGCCATTCGGAAGCAGCAAGCGAGCTTTTACGTTATCTTTGAGGTGAATGCCAAGGATTACATCCCTCAAGACAGGAATATATTCGGCAGATACAGGAAAGAGGATTTCTACCCTGTTGTCCAGATTGCGTGGCATGAGATCTGCACTTCCCATAAGGACCTCTTCTTTTCCTCCGTTCCTGAAATAATATATTCTGGAATGTTCGAGAAAACGGCCAACTATCGAGGTAACTCTGATATTTTCACTGAGCCCAATAATACCTGGCCTGAGACAGCAAATTCCCCGGACAAGAAGGTCTACCTTCACTCCAGCCTGAGAAGCCCTGTAAAGTTCCCGGATGCACTGGTAGTCCACAAGGGAGTTCATCTTGAAGATCAGGTGTCCGTTACCACACTTCTCGTGAAGGTCGATTTCACGCCTGATGCGCTCCAAAATCTGATGCCTTAGAGCCTGGGGAGCTACAAGGAGTTTGATATAATGGTCTTTTCGCGAATATCCGGTAAGGGCATTAAAAAGGTCAGAGACATCCTTACCTATGCATGGATCACTTGTCAGATACCCCATATCGGTATACAGTTTTCCTGTGACTGCGTTATAGTTACCTGTACTCATGTGCACATAATACCTGATACCTTCTTTTTCAGCCCTGACAACCAAGCACATCTTTGCATGAATCTTACGTCCTGGGAAGCCGTAGGCTACATGAACCCCTTTGCGCTCAAGTTCTTTTGCCCAGCCTATATTGTTCTCCTCATCGAAACGAGCTTTAAGCTCCACCAGAACCGCTACTTGTTTTCTCCGGTCCGCAGCCTTCATAAGGGCCTGAACTATTCTGGAATTGTCATCCACCCTGTACAGGGTCATTTTGATTGCCAGAACATCAGGATCGTCAACGGCTTCTTCCACGAAATCAATTACCGATTCGAAACTGTCATAGGGATGATAGAGAAGAATATCTCGTTTTTTCAGAGTTGCAAAAATTTTCTCCCTGTTTGCTAGCTGAGAATGTTTTTTCGGCTCGAAGGGTTCGTACTTAAGATCAGGGCGGTCGATCTTTGCAAGTTTGATTAGATTTGAAAGTCCCAGAGGAGCTGCAGACCTGAACATAAGGGAAGGAGAAAGGTCCAGGTTCTTAAGAAGAAGATCCGAGATTTTTGCTGGCATTGTATAGTCGGTCTCAAGTCTGACAACCGACCCGAAGTAATTCCTGCCGACTCTTTGTTTTACAGCGGTCAGGAGATCTTTGTCCCCATCCTCATCAAACCCAAGGTCTGCATCGCGTGTAATTCTGAAAGGATAAGCTCCAAGGATGCGCTGTCCGGGAAACAGGAGGTCAAGGTTTGCAGCGATAAGCTGTTCAAGCCAGACAAAACGCCCTTTTTTCAGATCCTCCAAATTGGAAGTTATTTTCTCCTGGTCTCCTTCAGGAACAACTATTAGTCGCATAAACATTGGAGGAATCTTGACCCTGGCAAAACGCTCCCCGTAATCCGGATCATCAATTAATACCGCAAGGTTAAGGCTGAGGTTGGAAATATGAGGGAAAGGATGCCCCGAATCAAAACCGAGAGGAGTAAGTAAAGGAAAAATATCTCTCTCGAAATAATTTCTCAGCTTTTCTCTTTCTTTTTTAGAAAGCTCAAAGTAATTAAGGACTTTAATTCCTTCTTTCCTGAGAGCAGGCTCAAGCATTTCATTCCAGCAACGGTCATTGAGAGGAAGCTGCCTGAGAAGCTCTTCCCGGATGACGCGAAGCTGTTCCTGTGCGGTCTCATCTGCCCGGTCCTCTTTCATAGCTTCCACTATTCTTTTCTCGACGCCTGAAACCCTAACCATGAAAAATTCATCAAGATTACTTCCAAAGATCGAAAGAAACTTGACTCTTTCAAGCAGAGGATTGCGATCATCAAAAGCCTCTTCGAGTACTCTATCATTGAACTGAAGCCAGCTGTACTCGCGGTCCGTATATAAACATGGATCGCTTAGGTCAGGCATACCGGAAACTTCTACCCGAGTTCCTTCAACATTATCCATCATCAGCCTATCAAAATCTGCACACTGAATGGGGAAGTTCCGCTCCATTGCTATCACGCGTGACCTGGGTTTTGCACTTATTCAAACTCGTCTTTAAAAATAATAAAAGATCTGAAGATAGGATCTCTGTAGATCTCACATTCAATTTCATTACCTGATTGTCGCCCGGCTCTACTGGGTTGAAAAGAAGATATCCCCCGGGTTCACTCAAACAACTTAATATAGTTAGCCTTAGAGAAATATTTCCTTGATAACATCAACCCTATTAGCCGACTAGAGTTTTGAATCCTTTGCATATGAGGAACGCAATCTCCTTATTAAGTTATCGGACATGCATTGACACCAAAACATATATAAACTTTTGTATCGGCCGGATTTAAGGAATCAAAGAAATCTCCGCCAACTCACTACTATTTATTAGTATATAGAACTAAAGATTTATAATATTATCTCTTGAAGCCAAATATTGACAAAGCCAATTATTGATAAAAACAAAAAAGATGCCCCAGGTAAGAAGGAAAAGTACTGGAAGATTACAAGAAAAGATTGGAAGCTGCCAGGTAAATACTCTATTAATATATGTTAGGAAGTACACTGAAATTTCTCTAAAGGTTTGCTTTTGAGCCGGTTTTAAATTTGTCTTTTAAATGTGAGTAAAACTCCTGCTCTTTTCCAGTGGTCTTTCTGAACAGCCGTTCCACAATCAGCTCTGGAGTGCTTCGAGCAATACGATTGTATACAGGATTCCGGTTTACGATTAACTCAAGGTTGGAGTCCAGACCATCGGCCTCAATCCCATCTACTCTTACTTCCGTTCCGGTATTTTCAAGGATAAGTTCCGAAAGATGAGAGACAAAAACTCCAAGACTCTGTTCATTTCTGGACAGATATTCAAGAATTCCTGCTATGATTCGTGCAGAAGCCCCAGGCTCAGTGATCGATTCCAGCTCGTCCGCAAGCACCAGTTTTTCCGAGGCTTCGGAGAGCACTGAGAATTGCTTGAGGGTAGTCTCGAAAGCTCCTGCATCGAGAGTTCCTTTCGATTTCCCAAAATAGTAGAATTCCTCTACAGGCCCGAGTTCAAGTTTTTTTGCAGGAACCGGAAAGCCCATGTACCCAAGAATTACGCATTGGGCAAGGAGCTCGAGCAGGGAAGTCTTACCACCTGAGTTTACTCCGCTCAAAAGTACAACCCTGTATTCCAGACCTGCCGGGGAAAAACCAGTTTTTCCGATGGAATAATTAATAGGATCGATTTCTCCGTACCGGGCTTTTAAAAAGAGGTTTTCTCCACCTGTAAAACCTATACCGACTTCGGGAATCAGTTCGGGCAGGTTAAGCTGAAACTCTGTCGAAAAACAGGCAATTGAAAAGCCAAGGTCAAAATCCAGGACTTTCCTGACAAGCTTTTCTACAGGCTGGTGAAAACCTGAAAGGGTTTTTGCAAGTTCCCTTTTCCGGACAAGCCTTGTTTTCTCAAGGCTATTGTTCAACTTTTGCCTGAAAAGCCTCAGCTGGGACTGGTCTGCATAGAGAGGGTAGGAAACTTCATCAGGAAAGAGTGAGTCGAGCATTAGTTTTTCTTGCTTTTGAAGCCCTAGCTTTTCAGCAAGCTCTTCTTTGATGGCTCCAATCTCAGTTTTATAGATTCTATTAAGTTCCTTTGTAAGCAGATCTTTAATCTCCATTCCACCACTCACAAGCCTGACGAGTTCCTGCCCGCTCAGAGTAAGCGAACTTGCCTCAAGAGTTCGGTTCATATGCTGATTAGCCTTATTCAGAGCCGAAGTCAATACAGGATCCAGGTTTTGAAGGGCTGCTCCGAGCCTGTCAAGTTCAGGGTCAAACCCTTCAACAGGCTTTCCATCCTCACCGAGTTTTGAGAGAGAGGTCTCGAGTATATCAAGCTTCTCTGTCGAAAACTCCTCAAAGAGCTCAAAATTTTCTGAGCGGAGAGCTGATACGATACTCAAGCAGGCGCGGATGCAGTCCAGATTCCGCGCAAAAAATACCAGTTCTTTTTCAGGCAAAACCTGCCAGAGTTCAGCTCTGGAAAGGTCCTGGAAATATTCGGGTTCAATGTCTTCAGGTAGATCAAAACCAAGATAAGTATCATCAAAAACAATAATACTGGAGTAACCCCTTGCAAGATCCACAAATTCCGATAGGTTTTCTACGGCCTGGACAGGCAAAAAGACCTGGAACTTTTCTCTGGCTGCTTCAAGAGTTTTTGAATCTCCGCATAGAATTATCCGGTCCCTGACTCTGAGGTTTCCGGGAACAGGCCTGAGTTCACTGACTCTCGTAAGCAATTTCAGAAATTCAGAATTCTCGGGGAAGGCGTTTCCCAGTTCAAGATATTCTCTTACGAAAGCCTGCCTTTCCTGGATAAGATCCATGCGCGAAGCAGGTAATGGGTAAAAAAGGTTTAGCTTATCCCTAGCATGCGTCGTATGGGCAAAACTTTTTATCAGCTCAAGCAAGCGAGAATAAATATCCAGAGCTTCTTTTGTCCTGAGAAAATCGGAAATTGAGCAGCCTTCAGCCCTGGATCTGGCATACCTAGCAAGGGAAAGGGCAAAATTGCGGCTGATCCCATTGACTTCAGAAATCGAAGCTATGTCACCCTCGCAAATAGCCTGAAGAGCAGCTTCTTCAGTTCCGAAGTGTTCAATCAGCCTGTCGGCTACTCGTTCACCGATTCCATGAATTTCCCGCAGGCTTGAGAGCGGCTGAGAAGTTTTCAGACCCAAAATACTTTTCATATGCAAGAGACTCTTGTTTCAATAAATTCAACTGGGCATTAAGCTCACAGGGTTTAGTTCAAAAGAAGGGCAAGTTCTTTTTCAAGATAGGGACGCATTGAGGCCATATATCCGTGTGTTGCCTCAGTAACATTATACATCGCTTTTGGCTCTTTTGCAAGAGCAAAGGTCCGGAGCGCCAGATCGTGGGAGATTACCGGATCATTAGAAGAATGAATCAGAACGAATTTTGCAGGCGGCAGGGTAGAGAGATAGGTATCTGGATCAATTGAACGATAGAACTGATAAGCTTCAGAATCACTTGCAAGGGAAGAATCAATTTCTTCAGTGCCGTACCCCGCAGTGCTGATCCCGATAACTCCTTTAAGGGAAGGATTAAGAGCGCAGGCAAGGATTGCAAATCTTCCACCGTTACTTTCTCCGAGGATTGCAAGCTTTTTCGGGTTAATTTCAGGCTGGGCAGCAAGCACATCTGAGGCTTTAAGAGCATCATAAACCATGTCATATTCTACGGGTTCAAGACCTGCCTTGAAAAGTTCAAGATCTTTGTCTACATTTATGCTGCCCAGATTGCGCTGGTCAAGCGTGAGAGTTACATACCCCATTTTAGAGAGTTCCACAGCCAGACCCTGTTCGGCTTCTTTGCTAACCCCTGCTCCGGGCAACAGAACCAGGCCAGGAGAAGAAGATGAATTTGCAGGAATTCTTAAGAGAGCCTGGATTTTTTCCCCTTTGCTTTCAAAAGACAGCAGTTTTAAAGTATCTAAGCTTTCAGGAGCGTATACATCTTCGATTCCCTGAGCTGTAAATACTGGCTCTTCTCGATCTGGAAAAGATAGAGTACCTGCTTCCGAAACCTTCCATGGAGCCGCAGCACCTGTAGAATTGGAAGGATTATACAGGACTCCAAAAATACCCACAAGTATAAGAAGAAAACCCAGAAGAAAAATTGTGGGCTTGGAGATTCTTGTCCCTGAAGAAGCCTTGCGTTTACTTTCTTTTTTTCCTGAATTCTGCCTGCTCAAGGGAACCCTGCCGAAAAAATTGCGATTACGGCCAGAAACCATTTACAGCACTTAAGAATAATACTGCAATGCCAACAATTGCACCGACAATCAGCACTACCTTAGGCTGGATTTGAACTGCATTTTTATCTGCTTCATAATAGCGCATGAGCCCTGCAGAAGACTGGAGCCCGGAACCTGATTTTTTAGCCATGTGTTAACACCTGTGTGAACGCATTGATTGGGATATAATTTCACTGCCCGTACTTGCCTGTAATAGGTTTTTCTGACTGATAATTAAAGATTATCTGGAAATTAACAGTTGAAAATTAGAAAATTTAACATAACTGTGAATTAACTGTTAAATAACTTTTAATTGATTATTAATTAGTTATGGAATAACTATTAATCAGCTATTAAATATTTAAAGTAGTTATTAATAACTGTTAATTAACTATTAAGTAACTGTTAAATTTCCTCTTAAATTTGGTAATTATCACATAATTTATAGTTCTGATATATAAATCCAGCAGAGAAACTTCTTAATAATCGGATTCTAAACAGTTGAAGAGAATTCCTTTCTTGAAGCAGGTAATTCTCAAACAAGTACTTCGTCCAGGAGGAAGGGCGGGTAAAATACTCCTTTATCAGTAATTACCGCAGTTATGTTTTCCATGGGAGTTGCGTCAAAAGCAGGGTTGTAAACTTCCACGTCTTTTGGAGCAAGTTGTTCAGATCCGAAAAAGCGCAACTCATCCGGGTCTCGCATCTCTATTTTTACACTACCTTCCCAGCCATTGAAATCGAAAGTAGAGGTTGGAGCTGCTACATAAAAAGGAATATCATGCTCTTTTGCAAGAATGGAGAGGGAATAGGTACCTATTTTGTTAAAAACGACATCTTGAGTAATCCTGTCAGCCCCTACAAGTACGCTGTCTACAAGCCCCTGCTGCATTACCCATCCAGCCATAGAATCCGAAATAAGGGTTACTGGAATCTTATCCTGCATCAGTTCCCATGCAGTAATCCTGCTCCCCTGGTTCAGAGGCCTGGTCTCACAGGCAATAACCTTTATCTCTTTGCCTTCAGCAATAGCCGAGCGCACAACCCCAAGAGCTGTACCCCAGTCAACGCAGGCTAGCCTGCCTGCATTGCAGTGTGTGAGTACGGTATCTCCATCTTTCAGGAGTTTTGTCCCGGATTCACCTATCAATTTATTAGTGGTTACATCTTCTTCCGCAATATCCCTGGCTTCCTGAAGGGCAATTTCCCGGACCCCCTGCACATCAAAGGCATCTGAAACCGCTTTCAGAACTCTGTCCACACCCCAGCTAAGGTTTACTGCCGTAGGGCGGGTTGACTTAAGGGTTTTTCCTGCAACCTTAAGGTCTCTTATTATTGTTTCGAAATCTCTGGCCCCACTCAGAAAAGCTGCAAGGGCAATCCCGAAACCTCCTGCTGCACCGAGAGCAGGCGCACCTCTGACCCGGAGAGATATTATAGCTTCACAGAGAGAACTCAGGGTTTTGCATTCTATTATCCTGTACTCTTTAGGGAGAAGGGTCTGGTCTACCAGCACCACGGAGTTGGACTCTTCCTTCCAGTCAATTGTCCTCATTAAATCACTTTCCAATGTAAGCGTCAGATTCTGCCGGAAAAATTTCCGCTTTTCTTTCAAGCTCCCCATAAGATAAAAACCTATTCAACTGGCATGCCCTGTCACCCTCATATCGTTACTTTTTTCATATATAGACTGAATAATTGGAGAAAGTTAAAATTAATTATATTAAAGATAATTCTTAAACCTTCGAATAACAAGAAAAATGCGGCAGGTCACGCTTTTGGCAACCAGCATTCACAATAAAAACTTTGTTTAAAGAATAAGTAACACGTGAGATATAAATAAAGCAATCTCTTTTTTCATAGAAGCAAACTTACAAATAATAGATTTATAGAGTAACAGAGCAATAAGACAAGACTTAAAATCCATAGCTAAAATACAGGAAGTCATAATTTTCAGAAATATAAATTATTAATAAACTTCATGGACCTTGAATCCGTAAATCCTTGAATCTATAGATTCAGAAATCATAAAAGATCTTCATTTCATTAATGCGGTTTATGAGAATCTGGGTATTCATCGGAGAGTAAGCGCTTATGACAAAAATAAAAATAGCAATTGCAGGAATCGGGAACTGTGCAAGCTCTTTGATACAGGGCATTGAGTACTATAAAGTCGACGATAAAGAACCCATAGGACTGATGCACAGGGAAATTGGAGGGTATAAACCTGGCGATATTCAAGTTGTTGCCGCCTTTGACATTGATGCCAGAAAAGTAGGAAAAGACGTCTCTGAAGCCATCTTTGCTCCCCCGAACTGCACAGCAGTTTTTTGTCCTGATGTTCCGGCCACAGGTGTGAAGGTTAAAATGGGCAGGGTTCTCGATGGGGTCTCTGACCATATGAAAAACTATAAGGAAAGTCAAACTTTTGTTGTCAGCAAGGAACAGGAAGCAACAAAAGCCGACATAGTGAACGAAATTAAAAAATCGGGTGCCGATATGCTTCTCAATTACCTGCCTGTAGGTTCTGAAGAAGCAGTCCGTTTTTATGCCGAGTGTGCCCTTGAAGCAGGTGTAGCTCTCGTTAATAATATGCCTGTTTTTATCGCAAGCAATCCAGAATGGGCAAAAAGATTTGAGGAAAAGAATATTCCGATCATTGGCGATGACGTAAAAGCTCAGCTTGGAGCTACTATCACGCACAGGATTCTTGCAGATCTTTTCGAAAAACGAGGTGTAAAACTCGAAAGAACATACCAGCTCAACACTGGAGGAAATACGGATTTCCTGAATATGCTTAATAGGAATAGGCTTGCCTCCAAACGGGAATCAAAGACCGAAGCTGTTCAGTCCGTTCTTTCCAAGAAGCTTGATGACGACAATATCCACATCGGACCCAGTGACTACGTAGCCTGGCAAAAGGACAATAAGATTTGCTTCCTGAGAATGGAAGGCAAGCTTTTTGGAGATGTACCTATGAACCTTGAACTCCGACTTTCCGTAGAAGACTCTCCTAACTCTGGAGGTGTGGTAATCGATGCCATCCGATGCTGCAAGCTGGCTCTTGATCGCGGGATAGGAGGCGTGTTGTATTCTCCGGCTTCCTACTTTATGAAACATCCGGCGATTCAGTACCCTGACGACGAGGCTTACAGGCGGACTGAAGAATTTATATCTGGAACCAGAGAACGTTAAAATCCTGGTGAGAAATTCCTGTAAAAAGGAATTCTAAAAACCCCCGGAAGTACCGGGAGTTTTAAGTTTTTCTGTACAGAATGAATATTAAAAGATTCTTCTAAGCATTCTTTCCCGAGTTCTTAATTCGGTTCATCGAACCTCTTCGGTTTATCCAATCTCTTTAGCTTAGCGAATTGGATTTCTTCGGTTTATTGAATTTTTTCAGCTTAGCGAATCTCTTCGGTTTATCCAATCTTTTCAGCTTAGCGAACCTCTTCGGTTTAGCGAATTTCCAACTTAGCGGATTTCTTCGGTTTATCCAATCTCTTCAGCTTAGCGAATCCCTTCTGCTGTAATTCTAAATTCTGCACTCGAACCTTCAGGGCAGGATCGATGTTTGTACAGAATGGCGCGCCTGGTTCCTTCGCCGGTTTTTTCAAGCTGGATAATCGTCTTTGAAATATGCTCCAGGGAACTACCGCCAAGCGGACGCACTCCCCCTGAAGTAATATCAGAATATACCTGGTTGGTTATGACTGCAGCAAAACCGTATTTGCGGGCAAGGGCATGCAAATATCCTATCTGGCTGGCAAGTTCTCTGCGGCTTTTCATGCCTGTCTCATCGTCTTCAAGCTCGAACCTGTAGTATGAGGTTGCAGAATCCAGGATCACGAGACCTATATTCTCACTGGCTATTCTCTCTACTTCCCTTACGGCCGCATATTGTTCCTCAAAATTCAGGGGTTCATAGATAATGATGCTTCTAGCTATTTCTTTTGCATTTTCCCCTGCAATCTGCTTGAATCGAGTAGGGGAAAGCCCTTCGGTATCTATGAAGATGACTCTCTGCCCTTGTTTTACGCATTCCACTGAAAGCTGGATACAGATATTTGTTTTCCCGGTTCCTGCAGGTCCGAAGATTTGAGTCACAATCCCTTTCTCGAAACCTCCTCCCAGAAGTTCGTCAAGAGGCTTGCAGCCGGAAGATAGTAATTTTTCTATGAAGTGACACCTCTTTTGTGCTTGGTAAATATAACTGGCCCATGATATAACGTTTTTTTGTAATTTCCAACCTTTTCAGGAAAATTAAAGATTTTCTAAGAGGAATAAAAAGACAAAGTGGATATAAAAGAAATGCTCGGGTATAGATTCTTAGCCCCACCAAGAATTAAAAAAATTCACAAGAGTGCAGTGAAAATGAGAATGATAATTTGGCAATATTTTTTACAAAGTGTGAAGGAATAATTCCTTATACATGTTAGCCGTACTGTACCCGGCAAATCGGCTGTGGATATCCCTTAAAGCCTCCTGTGCTTGAAATTATTTCCTTAAAGAAGACAGTTTTTCAAAAACAGGGGGCCTTAAATTTGTTATCAGATTTGATAACAAAGAGAACATCTTTGTATACAAAACAAAAGTGTTATTGTATCCAGATAAGGGTTTCACTGTATCCAGACCTGAGGTAAAAAACTATTATTAAGGAGATAGGGCGTTTAGAATATTTACTTGAAAAATAAAGGTCATTTTAACTTAGTAAAATGAAAAAAACAATATTATGGGGGTCACTCTATAGAAGCTGCACCCTTTTTCGATATTGTTTACTGATATTTGAAAATACAAAGTTGTAGGGACTTAAGGGTTAGCTGAGAAATGGTAACCCATGTGGGGCTTTGTTTTAGGCTGCAACGCGTTTTGTACCTGCGCGCTCACCCCCACAAACAATATAAATAAATGTAAGATGTAACAAAGAAACAAGCCCCACACAAGAAACGGCAACTAAAAATTAGATTAAGAATTAGAGTAAAATCAGAGGGACGTAAAGCATGGCAAAAATAATCATATATACAACGGAACGCTGTCCGAAATGCAATAAATTAAAAACTTTCCTGGAAGCACATTCAGTTGCTTTTGAGGTAGCAGATATGTCTACTCCCGAAGCTTTGACGGAACTGCGTTTCAACGGAGTCTTCACAGTGACAGCGCCTGTTTTACAGATCAATGATACTTTCCTTACGCACGAGGAACTCTTCAGTGGGGGAGAAGTAAACCCTGAAAAAATCCAAGAAATCCTGTGATGAAGAAAATCCTGTGATAAAGAAAATCCTGTGATAATAGAGATCTGAAGTTAAAAATAAATTAAATGTTTCTTCAAATTTCACATTAAATTCTATTATTAAGACAATCACTGAAGATGAGAAAATGACAAACGAGATTCTCTTACCCGATTATCAGTTATCTGACAATCAATCAGCCCAAAAGATGCTTGAAGAATTGTCCGTCTCTCCCCTCCCTAAAAATGACCAGTTATCTGACAACCAGCCAGTGCAAAAAACCCTTGACGGGATGTCTGTCTCCCCTCTCCCCAAGGTAAGGACAACTGATGGTTTCATTCTTAACTGGGACAGGAATATAATTGTAAAACAACTCCTGAAAGAAACAAAATTAAGTGAAATCTTCTACAATAAGCCTTCAATCACAAAAGAAGAAGCCCTTGAGATTGCAAAGGACGCAGAAAAGATCATTAAAAAGATGAATCTCAAGTTTCTCTCAGGGCCTCTTATCCGGGAAATCGTAAACAATATTCTGCTTGACAGGGGCCATGTTGAATGGAGAAATATCATGACCAGGGTCGGGGCTTCGGTATACGATGCCTATGAAATCGATACCGGAGATGGTTTTGAAGCAAATGATAATGCAAACCAGCTGAACAACGCCGAAACCTCACATAAAAGAAAAGCCGATAAAATGTCCAAGGAGCAAAATCTCCTTCTAATGCCAAAAGAGCTTGCCGACCTTCACCTCAACGGAGATTTCCATATCCATGACCTCGAATATATGGGCACAAGACCTTTTTGCCAGGACTGGGATCTCCGTTATTTCTTTTACTACGGACTCATGCCTGACGGAGTAGGAACCCAATCAAGCGTGGCAAAGCCTGCGAAGAATGCTGAGGTAGCTTTTCTTCATGCAGTAAAAGCTATGGGATCGGCTCAGACCAATTTTGCAGGTGGGCAAGGTTTTTACAATTTCCTTACTTTTATGGCTCCCTATCTGGAAGGCAAGTCCGAAACCGAGATTAAACAGCTTATGCAGATGTTCGTCTATGAAATGATGCAGATGATGTGTGCAAGAGGCGGACAGACTGTCTTTTCATCTGTGCAGCTTTCTCCTGGAGTACCAAAGCTCTGGAGAAACATTCCGATTGTCGCCATGGGTAAGGTATGGGATGGAAAGCAGGCTCCGCTCAGAACCTACGGAGAATTTGAAAAAGAGGTTCGCCTTGGATTCAAGGCACTTATGGATGTCATGCTTGAAGGAGATGCCTGGGGCAAGCCTTTTAGCTTTCCCAAACCCGAGATTTCCATTGAGCCTGACTTTATGGAAGAAAATGCAGAATTTAATAAGGCTCACCCTGAGCTTCCTACTTATAAAGAGTTATACAGGTCGACTTTTGAGCTAGCTGCTAAATTCGGGACTCCCTATTTCGATAATCAGCTTCCAGAGTATAGGGGAGCAGGAGAAGGAATTTCATGTTATCAGTGCTGTGCATATCAGTTTTCCGCAAACCCTACAGATGATGTAGAGTTCGATGACAAACTTCATTTCAGGAATGGAAAACACTTTTCAATGGGTTCATGGATGGTTCTGTCTTTAAACTGCCCCAGAGCCGCATATAAAGCTGAACATAATGATGAAAAACTGTTCAATGAACTCAAAACCCTAATGAACAAGGGTGTAGAAGTTTTCAAAATAAAACGCAGATGGATGAACAGTCTTATTGAGAGAAATAGGATTCCTTTTGCTTCCCAGCGACCCAAAGATCCGAATACAGGAGAAAAAGGAGCTATAGCCGTGGATTTCGAAAGTCTCGTCTATACTATAGGAGTAGTAGGAATCAATGAAATGGTTCAATATCACACAGGCTACCAGATCCATGAGTCTCCTGATGCATATAAGCTTGCGATCAGAGCTATGTTTGAAATGAAAATGCACGCTCAAAAGCTGTCACAGGAAACCGGCATGGAGATTGCTCTTGCAAGAACGCCTGCAGAAACAACAGCTCAACGCTTTGCGGTATCAGACCTTCTGCATAAAGAGTATACAGAACAGGCAGAGTTCACAGCTAAAGGTGATTTGCAGGCTGCAAAAAGCGAAATGAATCAAACACATGACCTGCCAATATACTATAGCAATGGGACTCATGTTACAGTTGGTGCCGATATATCTCTGCCCGAAAGGATAAATTACGAACATACTTTCTTCCCAATAGTAGATGGTGGAAATATCCTGCATGTATGGCTTGGAGAAGGACAGCCAGATCCAGATGGTCTTCAAGAGCTTGCAATGCATATATCAAAGAATACCCAGACAGGTTACTTTGCCTTTACAAAAGACATGACCGTATGCAAGGATGAAGGATATGTAGCCAATGGGCTGCTGGACAAATGCCCGAAGTGTAAGTCTGAAAACGTGGAGCACCTATCAAGAATCACAGGATACCTCCAGGTGGTAGAAGGCTGGAACAAAGGCAAGCGTCAGGAACTTCTGGACAGAAAGCGATACAACACAAAGGAACTCAGGTAAGAGTTCCTCAATCCTTTTCTGTACATAAAAACGTAAGAAATGGTAGGCTATGAAAGTAAATTACGCAGGTACGGTTTCGATCTCGACAGTAGACTGGAGAGGAAAAGCCGCAGTCACTATCTTTTTTAGGGGATGTCCCCTTCGCTGCCCCTATTGCCAGAATCATCCTTACCTACAGGAACCAGATCCTGTAGAACTTGACTTTGTGAAGGAGCAGATTAAAAAATCAAAGCCTTTTGTGAGTGCAGTTGTATTTTCAGGAGGGGAGCCTCTTATGCAGAAAGCAATTTTGCCCCTTGCTGAATTTGCAAGGGAAATAGGACTTTCAATTGGGATTCACACAAACGGCTACTATCCTGAAATGGCAAGTGAAATGGTTAAGCAAAAGCTGGTTGATAAATTTTTTATCGATATAAAAGCTTCCCCGGATGATCCTGAACGTTACGGAAAAGTTACGGGCTGCGGAGAATCAGAAGCTGTGAAAGAAATTCCTGAACATATTACCGCATCTGTAATGAAAACACTTGAAATCGCAGATTCCTGCGGCCTAGAACTGGAGCTTCGGACAACCTTAATCAGGAATTTTATAGGAAGCGAGGAAGAAATTGCCAGTATAGCTGCCTGGATCTCAAAACATATGAAAAATAGAGAACTTACCTATGTACTGCAGCAGGGGATTCCGGAACATAGCTTGCAGGAAAATTTAAGAGAGCTACGGGTTCTGGAAAGGGAGGAACTATATGAACTCGGTAAAATCGCAAAAAATTTTCTGGGAAATGTGAGAATTAGAACAAGGGAAAGCGGAGATGAAGTGATCTCTGACTCTGTATGATAGAATCTGGCAGAATCCAGCACCTGATTTTGCCTGATCTAATCTGACAGTTTATTATTATTGCCTTGTTTTTTTCTCCTTGTACTTTTCTTTTTTGTCTGCATCGCGAATAAAATGTAAACTATTTCTCCTATAGAGTCATACAGAAAAACATACTTTAAGTTCAAATGGATTTGAAGTTTACAAAAGTCTTATACATTCCTAGAGATAAAAACAAATGTGAAGCCTTTAAGAAATTTATTTGAGAAAATTTGTTTATTCACTGCTCGTGGAAAGAAGTAGAATTTTTGAGATAAATATTTCCCCAATACCGAAAATGATATTAGAGAAACTGTCGGAATTTTTGTGTGACTTTACATGTTACACAAATTAAATAAAGGAGAGGAACTCAGTGATTTTTGGTTCACAGAGTGCATTTATCTAGAAAAGAAAACAAAAATTATTTTTTTCAAAAAAGACCATGAAAAACACAAAAGTATCTTCAGTTGGAGAGCGCGCTCTAATCTCCATTTTATCTAAGATTTTCAAAGCACCTGATGGCAGGGAGAAAGGACAGGAAGGAATCCTTATAGGCGCAGGTTCGGATGACTGCGCCGTCCTTGACCTGAAAGGCGAAGACTGCCTGGTTGTTACTACCGATATGCTGCATAGGACTACTGATTTTCCGGAAGAGATGACACCCTGGCAAATGGGATGGATGTCAGCAGCCGTAAACCTCAGTGACATTGCAGCCATGGGTGCAGAGCCCACAGGGCTCGTTATGGCAATTGGGATGCCTGCAGATACCGAAATTGCTTTTGTTGAAGCCCTTGCAAAAGGTATGCAGGCATGTGTCGAATTCTGCGGAACTACGATTATAGGAGGCGATCTTGATACCCACGAAGAACTGACAATTACAGGGACGGCACTTGGCAGAGTGAAAAAAAGCCAGCTCCTTCTTCGGCGTGGAGCAAGACCAGGTGACCTCGTCTGTGTCACGGGTTATACAGGGTCAGCAGGAGCAGCTCTGGAAGCCCTTCAGTCTAGAAAGCCAGTGAGCGAAACCGTCCTGAATGCACTTTTTGAACCTGTCCCGCGCACGAAAGAAGCAAGGAAACTTGCCGAGTCAGGAGCAGTTACATCCATGATGGATACGAGTGACGGCCTTGCAATGTCCCTTTACGACCTTTCCAGGCAGAGTCGTGTAGGCTTCAAGATCCGGGAAAATGCCCTTCCTATCCTCAGGGAGGTTCGTGAATTTGCTTCAAACCCGGAGAAGCTGAGGGAATTTGCCCTTTACACGGGTGGAGACTTCGAACTTCTTATTACAATTGATCCACAAAAGATCAAAAAAGTACAAAATATATGTAACTTAATCGTTATAGGAGAATGTACAAAGTATGAAGCAGGTATTGTACTCGAATCCCCAGAATGCAAGTTTATAACTATAGAGCAGAGAGGATACCAGCAGCTAAAAGCAAAAGCTGTTGATAGATCCACCTGATTAAAAATAATTACCCCCGTGAAACAAAAGCCTGGATTAGAGAGACGAAAATTTAGGAACTCTTGATTGATAAGTCCAAAAAAACCTTACAAAAATCGAACAGATCTTAGGAGAAACGTACTAAATTCATAATAATTTATGCACAAGGTTCAGAAGGATAGAACATGAAAAAAGCTAGTTTACAGATATTTACAGCAATTCTGGTGCTAGGTCTATTTTGCGGAGCTGCAACTGCGGCCCCGAGTATAATAGCAGCATCGCCTGGAGACAATGCAACTGTCAATAAGACAGTCGGCGAGATTCAAGATTTTAGCATTCAAACAAACGAGTCAGCAACTATTAACTGGCAGGTTGATGGAAGCAATGTTTCCCAAACATCGTCTGATGATGCAACGAATACCTCTACCCTCAATCACACGGTTAAGCAAGGTACATACGATGTCAAAGCGACTGTTCAGTCGACTGGAGAGAGTAGAACCTGGAGTGTAACCGGAGGATCGAATGTACCGGAAATCATATCGTCTTCCCCTTCATACTCAACCGTTAACAATAATGTAGGAGAATCAAGAAAATTTAATGCAACTATTAGCCAGACTTCAAATATAACATGGTATCTTGATGATGCCAATGTTCAGGAAAACGAGTCTGTCACTGAGTCATCATATATCAATAATTCTGCAACACAGGGCACGCATACAATTAAAATGCACGCAGAAAACGAAAACGGCAGTGCAGAAAAATCCTGGACATGGAAAATACCAACGGCCGGAGGATTATCTGTTAATGCTGACCCCTCCGAAGGAAATGTTTCAGTCGATAAAGGAGTATCTAAAACTTTCAAGGTCAATTCCAGCACGGAAGACCAGGATATTAACGTTGAATGGCTTGTTGGTGATGAATCACAGAAAAAGGATACAAGTGTAACCTCTTCTTCATACGACTTTGAAAAAGACAGTGCAGGAAATTATACCCTCAAGGCAGTGGTAAGTGATCCTAATGGTACTTATGATTCAGCGACAAAAACATGGACTGTAAGCGTCGGGTCTACTACAGATAATTCAACTGGGAACAGGATCTGGGAACAGGGAATGCCAGAAACTTACACATGGACTGCCCAGAGTTACTCAGGTTTCTACTATGACCTTGATTCCGGAGTATCCTCAGAAGAGATGACCATTACAGGTATAGGTAGAAGCATAAAATCAGGAAACATTGAGTACTCCACAAGTCCTACTGAGACTGATTTTGAACACAGTAAATGGGGTTCATACCAGATAATCGGGTTCATGGCAGAGAAATACTTCGCAGGCTACACTGAAAATAATTCCACAGTTGTAGGAGATGACATTAGCCCTATTTCTAATGGTGTTCTTTCCAAGATTCTCATGGACACTGACGATAAAAAATCAGCAAATGCCGGAGATTCTCTTGTTCTTGAAGAAGGATATTCCCTGAATATCGTGGAAGTGGATATCAATGGAAAATCCGTCCGGGTTCAGCTTGAAAAAGATGGTGATGTCGTAGACGAAGCATTCCTCGAATCGGGCGATGACTATGTCTATAAGACTGATCTTGGAAACTCAGAAGATGTGCCCATAATCATTGCCCATATCGGCTCGGTTTTCCAAGGAGCTGAGTCCTCTGCTGTCTTCATACAGGGTCTCTTCCAAATTTCGGACCAGTACACCGAAATCGATAATGGAGATACCTTTGGGGAAATGAAAGTAACTTCCGTTAGCAGCAGTGAAATAAAGATGGAGAATGATGATAGCGTCGGACTTGATAAGGGAGATACAGTAGACCTTATGGGTAAAATACAGATTCAGGTAGCTGATGATAACACGCTGCGTTTTGCCCCGACCCTTGACACCTCAGAAACCGGTACATACGAGCTGCGCGGGACTGTCTATGACAAGAAAATCAATGGTGATTCACTCCCTAGCTGGACGCCCTTTAACTTTGAAGGTTTCTATTACAACATAGATGAAGGAATTGGGACTGAAAATCTTACAGTAGGAGAGCTTGACGGCAGGACTATACCTTCAGATGAACTTGTCTACGAATCAACACCTCAGGCGGTTAATTTTGATCACAAAAAATGGGGCAACTTCACAGTTATTGGTTTCATGGCAGACAAGTACTTTGCCGGGTATACTGATGGCTCAGTAAATGGATCTGTTGATGATGTGAGTCTTCTTTCGGATAATATTCTCTGTAAAGTCCTTACAGACAACGACGACAAAAAGTCTATGGATTCAGGTTCTGCCCTTACCCTTGAAGATGGTTATTCTTTGAATATCGTGGAAGTAGATATCAATGGAGAATCTGTCCGGGTCGAGCTTGAAAAAGATGGCAATGTAGTAGATGAGGCATTCCTCAAATCTGGCGATGACTATGTCTATAAAACTGATCTTGGAGATGCAGAAGATGTGCCCATAATCATTGCTCATATCGGCTCGGTTTTCCAAGGATCTGAGTCCTCTGCTGTCTTCATACAGGGTCTCTTCCAGCTCTCGGACCAGTACACCGAAATCAATAATGGAGATCCTTTTGGCGAGATGGAGGTCACCAGTGTCTCTGAAAGTGGCATTACAATGAAAAACAGTGATTCAATCGGGCTTGACAAGGATGATACCACCGAGATCATGGGTAATGTCAGTTTCAAGACTGCTAATGACAATACTCTCAGGTTCTACCCGTTTGTGGAAGTTGAAACCGGCGGCAACGGAAACGACAACAATTCACTGAAAATAAGTGTGCCTGATAAGATCTATGCTGGAAACCCGTTTAATATCGAAGTGACTGCAGGTGGAAAAGCAATCGAAGGAACTAATGTTTCGGTTAATGAAAGTAATGTAGGCGAAACCGATGATGATGGAGTTGTTGAGTACACAGCCAAAGATGTCGGAACTTTGAAGATAACTGCAAAAAAGGATGACTACGAAACTGCAACTAAAAACATTAACGTCAGTGCTCCGAAAGAGGAAATGACAGTCAACGTTTCACCTGAGACAGTTTATGTCGGTGACACCCTGAACATTGAGGCTGTAAAGGCAATTGGCGGTGATCCAATTGAGGATGCAAACGTATCGATTGACGGAAACATCATTGGTAAAACAGATTCCAGCGGAAAAGCTACCTACAAGACAGATAAAAGCGGCACTCTTGAACTGGGCTTAACAAAAGAAGGGTTTGAAGACCAGGAAATAAATGTAAAAGTAAAAGATTTGGAAGCTATCTTCAAATACTCAAACCTGGTAATCGATCCTTTAGAGATAAGTGCAGGAAAGAATACGACAATCTCGGTTAACGTTGGAAATACAGGCAATGCTGCAGGAAATGAAAGTGTAGAGTTGCTTATTAACGGAAACATAAGTGACTCAAAAGACGTTTCCCTGGGCATTGGGAACAATACCACTGTAACCTTTGAGCATGCAGAAGAGGAGCCAGGAACCTACAAGGTAGAAATTGGAGGAGAAACCACAACCTACACTGTAAAGGAAAAGTCTTCCTTAATGCTCTATATTCTTGGATTCATTGTTCTGTTAATAATCGGTGGAGCTGCTTATTACTTTACCAAGGGTGGCGGAGATATGGCAAAACTATCCGAACAGGCGAAGGAGTTTATTAACTCGGTGAAACCAAAGAAATAAAGCGACAGGAAAACAAAAAATTCAAAGACAAAAGAGAATGTAACTTAAAATTCCCGCGTTAATCCAAAACGCGGGCTTTTCCTATTTTTAGAACAGTTCAAACCTGATTTACGTTCAGCAGTCTTTCAAGGTTTTGCTGACAGATATTCAGTATTTTATTTCAGGAAACTTTTTGTTCCACACAACGCAGCATTTATTTCTAGCGCTCTAACTTCTAGCACTCTATTCAGTTTTACTCCATCTTCTTGAGCGCAAGTTCGATAGCAACTATAAGGCTGTTCTTTGGGATCATGGTTGTTACTGGAATATTGAGGATCTTTTCCACTGTAGGGCTCACTATAGGAGCGCAAACAAGGGCTTTTGCTCCATCCCTTTCGGCGCTAACGGCTGCTATTATGGCTTCTTCCATTGAGGTTGCCGAATATTCCCTGATTGTGACCAGCCTACCAGCTATCTTTTTCTTTGTTTCTACGATGTTGTCAAGCACCGTGCGAGATGCAATCACAGCGATAAAATCTCCACTATCTGTTTCTTTAATATCGCGAATAGTTTTCACTATCTGGCGAAGAGTTTTAATGTTGGGGTCCCGGTTCCCTGACAGAATCTTATAAAGAGTACTCGGGGGAATGCTTGCCTTTTTCGCGAAATCCACAGCAGTGAGGTTAAGATCCTCTTTTATTACAGTGGAAAGCGTTTTTTGAAAAACATCATCGGATTCAAATGCGGATTTGATAACTTTGTCTGCAACATTCATAAAATTCAACCTTTTGAGTCCCGTAAAGAGTTTTAAACAACGGGAAATAATCTACAGTTTATAGGAAATTTAGTCCTTAATGAGAAATATATCCAGATATATTAATACATTTGGGATATAATCAAGGCTACTTTGAGAGAGTATATATATGAAGTATAAAAAAATACGAATATATCGTTAGTTATTAGGTATTTACTTTTTATTTTTACCGGGATTCTGATCTAGAAAAATATAAATTTTCTTGTAAAAGAGTTTATGGAAAGCTGACAAAAAAGTAGAAGTCTGTTGATTTTTCAATAGGAAAGCTTGATTTCAAAAAACTGTATTTAGTAATGAAAGTTATCATTTTATATGGATCATTATCAGTATATGGACTATTATCAGTACATGAATAATTGTCAGTAACATGTATAATTATCAGTACATGAATAATTGTCAGTAACATATATAATTATCAGTATATGGACTATTGCCAGTACATGAATAATTGTCAGTATATGGACTATTATCAGTACATGAATAATTATCAGTAACATGCTAATTATCAGTAGAATAATTACCAGTTGTAAGGATTATTGAGGTGGAACTTTGAAAAAACTAGGCATACTTATACTTACTTTCTTGCTGGTCGCATCTATCTTCGTATCTGGCTGTGCATCCAATAAAGGAAATGTATCCGAGAATGAAACCGGACCTGAAGAGACCACTGCAATTACTGAGCTGAACATTGGCTATCAGCCAAGCACCCATCAGATCGCATATATGACTGCGGCTGAAAAAGGGTGGTGGAAAGCAGACCTTGCACCATATGGGATTACAAAAGTCAATGAATATCAGTTTCCGACAGGAGCTCCTGAAATGCAGGCAATGCTGTCTGGAGACCTGGATGTTGCCTATGTTGGGGCAGCCCCTGTAATTACAGCTCTCAGCCAGGGCCTTGACGCAAAGATTGTTGCGCCTGTCCAGATAAACGGTTCAAGTCTTGTTCTTCGTAACGAACACAAATACGAAAGCCCTCAAGACTTAAAGGGTCTTACGATCGCTACTTACCCGCCAGGAACAATTCAGGACACCCTGCTCAGAAATTGGCTCCAGAAAAACGGGCTTGACCCTGAAAAAGATGTGAAAATCCTTGGAATGACTCCAGGAGATGCTATCACCGCTATTTCAGCTAAACAGGTTGATGCTGTGTTCCTGCCTCATCCCTCCCCTACAGTTATAGAAAAGGAAGGTAACGGGCGTATCATAGTGCAGTCTGGAGAGATGGAAGCAAACCATTCCTGCTGTGTACTTGTCGTAAGTGGAAAACTTATCAGAGAACACCCGGAGATTGTGGAACAGATTGTAAAGACTCATATTAAGGCAACTGAGTATAACAAGGCACATATGGACGAAGCTGCTCAGATTTTTTCAAATAAGACTACAGAGGATCTTGACACTGTAAAGGAATCTCTTAAGGAATGGGATGGTGCATGGATCACAGATCCAGCCTTGATTGAAGACTCAGCTGTCAATTACTCAAAGGTTCAGTACGAACTTGGGTATATTACAAAATCCCTGACCAAAGAAGAAATATTTGATACAAGTTTCTATGAGAAAGCCACGAGTGAGAAATAAAAATAAGAGTAACTGAAGAAAAAGAGAAATCTAAATAAAGGGTTCAACTGCTTCGGCTTTATAAAAAGCAATTGAACCCTTATTTTTTCTGAAAAATGAAATCTGCCGGAAAGATAAAAAGGTAAGAATTCTTTTAATTAGACATGAACGTTAACTTCATAAAAACAGTTAAAGAAAAAGGCATTGAAGCATTATCGCTCATAGTTGCAATTGCAATATGGCAGCTTGCAGCAGACTTGATTGTACAGAATAAATTTAAGCTGCCTAGTTTTTATGATGTGATAATCTCTTTTTCTGCAATAATAAAGAGCGGGCTAATTTTTACAGATACATTGACGAGCCTAATTAACTTTTCAATTGGTATTGCTGGCGCTTTTGTAATTGGAATTCCCCTGGGAATAGCCATGGGATGGTTTAAAGATATAAACAGAGCAGTCGACCCTATAATAGAGATACTGCGTCCTATACCCCCCATTGCCTGGATTCCCTTTGCCATTATATGGTTTGGACTTACCCACCAGGCTGCAGGTTTTGTTGTGTTTGCTGGAATGGTCTTTCCAATTATCATCAATACATATACGGGCTTTAAGAACGTACCAAAGGTTTATGTTGAAGCCGCAAGAGTTCTTGGTTGTACCCGAAACCTGGATCTTATACGTTATATTGCAATTCCCTCAGCTATGCCCTCAATTGTTGCAGGAGTAAGAATTGCTATGGGTGTAGGCTGGATGTGCCTTGTAGCTGCAGAAATGTTTGGGAGCGACAGCGGACTCGGATATGAGATATGGCACAATTACTATATGCACAGGATGGATTTCGTACTTGTTTATATGTTGCTGCTCGGATTTGTTGGCCTTTTAATTGACCGTTTCTTCAGGCATTATGTAAATGCAAAATTACTGAGATGGACATCAGGAACTGTGGTATAAAATGGGCAGAGTAAGTGTAAAAAATGTTTCACGTATCTTTACTAAAAAAGAAGATAATCTAAGTACAGAAGCTTTGCACGATGTGAGCTTTGATGTTGAAGACGGAGAGTTTATCTGCCTTCTGGGACCGTCCGGCTGTGGGAAGACCACTCTGCTACGCATCACTGCTGGACTCGAAACCCAGACTTCAGGAGAAATTACACTAAACGGAGTTCCTATAACTGGCCCGGACCCCAAAAGAGGTATGGTCTTTCAGCAATATTCTCTATTTCCCTGGCGAACAGTCATCGATAACATTACGTTTGGACTGGAAATGCAGGGAATTAGTAAGGCTGAAGCCAGGAAGCAGGTGGAGAAGTATATAGACCTTGTGGGTCTGGAGCAGTTCAAAAATAGCTATCCATATGAACTCTCAGGAGGTATGCAGCAGCGTGCAGCCATTGCAAGAGCCCTAGCCAATGAGCCCGAAGTCCTTCTTATGGATGAGCCTTTTGGGGCCCTGGATGCCCAGACTAGAAATATCCTTCAGGACGAACTCCTGAAGATATGGGAACAAAAACACGTGACCTTCCTTTTCGTAACTCATAGTGTGGATGAGGCGGTTGTTCTCGCGGACAGGATAGTGGTCATGACCGCAAGACCAGGAAGGATAAGAGAGATTGTAAAAGTTGACCTGCCCCGCCCACGCTCCAGGACAAGTAAAGAGGTTAACCTTTTAAGAGACCGCATCCTGAAACTTCTGGAAGAAGAAAGATTTCACAGGTAAAGTACTATGGCTTTGATAAAAAAGAGATAAAGCCACAGTGCGAAAGGGTAAAGAATAAAAAAGGGAAAGAAAGCGTGTAAAGAAAATAAAAAAGGGAAATAGGGCTATAAAGAGTATAAAAAAGGGAAAAAAGGGTGCAAAGAGAATAAAAAAGAGAGAAAGAAGTTCAAAGAGAATAAAATGAAGAGAAAAAAAGAAAAAGTTAAATGTTCATTGAAAACTCACGATTATTCTTCAGCCCGGATAATCACTTTCGTTAATGGCTCTACTTTCCTGACAAGAACTTTTCCGATAAGTTCAAGCGTACCATCTGCTTTTACGGAGTCGATAACGCACCCAGGCCTGACGCGGATATCTCCCTGGCAGGCTACAGCATTTATTTTAGCTTTATCGAGAAGGACAAGCTCAGAAACCGTTTCGATATTGCCCTGAATTTTTGCCTTTGAACAGACAAGCGCACTTCTGGCTTTTACATTGCCTCTAACAACCGAACCTTTTCCGAGTTCAAGCCTGCCAGTTACTGTGAGGCTCTTCCAGAACTTCACTTCCTGCCCGACAATTACATTGCCATCCAGAGTAAGATCCTCATAAAGAAAAGCTCGTTTTTCAATGACGTAAGTATTGGACCTGGGGTGGTACTTGATAAAACGAATCATTAGAAATCACTCCGGGATACTTGCCCCGGTTATAGATATAAAGCAAATACTTATTCTGCAAGGCATTTACAAAAATTTTGTCAATTGAATTTCTAAGATATGATTGAATATCTATTATTTAACAGCATCGAATGTTCACTATCAGACGCCATGAATAAACAATTAAAGCATAAGACATGCTGAAAAATAAGCGAAAAATAGAACCCTATCAAAGTAAGCTGAAAAATATAATTGATAGAAACAGCGAAAAACGTAGTCCGATCAAAGAAGCTGAAAAGGAAATGAACAGATAAAAGTACAGATAAAAGTAAAGTCTAGATTAAAGAAAAATAATTCCGGTAATAAAGTATCCGGAGATTAATTAATGTATGTGAATGGAAAAGAGACTGAAGAATTAAATAGATATCATTTTTCAGTCTCGGTTTTTCTCGTTTGAAATGATCCTGCTTATTCAACGAGGCTGGCGAAACCGTATTTGGGAAGAACCCTTTCGATTTTAATCCGGACTTCATCGCCAACTTTGGTGCCTGGGACAAAGATAACAAAGCCTTCGATACGGGCGATGCCATCTCCCTGGCGAGCGAGATCCTGGATAGTTACATCGTAAACTTCGCCTTCTTCAACAGGAACAGAGCTACTCTCATCTCTGAACATGAAAACCATTCCTAATGACTTAATTAAAGTTGATATGATTTATTTCCCACATTTACTCGACAAGGCTTGCAAATGCAAATTTGGGAAGAACCCTTTCGACTTTAATCCGGACTTCATCGCCAACTTTGGTGCCCGGGACAAAGATAACAAAACCTTCAATACGTGCTATGCCGTCTCCCTGACGAGCAATGTCCTGAATTGTTACATCGTAAACTTCGCCCTCTTCGACAGGGACTGAGCGACTTTCTTCTCTGAACATGAAAAATCATTCCTTTAATTTACTGAATTTAATGTGGTTACTTTATTTCCCGCATTTACTCGACAACGCTTGCAAATGCAAATTTGGGAAGTACTCTTTCGACTTTAATCCGAACCTCGTCACCAACTTTGGTGCCCGGGACAAAGACTACAAAACCCTCAATGCGAGCGATGCCGTCTCCCTGACGAGCAATGTCCTGAATTGTTACATCGTAAACTTCGCCCTCTTCGACAGGGACTGAGCGACTTTCTTCTCTGAACATGAAAAATCATTCCTTTAACATAAATTTTAATTAACTTTAATTTAAAGTGGTTACTTTATTTCCCACATTTACTCAACAATGCTTGCAAATGCAAATTTGGGAAGTACTCTTTCGATCTTAATCTGGACTTCATCGCCAACACTTGTATTCGGGACAAAAACTACAAAACCTTCAATACGGGCAATGCCGTCTCCCTGGCGAGCAATATCCTGAATAGTTACATCGTAGGTTTCGCCCTCTTCAACGGGCACAGGAGCACGTTCATCTCTAAACATTACATTCATTCCTTTAACTTCTATTAATCAGCTTAAGAAAGCTCTATCGACAGAAAAGAGTAAAAGCAGTACTTGACAAACCAAACTTGATAACCCAAATTCAGGAAGTACATATCCTACTTAATCTATTTTCTACTTAATCTATTTGATTAATTGATCCCCAACAGAGCTTCGGATAAGTCAATTAATTGGTCATACTCATATTCGCTTGTATATAACGTTTTGCTTTATTATCCATGAAAAAAGGAAAATAATGAAGTTTGGAAAATGTTCAATTCCTAGTTGCCAGACTTCTGATTTCTAATTTAAAAGATACATAAATAAGGACGATTCGTCAAAAAAAATAAAACAATTCAGAATAAAAAGATATTTCTCTATTAAATTTAAAAGCTTCTTAGAAAGAGTTTTCCTGAGAAAGTCTGAATAAACTCTAGAAATTAAGGTTTAATTTCAAAAAGATTAGAAGGATAAGGGATTGTGCCGAAACTTATAAATATTTAAAGCTCCATTGTGAGAATCGCTCATTTAATGATAATAACAATGCGTGGGCCCGTAGCTTAGTCAGGCAGAGCGATGGACTCTTAATCCATAGGCCGGGGGTTCAAATCCCTTCGGGCCCGCTATCGTTATCTATTTCTGAGAATTCTTTAACTGGTTATGAGCATTATTTCACTTGTTTTAGATATTCTTTCACTGATGTTAGGCATCATTTTACTAATTTTAGATATACTCTCAATAATTTGATAATAAGCTGACCCTAAAACTCAAAATTACTCTAAACTCCAGTATGCAATAATCCGTAAATTTTCGAATCACGAAAATAATTTTGAAATTTTACTAATTTGACGGTAAAATTAGTTTTGGGATGGGCTCCTTATTAAAATATCAGTTGCATGTTTGGAAACGATTAATTGCTAAAAATAGCTATAAACCAATTGCTAAAAATCAATTGTTAAAAATAGCTATAAACCAATTGTTAAAAACCAATTGCTAAAAATCAATTGCTAAAAATAGCTATAAACCAATTGTTAAAAACCAATTGTTAAAAACCAATTGTTAAAAACAATTGCTAAATAAGCCTCAAATATATAAAATATCTCAGGGTGCAGCTCTAATGCCAAAAGTAAGCGTTGAAATCCCTCAAGAACTTCTGGATGACCTTAACAGGCATGTGGGAGATAACAAAAAATTTGTCAGTCAATCTGATGCTATCCGAACCGCTATTAGAAAAATGCTGGACATGATGGACGAGATCGATAGAAGGCATGGGAGACTCGAGAAGTGATTAAAAATCCTGAAAATTGAAGTAAAACAGTTGAAAGTTTAATGCTATTGATTTCTCAGTTCAACAATGCAAATTATAAACATTGTAAGAATACCCCTTTATTTCCACTGTGTTTTGATATCTTTCGGCTAATTTTAAGAATTTTGGACTTATAGCAGAGTTTCTACTGGAATAAGAAACATAGCCTGATTTCTCAAGTCATAGACTTTTCAGGTATGGATTTTCGGGATGAACTTAATATAAAAGTTAATTAAAAATTTAGGGGTTAGAGAGATTCCCTGAAATCCCTTATACCCTGAGCTATATTGGAAAGCAATATAAATGCTATTCTCTGGTTAGGCCAGGAGCCCAGTCCACAGTCAGGACCCACATACTTTATCAGGTTGCCAAAACGCCTGTAGTAAACCCTCAACCTTTTAGTTATAGTAGCCGGAGTCTCAAGTCCGCTAACAATTTCTGGAAGGTATTGCTGGTCTTTCCAGACGTTAGTACAGTACTTTTCACTAATGATTCCTGCCAGGGTATAGATATCAGTTCTTGCAATCCCAAGCCTCAGGAAGCAATCTGTGTCCTCCAGAATTTTCTTGTCTATCAATTCCAAGTAAGAGGGCGTGCCTGCGGACTCTACCCCTATGACATTTATTGTGGGGACCTGACAGGCAATGTTATAGTAGAGAGGAGAATGAAGGTGAATCTGTACGTCAGCTCCCCACTTGCTGGCTGCTTTTGAGGCGCTGGTAAGGGCAGAAATAATATCGTTCTCATCAAAAGCAAGCTCAGGATTCAGCCCTATACTTGGTTCATCAATAGAAACCGCTGCAATCTTGAAATTTTTTGCAGATCTCATGGAGTTTCTTACAAAATTATTCACGCTTTTTGCAAAAATAGAATAGATATCCGTGTACCGTGTACCTCCAAACTCCTTCAGATAAAGTTCCGTTGGACCGGTTACACAGACCCGAACCTTGAGTGTCTCTCCGAATTGTTCCTTATAGGCTTTTGCAACCTTCTCTATAGCTTCAAGTTCCGCAATCCTGGAGCACTCAAATTTTACTTCAAAGGGACTGTCACAGCAATTAGAGTCCCGAATAACCTTCAAGAACTGTTCATTCATATCCTGATACTGAGGATAGGTAGGAACATCAACACCTGCATCTACTTTTTGCTGAAAAGCGTCATTGATTACCGTAAAGAGTTTCTCATCTTCGGTTCTCGTTTTAAAGGCATTTTGGACCCATTCCTTACTGACTCCGTCAGGAAGGGGATAACTCCCAATATCGTCAAAGATGATTTCTTCCATATCCTCTTAGTAGACCTGTAAGGATTTAGCGTTATTGGAAAGACGGAAAAAATATAAAAAAATAGAAAAATTTGAGAAAAAGTAAAATTTTATTTTGTTATTCGATTGTTCGAATACTTAAAATATTTACTCTTCCTGTTTTTTCTTCTCTTCATTAAATTCGTTAATGCCTTTTGCGGTATTCTCAAGAAGTTTGAAGGCAAGCTCCTGATCCGGCCAGAAAGCTAGCCCACAATCTGGACTTGCATATTTTATCCGGTCTCCAAGAGCAGAATAAGCCGTTTCAAGCCTTTTTTTTACGACTGCCGGAGTTTCCAGGTCAGTAACGATTTTTTGCATGTACTCCTTTTCCTTCCAGACATTAACCCCATACGTTTCATTGACGATGCCAATAAGACTGGAAATATCGGTTCTTGAGACTCCGAGCCTGATATAGGTGTCTGAATCCTCAAGCACTTTTTTATCCAGGAGGTTCAGATAAGCAGGAGTTGCCGCGTATTCAAAACCTATAACATTAATAGGGGTCTCACAGATAAGTTTATATTTTAACGGGGAGTGAAGGTGAATTCCCACATCAGCTCCCTGTTTTCGGGCGTAAGTAGAAGCGACAGTGAGAGCAGAGACGATGTCGGTATCAGAAAACTGGATTCTGTCATTTATTCCGAGGCTTGGTTCATCCAGAGCTATAATCTTTATTTTGAAATTTTTCGCAGCTTCAAAGGCCTGTTTTATAAAATCTTCAATGTCCAGTGCAAGGATATGATAAGCGTCCTTATAACCCGTTGCCCCGAAGGCCTGGAGGTAGAGATCTGTTGGACCTGAAATACAAACCCTGACTTCAAGAGTTTCTCCTGTTTCTTCCCTGTACTGTTTTGCAACCTCATCAATTATCTCCAGCTCGAGGATTTTTGCATTTTCCTCTTTCAGTACATAAGGTTCATAACAGTTTTTTTCGTCTTTGATAATGTCCAGAAACTGTCCGATCATGTCCCTGAACTGAGGATAAGTGGGAACATGCAGCCCCACGTCGATTTTCTTCCGAAAAGCCTCCCTTACAATGGAAAAAAGTTTCTCATCTTCGTCCCGGTTTTCAGCCGCAGTCTCTATCCATTCCCTTGTAATACCCTCAGGCGTGGGAAGGCTGCCTCCATCAGTAAAAATAATGTCCTGCATACCTCTTATTTAAGACAGTATCAAGTATTATAAGTATTGGAATTGATTTGAGCTAAAAATTCAAAGCAGAGAAGTCAAAGTAAAGAAGAAAACCAGATTTCCAGATTTTATTTTTTATAGAGATGCATGTTTATAATTAATCAATATAGTCATAATTAATTATATTTATGAGAGCAAAACTCGAAGCTGATACGATTATTATCTATCACTTAACTATCTATCAACCGAGTCTGACCGGGCTTGCAAGAACTTCATCTTTTTCGACTACGACTGCAGTGCCATATGCTAGCAGTTCGGTCATTGCCGAACCTATCTCGGAAGAATCGAACTGGACACTCACTACTGCATTGGCTCCAAGAGCCTTTGCATGTTCCTTTAATCGCTCAAGTGCCTGCTCTCTGGACTCGTTCAGGAGTTGCGTGTACTCGTGAATTTCTCCACCGACAATTGATCGAAGTCCAGCAGCTATGTTTCCACCGAGCCCACGGCTCCGCACAATCAGACCCCAGGTAAATCCAATAGTCCTTGTGATTTTATAACCAGGTAAGTATGGTGTACTGACAATTATAATATCATTCGTCATGTTATCCTCAATATACTTGTCAATTAGAATTTCTACAAAAATCTATTTTTATGATGGGTAATCCGTCAATATACAAATAGGTTTTAGTTGTGAAATTTAAGTAATAGGTTCATTATTGCAACTTCATTGCAGATCTTACAGTCGTTTGTGCATGACTTTACTCACAGTTTGCAGAGAGATTTAACGGAATTAACAGGATAAGCAAAAAAAGGAAAAAGGACTGCCTGAAAACGGGCTTCTCAGGTCTCTATTCCAGAAAAAGTTTCTTCAATAAATTGTTTACTGTCTCGTCAATCCTCAAGGATTTAACGATTCTGAATAATTGCAATTGATTTTATACGACATTTTGCCAGTTACGTGACATCAGTACCTTTTCTTATATTTTCTGAGAACCTCTCTATTTACTTCAAAAACTTTTTCATCAATGTAACTTTTTTCATGAGCCCATCCAAAGAATTTGTCAATGACTTTAGCGGCTGTACCTGTAAACTTCTTGCCTCCTCCTACCTCAACTACATAATCATCAAGGAATTCTTTGATTCCTGATGGAGTGAGATGCTCAGGGCCGAAAATGTCGCAGTAACTCCTGTTCTCGTGTTCGTGCCGGGCATTATAGAGTTCCCTGTCTTCTTCAGAAAAAGAATCTTCTGCACTGAATTCAAGGAATTCCTCGTAAAGAAGGATCACATCTTCAAGATCCAGGAAGGCATCCGGTTTCAAGCTGGCTTCCTGTTCATTCAAGAACATCCGAAAAGCTTCATTTATCGTGGTCATAATATCCTGCAGCAGTAGTTGTAAATTATCCTTTTTGCTACAAAGGATTTTATATTTTTCTCAAAGCATTCTGCACACAGGACTGAATAAATGATTTTCAAAAACCAGCGCCCCTAGAAGGCATCCAGACAGCATCAAACCCGCATATACACATAAACAATAAAACACAAAAGTAAGACTGAGGAAAAATAAAACAGAAAAGAAAGAAAGAGGAATATCAAGAAAAAAGGGTAAGATCAAGAAAAAAGGGTAAGAAAAGGAAAAAAGGTAAGAAAAGAAAAAAGGAAAGAGAGAAAAAGAAAAAGAAAAATATTTACATAGATTCGGGAGCTGCAATTCCAAGCGTGTCAAGCGAGTTTGCAAGCACAATCCTTGCGCAGTTCACAAGAGCCAATCTTGAAGCCCTGACTTTTTCGTCCTCAGCAGCAATTACAGGGACAAAGCGGTAGAACTGATTAAAAGCATCTGCGAGTTCGCGGGCGTAGATTGCAAGCACATGAGGCTTGAGTTCGCGGGCTGCGAGATCGATTACGCTGTCAAACGATGCCATCTTCTTGATAAGATCGATTTCAGTATCTTCAACAAGAAGAGAAGGATCGATTTCTGCGGAGGGGTTCCAGGCTGCTTCTTCTTTTGCTTTCTCGAGAATACTGCAGGCGCGGGCATGGGAATACTGAATATAAGGAGCACCCTGCTTCTCAAAATCCAGAGCTTCTTTCCAGTTGAAAACCGTAGACTTTTCAGGGGAGACTCTTACTATATCATATCTTACCGCACCAATTCCGACCATTTCCGCAACCTGCTTCTTGAACTCTTCAGAGGTCTCAGGACGGCGAGTTTCGACCTGTTCAAGGGCAGCTTCCGTAACCCTGTCAAAGAGCTCATCTGCACTTATAAACTGCCCGCGACGGGTGCTCATTGAACCTTCAGGAAGGGAGACAAACTCGAAGATAACGACCTCAGGTTCCTTGACCCCGATTGAGTTCAGCGTAGCCCTGAGCTGGCCTGAAATCAGCTTGTGGTCAGCTCCGAAAATATCGATTATGCGATCTGCCTGACCGGCTTTCCATTCATGGTAAGCAAGATCTCTGGTTGTGTAAAGAGAAGTGCCGTTTGAACGCTGGATAACAAGAGTTTTTTTAAACCCGTAATCCGAAAGATCCACCACAAGAGCCCCTTTGTCCATTTTTGTCCTTCCGGTCGCCTTGATCCGCTCAACAATATCATGTACTGCGCCGGATTTAAGGAAAGTTGATTCACTGACAAATTTATCATGGACAACGTTTAAACGAAGTAAGGTCTCCTTGATCCCGGAAATCGCCAGAGAAACTGCCTTGTAAAAACTGTCGATTGTCTTGACATCCCCGACTTCTACCTTTTCCATAAGAGCGTCGATTTCCTTTACATACTCCGGGTTTTTATCCAGCTCGACATTGGCTTTGATATACACATCAGCAATGGCAGAGTCGGATTTTCTGGAAAGGTCAAGCTCAAAGCGTTCACACGCCCAGGAAACTACTGCAATCTGGCGGCCCATATCATTGACATAATACTGTACCTCCACATCATATCCTGCTCGCCTGAGAATGCGGGCAAGAGTGTCCCCGATAATGGAGTTTCGGATGTGACCTACATGCAGCGGGCCATTCGGGTTTGCTGAGGTGTGTTCAAGTAAAATTTTGTCCTTTGGGGCTCCACAGCCAAATTTCTCTTTCTCTTCAAGGACTGTAGCAACCGTCTTATCCAGATAGCGCCTGCTCGCATGGAAGTTAATGTAAGGGCCAGAAGCACTTACTTCTCCTATGTACGAACCATCCGGAATTTCAACCGCAGAAACAATGCGGGTTGCGAGTTCTTTCGGGTTTTGCCTGTACAGACTTGCCAGTCTGAAAGCGGCTCTGCTTGCGAGGTCAGCGTAAGAAGAGGTTTCGAAGTAGAGTTCGGAATCTTCAATTTCAAGTCCGGCCTTTTGGATAGCGTCTTTTAAGATTGATGTAGCCTGAGCTTTTAATTCCAGGAACAAGATAAATCACCTGTAAAAACTACGAAAACAATGTGATAGCCTTAAATTTACTAAGTTTAATTTACTAGTTATAATTCAAGAGCTTTAATTTACTAGTTTTAATTCGAGAGCTTTAATTTACTAGCTTTAATTTACTAGCTTTAATTCAAGAGCTTTAATTTACTAACTTTAATTCAAGATTTTTAATTTACTAATTTAGATTCAGTGATCTAAGGACGGTCTAATTAAAAAAGTATTGGGTAAAAAGTATTGGATAGGAGTCAAAGTGGGATCAGACTCCGGATCAAATTTCAGATCAGACTCCAGTACTGTACCTGAGAATTGCAGCAATGCCTCCGAAAGCGTTCATAAGTTGCGAGCCTTCATCAAAGTCTGTAGACACAAAGACAACTTTTGCATTGCTTTTGTCAGCAAGGGCCGAGAGCTCGTCAACAATATCGGTAACATCTGTGACTTCAAGAGAAGCTCCACAGTTTGGACAGTTCCCGGCTGTTGGTGCAGATTCTCCGGGTTTCCAGCGCCGTGTCCACTTATTTTCATATCCGCAAACACTGCATTTCGTGGTTACCCTTTCAGCCCGCAGATCTTCGGAAAGCAAGAGCATATCCACAGCATTGATTTCAAGGTTTGCCCGGACCTGGGTTTCCCCATAGGCTACTTTACCCGAGTCGGAAATAAGTTCTTTGAAGAAGGCCCTGACAGCGTTCTTCTGCCCCATGAGCTCAAGATCCTGGAGCTTATCTGCGGCAGCATTCACAAGTTCCGAGAGCCCGGATTCGTCAGTGTAAGCCGTATCAAAGAGTCCAAGGATCTTTCTCATAAGCTCGTGGTGCAAAAACTCCCCGGCGTAGAACTCTTCCTTCGTAGGAGAAGGGCCTCCTATCAGGATACCTTTGAGATCTTTAGGTTCAACGGCGAGGAAAATATCATCTGCGGCGTCTCCTATTCTCTTATAGAACTCATGGATAGCAATTAACCTGAGCTGCTGGAAACGATGAGAACTCTGACCACCTTTCCTCTGTTTTCCCGGAACCGTTGAGGTAAGGTTGCGGAAGGACTCGATCCTTTTTCCGATCAGAAGCCCTACTGTGGCTTCTCTGCGGTCAAGCACTAGAAGTCCAAACGTGCCCTTGTCCTTGAGCATATCCTCCAGGGGCTCAAGATAGAAAGATGAGTCGCAATGATATTTATAGACAGTAATTGGTTCCGGAGGGACAATTACTTCGCTCTCCATGTTCGTCTTGTTAGCCCCGATATCTATGGCTCCTGTGAAATAAACGATCCCGTTTTCAGGAACCTTGTCAAGATATCTGAGCCTTGAAAGGAGAGATTCAATGGCCCCCTGTACATTAGTCCTGGTAAGTTTGGACTTGATATTTGCAGCCTGTCCGTGCTCGTCTTTCAACTGGTTTGTAACATCAAAAATCTGCTTGTCAGCAGGGATATAAAGAGAAATAAGTTCAGTACTCCTTCCCTTTTTATCCCTCAGGCTCTCAAGCTTCTTTTTAAATTCGTACTTTTCGTGTGCAGATTGTTCAGTCATTTTAAATGTTCCCCGTAAAGATAATAGCAAAGTTTTGGTATTTTGGCAAATTTGAGGTTGAATTCTTTATTGAGTTTGAGATTGTCTTTTCGATTGAGATTGATAAATTTAAGGCAGATTAATCCGGACTATTAAATAAATTTGAGTTATGGAATTAAATTAAAATGCTGAATTAACTTGAGCTATTGAATACGTCGAAATTTTCAATGAATTGGTTAGCCTTTTTGAAACTATTGAATTTGAAAACACATTTAAGAATTTTAATTTTATTTCAAAGGTAATATCTTGGTAATTTTTATTATCCAGTTTATAGTTCGTTTAGCTTTTCGGTTAGTTTAACAATGGTGACAGAGGATTTGATAATGATAAATTAAACAGCGAGTCCCATCTCACCGAAAACTGAATGTAAAAACCGCTCTGAACACAAAAACTGAGAGTAAGAGTACGCTGCCAGAAAAACCGATACTTAGAATCCGGGAAAGACCGTCAGAAATTCCGGAAAAAGCCAGCTCCTTTGCTGCGTAAACTTTTCCTGTTTCGTGCTCTGTTGATATCACTAGATGTGAGACATAATTATACTCAAACTGTATATAACTATAAAACTGGATAAATCCATTCTGGAGTTATACTCCTAAATGAAACCTGAGTTTATATTTGTTTCTATCCCCAGACTTCGTTTATATATTTACAAGTAGATAAAAGTTGTTTTGTGTTTCCACATTTGATATTATTGGTACAAAAGATTAAAACTTTGAATTTAATCAAGGCAAAAAACCTTTTTGACAGGAAACGTTTTCCCGTTAACAAGGATTTCTTCTTGTTGACAAGAAGCTTTTCCCGTTAACAAGAAATTTTTTTCTCATTGACAAAAGACTTAATTCTCATTGACAGGAAACGTTTTCTCGTTAACAGGAGACTTTTTCCCGTCCTTTGATAACAGGACTACCCTGCTGATTTCAGACTCATCTGCGATTTCATATCCAAGATGTTTTGCAAGTTCCTGTGAGAACTCGAGGACCTCCTCATGTGTAGGCATTGCAGAGCGGTCAAGCCTGAGTCGTGAGAAACCCAGATGCATATACGCTTTTATCTCCACAAAATCAGGTGAGGCTTTTTCCATTAGCCTGGCATAAGCCTCAGGCTTGAACAAATTTTCACCTTTAACAAGGGTGGTTCGAATGACTGTCCTTGATTTTTTCTGCTTCATCAGGGACAAAGATTCATTGATCTTTTCCCAGAGGGCAGGCGACCTGGGCTGACAGACTTTCAGGTAAGTCTCAAGATCCGGGGCATCGAGACTCATATAGAGCTGGGAAGGAGAAACCTTTGCAAGCATCTCGGGAACTGTTCCGTTTGTGACAAGAAAAGTCGTAAAACCTCTTTTTTCGTACTCCTCGATAAGTTCAGGGAGATAAGGATAAAAGGTCGGCTCTCCGGATAGAGAGATTGCAACGTTGTTAGGCTCGTTGCCCTCAAGCCAGCGTTCCTTAAGTGCATTTGGAGAACCCCCAAAACCGGTGATTAACTTACGCTGGCAGGCAATACTTTCCTCCACTATCTTCTCAGGCGAATCCCATTCCTCGGGCGCAGGGACAGAAACCTCAGTTGGGCGCCAGCAGAAAAGGCAACGTTGGTTGCAAATAAGTGTTGGAGTCATCTGAAGGCAGCGATGAGACTGAACTCCGTAAAATTTCGATTTATAGCAGAAGCCTTGACCATTCATAGCATGCCTTAGCCAGAGACAGGTCTTAACAGCTGAGTGGCGGCCTGCCAGGGCATAACCCTGTTTTTTCAGGAGAGTTTTAAAATCAGGGATGTCAAAAGGAAGCGAAGCAGTATCTTCCTTCCTATTTTTTTTCTGAATTTCCGGAAAATCTTCCCCAGCATTTTCCTTTTTTTCTTCCAGCGGCATTTTCCGCATATTAAATCTTTGTGGTATATATAAGGATCGGAAAATAATTTTGGAGAAGGCTTCAGGGACTCAGTTAAAATCCAGGGATCCAGTTAAAATCCAGGGACCCAGTAAAAGTTCACAAAAGTTCAGTCAAAAGCAAGAATCTTTACGTCAAAATTCTCGAGATCCACAATCGGAACCCTGGCAGGGACAGGTACTAGATTTACACGCTTCTGGAACTCTGTTTGGCCCTGCCATGTTCCGGAATTGACCAGAAGGACGTTCTTATAGCGCTGGACTCCCAGGGTATGGACGTGACCTGTATGAATGATATCGGGCACAGGATCGATTATAAAATAGTCTTTCTTCTCAGGGGATATGGAAACTCTACTCCCATAGGTCGGAGCAAGATGTCTGCGTTTCAGCATCTCAAGGACTGCCCCTGCAGGTTCCTGATACGAGACTCCGGGAACAGTAGCCACAAGATCGTCAATCGACCTGCCGTGGTAGATAAGAAGGCGGACACCGTCAAGTTCCAGAAAAGCAGGGTTACCAACAAAAACAATATTCTCAGGGAAATACGCCTGGATACTTTCCGGAAGGGCGGGTTGGGGTTCTGCCTGGCGAACGGCATCGTGATTGCCAGGACTTATGATTACACGAATATGCTCGGGAATTTCCCTGAAATATTCTGCAGCTTTTCTATACTGTTCGTAGACATCCAGAATATCAAGTTCCAATTCCTGGTCAGGATAGATCCCTATCCCATCAACAATATCTCCTGCAACAACAAGATAACGGACACTGGCTGCAAGTTCCCGCATCTCTTCTGAATCCGATTCCCCCTTCAAAAAATCCAGGAAATCCAGCCAGGAATCTTCCATAAACTGGGAGCTGCCCACGTGCACATCCGAAATCAATACAGCTTTCCCATGGCTTCCGGTTCTGCGCTGGACATTATTAGGGACATCAGGTTGTATTAGCTTTGTTGCCAGCATGAGGCTTCCGTCATTGGTTATCGAACCAGCTACCCCTATGACTTCATCCAGGAGAATTTTTGATGCAAGTTCAAAAAGCTCTTTATCGGAGTTCCGAATAAGGACTGAAAAAGAACCTGTTGGGTCCTCCAGAGAAAGGATTTTATGACCATTCGTTGTGCTGTTGATATCCGAAACCATGCCTATAATCGAGATTTCCTCAGAGCCTCCGTCTCCCCCTCTGCGGAAGTTTCTTCTTTTTAAGCTTTCGATAGGGCGTGCGTTGATCCTGCCCCGGATAATCTCCGAAAGCCTGCTGTATCTGTCCCTGAAATACTGCACAAATTGCATATATTCCCCGACACAGGTGGAGTGCCCTGTTATATCCGAAACTACAGTTACAGGATTTTTACCCGGGTAATGTTTGCACTCATCTCTGGAATCCGAAAATAGCCCTCTCTCAGAAACGGGAGAAGATGGTTCTGTCCTGAAACTCCTATTTGCAGGGAATGAGGAAAGAGAATTTCCTTGCCCGAAAAAAGAAGAGGCTGACCTGTTTACATCCAGGGAGGAATGAGAAGAGAAAGTCTGAGGGGTTGCCTTCACCGAAGATATGGAGTCTGAAACAAAATCAGAAGCCGAAGTTTTGTCAGATAAAGCAGTTCCTGATTGTGTATCCAGAGTATTCGGAATATTCGGAGTATCCGGAGTATTTGAAGCATCTGCAGTATCTGGAGCTGGTTCATAAGCCTTATCCAGAACCATATCCTGAACTGAAGACTCAGGAACAGAGTCTTTAGATGATTTTATACTTGGGTCAGGAGCTGCAGTAATGACATCGGGCTCTAAGGAAAGACCAGATTCTGAAAGAGGATCGGGCACTAAAAAGGAATCAGGTTCGCAAGATGGATTGTCTGATCTGGAAGAAAGTATTGAAGCCCCGGAAAGAATTTTCCTTTCCTCTGTAGACGAGGTCTGTATTTTATCTGAAGGCGACTCACCTGCTGAAAAAGCAACAAAGCCTTCAAGATCTATGTCTTCGACACCTATGACAATAACAGAGTCATTTACAGTTAAAAGGACATATCTAAGCAGGTCTTCGGGAGAGTCACTGGAATAAATAAGTTCCACGGCTTCAGGGCTGATCTGGTACTCTTTTTCCATAACAACCCTTATAATATCCTTTTTTTCCATAATTCCAACCTGACCTTTCGAACTGACCTGAGCTCTTCCAAATCTTTCGTGCCTGATCTGGCACTAACTATAATCGGTTTCAGACTATAATCGGTTTCATTCAAGACTTGCAGAGACTAAAGCAAAATCCTGTTTAAAATATAAAAACTACTAAGATACGAAACTAATGTACTAAATTTAATTTGTTACCATAAAGAAGAATTTATGAAACTTTTGTACGCTCGATAGAGTACTTATAGTTATTAATTCCTATCTATTGTAGAAATGAGTATTAGTTCCGATACAATGTAGAATAAATCTGTTCGTCGTTTATTAAGAAACGATGAGTGAATCTGTTCATCGTTTATTAAGAAACAATAAAAGTCTTAGAATAAGCAATAAAAACATTAAAAAATAGATAAATCAATTGAAAAGTCAATTGAAAACTAATATAAAGTAAAAACAAGTCTTCAGTAATCTACTGAGAAAGCTCAATAAACCAATTTTTGACTAACTTATATAAGTCAGAAAAGTAGAATGTAGGGTTGAAATATTTTTGCAGCTGTATTATACTCTGAAAATCGTACTAAGTCCCTGGGTAATAATAAGTTTAGCCAAATAAGATTTAAGTTTAGCCAGATAGGATTTTGAGTAGGACAAAATCGGATGGAATATAACACAGCACCTTAGTGTCACGTCAACAGCAAAATGTCGTATAATATCGATTACAACTACGCAGAATCATTCAATCCTTAAGGATTTACGCGACACTAGCATCTATAAGGATAAAATCAAAAGAATAAAGGCTTAGCATGAGTGAAAGTAATAAGGAAAAAAGTGCCCAGGAACAGGAAAACACCTGGGTTTCCCTTGGAAAGGACTTGCTGTCTGTTGTAGCTGTCGTGATCATTTTCATGGTTCTTTCCAAGCTGGCATTCGGACTCTGGACCCCTATGGTTGCGGTGGAGTCGGGGAGTATGGAACCGCATATGCAAATAGGAGATATTATCTTCATCAAAAGCATCGATAAATCGAATATTACAACGTACGAAGAAGGAGAAAAAACAGGCTATAAGTCTTTTAAAAATTATGGAGATGTGATTCTTTATCGCCAGTATGGAGATGAAGGAGTAACTCCGATAATTCATAGGGCTATGTACAGAGTGGAAGCTGGAGAACCGATGTGGAAAGGCGGTCCACCTGCCCCTTATTCCGGTTATATTACCAAGGGAGACAATGCTATAACCAACAGTCACTATGACCAGGAAGGACAGATAAGTTATAACATGCCTGTAAAAGATGAATGGATTATAGGAACTGCGAAGTACAGGATTCCTTATCTGGGGTATGTCAGACTGATCTTCTCATGACTGTTCATATGCCCCTCAACTTATCATTTTGAACTCCCTGAATCAGTTTTCTTAATTAACTGGTTCAGGTATCCTGTTTTTTATTGCTTGAAGCTTCAGGTTCTTAGCTTATGTTTTCTCTTATTATTATATATTACAATGATTATGTTTATAAATAATCATTCTATTTTTGCCAGAAATTGTGTGAGTTTCTAGTTGCATGAAGTCATGGTTGCGTAAGTTCCTGATTATATGAATTCATGGATACGTAAACTTCTGGTTGCGTGAATTTTTGGATTTCAGCATACTAGAGAAAACTCACATAAATTCAAAGAATTTCAGGAAATCAAAAGAAGCTCAATAAATCAAAAAAAGACCTCAATTACAGGAAGCTAAAGGCAGCAATCTTTGAGGAGGCAACTCCAAAACAAATAAATAAGGGAAAGGAATGAGAAAACCATCAGGAAAATAATTAGAAAAGCAGTCAGAAAAGGTTAAAAGTGGTCAGAAAACAACCAAAAACAATTAAAAATAGAATCAAAGTATTCAAAAACCGTTGGAAAAATGAAACTTAATAAATTAAAAATCGGCCAGACCGAAACACCTGGAAACCTTCTTCTTGCGCCTATGGCAGATGTGACAAATCTGGCTTTCAGGCTGCTCTGCAGGCAGAATGGAGCTGACCTTACATATACTGAGATGATCAGCGCAGATGCCCTGCTCAACGAAAACCGAAAATCGCTTCTCAAAGGGCTGTCTTCCCCTAAAGATCGACCTTTTGGAGTTCAGCTTGTAGGAAGTTCTCCTGAGAAACTGAGGGAAGCTGCGCTCTTAATTGAAGATGAGTACAGACCTGAACTAATCGACGTGAATATGGGCTGCCCTGCACAGCGCATTATTGGGACAGGGTGCGGCTCGGCTCTTCTCAGCTCTAAGAAACTCGTATATGAAATTATCTCTGAGCTGACCGATGTGTTGAAGACCCCTGTGACTGCAAAGATCCGTATTCTGAAAAGAGATGAAAGAACCCTTGAGATTGCACGCCTGATCGAAGAGGCTGGGGCTTCTGCCCTGACTGTACATGGCAGGAGGGCAGAGCAAATGTACTCCGGAAGTTCAGACCTTACAGCGATAAGAGCCATTAAACAGGAACTTTCCATTCCAGTAATTGCAAATGGTGATATAAGGGATGAGGAGTCTGCGGAAGTTGCCCTTGATTTTACTGGCTGTGACGGGCTTATGATCGGACGCGCAGCAATGGGAAATCCCTTTATCTTCAGAAGGATAAGGCATTACCTGGAAACCGGGGAAAGGCTGGAATTTGACAGGCAAGTTAGGCAATTAGAGGACTTTGAGAATTATATCGCCTTACTTGAAGAGTATGACCTCCACACGTCTACAAATCTAAGAATGCATGCTCACTGGTTTACAAAAGGATTGCGCGGCTCGCGGCAGATTAGAGAAAAGATTAATAATCTGAAAGATGGAAAGGCGATAATTGAATTAATAAAGGATTTCCATAAGGAAAATTATTAAAATACTCCACATTTTTTAAAAGATATTTGTTTACGGCTATTATGCAATAAAAACATAGATCGGCGACAGGTTAACCTGAAAATAACAAATATAATACATTTAAAAGAATAATTATTAATTAGAAAGATATATAAAGAATATATTGCAATTCACCGAAAAACTAATAATATTCTACACTATTATCCATGAACTATCAGGCATAAAACAATGTGAATCCAGAATTGAAAATAAATCTTTCAATATTAAACATAATAGTGATGTGAAACAGATCCAGGTTAACAATTTACCATCCAGGTTTTTGGATCCCTGACATGGACGTACATGTCACACTTATTATATTAGAGTAGTGCCTGAAAAAAAGAGTCAGATGCTAAATACTGATTGTGTCTGACCAAGTAATAAATTGGATAACATCAGGTTAATTTGTTTATTATTCGATTAATAGCAGTGTGCCAGACAGCTATTAAAACTTGCCAAACAGACTGCCGAGAACAGCAAAAATACAGAAAAATTTGAAAAATATTCTAAAAATAATAGATAAAATCTCATTAAAAAGGAGAATCCAGATGAAGGAAATCAGAATACACGGTCGAGGAGGCCAGGGTTCTGTTACCGCGGCTGAAATGCTTTCCGTTGCAGCTTTTGAAGACGGAAAGTTCAGCCAGGCCTTCCCCGCTTTTGGGGTAGAGCGTAGAGGTGCCCCAGTCCAGGCATTCACGCGAATTAACAATAATCCTATCAGGCTCCGAAGTCAGATTTACAACCCAGATTATGTTATTGTCCAAGACGCAACCTTGCTTGAAACTGTTGACATCGCAAGCGGGGTAAAGGATGACGGAATAATTATTGTTAACACAACCGAAACCCCGGAAAGCCTGAAACTCAATACAAAAGCTAGGGTCATGACCGTGGACGCTACCAAGGTAGCAATGGACATTATAGGTATTCCTATTGTAAATACAGTTCTCCTTGGAGCTTTTGCGGGTGCAACCGGAGAAATCAATGTTGAATCAATTCAGCATGCAATAAAGGCTCGTTTTTCAGGAAAGGTAGGAGAAAAGAATGCAAATGCAATTCAGAAGGCCTACAATCTTATCAGGGGGGAAGACGCGTGAGTAATGGAGAGGAAGAATGTTTAAATATTTCACGCTGCAGAGTCTGTAAACCTGGCTCTACCCTTGTAAACAAAACCGGAGGCTGGAGAAACTTCCGTCCTGTTTATATTTACGAAAAATGTACCAAGTGCGGAATCTGCCATACTGTCTGCCCTGATATGTCGGTCAAACCCAGAGAAGACGGCTTTTTTGAATATGATTATGATTACTGCAAAGGCTGCGGCATCTGTGCAAATGAGTGTCCTGCAGATGCAATTGAAATGATTCTGGAGGAGAAATAATGATTGACCCGGCTTACAAAAAGAAAATGGTAGTTGTGGAAGGTTCCTATGCTGTGGCCCATTCCACAAAAGTCTGCCGTCCAAATGTAATTTCAGCCTATCCAATTACTCCTCAGACTCATATTGTCGAACACCTATCTCAGTTTATAGCAGATGGGGAAATCCCTAACTGTGAGTATATTAATGTAGAAGCCGAGTTCTCGGCAATTTCTGCCCTTATAGGAGCATCAGCCGTAGGCGCAAGGACTTATTCAGCCACAACTTCTCAGGGACTTCTGCTCATGCATGAAGCACTTTTTAACACTGCGGGTATGAGGCTTCCTGTTATAATGACAGTGGCAAATAGAGCAATTAGCGCTCCAATCAACATATGGAACGATCATCAAGATGCTATTGCGCAGAGAGATACAGGCTGGATGCAGCTCTATGTAGAGGATGTTCAGGAAGCATGTGATACCCTGCCTCAGATCTACAAGATCGCAGAAGACAATGATATCATGGTTCCGGGTATGGTCTGCATGGACGGCTTTATCCTGTCTCATGTCTATGAACCTGTCGTCCTGCTTGAACAGGACCTAACTGATGAGTTCCTTCCGTCCTTCCAGCCCAAAGATATTCTTGATCCTGAAGACCCCAAGACTTTCGGAGCCTTTGCATCTCCGGACACATATGAAGAGTTCAGATATCTCCACGAGCAGGCAATGCAGAAAGCCCTTCCAAAGATCGAAGCTGTTGCAAAGGAATTTGAGGAAGTATATGGTAGATACCACGGAGGACTTATTGACGGTTATATGCTTGATGATGCTGAAATAATTATCATGGCTATGGGCTCTATTCTCGGCACTGTCAAGGATGTTGTTGATAAGTATAGAGCAAAAGGAGAAAAGATTGGCGTCTTAAAGGTCAGGTCCTTCAGGCCTTTCCCGAAGGAACAGATCTGCAAGGCTGTTAAGAATGCCCACGCAGTTGTCGTACTTGATAAGAATATTTCTATAGGGACGAACGAAGGAGCACTCTTTACAGAAACAAAATCCTGCCTCTACAACAGTAAAGTCCGTGTACCTGTGATTGGCTATACTGTAGGGCACGGAGGCCGTGACATTCCTGTGGAAAGTATTGCAAAGGTTATAGAAGAAACCAAGAAAGTTGCAAAGTCCGGAATCACGGTTGAAAGCCAATTCCTGGACCTTAAGGAGGAATTGCTATGAGTAAAACTGCACCAAAAACGTATATCACATCCGGACACAGCGGCTGTGCAGGTTGCTGTGATGCCTTTGCTGCAAAATTCACACTTATGGGCGCAGGCCCAAATACAATTGTAATTAACCCGACGGGCTGCCTCGAAGTTATGTCCACACCTTTCCCGTATTCCTCCTGGCAAGTTCCGTGGATACACTCCCTCTTTGAAAACGCAGGTGCAGTGGCTTCAGGTGTAGAAGCTGCCTTGAAGGCCCTTGGAAAAAAGGATGACATTAAGGTTGTATCAATCGGGGGAGACGGGTCTACTATGGATATAGGTCTCGGTGCCCTTTCGGGCGCATTCGAGAGAGGACACGACTTCACCTATGTGTGCATGGACAACGAAGCGTACATGAACACTGGAGTTCAGCGCAGCAGTGGAACACCTTTTGATGCAAGTACCACAACCACTCCAGCCGGAAAAGTTTCCTTTGGAAACCCGCGTCCTAAGAAGAACATGCCTGCTATCATGGCAGCTCATGGCTCTCCTTATGTTGCCACGACCTCCATAGGTTTCCCAAGAGACATGATACGAAAGGTCAAGAAAGCAACTGAAATCGTGGGACCTACCTACATCCATGCCCAGGCTCCTTGTCCAACAGGCTGGGGTTTTGATACATCCAAGACACTGGAAATCGCCAAACTTGCAGTCGAAACCTGCCTCTGGCCCATGTATGAAATGGAAAATGGGGAAATTACTCAGGTCAGGAAAGTTAAGAATCCCAGACCAGTCGAGGAATACCTGAAAACCCAGAAAAGGTTCAAACATCTCTTCACCAAGAAGGGCGGTGAGGAAGAAATAAAGAAAATCCAGGCTATTGCAGACTGGAACATAGAGCACTTCGGACTTCAGTAAAAACTGAAGTTCTACTTTTTAATTTTAGTTTTTAATTTTACTTTTTCTCTTTTGATCCATTTTTTGCTTTTTTGATATTGTGAATATTTGATATACTGACTTTTGTCCACTTACTAAAAAATAAGAATATATAGATATATTTAAAATTCTTAGGTTTTAAATGACAAATAAGATCAAGAATAATATTAAAAACAGTTTTTTCTGAGAAGGTTTCTAAAAATGACTAATTCGAGTTTTCTGATACAAAATGTAACTGACTCTGGTTCTCAATTAGTCTCAATTTATTCAAATATATCTGTTGAAGCAAAACTTGGAATCTTGGTTCCTTTACTCTTAGCAATGATAAGTGCCTCACACACACTTTATAAAAACTATCGGGAAAGACAGAAAAAGCTAAGGAGTCTATTTAACCTCACATGGAAAAATTCAACTTCAATAGGGAAAGAAGAAGTTCTGGGAAACAGACCTTTTAACGAATATTATTTTTTAAGACTTGAAGACGAAAAGGTTTGGAATTGCCTGGATAATGAAAAAAGTGTACTGATAGTAGGTCCACCTCTTGCTGGAAAAACCAGAATGATTTACGAATCTTTGATAAAATCAAAAAAGCATGATCTTATAATTCCAAGATCCACCGATATAGAGATAGAATCCTTTATTTTGCCCAAGCAAATGAAATTCTGGAAACCCAAATTGATGTTTATCGATGACTTACATCGTTTCGTAGAACAGCAAAATTTTGAATATTTGTTTGAGTCTGTCGGAAAAACAAAATTAACCTTATAGCAACATGCCGTTCCGAAGTAGAATACAACAAAACAAAGAAAAGGATGCTGGACAAAAATCTAGATTTAGAATCCGGGATTTTCGATCAAATTATTGAAGTAAACGAAATTTCGGAACAGCAGGGAAAAGAAATAGCAGAAAATGTTGATCGACATTGGAATGAAATCAGATTCAATAAGACTGTAGGCTCAATTTTCATGCCTTTAGCTGAAATGGATAGAAGATTTAAAGAGTGTACTTCTGAAGAAAAATTTGTTTTAAAAACTGTCAAAAAGCTTTACATCTGCGGTGTTTATAACGAAGACCAAATTTTTCAACTTGATAAAATACAGAAAGTTTCTGAGAACGAAGGTATAAAGAAAGAAAAATATCAGTGGGAAGAACTTATCGAAAAATTATGTGAAAAAGAGTTTACGAAAATAAAAGAAAAAGATATAGATCGAATCTGGGCAGAAGAAGCCTATCTTGAAGATATTGTGGAATTAAATCACTCTGAACTTTCTGTTTTTGAAGAATTGCTATCGATTTTTGCAGAAACTCCAGACGAATTATTCAAAATAGGAAACCGAGCATATGAAATTGGCTCTGTAAAACTACAGAAAGCAAGCTACATGAAAGTCGCGATCAAAGCATATCGAGAAGCTCTGAAAATCAGAACTGTGAAACAGTTCCCAATACAATATGCTATGACCCAGAACAATATCGGAAATGCATACAGTACACTGGCAGAAGTAGAAGAAAAGGCACTAAGCTGCAAGAAGGCAATAGAAGCATATCAAGAAGCTCTGAAAATATTCACAGAAAATTCATATCCAGAATATAACAAAATAGTTGCAGGCAACATTAAGGAACTAACTAATTTCTGCAAAATGAATGAAATCAAATTATGAAACTTTGTTGGATAACGAAAATAAAAAAAGACTCAGATACTGAATAATATAGGCATCTGTTTTTCAAATGCCGTTTTTCAAATGCCGTTTTTCAAAGACACCGTTTTTTAAGATACCGTTTTTTAAGATACCGTTTTTCAAAGATACCGTTTTTCAAAGATACCGTTTTTCAAAGATACCGTTTTTCAAAGATACCGTTTTTCAAAGATACCGTTTTTTAAGATACCGTTTTTCAAAGATACCGTTTTTTAAGATACCGTTTTTCAAAGACACCGTTTTTTACAGATGCCTGGCAATTCAGATATCTTTTAGTTATATAAAACTACGGATGTACTGAAAATGAAATATAAAATTCTGGAAGTACCGTAAAATATAAAGAAAGTTGAGATATAATAGGATAAATTTCCTTTCTGCATTCAGTAAAAATAGAGTATGGAAAGCCGTATCTAATTCATAAAATTAGTAGAATTAGTAGAGTTAATAGAATTATTAGGATCTTAAAATATAAAAGAGTGGAAGCCTGACGTTGAACCCTGATAAAAAGAAGAATTAGATAGAAAAAAGTAAGTTGCCGGTGATTATAGATCAACTAACGGTAACTGTCTTCTCAGATCAGGCAAATAACCTTCTCTGTGCAAGGCTATTTTATAGTCGCTTATTGCTCTGCATAATTTGTGGGTATATTTTATGCAGTCGGTACCAACATTTCCCTTAAACAGCAATTTTTCTGTTTTTTCTATAAATTCGGGATAAGTAAAAATCAGCTCTTCTTTGGTGTGCAGGAACAGAGCTGCAAAGTCCCTGTGAATGCCCATGCTTCTTTTAAGCAATTCAACATTAAGATGTTCCTCAGACAGATAGGGGTTGAACTTCACAAAAGTGTGAAAGTCTGCGATGTTCTGATTTAAGGAGTTCAAGATTGAGTATAGAACATTGTCGGTCTCCGGAAGGGGGATATCCGGAAGATCGAGGCAGTCTCCATCAAAAGTCTCATTTTCTTTTATATTTTGATCTCGGGTTGTATCACGATCCATTTTATCACCCTGATTGCAAAAATTTATTTTAGTGAATAGTCTGGTGGCTTCCGTTTCATATAACGGGTTCAATCATTTGCTTGGACTAACTTCCAGATACACTTACTGGATTATCTTAAAGGTGGCTCCAAATAAATCCATTGTGTTAATCACCGGCGTTTTCGTCGCTTCCCCACTCGAAGCGGTTGTACGCACATGGGTTAGATGCTTCAGATTCCGTTTTTCTCTCCATGAATCCAGCCTGAAAGGTTTAGTACTGGATCCTGTAAAATATAATCAATTAAACGTTTAGGCTCTAGCATCTCACCATATATAAAATTATGTCTTAATAAAACTGGACAAATATAATTAGGATAGAATTTATAATTGATACTGTAAAAGTCCTGAATAGCTATTTAAAATATCCTGAACCAGTCTTGAATAAGCTGTAAACACCCATTTAAAGCCTTTAAAATGGAGTTCAGGGATATTTAAGCCCCGGAACTTCTTCTATTCTCAAGCATTTCCATTCCGAAAGCCGCAACCCCATATACAAGGCTCAGTACTAGAATAATCGTCGCACCGGATGGGACATCCAGAGCATATGAAAGACCTATTCCTGTAACGCTGATTACAGTTCCAAAGGCCATGGAAATCAGCATCATATGCTTCAGGTTATGGGTGAATTTACGGCTCAGAGAAGCAGGAATGGTAAGAAGAGCAATTACAAGAATAATACCCACGACCTTAATAAGCACCACAATTGTTAGAGCAATTATGCAGAGCAGGAAAAGGTAAAGCTTCTTGGTAGGAAGGCCCTGCACAGTTGTGAATTCTTCGTCAAAACAGAGGGCAAGGAATTCCTTATAAAGTAAGTAAACTGCACCTACTATTACTATATCAAGAGCTAGCATAAAGTAAAGGTCGGAGCGAGGTACTGTTAGAATATTTCCAAAGAGATAAGTCATAAGATCAGGGGCATATCCAGGGGTTAAATAGACAAAAATTATTCCGAGTGCCATTCCAAGAGACCAGAGTATGCCTATAGCACTGTCTTCAGGGATTTTAGATCTCTTGCTCACTGTTCCCATGACAAGAGCCGAAAGCAAGCTGAAGGGAAGAACTCCAAACATGGGGTTGATTCCGAGATAATAGCCCAGCCCAACGCCTCCAAAGGAAGCATGAGCTATCCCCCCACTTATGAAGACTATTTTTTTGACGACAACATAGACTCCTATAATCCCGCAGGCTATACTTGCAAGAACTGCGGCTGCAAGAGCGTTCTGGATAAAGGTGTATTGCAGAAAATTAAACATTCTCATTTCTCCATCTGTTTTTCGAGTCAGTCCTTTTCGAACAGGTCCTGATCTTCAGGAGTTCTCCTCATGGTTACTCAAAACCCTGTGAGGTATTCCATGGGCAATCAGTTCAACAGGGCACTGGTAGGTAGCTTCAAGATCTTCAACCGGGATTTCTCTGGAGTTATGATAATGCAGAGTACGGTTTAAGCAGGCTATTCTGTCGACATAAATAGAAACCGCGCTGAGGTCATGAGTAACCATGACGACTGCCATTTCCTGCTTGAGCTTGTTCAGCAGGCGGTAGAGTTCATCCTGCATATGCGGATCAAGCCCTGAATTAGGTTCGTCCAGAAGCAAAAGTTTGGGGTTTGTGGCAAGAGCTCTCGCAATAAAGACTCTCTGCCGCTGCCCGCCCGAAAGCTGCCCAATCTGCCGGTCCTTGTACTGGAACATTTCTACCATCTTCAGGGCTTCTTCTGCAGCATTTTTGTCTTCTTCTCTATACTTTTTCCGAAAACCCGTATGGCTCATCCTACCCGTGAGCACTACTTCCCAGACACTTATAGGAAAGTCAAAATCAAAACCTTTGTATTGAGGAACATAGCCTACAAGCTCTCTGCTCTTTTCGGGTGGTTTACCAAAGAGCTTTACACTGCCTTTATAAGGTTTCAAAAGTCCAAGGAGCACTTTTAGAAATGTGGTCTTTCCTCCCCCATTAGGTCCGATAATCCCAAGCAGTCCATTGGGCTCTTCTAACTCAAAATTGATTGCCTCAAGAATCGTCTGAGTTCCATAACGAACCCAGACATCTTTCAGTTCTATAACCGTCTCCATTGCCTTCCCTTCAGAATATCGTTTTTATCATTGTTTTTGTTTATCGGATTACGATCTTTTGATATTTAGATACGAAATTGAGTAGTTGGCTTTACCAGAACTCAAATGCTAATTTTACTGACTTCGTGCCTTACTGACTTCGTACCTTACTGACTTCATACAAGGTTTCTGGCAAAAATATCAGATACGTTATCCATATTTGCGATGTAATCCTTTGCAAGCGGGTCTACAGCTACAACCTCACCGCCTATCTCTTCAGCTACGGCTTGCGCACTCTGCGTACTTGTTTGGGGCTGGATAAAGATTATTTTGACATGCTTTTCCTTCGAAAGATCTACAAGCTTCGCCAGATCCTGGGCACTCGGCTCTTTTCCTTCGATTTCAACCGGTATCATGGTAAGGTTATAATCCGCCGCAAAATAGCCCCAGGCGGGATGATAAACAATGAAGTTTCTTTCCGTTTTCCCCTCAAGCTTTTCGCGAATCCTTGCATCCAGAGCATCCAGCTCCTTAAGATAGGCGTCTCTATTCTGAGCATAGTAAGTCTTGTTCTCAGGATCTATTTTGGCAAGTCCTTCATAAATGTTCTCGACCATTATTTTTGTATTTGTAGGAGATGTCCATATGTGGGGATCCAATTCAGTTTCTTCGTTATTAGCTTCAGATTCTCCTGCATGTTCCTCTACTCCCTCCTCCTCGTGATGATCGTGAGCAGCAAGTTCCCTGAGTTTGATTCCATTAGAAGAGTTTACGATAAGAGTTCCACTGTTAATAGATTCGAACCTGTTAATCCAGACTTCCTCAAAAGGCATATCGACGCCGACTATAACATACATACTAGCTTTGCTCACATTTGCTATTTCTTTAGGAGAAGGTTCATAGGTGTGAGGGTCTGCTCCAGGAGGGATTATGACAACAGTTTTTACTTTGTCTCCCCCCACTTTATCTACAAACTCGGCCTGAGGAAGCACACTTACAGCTACAATTATAGATTCATTTGACCCTGCTACTCCAGTTTCCTGTCCTGTACTATCATTAGTTTGGGAGTCGCCTGGACCTGTACATCCGCTGGCAAAAAGGCTCAGACCAACAGTCAAGAGTACTAATAAAGGTAGAATTTTCAGATTCATATTGAGATCCCACTTTCTTCACTTTCACTTTTTCTTGGCTCATGAATACATTTCTGGATGAGATAAGATCAACATTATTCAAAGTCTCTTATCCAAAGTATATTATCCAAAGTCCGTAGATGTTCAAAATTTGGTATATACCCAAATTTTAGAGTTATTTATGGAATTTTTTGGTATAAGCCCAAATTTATCTCGAAACTCATACTTGGCACTTGATTAGCACTTTAGCTCTTCATCTAACATTTCGTTTAATGCTTCACTTATTCAGGCATTCAATGATGTTTTTCTTCATACAAGCATCTTTCATGGCTGATTTCCCCACATACTCCGAACATTGGGTGGCCCATTGAGCTGCAGATTTTATTTACAGCATCCCTTGAGACAAAAGCCTCAAACCGCGAAACTTCACTACAAGCTTCTTCCGATGAAAGGCCGTAATGGGTTAAAAGAAGACTGAGGATCCTGTGCCTTCGAATAAGAAATTGTGTATATGCCTTACCCAGTTCCGTCAGATCCACCCCCCTGTAAGGAACATGATTCAGGTAGCCTGCACTTGCAAGCTCATTTAAGGTCTTGGTTGTGGTTGAAGGGTCTACCTGCAGGCCTGAAGAGATTTCTGTGGTTTTTACAGTGCCTCCTTTTTCAAGAATGAACTTAAGATAATCTACCTTTCTCGGAGAGAGTTCAAGGCCTGTAAATTCAGGATAACTTTGCTCATTCATATAGAGAAATATAAAAAACTGGTATTTATTGTTTGCCACATACCAAATTATGAAGCTATAATTTTACTGTGGCAAAATTAGAAAAGTACCTGAAGCCATTGAAAGGATAACGATTTCCGGAGGGAACCCGAGTTCAGGAACAAGGGGCAGTAAAAGGGAAGGTGCGATAAGCATGGTCACAACTCTTGATCCCTGAAAGGTTTGAAGGGCTGCGGCAACGAGAAAAGGCACAAGAATATGAGGAAGGCTCAACTGCAAGAAAAACCTGCCAAGAGCCTCTCCTGCCCCGGTCATGGTAAGAGTTGCTCCGAGAGCGCCTCCTCCACAAATGTCAAGAAGGACAACCCCGCTTCTCCTCACAGCTTTTTCAATCAATTCCTTCAGTACGAGAAATCCGAGTTTTCTTCCAGAAAAGATGGAGAGAAGTACTCCTACAAAGCTCCGAGTGCAAGGACTGTTGCAGTGGAAATGGAGGGGTTATCGAGCCTGGCAGCCAACTCTTTAGCTATTGGAATGAAGATAACATAGGCAAGAATATGAAAGTCACCCAGCGAGTTTAAGCAGTCTATTTCAAGAGAAAACAATTAAGCAAGTTTAAATATCCTTTTTTGGAGAGGACGCCATTTACTCAGTTTAAACATTTTCTCCATTGTTCCCACATTCCAGCTTCTTCCCCATTAACTTTCAACTTTAATAGAGGTAGTTTACTCCGTTAAAATGTCCTCATCAGGAGATGGTAGCTCACTGAGTTTTTCGATTTCTTCTTCTCCAAGTACTCTTGCAAGATTTAGTAGAATAAGAAGCCTGTTCCCTAATTTTCCAACACCTACCAGGTATTCCGAATTGATTTTCGATTTGATCATCTCAGGGGGCGGCTGAATTGAAGACAGTGGCAGGTTAATGACCTCCTTTACGGAATTTACAAGCATTCCAAGGACTGTATCTTTAACCTCCACTATGATAATTCTGGACATGCTGTCGGTCTCTTTTGATCTGAAATCAAGCCGCTTGTTAAGGTCTATCACCACTAGGATCTTTCCCCGCAGGTTAATGAGCCCTTTTACGCATTCCGGAGCCTGAGGAATGCGGGTGATTCTCGGAACCGGAATAACTTCGGAGACCTGCATAATATCTACTCCGAACTCTTCACCTGAAAGCTCAAAGGTCACTAAACGAAGACTTTCTTCCGAAAATCCTGAACCTTCATCTAATGTTTCTTCAAACATTTGAATTCCTCAAACTAACTCCGAAATTTTAACGTGAAGTGTTTTCTGACCCTTCTTTTAAGTTACCAAGTTTGAATTTTTCCGTAGCTTTTTTCATTCTTTCCCCGAGCAAAGAAAGGTCACTAGCCATGTTGGCAAGTTCTGACATTGAAGCACTCTGCTCTTCAAGAGCTGCAGCAGTTTCCTGGGTTCCTGCAGCAGACTGCTCCGAAATTGAGGAAATATCCTCCAGAGTGGAAGTGATTTCTTCAATGGATGCGGACTGCTCTTCTGTAGCAGCTGCAACATCTTCTATCATATTTGTAATTTCATTGATTGTAGTTACAATCCCTGAAACCATTTCAACCGCGTTATTAACAGACAGTGAACCAGCCTGCACATCTTTTTTACTGGCCTCTATACTTTCCACGGTTTCACTGATACTGCCTCTTATTTCATCAATTAGACTAGAAATGTTATTAGCAGCGCGGCCGGATTCGTCGGCAAGTTTTCGGACCTCATCGGCTACAACAGAAAAACCCCTGCCGTGCTCACCAGCCCGGGCAGCCTCAATTGCAGCATTCAGCGCAAGCATATTTGTCTGGTCGGCAATCCTGGTAATAAGAGTTACAATTTCATTGATTTGTTGAGACTTGGAGTCAAGCTCCGTTATCACTTCCTTAGTTTCATCAACAGAGAAGCGAATATGGTCCATTTTTACCAGGAGTTCTCTTGAGGCATTTCCAATGTTATTGATAGTGTTATTGACAAGATTAGTGTTCTTAGAAACTTTCTGGGTATTCTCCGCAATTTCCTGGATATTGTGTGTCATGTCCTGCATTGCATGAGTTATATCCACTATTTTTGTACTCTGCACTTCGGTCCCATTTGAAATTTCAGTTGCAGTGTCAGAAATTTTCCTTGAAGCTGAAGCCACTTCCTCAGAAGAAGCAGACATTTCTTCTGAAAGTGTAGAAAGGTGAACTGAAATTTCCTGAATTCCTTTTATCAGGCTACGAAGGTTTTCAACCATCGATTTAAAAGCTTGTGAGAGTTGAGAGATTTCACTTCTCGAGTTTCCTTTAATCTCAACACTCAGATCTCCTCCAGAGATTCTGTCTGCGGCTTCAAGTAATTCATATATGGGTTTTCTATAAACATTAAGAATAACAAAAACAAGTAAAACCCCGACAAGTATTGAAAGAAAAGTAACGAGAAAAATCTTATTTATAGAATCTATTATCAGGGTGTTAAGTTTCTCTTTCTGATCGTTACTGGCAGCTTCAGCATTTTTTTTGACCTGTGCGGTTATGGTTTCCATTTTTTTTACTTCAACCGTCTTTTCCTCTTTAAGAATTTTCAGGCGATTAAAATCATTCTGGATCTTTTGGGCACTGGTACTTATTGTACTTCTACGTTCAAGATTTTCAGTTGTCACCATCTGCGTTTTCAGATTATCAGTAACTTTAGTTATATTTCCCATTCGCTGACTGAAATTTTCCGCATGTTGATCTTCGGGAGTAATTATATAATTCTGGTATTCGTTTTGGGCTTCCAGTGCAAGTATGCTGATTTTCTGAGCTTCCTGAGCATTGGACAACTTTTGCTGGAGGACTTCACCTGAAGAACCATTTCCTGCATATTGTTGATATTGCAGCATCTGGTCTTGATAAAGCTCATCTGCTTTCTGCAAAATAAGATCACCGTTTGAGACGATGTCGGCTCTAAGGGCCACCTCTTCGTCGTCTGCTTTAACGTAGTTGTTAAAAGTTGCATTAAATTCGTCAGACGTTTTCAGGATAGAGTCCATATGATCCTGGTTTACAGGATCAAGGTAGCCAAGATATATTTTTTTAGATATAGCTGCCTGGGAGGGCACAAGAGCAAGATGGTTATAAGTCTCGTTCTTATAACCAGAATCGCCATAAATAACATAACTTCTCTGGGCTTGCAGAGCCCCTTGCATATTATCCACGATGTAGGTCATGTTTTGAATGGCTCGGCTCTTTTTTTCAATATCGTTCATACCTTGATAGCTTGTATACCCAACAAAAAAAATCAAAACCAGAAGAAGAGCAAAGCCTACCACTAGATGCCCTATTTTTGTGTTTTTATACATTTTTCTCACCCTTGCCTCCAGCTTCTCCACCACATAAACATTCAGTTTACATAGGCTGTTAACCTGTCAGTAGTACCCGCCAAGTGAAGTGAACATGCGGAAATATTTCTATGGAGACTGCCTGATCTTCCCAACCAGTTCTTCAATACAGACTATTTGAGAGTTGATAAATTTTTTGATTTATTAAAAAAAGAGAACATGTTAAAAAATTGTTTGCTGTGGTTTTAACCCGGTTTCACCCAATATCTCTTTAGATCTCTACCGAGTCTACTCTTTAGGCAACTGCCCTTGGATTTTCGTATAAATACTGCGACGGTCTTTTTATTTTCGCATGTATATTACGACTGTCTTATTATTTTCGCATATACATTATGTCTTCAAGAGTCCGTTATTGTAAGAAAATACTCGATCTGTGAGCCAAAGTTGCCAAAGTTTATGGGTTTGGCAAGAACAGCATAGCATCCAGCCTTAAGGAACTTTTCTTTACATTCAAGATCAGAGTAACCTGTGACTGCAACTACCTTTATACTCCGAGTTTCAGGGTTAAGTTTGATTTTTTGAAGCAATTCAAGACCGTGCATTTTCGGAAGTTCCATATCAAGCAATATCAGGTCAATTTTTGCTTTATTGAGAATTTCGAGAGCTTCAAAACCATTTTTCGCCTTTTTCGGCTCATATCCAAAGGATTTAAGTAAGTCTGCTTCAACAGTCAGATTAAGTAAGTTATCTTCAACAATAAGGATTTCAGGCACTCAAATCTACTCCTAAGGGGGGTTGCTTGAAGATTTTGTAAGTGAGATTTTGTAAGTGAGATTTTGTAAGTGAGATTTGTCAAAGAAACACTGAGTAACGAGTTTTCTAATGAATTGAGTTTTCTAGTGAATAATAATCTTCTAAGTAAGGTCTGAAACAAGAAAATATGAAATGAAATATTTCCTTGTATCTTCAGCATGTATACCTTAGTCCTTCCTAAAACCAGGGCCAAAAGTTATGAAAATTACTCTATCTTCAACAAGTATACCTTATACCTGCAAATTGTTCCAAGGTTATCTTTCAATTTACAGTAATATATGAAGTTTGGGAAAATATAAATTTATTTGCAAAATTTAGATACATGTTTTCAATATATAAATAGAAATAAAAATATTTTATTTAAATTTAGGTATCATTTGGGGTGTCACTGTTCAGGAAAAAATTGAAATTAGTACCAGATTAAATTTAAAACAAACAGGGAAACGTTTTATTTAGAAAAGATAATATAATTAATGTTTTATTTAAATTTGAAGATCAAAACTGGAACTCGGCTGAAGATTGAGAAAGAACCAGTAACTTCTGTAAATAGTGTATTAACGTGTCAATTAACCAGAGTATTTAAATAAATTTTGACCTATAATTTTATAAAGACAATTAAAAAATTTAATATAGCAGGTTTCGTATATATTTTTCTACACAATTGAAATAAATATGTCTTAACAAATAAACTCGGTTGGTTACATTTGTTAACCTAGAGTGATTTTTAAATTAGGTCCTTTGATTCATGGCATGAGTTTATGGAGAATATTTGGGCAAGAGGCTAGATTCGGCAAAGATAGGAATAAGGTGTCGGAACATTCCAAAAAATAGAAGTGTAAATACCATCCGATATTGTCGCTTGTTCAAGAACGGAAGAAGGGGAATGCATGGCCAGAATTATGATCGTGGACGATGCCGAATTTATGCGGATGATTATTAGAGATATTCTTCTGATGCACGGACATGAAGTTGTTGCTGAAGTCGATGATGGGGAAGAGGCAATTCAGCTTTATTTCGAAGTAAAGCCCGATATTGTGTTAATGGATATAATTATGCCAGATATGGATGGAAAAGAAGCATTGCAAAAACTTCTTACTATGGATCCTGAGGCAAAAATAGTAATGTGTTCCTCCATTGGTCAACAGGCCCTCATAACCGAATCAATGAAGATAGGAGCTATGGGCTTTATAGTAAAGCCTTTTGAGCCTGACGGAATGCTCGATGTAATAAGAAAAATTGCTGAACCGAATTAGATTCGATTTGAGGATAATGGTAAATAAGGCTGTCATTATGTAAAATTGCGTTAACTGAGGCTGCATTAAATAAAGCAATTAACACTGTATTGAATAAAAAATCAGACTATTGTTAATATAATTAAATAGAAATTATTAGACAAAGTTATTAAAATAAATTTTATATTTAAAGAAAAGTGCTTAAGATGACTATCTGCGCACTCATAGTAGATGATTCTGCTTTAATTCGCAAACTCCTTTCCGAGATCCTCAGTCAAGAACCGAATCTCAGAGTCATAGGAACGGCATTCAATGGAAAGGACGGCCTTGAGAAAATTAAAAAATTAAGGCCCGATGTCGTTCTTCTAGACAATGTTATGCCTGTTCTTGACGGCCTTAAGACTCTTGCTCGGATTATGAAAGAGTATCCGACTCCCGTTGTGATGATTTCAGCCCTTGGGGAAAGGGCTGAGGAGATAACACTTACAGCTTTTGAATACGGAGCAGTGGATGTAAGCCAGAAGCCTGAAGGAATTCTTAGTCAGAGCATGTCAGATATGGCAAAAGAAATTTGCAGAAAAACCCGGGCAGCTGCAAAAGCCAATCTTGAAAATCTGGAGTGCATGCGAAATCGGGAATTGGAAGAACCGAATATAAATAAAAGAGAAAAAATAGAAAATCACAGGTCTCGGAAAGAAACAACGGCTTCCGTGCGAAATGTTCTTGCAATAGGCGCATCCACTGGAGGCCCAAGAGCCCTGGAGAAGCTTATAGGTTCGTTTCCTGCCGACATCCCTGCCGCAATCCTGATAGTACAGCACATGCCTGCAGGTTTTACGGCGTCTCTTTCTAAAAGGCTTGATTCAAAAACGGCTCTTTGGGTAAAAGAAGCAGAGGAAGGGGACATAATAGAGGAAGGAACCGTACTTATAGCTCCCGGAGACTATCATATGGAAGTCGTACAGAAGACTGTAAACGGTCGTAAAAAAGAGGTTGCACATCTTTCATGCGGCCCGAAAGAACTGGGTTCAAGACCATCAGTAAATGCTCTTTTCAGGTCTATCGCTCCAATTTATGGCTCCAAAATCGTTTCCCTGGTTCTGACAGGAATGAACTGCGATGGAGCGGATGGAGCTGAACAAGTAAAAAAGATGGGAGGAAAAGTGGTTGCTGAGGCTCAGAGTTCATGTGTGGTTTACGGGATGTCAAAAGAAGTTGTAAGGCGAAAACTGGCGGATTTTGTGCTTCCTCTGGATCAAATGGCTGAAGAAGTTGTAAAAATAATAAGCTAACTTTTCGAACTAAAAGTACGGACTAAATAAATATTGGGACTAAAACAGAAATACGGACTAAACAAATGTTGGGACTAAAACAGATGTAGGGATTAAACCAGAATTGAATACGAAACCGACTATAGAACTCAACCCCCGAATTGAATTCTGTGTTGAGAAATCATCTAAAAAAATCTGAACTTCCAGACAGGCAGGGAAAATTATGGATATGTCAAAATATATGGGCATTTTCAGGGCAGAGTCTGAGAAATACATCAAAGAGTTGAGCGATTCCCTGCTGGTGCTTGAGAACGATCCTGAAAATACGGAACAGATGAATACGTTATTTCGTGCAGCTCATACATTCAAAGGCATGTCTGCAACTATGGGGTTCAAACAAATTGTAGAGTTAACGCATGAAATGGAAAGTTTGATAGACAGGCTGCGCACACGGCAAATTGTGCTTAATTCTTCTTTGATTGATGTTCTCCTGGTATGTGTGGATACCCTTGAGGGGCTTGTAGAAAATGTCTGTGAAAGCGAAGGAGATAAGCCCGAAAAAGGAAAGAAAGTGACAGCTAATAAATGCGAGTTCTATCCTGATGTCTACGAAGTGATAAAAACGTTAAGGGAGGTAAATGATTCTTCTGAAAAAACCTCAATTCAAAGAATCGAAAATAAACTCCTGCCTGCAACGAAAAAAACGACGAAAGAAATCTATCAACCAGAGAATGAAGAAAAAACCCCAGATTATCCAAAATCGAGCCCTAAAGTGAAAATTGTTCAGAACCCAAGAATCAGTACCGAACAGCTCGATAAATTGATGAATCTCGTGGGCGAGCTCGTAATTAACCGGAGTAGAATAAACGAGCTTACACGCAACCTGAAATCCAAGGAGCTTGAGGCTGCACTTTCAGATTTTCATAAGCTAACAAGAGAACTGCAAGATGAAGTGATCGAGGCAAGAATGGTACCTCTGGACCATATCACCTACATCTATCCCAGAATGATCAGAGATCTTGCACGCGTACAAAACAAAAAAATCGATTTTATAATCAAAGGGAAAGAAATCAAGCTCGATAGAACTATTCTCGAAGAAATCGGGGATTCCCTTGTGCACCTGTTAAGAAATGCAGTAGATCACGGGATCGAAATTCCGGAGAAACGTGTGGAACTTGGGAAAAAAGAGAATGGCACTATACTGATTACAGCTTCAAGACAGGAAAATTTTGTCCTTATTAGAATAGAAGATGACGGATGTGGAATAGACACTAATGAAATCAGGAAAGTTGCATTAAAGAAAGGAATTATCTCAAGAGAAAGTGCGGAGCAGCTTCAGGAAGAAGAAGCAATGCAATTGATATTTACTCCAGGTCTCAGTACTTCTGACAGTGTTACCGATATCTCCGGAAGGGGGATAGGAATGGATGTTGTAAAAAACAGAGTTGAGCGCCTTGGAGGGTCAGTAAAAGTTGAGTCAAAGCCTAAACTTGGTTCCAGGTTTGAATTGAAACTGCCTTTAACCATTGCGGTTTATCAGGCCATGCTGGTAAGAGTTGGAAAGGAAAAATACGCAATTCCCTTCACAAGCATAGTGAAAAACATTGAAGTTAGCTCGCAGGAAATCAAGCATATCAAAGGACAGGAAGTCATTTTAATAGATAATAAAATTTTTCCACTTTTTAGATTGAGAAAGCAGTTTCAGCTACCTGTTGATAGCGACGAGAACAATATTTTCGTAGTTCTGGTTGAAAAACACGGGCAATATATTGGAATAGTCGTGGACGAACTGCTTGGAAAACAGGAAGTAATAGTAAAAAACTTCAAAAGCAAGCTTCTTGACAATACCAGAGGATTTGCAGGAGCAACAATTCTGGGCGACGGAAACGTTATTTTAATTATCGATGTCAACTCCCTGATTTGAAATAAGTAAGAAACTTTAAGTGGATAAAGAAGCCTGGATAAAAATACTGCCGGTGAAGAAATGAGTAACGGTCCAGTTAGAAAGGCAAATGATAGTGAAATAACTAAAGAGAAAAGTAAAGAGATAAATAGAGAGATAAAGACATGTCAAAATCTGGAAAAAGATCCAGACTTTGAACTGTTAAAGAGAAATATTAGTGGAAACACCGGTTTTAACTGTGAATATTATAAGGAAGCCCATTTCAGGCGTAGAATTAACGTGCGCGTTCGAGCCACCAATTCTGAGAGTTATGGAGCGTATCTGAAATTTATAAAGAAAGATCCGCAAGAGTACGAATTTCTTCTTGATGCTCTTACTGTAAATGTCAGTGAGTTTTTCCGAAATCTCGAAACCTTCAGAATAATCGAAAAAGAGGTTATTCCCTCTCTTGTTAGAACCAGATCAGGATTATTTCTCCGATCAATTCGCATATGGAGTGCCGGTTGTGCAGCAGGAGAGGAAGCTTATTCCCTTGCTATCTTGCTGCACAGGATCCTGAAAAACGACTTTAATAAGTATAGAATAAGAATTATAGGTACGGATATTGATACTCAAAGTCTAGAAAAAGCCAAAAAAGGTATTTACAATGAAAACTCGCTTAAAAATCTTGATTCAGGCACAAAGGAACGTTATTTCTTCAAACAGGGAGATAATTATCAGGTAATAGACGAGTTTAAGAGTATAACACAATTTAAACGTCAAGATTTGATTTCAGACCCGAGAATCGATTATTTTGATCTTATTGTCTGCCGAAATGTAATGATATATTTTAAAAAGGAAATTCAGGAACAATTACAGCTTAATTTCTACAAGGCTCTTGGAAAAGGAGGATTTTTTATAATAGGAAAGTCTGAAACACTACTTGGGACTGCATCAAGTCTCTTTAGACCTTACAATACAAGAGAGCGCCTGTACATAAAGGAAATCTAAAGAGACATTTATGGAAGAGGTCAAGAACCTGAGGAATTTAAGTGAATACGAATATAGAGCCTGAATATGGATTTTCAATGAATAGAATCACAAAAATCTCGAAAATATAAGAATAGGAAATTAGGCAACTTCTCTCTATAAGCGCTATGTTTTATCCCAAAATTATATCACTTTTTTAGCTCAATGTACAATAATTATAATTATAGTAATTATATTATATACAGGTTATATATACAGGTAACCTAACTATTTCACTTCAACTTCGAATTTGTTTCATTTTACGTGATCGTTCTCCTTTACTAAAATGAATTGGAATTACTCAACATCTAACCTTTTGCGTCGCCTGCTGTTGTATTATGTATTGGACTTCCAAATGGTTTTGAATCTGCAAAATAATTTCAGGATACAACAGTTGTAAATAAATTTTGAATGTTTCTTAAACAAATTTTTTAAAGAAATTATAAATCATTTTAAATAGTTTCTAAACAATGTCTAAGCAGCTCCTAAAAATTTTCTAATATTTTCCAAAATAGAGATATTTTCTAATATTTTTCAAAATAGAGAAATTTCGAAACCAGGAGGGTTCTTCAAGACGATCGACTCAGGCGTAATTGTAGTGGGAATAGGAGCCTGTGCATTGGCCAGGAGTCCGGTTAAAATTAAAACCTCCGGGTTGGGTTCATGTTTAAGCATAACACTCTATGATAAGCAGGAGAGAATAGGTGGGCTTGTCCATACGATGCTTCCGAGTATAAGTGATGCAAAGATAAAAGACAACCCTTTAAAATATACTGATTCCGGTATAGAGTATCTTGCAGCTGAGATACTAAGAAAAGGTTCATCCAGAAAAAGGCTCGAAGCAAAACTTGTCGGGGGAGCACATATGTTTGAAAATCAGACCCTGAACATAGGTGAAAGAAATATAAAAGTAGCCAAAAGCACTCTGGAAAAATTTGAAATTCCAATTATAGCCGAGGATACCGGCAAAAATTACGGACGTACAGTAACTCTTGATACTTCTACTGGTGATCTCCTAATAAGGACTATTTTGAGAGAAAATAAGATAATATAAAAGAATCAAGTGGTTTCTATCTTTAATCGATTTTTATTTTTACTCTATTTTCCCTTATTTATTATCACCTTTTACTTATTTTCACTTTTAATCTGCTCTTACCTTTATTCGTCTACTCTTTCGTTTGTTTTTACTTTTAATCTGTTCTTACCTTCATTCGTCTATTCTTTCGTTTGTTTTTACTTTTAATCTGTTCTTACATTTAGTTCCTTTTACTTTTTGATATTGTTGAAGTAATATTGAGAAATTTTGATATTGATAAAGCAATATTGAGAAATATTTTTGAATTTTTAAAGTAAATTATTTTTTCAAACTGTTCATTTTTGAATTCACTTTCGTTTCTTCACCTTTTCTTTGAAAAATTATATATTTGATATAAATATTATAATTACATTATTGGTTCCATTAATAAAGCAAAAGAAAATAAAAGTAGCATAAAACTTTAAATCTGTATCTGAGGCTAGATCTAAGGTAAAGTGACACTCTGAAATACTTGAGTACACTCTTAGTACAGTATAAGTATACTTTGAGCAATACACTAAGTGTACTTCAGGTAATACTGCAAGTACGCTTGAAGTATACATCAAGTATACATTAAGTATTCTTTAGATAACACTCTGAGCACTACTCTAAAATTCTTTGAGTATCCCTTGAGTAAATACTATATTCTCAGTCATTCTGTAAGATATCTGAAAAGTTCTAAAAGCTTATAGAAGACGAGAAAACAGGGAAACCAAACCTGACAACTTGCGAACTAGTTTCAAGATAGCAATAATTAAGCAAATGGGAGATTTTTATGGAAATCAACGGAGTAGAAATCGAAGATACATATGCAGAAGCGTTTCCGATCAAGATTGCACGGGTACTCATAACAGCTGCTACCAAGCGCTGGGCCCTTGTGGCAGCTACTGAAGCTACAGGCTTTGCAACATCCGTTATAATGTGTCCTGCAGAAGGCGGAATTGAGAGGTTAGCAAGCCCCAGTGAGACTCCTGATGGCAGACCTGGAGTTTATGTCCAGATCTGTACTTTCAAATACGATGCCCTGGAAAATCAACTCCTTGAAAGGATTGGACAATGTGTACTTACAGCCCCTACAACTGCAGTCTTCAATGGACTTCCTGAAGCTGAAAAACAGTTTAATGTAGGCTTTAAACTCAAGTTCTTCTCAGACGGCATGGAATCCGAAACCCAGATTGCAGGCCGCAAGGTATTTAAGATGCCAATTATGGAAGGAGATTTCCTGGCCGAGGAAAATATAGGAGCTATAGCTGGAATTGCAGGCGGAAACTTCTTCATCTTCGGAGACTCCCAGATGACCGCCCTGACCGCAGCCGAAGCTGCTGTTGATGCAATTGCAGAACTTGAAGGTACAATTACCCCCTTCCCTGGTGGTATTGTAGCCAGCGGATCTAAATCCGGAGCAAACAAATACAAGTTCCTGAAAGCTACTGCTAACGAAAGATTCTGCCCTTCCATAAAGAATAAGGTTGAAAACACTGAAATCCCGGCAGATGTCAATGCTGTTTATGAAATTGTTATTAATGGGCTTGATGAAGAAAGCATAAAAGCTGCCATGAAAGCAGGAATTAAAGCCGCTGTAACTGTTCCAGGCGTTAAAAAGATCTCAGCAGGAAACTACGGCGGAAAGCTGGGTAAATATCAGTTTAAACTTCACGAACTCTTCTGAGCTCTAAAGTTTTTTCCTTTTTTACTTTCTTTTCTATTCTTTTTTATTTTTGTTTTTAGCCCCTTATGCTCTGAGAATTCCCAACGATTAAGAGTAAAGTGACTTTTGAGATAGGCTCACTATATAAATAGCATAATAATCTGTTGTCCGGTCTGTTTTAGTGCTCTCAAGAGCACCAGAAGTTCATAAAGGAGTTCATAAATAGAGGGGGTACTTAGGAACCCAGTGATCACAGAGAAATATGGAGCGAAAGATTCCAAAGAACATAGAGAGAAAGATCACAGGGACATCAGAAAAAAGAAGAATATTCAGGAACCAGGGTTCCAGGAACATCAGCATATTAGGAAATATCAAAGACTTTAGATATCAAAGACTTTAGATATCAAAACTTTAGATATCAAAGACTTTAGATACAAAGGCTTTAGAGTCCGAGTGCATTGAACCCAGAAAGTAGAACATCTCTCGGATCAATGCCAGTTACATGCAGCATGACATAAGCTGCAACGAAGGTCCCTGTCATACTTCCTATGTTTGCAAAGCTTGCAACAAGGAGAACTCGCATGAACCTGTTGTTGAACATCTCCTTGAAGGTTTCTATTTCTCCCAGTGCTTTAAAGTCTGCAGTAGTAGGATTTCTCTGTTTTGCTTCTACAAGACCAGCAAACCAGCCTGCGGCAATAAGAGGGTGCAGAGTAGTTAGCCAGGCAACCGAAAAGGCAGTCAGAACTGAGTAAGGATGGCCACCTGCAAGTAAAGTACCGATTGCACTGAGGGTTCCTGTAATAATAAACCACCATCCAAAGGCTATTAACAGGAGTTTAAGCGGAACGCCAGAAAGCAGCAGTAGTAAAAAGAATCCAACTATAACGGCAACAAAAGCAAAGCCAACAATCTTTCCGAGACCTATACGTTTCTTTGGAATCTGCATAAGATTACTCAGAGGAGGTAAGCTTTTCGGGTTCTTCAGGTACTTAGTTACTCCTGGCTTATGCCCAGCTCCAATTACCACGACAACAGTTTTGTTTCCACCTGCCGCAACCCTGAGGATGCTTCCTGCAAGATATGCATCCCTTTCATCAATGAGAACCTCAGCTGCAGTCGGGGCAAAATCTCTAAGTTCATTTACAAGACCAGTTACAACATCGGTTTCCGTAATTTTATCAATATCTATTTCGGTTCCTTTTCCTATTCCTATTAGGCCACCTAACAGGGAGCCAATCATCTTGACTTTTTCCAGGAACTTCATTTTTCCCCAGAAACGCTGAAGAGTCACCTGGATATCACGGTCAATTAGGGCAACTTCAGCCCCGATAGACTCGGCTCCCTCGATTGCGGAAAGCATCTCAGCTCCGGGTCTTACACCCATATCCTCACCGATCTTTTTCTGCACATAGGCAAGCAGCCAGTGAATGACATAATAGTTAACCTTGCCTTCAGAAAGAATGTCCTTAATAGGAACCTGTTTTTCCTGAACATTACCCTTCAGGGAATCATAACGTCCCCTGCAAAGCTCTACAGCTACAATATCCGGTTTTAGATCCCTTATAGCGGCCTTGACCTCGGCAACACTCTTTTCAGAGACATGGGCGGTTCCTATAAGCACAATTTTTGATGGCTGATACTCAGCCTGATGTGCATCAGAGAATTGGGAAGATGAAGGAATTGAAACTTCGGAAGCCGAATCAGGAATAGATTCTGCAATAATTTCGGAACTTATGTCAAGCTTTGTTTCAAGCTCGTCAGGTTCTATCTTGGATGCTGTCACAGAAGTTTTTTCTTCCTGCGGCATGTTAATTGAAGAACCAGAAATTTTAGACTTTCCGACAGAAGTTGAGTTTTCTGCGGATTCGGTCACAAGTTTGTCCATAGAATATATTGACTCCTGAGATGAACTTATTGACTCCTGAGATGTACTATGAAAATTGTAGTCAGGGTCCTTATCCTGAGAATCTGTAATTTCAGGTTTGCTCATTGTTAATCTCTCTGCTGCGACGCGTTAAGATGATGCGTGAAAGCATATCCCTTGAAGGACTGCAGTTAATTGCATGAGTAATTAAATTCTTCACATAACATAACCAAGTTATAAAAAAACTTAGTTATAGGCAGATAATTAACTGGTGGTAATTATCTGCCAGAGATTTATATTTTGCTGCTTTCAGGTTTTATTCTTAGATTCATACTTTGTTATCTGCAGGTTTTATCCTTAGATTCATATGTTGTTATCTGCAGGTTTTATCCTTAGATTTATGTTTTTTGCCTTCGGATTTTTATCCCTGTTTTTTATAACTTTTATTTTATATAAGTATTTATAAATTTACCTATATATTTAAATACAATTTGGAAAATCATAAATTATGAAAAATTTAATAGAGTATGATCTTTTGATAAAAATATCTTTTGATGAAAACTTATTTTGATGAAAACATCTTTTGATGAAAATATCTTTTGATGAAAACTTATTTTGACAAGTCCTTTTTGATTAACTCCCTGATAATCTCTTTTAACCTCTTTTGACAATTTCATCTTGATAAATTCTGCTTAAGAATCTTCTTACTCGGAAATCTCCCTAATCTAGAGTGTTTAAGAATTATTCTGACCTCAGTTTCAGAGTCCGTACAAGATCCGTTCTTGAGAGTATTCCTACAATAGATCCGTTATCAATAACTAGAACTCTTCCGATATTTTTAGATGATACGAGTCTCAGGACATCAACGGCTTGCACATCCGAAGATACCGAGATAACATCTCTGGTCATAATATCCGAGACCTTGGCTGCCGGGCGGTCAACAGAAGGAATGTGCTGGATATCCGTAAACGTCACAATTCCTTTCAGGTTGTCCCCTTCCATCACAGGGTAACCCATGTGTTTCTTCTCAAACATGAATTTAATCAGGTCTTCCACGCTCATGGAAGGACTTACTGAAACTACATTTCTGGTCATAATATCCCTGACCCGAATATTTTCAAGGGTTACCTCGGCCCGAGTAGAGCGCTCCTCTTCAGACGCGCCGACATAAATAAAGAGCGCAATCAAAGGAAACCATGGATTGCCTATGAGAATTCCGAAAATTGCCATGAGAACGGCAAAAAACTTTCCCACGGCTGCTGCACTCTGCGTAGCTTTCACATAAGACATTCTTCTCGCGTAGAAAGAGCGAAGTACTCTACCCCCGTCCATTGGAAAAGCAGGCAGCAGGTTGAAGATCCCGAGTATAAGGTTCATAATCCCAAGAATCCAGATAACGAGGTATACCGGGTTTTGAGAAAGTACAGGATTAGGGGAAATGAGACTTCCGTATATTAAAAGGCAGACTAAACCTATTAAAAGGCTTGTAAGGGGTCCTGCAGAAGCCATTTTTGCTTCCTGTCCGGGATTTCGGGGTATTTTTTCCATAGCCGATACTCCTCCAAAAAGGAAGAGAGTGATGTTCTCAATTTTGACCCCGTAACGCATTGCCAGATATGAATGTGCAAGTTCATGTACAAGTATCGAAGCAAAAAGCAGGATGGCAGTCAGGACTGAAAGCGAGTATCTTGTGATAGACGGCTCAACTCCCTCAAAACCAAAAGGCTGCGGGCTGATCGCAAACGCATAAGCAAATATGGGTAATATGAGAAGAAAAGTTATGTGCAGCCTGATAGGTATACCCATAACACTTCCGATTTTCACTGACGATTTCATAAAATAAATACCCCCATTTTCATTTTTATAATATTAAGCAGATGACTAAATGTTGAATAATATAAGCTCGTTGAATAATATAAGCTCGTTGAATAATATGAGCTAACGCTAAATCAGGTAAAGCTAAATCTGAACTTAAAATCAGGTCCAGACTGTCATAAATAACACAGCTAATAGGAAGGGAAATTTATAGGTAGTTATGCTCATAAATCCCACTGGAGCTGCCCGTAAGTTCCCTTAACTCTGCTCATAAACTCTTCTAATTGACTTTCCCTCATAAAGTCGTCTTGTAAAGTTCCCCTGATCAAGTTGCCTTATAAATTTTTATTTATAAAGATAACTGACTCTTCTTTATAAAAGTAACTGATCCCATTTATTATTTGGCGATAATTATACATATCTGTTTGTACGTGATTAGTGCATGATTAATATGTGATAGCAAATTAAAACAATTAAATAAAAACCGAAGAAATTATGTGAATGATAAGAAGTAAGATTTAAAGTTCTACTGTAAATTGAAGTTCTACTGTAAATTGAAGTTCTACTGTAAATTAAAGTTCTGCTGTTACTTTTCTTAGATCTTGCAAGAATTCTTCTATATCGCGGGCCGTGTTGTGAGGCATTAGGACCAAGCGAAGAGATCTTGGATTGCGAGTAATTGAGACGTTCCAACCAAATTTCTTAAGAAGCTGTTCCCGCACAAAATCAGGGTTCGGAACTCTCAGGGCGACCACGTTCATCACAGGCTCGATTAGAGGTTCAAAGCCGAGTTTTCGAGCTTCTTTAACCAGTTTTGTGGTAAGCTGCATGCAGTACTGTACATTTTTTCTATACCCTTCACGTCCAAGATACTTCATTACGGCATAAGTGGCAGCGGCTGAAGCTCCACTGCGGGTACCTGTTAGAGTAAACTGAGCTTTTGTTGTAAGATATGGAGTATTTACCTTAAGGAAGTCCAGAAAAGAAGGAGATCTGAATAATAGGGCACCTGAGGGAATTGTAGAAAGCCCCATCTTATGGGGATCTATTGCAATGGAGGTAACGCCTGGAACTTTGAAATCGAAAGAGTATGGCTTTTCAAGGAATGGAATCACAAACCCTCCAAAAGCTGCATCAACATGAAGGAAAAGCTCATTTTCAAGAGCAAGCTTTGAAAGTTCCTCAATCGGATCTATCTGTCCAAATTCTGTATTTCCTGCTATCCCTACGAGTCCTATGGTATTTGCATCAATCAGGCTTTTTACAGATGCAATATTCACCCTGAATTCAGAATCAAGAAGAGCTCTTTTAACCTCAATTCCCATCATATTGGCGACTTTATCAAATGAGAAGTGAGCTGATTCGGGAACAACTATATTGAGAATCTCACCTGACTTTTTCCCGTCCTTAGTTACAATGTTTTTCATGCACCTGATAGCCTGAATATTAGATTCCGTGCCTCCTGTTGTAAGATAACCACAAACCGAACTCTCACATAACTCTCCTGAAGGAATTTCAACAGACGGAGCATGAAGAAGTTCCCCCAGCATCCGGACAACTTCTTTTTCCAGCCTGTGAGCACCTGCAAAAAGTCCCAGATCGCCCAGGTTAGCCTCAATAAATAGCCTGTGAGCCTCAACCGCGATTCTGTGCGGGTGAGTGCACATTGAACTTAAAACCCTATAGTAATCCGTATCCTCTGACTTTACATCTTCCAGATAGGAAAATATCTCTTTCTCAGAAAGACCCTGCTCATTCATGTGGATAAAGTAAAACCAGTTTTATTTAAAATACTTATGGAATATAACTACTAAATTACCAAGTAACTTTCATAACAACAGGGCGAGTAAGTATCCAAGATCTAAAAAAGGAATGTATGTTAAGATCCCATAATCATATTAATGTCTGTAATGTCTGCTTCAGAGGGAGACCCCTATATTTCGAGTGGAGACGTTTTCATAGATCTAGAAGACATAAATTTCTCAGAACATACAGCTTAGATTTATCAATTTTTTAAAGATCAATACTTTTTCTGATTGGATTATCAATACAACGAAATTTTTAATGAATATATTAAATCAAATTTTTCTCTATAAAGAAGAACTTCTCAAAAAACAAACTAGCTTTTTTAATAATAAAATATATATAGTATTAATTCTATAACCAAACAACATTATTTTACTGATAAACAAAACAAAATTTTATTTTATTTTGCTGCCTAGAATCTCCAATCTCTTTAATGGAAACCATGGGGTCTGGGTGTTATATAAACTTTCCAATGGAAATGAAGGGGCCTACTTTCCGTTTTTACTTTTCTCTCTGTGTTCTCTCTTTCCTTAACTTTTATAATTTCCCTACTTTTTTATTTTCTCTACTTTTATAATTTCCTTAATTTTTTTATTCTCTCTACTTTTATAATTTCTGTGACTTTTTTAATTTCCCTACTTTTTTAATTTCCCTAACTTTCTCTATTTCCTTTATCTATTTCTCACATCAATAGCTCAAAAAATATTAAATCTCTCCACTCTTTAAAGAACTCTGAACTCTGTATATTTACATAATTCTAATTTTATCTTAAAATTTTTATTCTTTAATTTTATGTAAAAATATTATAATTTTCATAACTTTTTCCATTCGAAAAGAAGGGTTCAAATTTAACCTCCATTGGTTATGGAATTCATAACTTTTTATCTCAGTTATGCTAAGCTAGATAATGTTGGTTTTTTGTTGAATATTTAAGGTATAAATTGTTTCCAGTGGAACTGAAGGGGTCTTTACCATAACAATTAATACGGTGTACTTCCATTGCATCTACTGCAAATATAGCTTAAAATTACTTGCTTATAAACCAATTTCATCTCAAGTTTTGACAAAAGAAGATTCGGAATATAGATTTTATCTGGCTTGCGATGTATCTTAACACTTAAGATTCGCCCGCCATTTTATCAGCAATTAGTAGAAAATGAGAGTTTCATGAATTAACTATAAGAAAGATGTATCTTCTATCCCTTTCTCCTCATTATCAGGATTCATAGGGTTTTTCATAAAGGTACAAACAATAATGAAGTAAAATCTCAGAAATCCTAAAATAAATTTTAATTCCAGATATCGAGAGTTAAGACTTCGGAATTAAGAGTTTAACCTTTCTCTCTTTCCCTCTTTCCCTCTTTCCAAAGTCCCTTACATGAATCCCATTTACAATTCCCCCAATTCCTTGATGATTATTACAATAATTATTGAAACTTGCTAAACGGTTATTGTAAGATCAATCTAAAGCTTGTCAAGTAGTTGTGGTTATAATTGTCCAAGCATTTGAAAAGGAAAATCTAAAAAACAACTCTAAAAAAGACAGCTCTAAAAAACAACTCTAAAAACGTAGCCAAAAACATAATATTCAATAGATGTAGATTTGAGGATTAAGTTGGCTGCAGACTATGAAATTTTTCATGATTTCAGGCAGTGGTAAAACACTTAAAGTTAAAAAACTTAAAATTAAAACACTTAAAATTAAAACACTTAAAAATCATTATTACAAAAATAAAAATTAAAATAATTCAAAGAAAAGGTAGACAGAGTTTACCAACTGTGTTAGTTTATTATATGACTTATATAGTAATATTACTGTGTCAATTAGTGTCAATTAGTTTGACATGCAATGATTTGCATTGTATTAATCATCTGCGTTAGAATTATCTTAATCCCTTAAATGCTTAACATTATAATTTTTTATAGAGGATCTTCATGATAAAAGCTCAATCATTAGACGGCTTATTCGAAAAATTACTTGACGGTAAATCAATTTTCAAAAATAAAGAAGTACTTCGGCCTTCTTACACTCCTGACCTTTTATTGCACAGAAATGAGCAAATTAACAGTCTTGCAACAATCTTGGTTTCTGCACTCCGAGGAGAGACTCCTTCCAATGTACTTATTTATGGGAAAACCGGGACAGGAAAAACAGCGGTTACCCGTTATGTTGGAAAAGAACTTGAAAGGGTAAGTGAAGAAAAATCACTTTTTTGTTCAGTTGTTTATATTAATTGTGAAGTAATTGATACACAGTACCGTCTCCTTGCAAATCTTGCCAGACATTTCGAAGAAGAAGTTCCTATGACCGGGTGGCCTACTGACCAGGTTTTCATGAAATTCAAGGAAGCAATCGATTCCAAGGAGCAGGTCATTGTCATAATTCTGGATGAAATCGATAAGTTGATCAAAAAAGGCGATGATGTTCTTTATAACCTATCGAGAATCAATACAGACTTGCAGAGAGCCAAAGTCAGTATGATTGGCGTTTCAAATGATTTGAAATTCACGGAATTTCTGGACCCAAGGGTCAAAAGTTCCCTGGGTGAAGAAGAACTGATTTTCCCTCCTTATGATGCTGAACAGATAAGTGATATCCTGAAACAAAGAGCAAAAATGGCTTATACCGATGGCTCTCTCGGTGAGATGGTAATTCCCTTATGCGCTGCTTTTGCAGCTCAGGAACACGGCGATGCAAGGCGCGCACTCGACCTCCTGCGGGTCTCGGGGGAAATTGCAGAAAGGGAAAACCAGCCTCAGGTTCTTGAAGAGCACGTAAGGCGTGCTCAGGAAAAAATCGAAGTTGATCGCGTAGTTGAAGTGGTAAGAACCCTTCCAACACAATCCAAACTCGTACTCTATAGTATCATTCTTTTACGGAGCCGGGGCAGAGAAGGTAAGAATGTCACAACAGGTGAGATGTATAATGTTTATCGCCAGCTCTGTCACCATATTGATGTGGATATCCTTACCCAGCGCAGGGTTACCGATCTCATGTCCGAACTTGACATGCTGGGCATAGTCAACGCAGTGGTTGTAAGTAAAGGCCGTTACGGTAGAACGAAAGAAATTTCCCTGAGCGTTCCAGTGGAAAGCACCCGTAAAGTACTTCTTGAGGATTACAGGCTCAAACCTCTGGTAGATTTCAAGGCATCAGTTTTCAGCAAGATGTTTTCATAAAAATAGGTATGTTTTCATAGGAATGGGACGTGTCTTCATAGGAATAAGGCATGTTTTCATAAGGATGAGACTTTCATATTTTTCGTCCTTTACTTTCAGTTTTTCAGTTTTTTTCGCGCTCCAGCCTCGCTCCAGCTTATTTTTGTCATTCATTTATTAGTTTTCAGGAAATAATATATACGATCCTGTGATTTGACTAGAATTATACCGTCTTGCAGTTAGCTTATGGGCTCGATTATTTAACTTACTATTTAATTTATAATTTTAGCTCTATTGAGCTTTGAAATTAAGATTCAATATATCCAGGTTTCTGTTCAAACCTAATAATTCAATAGTTCAAACCCGATAATCCATGATTTAATAGTTTAAATTCAGTAGTTTATGATTCAATAATTCAAATTCGGTAGTCTATGATTTAATAATTTGAATCCAGTAATTTAAGATTCAATAATTCGAATCCAATGATTAGTGATTAGACAATTCAAATCCAATAATTCACTATCCAATAATTCAAGTTAATAATTCAGGTCTAATGCTCAAATTAATAGTTTAAATTCAATTAAAGTTTAAAGGGTAATTTTTGATGAAGATAATAGCGTTCGTAGGCATGCCAGCATCTGGAAAATCGGAAGCTGCCAGAATTGCTGCTGAAATGGACATTCCCGTTATTAACATGGGTGATGTGATCCGGAAGGAAGTTTCAAGGCTTGGGCTTGAACCCAGTGATTCTAATACCGGAATGGTTGCAACACAGCTTCGCAAATGCGAGGGTATGGATGCAGTCGCAGTACGCTGCATTTCCCAAATCAGGGATGCTGGCTCTGGCCTTGTTGTTGTGGACGGGGTACGCGGAATTGCCGAAGTGGAATGCTTCAGGCGAGAATTCGGAGAAGGTTTTATTCTGATTTCGATTTACGCTCCTATTGAAATCCGCTTTTCCAGAGTTCAGAAACGAGGCAGAAGCGATGATATGAATAGTATAGAAGGACTCCGCAACCGGGACGAACGAGAACTCGGCTGGGGAATGGGAACAGCTATAGAGGCATCCAATATCGAAATTGAAAATAATTCCACTCTGGAAATTTTCAAAAAGGATGTTGTTGAAGTTTTGAGCAACTACTTAGGAAAAAACCCCGCTGATTAACTCTCTTGAATATATTTCTGAAAAAATTCAAAATTCTTGAATTAATCCTTTTTAAATTACTGGAGTAAATTTATGATACATGTTAAGGTTTCAGCAGCTGTATATCCTACAGAAGACTCGGAAAAGGTTATCAAAGCAGTCTTGTCCCTTTTTACTGATATTGAACTTGAAAAGAAAGATATTGAGGTCACAGGATCGGAAACAGAAGTTTCTCCTTCCTTTTTCCTTTCAGGGGAAGGAGGAATTGACATTCTGCAAACCCTGCATGGGCTCATTCGCAGGGAACAAATTATAGATAGCGTCCGCAATAAAGCTTTCAGCAAAGGTTTATCCAGCGACGGGCTTTCGGTTTGTTTTTCGCTTAACAAACAGGCTGCGTTTGTCGGAATTCCCAGTGTTCCTGCACAGGAAGAATCTCTTGGATCTATTGAAATCATTATCAGAGCTGATTCTCAGGAAGAAATGGAAAGACTTTTTGAATGGCTTTTGCCTCTTACTGAAGAAGGAAAACCTGTTGTTGAGGTCGAAATGGATTATGTAGAGAGGGATTGAAGGACCTTAATACATTTAACACAACATACATTTATTTCTCTATAAATTTTTAATATATTGTTAATATCTCTAATATTTTGTAAAAGTGAGGTCGTAAATAGTTCACTAAACTCATTTACTAAACTCGTTTATTAAAACCGTTCATTAAACTCGTTCATTAAAACCGTTCACTAAACTTGTTTATTAAAACCGTTCACTAAACTCGTTCAGTTAAATATATCTCAGTTCTCGCTGGATGACGTATATTGATAAATGAAAAGGAATGAACTTTCATCATGCAATTGCACAGAATCAGCTATTCTTCGCGTGCAGTCATTGAAGACCCTTTCAAATGGGCTTACACGCTTGAAGACCATGGGTATACCGGTTGGGAAATCGTACAGGAAGGTTCTCAGTGTCTGAACAGCAAGAACATTCAGAATTTGAAAAATATCAGTGAAACCACAGGCCTTGAATTAACTCTGCACCTGCCTTTCTCGGATATGAATCTGGCAGGTCTGAACGACTCAATAAGGGCAGAAGTCATCAGGCAGATGGAGCACTACCTGACTCTTGCCTCTAACTATGTCAATCTAGCTGTAGTACACCCTGGATATCTTTCCCCTTATGGCGCGCAGGTTCCACAGAAAGCTTATTTTACCAATCTTGCTTCTCTCCAGGAAATCTGTGACTTTGCTGCGGATTTCGGAATTCTTGTTGCTGTCGAAAATATGCCCGATATGCCGAAAATCTTTGGAAAATATCCTGACGAGATGCTTGAGATGCTTGAATCCATTGGAAGCCATAATGTGGGTTTTACTTTTGATGTAGGACACGCAAACACTGTAGGGCTTATTGACGATTTTCTGGAACTTTTTAATGAAAAGATCTCTCATGTGCATATCCATGACAACATGGGTAAAAAAGATGAACATCTACCTCTTGGAAAAGGCACAATAGACTGGAAGAAAGTTATGGAAAAACTTTCGGATTATAAAGGAATTTTCGTTACCGAGATGAGTTCTGTGGAAGAAGGAATTGAGAGCCTTGAGTTTTTAAGAAATCTGTAAGATTTAGAGAATCTGTCAACTTTAAGGTTTCTATTTTCCACACCTTTATTTTTTCATTCTCTTCTATTTTCATCTTTCTTTATCTTCTCAGTTTTCTCACTCAGTTAATTCTCTTTCCTGTAATTCTCTTTCCTGTAATTCTCTTTCCTGTAACTCTTTTTCATTCAAGTATCTGGCCCAGTCGCCGTGCTCGATTCTTTCTGATTCAGGTTTCTCATCATAAACGTAGATAAATCCCCTGAATTTCTGCTCACCAATTTCTAGATCCACGTATTCCCTGTGGTATCCTCCGAAAAGTTCCATATAATCAATTGATTTGGCAATTTCAAGTTGCTGTTTTCCTGAAAACCTGCGTACTTCAGCTAAAACACAGGAATTTTCCGAAGGGTAGATGCCGGGATAAGGACCCAGGGAGTAAAGAGCATATCCGTTTACCTTTGTTGTACCCAGAAACTCTGACCTGTTTTGCAGATCAAAACGACGGCTATTGTAAAGCCCGTTTCTAAGGCTGCCGTAAAGTGCCATGATAAGCTCTTCGCCTTTAGGTTTCTGGTAAGAACGCTGCCAGCAGACATTTCTGTGAAAAACATCTCCATAGAGAGTCTTATCTCTTACTTTGCTCTCCCTGTCTTCACAAGTAGCTTCATTTTTTCTTGAATCCTCTGCCATATTATACCCTTAAAAGAATTATTTAATAAATAATTTATAAAATTCTTATTTCATAAAGCCATAACCTGCAAACCGCTGAGGCAGGTCAAGATTTGCCAGCAGGAAACGATCTTCTTTACTATAAGCTACTTTTTTATTACCTGAAATTTCCAGTACGCAGGTACTGCCAGGCTTTACCTCTTTTACTTCCTGTCCATCAACCAGGATCTTCTCAACACGTACAGGTTCGGACTGCAGGCCAACAAAGAGATGAAGCACACTTGAGGTTTCAATTGCTCGCGTGAATTTTGAGATGATGCATTCAAGGACATAATCAGTACTTATGATTTCTTTATCGGAGATAATAAATCCCCTTTCTATATCTTTGGCCTGCACGTTTTTAAGACGCATTCCTACTCTGGTGCCTGTGGGTGCACTGTCAATATCTACATCGTGGCTCTGGATGGATCGGATTTCAATATCCCTGTCCATCGGGAAAATTTTGGTTTTGTCCTTGTCTTTTGAAATCCCCTGTTTGACAACTCCAAGAACAACGCAGCCTTTTCCAGTAACATTGAACGCATGGTCTATAAACACTCTTGCAGGCAGACTATTCAACTCAGCCTGTTCAGCTTCAATTTTTTCCGAAATCTCGGAAATTTTGGCTTTGAGGTCTTCCACACCCTCAAAAGGATTTTTTGCACCTTTGTTGGTATTCAGGGAAATACATTCCCAGTCTTGGAGAGAAGTGCCCGCAGTCATCAGTTTTATTTTCTTTTTCAGCTCATCGATTGCATACATATGGGTACTATCGGACTTTGTCAGGGCAATTATTCCACGCTTAAACCCAAGCAGGTCGAGAGCAACAATGCATTCTCCGGTATGAACACTTGCAGGATTATTCCTATCAAGGCCATCAGGAGGGACACAGAAGACTGCTACATCTGAAATATTCAGTGCCGTAATCAGGGATTTTAAAGCTTTGGGATAGCCGTGCGAGTCTACAAAAACCATTTTCCGGCTCTCCTTATCATTATTATACATAGTTATGTCAGAGGATGTTCCTTTTTTCCCCAGGTTTGCGGCAAGTGAGGTTCTTCCACTCTTTTCCGTCCCGATAATTGCAACGTTTGTCATACTGGATTCCTTCTAATTCTTTGTAATTCCTTATAATTTCTTGATCTGCATGTTATTAATAACTCTGAATTTACGAGGTGTTATACCTCTGAACCTGCATCTGGTATAATTATACTGTAATATATTTCTTTTCGAAACACTTTGAAAAAAGTTCTTAAAGAAAAAAGTTCTTAAAAATTCAAATCTTAAAATACAGTCTAGCAGGAAAAGTTACCATGGTTCTCCCTGCCAGATTGCTTGAGTTTTATCGTTAGTACTTTTATTAATCTTTTTTATAATTACCAGATACTCTTCTCCTATCAATTGAGGCTCTTCAAAAATTGCATCTATCCCGAGTCTTTTAAGATAATCTTCAAACTCGGCTGCAGTTTTCAGATCTCTTACACGGATCTTTGCTTCTTCATATAAACGATGGCCATTTTTTACACTTAGGATGGATTCACTGAGAGGGCCAAGTATGCTCTTCCCTAGCTGCATGCAGCGTTTTTCAAACTCGACCTTATCTTCGTTCCATTCAACTGTTTGAAAACCTTCTCTGACAATCCGGGAAAGCATATAGTCTCTGCCGGTCTCATTATAAAACTTAAAGGCATGCCTGAGATCCGAGCAATTACTCTGGGAAGATGTATATTTTAACGGAGAAAGAACCATTTCCGGATCTTTTATTACGACGCCTTCATGTTCTTTCTCTCCAAGTTTTCGGATGATTTTTCCAATTTCTTCGGCGGCATTTTCCAGAGGAATTTCTTTGAAAAACTTTACCTGGAAAAAGCCGTACTTTTCCAGAATTTCCTGCTTTTGGCTTATTGGAAGAGGCTTACCGCTGTTTTTCTCTCTAATATCAAAGATGTAAAACTCTACCGACTCAATTCCATAGATATCTTTTGGAACATAAGGATTGTCCGGGCCTATCATTTCTCCATAAAGTACAAGTCCAGGGAAATCGTCAAAAAATTTCAGATTCAATTTCTCTTTTGCTTTTTGAGTCGTATAAGGGCAGATATATCCGCTCCGGGTAATTGCAAGGATTTCATCTTTTGCAATCGCTATGCGGACATTATACCCATTCATTTTTTCTTCTACGGCCACTTTTTCAAGACCGCTAAAGTGCTTTTTAATCGTGGGATCCAGTACCATGGCTCTCCGGATTTTCGGGAAACCCATAATGATTTCGAAAGAGCCGTCTTTCTCATAAAGTACGGTTCCCCTTTCAATATGGGAGATCTCCTTATCGAAGCGGAACAGATATTCATATTTTCCCCAATTCTGGGCAAGATAGTTCTTCTCAAAAAGGTGCTGAACCCTTTCTTTATCAAACCCCAGGAAACTGGCAAGCTTATCTATAAATTGAGGATCTATCTCCTCATTCCCCTCTCTACTCATGTTTATTTATCTGTTTTCAAGCCTGAAATAAGTTATCGTTCTCAGGCATGCCTTCGAGTGACACGTCTTCAGAGTATCTGGTTTTAGGTATGATTCTCAGGTGTGGATATCTGGTACGATTCTCAGTCGTGGATATCTATTGTCGCGTCAATCCCCAAGGATCCACCGATTACGAATAATTGCAATCGATTTATATGACATTTTATCGTTAACACGATACTAGTACGATTCTCAGGTATGAGTATCAGTACATAACCTGTTTTTACCTGTTTCTTGGGTAACAAATTGGGGAATATCTCAGTACATTGAAAATGTTTTTAAGTATTTAGCTTATAACCTGTTACATCTAACTTGCAAAAAGATTGGAGAGTATAATATGGCAGATGAAATTGACTACGAGATTACCGGCAACGATATGCAGATAGTTGAAATTGAGCTTGATCCGAATGAAGCTGTTCAGGCAGAAGCTGGGGCTATGGCATACATGGGGCCCGGAATTGAGATGCAGACCAGTATGGGTAATGAAGGTGGTGGGCTTTTCGGAGGTCTCAAAAAAGGACTTAAAAGAGCCCTGACAGGAGAAAGTTTCTTCATTACAAGTTTTGTTCAAAAAGGTTCCGGAAAAGGGCATGTAGCTTTTGCGGCTCCTTATCCGGGAAAGATTATTCCCCTTGACCTCACTAAGTTCGGAGGCAGTCTCCTCTGCCAGAAAGACTCATTTCTCTGTGCTGCTCGCGGAGTAGAGATAGAAGTAGCTTTCACCCGTAAGCTTGGAGCAGGGTTTTTCGGTGGCGAAGGTTTTATCCTGCAGAGACTGAAGGGCGATGGTCTGGCTTTTCTCCATATCGGGGGCACAGTTATAAGGAAAGATCTGGCAGTTGGTGAGACTTATCGTGTCGATACAGGCTGTGTGGCAGCTTTCACTGAAACCGTAACCTATGATATAACCTGGTCAAGGAACTTTAAAAACGCCCTTTTCGGTGGTGAAGGAGTTGTTCTTGCAACCCTTACAGGTCCGGGTACGGTGTATATGCAGAGTCTGCCTTTCTCCCGCCTTGCTGATAGAATCTTTGCAGCCTCTTCCTTTGGTAACCGGGAAGAACAAAACGGCATTGCTGGGACCGGTATCCTGGGAGGCCTCATCGGTGGAGATAGATCATTCTAAAAATGGGAAATTGTCCTAAACAAAAAACCATTCTAAAGAGGGACTTGTTTTTAAAATAGAGTTGTCTTTAAGAGGGATTTATCGTAAAATCGAATTCGTCTTAAAGAGGAATATTCATTGTAAATAGAAATCCTTCTTAAACGGTGTTCATTGTAAAATAGAAACTTTCTTAAACGGGATTAAAATAGAATTTGTTTTAAAGCAGGAAATTAATCCAAAAGAAAGTGTATTAGTCCAACGGAAAGTATAAAAATTCAAAAAGGCCTGTTTTTAATAAAGCAGGCCTTTTCTTAATTACTGGTTTTTAGGATTTCACTTAAGTTTTTTCTGGCTCTCTTTCTCTGGTTTTGAGCTTACTTCTCAAGTGTATTTATTACATTTCTGCGGGCCAGGAAACCAGCAAGTTCATCATCCAAGCTAAGGACTGGAACACCTCCTACATCGTGTTCTAGCATTGTCCTAACAGCTTCTTCAAGCGGAGTATTGGTATAGACACTAATCACACTACGGGTCATAATATCCCCTACCAATAGGTTCTTGATCCTTGAATCCTGCTGATTATCAGCCACCAGATCTCTGAAAGAACGCATGGCAAAGGCAATATCGTCTTCAGCAATAATGCCTACAAGTTTTCCGTTTTCAATTACTGGCAGCCTTCCTACATCTTTGTCAAGGATAAGTCGCCTGGCGTGGCTAACCCTCTCAGATGAACTGATAACTACAGGACTTTTTTCCATTACTTCCCCGGCAAAGCCTGTGAAGTGGTTTAGTTCCATGAATTCCTGGGGTGTCACCCAGCCCAGGGCTTTTCCATTATCAGTGACAATAATTACGCCACCAGTCTTTTTCATCAGGGTAAGAACATCCCTGGTATCGGTATCAGGCAGAACCTTTACAAAATTGTCGGATACGGCTGTTGCAACATGCAGAGAGGATGCAGGTTTACTCAGTTTCTTACGAGTCCCTAGCTGCTCTGTCAGACTTCTCATTGTAAGTACACCGATTATCTGGTCGTCATGAACTACCAGCAGACGTTTTGTGTTTTTCTTTTCCATTAGATCCAGAGCGTGAGATATAGTGTCTGACTTATCAATCCTGTATGGCTGTACCATTATGTCTTTAGCTTGCATGCAATTCACCTCATGCGTATCCAGAATTTCCAATTATATTTTTCGCAATTCTTTGCGTGTTTTCTTCATCCGTTTCCTACGGTTTAATTCCGCATCCTTTTCTTACTTTGGATGATTTATCTATCGTGGTTTATTGGTTTTTCGCAGTACATGCCTCCACTGCGGTGTTTCAGAGGATGGCTTTCATGATATCGGTTCTGCTTAGTATACCCACTATCTCTTCTCCATCACTGACAGGTAATGCAGTCACTCCATCTTCAATCATATTTTTGGCGGCTGCACTAACATCTTCATTTACGTCAATGGAATTTATTGGAGATATCATGATATCTTCTGCGGTTAAGGGTAACTCTTTTACGTATCTATAGGTCTTCTGGCCTCCAGGAGAGGATTTCCTGGTCATCTTGATATTTTTCATGGAAAGTTCGCCTTGAAAATCAGTTAAGAGATTTAAGGCGAGGCTTCTGCTGGAAATAATCCCTACAGGCTTTCCTGCATCGTCTTTAACGATCACTCTTTCGATGTTATTCCTGTTCATTTCGTCAATTACATGGTTGATAGTATGATGCCTGTGAACAGAAATAATATCCTCAGTCATTAGTTTAGAGATTTTTGTTTTCATATCCTCTTTATTTTCCGCAACATAGCGCACAAGATCTGTCCTGGTGATAATACCTACAATATCGTTCTTTACCACCGGAATAGTATGCACTCCGTTCTCAAGCATTAAGGCAGCTGCCTGGGAAATAGAGGCTTCAGGATAGATGCTAATAACCGACTCGGTCATCAATAATTTGATAGGGATCTTATCTATCGGTCTTCTCCTCCAAAGAGGTTCAGCCTGAGCCAGACGGTTGGTAATGTCTGATTTTGTAACGATTCCCACTATCTTGTCCTCATTGAGGACGAGCAACGTACTGATTTTATGCCTTAACATCAGTTTTCTCGCACGTGACACGGGTTCTTCTGTGTTTACGACGTACACAGGTGAACTCATGATGTCCGCTACATTCATGAAGTACCTCCTTCACTTTTACAATATATAAGTGTCAATAATTATACTTTTTGAATCGGAAGCAAAAGTTACAATTTTTAACTATACTCGGTAAACTTTTAAGGAAGTAACCAGTACCTCTTGTTGAAGCGAGAGCGATTTTAATAGGTTCTTATTTTAGAAAGTTCTTACTTTAAAATGAGCTACACTTCAAATCCTGAGTACTCAATATACAGCTTACTTTTTGATCAATCCACAAAGTACAGGCTTACTTCTCGATCTGTCCAGCTAGAGAATTTTCCTTTTCTCCAAATCTCCTGGGAGCTTAACCTCCTTAAAACTTAAACCCGAAGGTTTTTTGGGCTCAGTCGACTTAAGGCTCAGTTCGACTTTAATTTTCGCTAAACTTCGTTAAGTTCCGTGACAGTTTGAACCAGCTTGAACCTGCCTGGACTAGTTTTAATCAATTAGAATCATCTAATCAATTGATTATTTTCTTAAGTTCATTTAAGAGATCTCAGAAGATCCCTTTCAGTAATAATACCGCGGAGCAGCCCATTATCCAGAACCGGAAGTGACCCTATCTTTTTCTCAAGCATTATTTCCATTGCTTTTCCCAGGTCTGTACCTGGACCCGTCCATATCAGATCTCTTGAGACAATAGAACCTACAGGCTGGTCTAGAGCCTCGTGAATGTTTCCTGTTGTCAGTTTACTGAAAGCTTCTCCTTTTCCAAGGAAATGGATAATATCAGAGGACGTGATAATTCCTGCGAAGATGCCATCCTTAACTACAGGAAGCCTTCGGAGCCTGTTATCTACCATTACTTTTGCTGCCTGTCCAATGGGTGTATCAGTTGATACCATCTTGACGTTCTCGGTCATATATTCATCAACAGTTCTGTTTGTCACAAGTCCGCCCATCAGTTCAAGTGCATTCCTTTCGGTAAAGATTGCGACGACCTGCATGTCACTGTTCACGATTGGCAGACCGCCTGTTCTTCTTTCAATCATCATTGAAACAGCATCTTTAAAGTCAGCCTGGTCAGATAGATAGGGAATATCAGTTTCCATGATTTGCCGTACTTCTTCGTTGATCGCAGCTAGAAGGTTACCTTTGAAGCGGTTTTCAACGAGCAGATTCTTTCTTCCGCCCCCCAGAAAATCAATAATATCTACGGAAGTAACTACCCCTTCCAGCCTCCGTGTTCCGGCGTTTGTAATAGGAATGCGCCTGAACCTCTTTTCAGTCATAATCTTGATTGCATCCATTATTGTTGCGGTTGGAGGGAGGGTTACTACATTCCTTGTTGCCAGGGCCAGGATTTTTCCCTCATGTTCTGAAATGCGGGATTTAAACTCAGGACCTATTCGCATAGTGCCCATGCTGCTAATCGTGTGCGGGTCTTTCTGCTGCGCTTTCTTGGATTTGCTCACACCTGGCTGAACCTTCATCTTATCGACGGACGAAAATGTCGTATTTCTGTTCAATAGGACCACCGAATTCGAGTTGCAGTTAATTGCTTTTTTCGTATTCCATTTCTTCTTTTCCTGCTGCTTTCTTGCAGAAACTTTCCCTGGAGTCTGCAGTTCATTCCTCAACAGACCCAGATTTGCTCCCGGAAAAAATAAAACCTGAAAGCAATTTCTCCCGAATCTTTCCAAAAGGTTTGCTTTATCCTATATTTATAATTATTATTAATGATGATCTTTGGTGTTATAATCTTTTTGTGTGAAAACTTACTGCTTTTTTTCGCATTTCACTAATTCTCTTTTAATTCTCTTTTAATTCTGTGATTAGTTGTTGACCTTTCACCGGATACTTTCATTATACCTTTTTTCAAAGGCGATTTTCGGAGGGTTTTTCAGGCCATACATTGACAATAGATTCCAGAAGGTCTTGTCTATCAACGATTCCAGATACCCTGTCTTTTTCATTTACAATGGTAACTCTTCCGATATCTTGGCGAATAATCATCTCAATTGCTTTCTGAATGGAGTCATTTTCTGAAAGTGTATACGTAGGGGTTGACATTATCTTTTCAACTTTTGGGCTTTCATTAGGCCTCGTTCGTCTCTCGTCTTCCACTTCAGTACGCACAGCACCTGATTTGATTATGTCCCTGCGGGTTATCATTCCAATGGGTTCGCCTTTCTTTGCAACTACAGGAATACCTGTATAATCGGTCTCGAGCATATACGCCCAGACTACGCTAACTTTGTCGTCTTGTGAACACGTTTTGACTTTTTTTGTCATCACGGCATGCAATGTTTTAGGAATATTTTTTGGAACTTCAACGTTTCTGAGAATATCCACATTACTCAGGACTCCAACAACTGTACGGTCCGTAGTTGATTTAACAACAGGAACTCTGTTCTGTTTCGACTGCACCATCAGTTTTGCGGCCTTTATAATATCCATATCCGGAGTGACTGTAGGGGATTGGCTTGCATACCCGCCTACTGTGACATTCGAGCGTGTAGAGGTAATTCTCAAGATATCTTGGTCGCTTAACATTCCCACAAGCCTGTTCTCTTCGTCAACAACAACAAGGCTTCGAAGAAGGTAATCGCGCATCAGCTGACGGGCACGAGTCACAAATTCTCCCTCTTTGATACTCACAGGTTCATCTGTCATAATCTCGCTAACGTTCATTGTCTACCACCTTATGCTCTCTTTAAAAAAGGAATTTCGAAATCGGTAGATAAAGGTCATAAGTTATTCGTAGTCCTCGCCTTCTTCTTGCCGGCAGTTTCCGCAAAGGTATCTTCCATCCACAAATCTAAGATCATATGAAAAGACATTACAGGACTCGCATATCCCCGTTTGCAAATCCTCTGCCTCTGAAATCTCTTCGATTGATGGGGTGGAAAGGAGAGCCTCTCTGTTCATGTCAATAAGTTCTTTAAGGATAGTATTAAGTCCGGGTGTTACTATCAGGATATCAGTGTTCGAAATCACTCCTACTATTCTACCGTTTTCCAAGACAGGCAGCCTTTTAATATTTGCCTTTAACATGATCTCGGAAGCTTCTACTATACTTGTTTCAGGCTCTACGGTTATCAAGGGGGTTGATAGGATTTCGCTTGCCTTTACCTCACCTGGTTTTCTATCTTCTGTAACAATACTCTTTACAAAGTCCCTTTCAGTTATAATTCCCATGGCTTTGCCATTTTCTGTAATAATGACGCTTCCTGCATCACGGCTGATCATTTCCCTTGCAATGGCAGGAATATTTGAATTAATGTCCATTATTATGACTGCTTTATTCATGACTTCAGCAACTGAGACCTCTCTTTCAATCTCTTTGCTGTGAATACCAGTACCTATAGCTTTCTCAGCATCGGTACCCCTCCCAGGTCCATCTGCCATCTACTGCCGTTCCCCCTTTCATTCCGTAATTCGGCAATTCACAATATAAAATTTACAGATAATTTCAGATTTTCAGATAATCTACAATATATAATTTATAATATATTATTTAAAATGTGGTTTATAATAAAATTTCGATTAAAGGCTCTTCAGGTATCAAGTTTCCTGTGGAAAAACGTTCAAGATCGCTTTAGTTTTCCCTCCAGTTTAGGCCTTGCAATCATTAGCTTTTTAAAGATAATACTCCGGTGAGGCCCGTTGTCCCGGATTTAATTTTTTGTCCGCTTCCTCTAAGATGTTTTCCCCATAATTTTCGGACTTTTTTTACAGCTTATATTATGATTCAATGGTACATAATAATAACGGCATTTACTTTTTTTGTAGAGAACATAAATTTGCATGAAGTCAAGCGCATTCACTTTAAATCTCCAGTTAGCTTGTTTATGGTATAGCTAATGGTAAAAAACTTACGAAAATCACGGAGGAAATTTTTCAGAGCCCCTCCATTTCCACTGGAGATTTTTGCTGAGAATGAAAAAGGTTCAATCGTCTGGAAGAAGTATTAGAAAGAAGTGCAGAAAAGAAGTATACTTTAGAAAACAGACTTATACAGTTTAAAAAAATCCAAATTATATTTGTAATGCTTTCTATTTCTCTCACAGGAAATTTTTCAGAGCCCTTTATTTCCACTGGAATGCACTTCATAAGCTTTTGCCTTGAAAAGCATGGTTTAAGGAGTAAACCAGAAGCAAAAGCCAAATCAGAAACTGAAAAAGGGAGAGTGATTAAAGCATAATTACTCTGCTTCGATTCCCGATACTCAGTTCGATTTCTTCATTCAAGCCATACTTTGCATATGCATTAATGATCTGGATTTCGGAGTCAATATCAAGGTCTTCGATCACATAAGCCTGTTCTCCCCAGAGAGTTAACCTTATGCTGCCCGTTTCGTCTTTTAACTGGAGATTTGCAACCACGTTCTCGGTTCCATCTTCTCTTTCAAACTCTCGGAGTTCTCCTATTTCGGAAACCTTACCCTGGACCGAATAGCTTTCCCCAGGGATAATATCAGCGATATCCGTAAACTTTTCTCTGTACTCAATCTCCTTTTCACTCTTCTGGATTATTCCCCGGTTTCCAAGATTGAGTTCCACCTGCTGGTTGAAGGCATTTTCCCGAGAATAAGCATGAAGTACTTCTATGGTCTCGTCAAAATCGACTTCATCCAGAAAGCTGGTTTTTTCATCCCATAGAGTCAGCCTGATTTTTCCAGTGGAATCGCCAAGAAGAAGATTTCCGACTCTTCCGGTAGACCCGTCTTTTTTCTCAAAGGTCCGGATTTCCCCTATATCGAGTACTCTACCGGAAACGTTAATATTGTTCATATCAGCATTTATATCCTCAACTGGGATGAATTCCTCTTCATACTCGACTTTTTTCTCACTTTTCTTTATTATACTCCGGTTTCCCACCTGCAACTCAACTTTCTGGGTAAAGGCATTCTCCCGCGCATAAGCATTGACCAGCTCCACAGTGTCTCCATATTCTATCTGGTTCAGAAACTCGGTCCTGTCGTCCCAGAGGGTCACTCTGACTGTGCCTGTACTGTCTCCAAGAAGCAAGTTTCCTACCTTTCCACTGGTGCCGTCTTTTCGCTGGAAGGTCCTTACCTCTGAAATTTCCAGGACTTTTCCTGTCAAATTCAGGTCTCCCATGCCGTCTTTTATATCCTTTATTTTCTGATTGTTGGCAGCTACATCGATGTCTTCTTCACTCTCGGCTAGGACTCCATTGTTTCCCACATTGACTTCCACTCCTGAGTATCCCTGCTTCGCATAGCCGCTGATCTGGAGGGTTTGCCCTGCTACGATTTTTCCAGCCTTTATGAGATCTGCCATGTTGTCCCAGAGCGTTAGCCTAATCTTGCCGGTTTCATCTCCAACAATTATATTTCCGACTCTACCTATCGTCCCGTCGTTTCGGGTAAATTCTTTGGTCTCAAAAACCGACACAACTTTTGCAACAAAATTAATTTGTCCGCTTTCAGCTGTAATGTTTTCAATCTTTACACTGTCCCGACCTACATCCGAAAATCCAAGTTCGTTGGCAATCAGCATGGCAGCCATAGGTTCATCGCAAAGCCCTCCCATGCTTTCGACCTTTTCCTGTATACGTTGCAGGAAGTCTTCTTTACTGATAACATGGCTAAGTTTTTCATAGATTGATTCAATATCTGTCATATTATCCCCTTAATATATGATTTCTATTTTCAGTGTCTATTATTTGCCTCAATTCCTGCGGCAATAATTGTTAGTGACTATTAGTGACGGTTAATGCTTTGAATCCGGTTTAGCATTATGGCATAAAATTCAAAAACTGTTAAGAGATAAGTAGATTACAGGTTAGTAAATTGCAAATTTACAAGTCTGAGCACATTAACTTTTTAATTACATCTTTTAATGAATGATAAGAATGGTCATAATCAAATACCTTCTAAAGTTCTTTTATTCTTTTTGATTTTAAGTTTGAACACGCGGCTGTCGAAGTACCTTATGTGCTACGATATGCAAGCCGTCTTACTAAAGATTACCGTGTGCCAGATGAAAGTATTTCTCAACAAAACGGAATCAATAAATAAACTATACCCGTTTAATAAACTATGCCCATTTAATAAACTATGTTTATGCTTATCTTATTCTATCTCCCGCGGGCTTTCAAGCTAAAGATACCTGAAATCAAAGCTTGATATTCACTATTTTTCCTTGAATACCTTACTGAAGAACTCAGAGGTTTCCTGTTCTGCAAATTCCAGAAAATAAATTGAGGCAGAGGATAGCTGAGATACATAAAATTTTAGCTCTGCAACTTTGTCAAAAGAGAACTTAAAACAAAACCTTATTTATAGTAAAGTTTCATTATGTACGTGATACCATGATTCGAAAATGCACTGAGCACGGCTATTTTAGAGGAGGCAGCTGTCTGCAGTGTAAACTCCCTGGAAGATACCTGCTGGACGATAACAAGGAAGAAAAGCTTGGCAGGTTTGTATCTGGCGCTCTCCGGCATTTCCCAGAATCTGCAGGAGTTAAAATGGACAGATTCGGCTGGGTCAATCTCAACGATTTCTGTGACGTTATGAGAAAGCGATACAGCTGGATGAGGAAGGAATACCTTTACGCGCTTGTAGAATCTGATGAAAAAGGAAGGTACGAGATCCGCGATTCAAGAATCAGGGCACGTTACGGGCACTCTGTCGACATTGATCTGGATTACAGGGAAAGCGATTCTCCATATCTGTATTATGGGGCAAGCCCTGAAGAAGTTGATGTTCTGCTGGAGAACGGAATTTTTCCAATAAAGCAAAGATATGTCCATCTCAGCACTTCGTATGAAAAGGCAGTAGAAGTGGCTCTTATTCATACTGAAAACCCTGTAATCCTTCAAATAGATGCCTTTAAAGCTCAGGAAGATGGGATCTCTCTCAAGCTTGCAACTGATGACATCGTACTTGCAGAAAAGATACCTCCTGAATACCTTTTTGTCGTTGAAGATTGATTATAAAGGGCTGAATTCAAAAGAATATATTAAAAATACTGATTGTTAAATTTTTAGCAAGTTATTTGTGGTACTTTTCCTGTTCTTTTCCTGTTCTTTTCTTTTCTTTCCTTTTTCTTTTACTTCCAATTTCCTTTTATCTTCTCTCTTTTACCTTTTGTTCCTCTTTTCTGTATCTATCTTTCCTTTTCTCTCTCAACTCACGGACACTTCAAAAAGGCCTTCTTTTTTTTCTATCCTGAATTTGACATCCAGAAACTGTTCAGTAACCCAGATATTTGTCGTAGTATGAAGAGAAAGTTCACGGACAGTGTAAGAACTATTTCCTGCGAGGGCCATGTACGGTATTAGCTGGTCTGCTAGATGTGTGTCCACCGAGGCTCCTGATCTAATTTCAAGAATAATTTCATCGGCAGCATGTTTGCCTACTTTCTCTGCGGGAAGTCCTCTTTCCCCGAGTGCACTCCCACCTATATAGCCCGTCCAGAGGGTTATCCCACTTCCAGTGGAAAAAGCTTCAAAGGATTGAGTTTCAATTTGAGAGGGATATCCGGCTTCCATTAAGCTCGTACTGGCAGCTGCAGCCTGGCGTAAAGGTACATGGGCCGGAAGATTCGAAGCGTGAGAGATTCCCTTGATTTCTTCCTTTTCTTTTAAAAAATGAAATCCTCGCAGCCTGCACGGTTTAAAATAAGCTGAAACATTTCCCCCTCCTTTAGGGTAGTAACCATGTTCTTTCAAAGTTATGCTGCCTGAATATCCAAGTTGCTCCAGAGCCCTGAAAGTTATATGCTGTAGGTAGTCTATTGTTGGAGACCAGGCCACGTCGGTTCCCCCTTTTATAGTGAATTCGACCTTCTTTTTTGCAAACGGCAGGGCAGGCATAATGCACTGGAGGAGCAGGGTTATGCTTCCTGCAGTCCCGATATCAATATCATACTTACCCCCCTCTATTTCCACTGGAATAAAAGAAATTTCAGTAGAGCCTGGAAAAAGTCCAGATATCTGAGCTTTACAGATCCTGGCTGCAGTTTCTAGTGCCTTTAAATGCTGCTGTTTCAGGCCTGGATTTGGCCTGTTTTTTCTGATATTAGTAATCCTTATCCCTTTTCCGGTAATTGCAGAAAGAGCAACAGCTGTTCTGACCAACTGCCCTCCTCCTTCACCATAAGAGCCGTCGATCTCTAACATTCGCTTCCTCCACATTTTCCTGATTTCATCTTACGTTATCCTGCTGCTTTCCATTTGCTTTGCTTCCATTTACTTTGCTTCTATTTGCTTTCCTTTCTTTTCCTTTATATTTCGGATTGCAGCTTTTACAGCTGGTCTGAGAGGATCCACAAGCATAGAGACCGGTGGTGCATAGCAAGTCTCCAGGTCAAGAAGGTCTCTAATTGTAGCTTTCTTTCGGATTGCTAGGGAAAGGGCATCGATCCTTTCCTTTATCCCCTCTCCTCCGACAAGTTGCGCCCCCACCAGAACATCGTCTTTGAACAGGAGTTTAATGCACAGGTCTTTACGGCCCGGATAATAGGAAGCTCTTGTACGCCCCCTTGAAAATCCTGTGTTTATATTTATTCCATGGCTTTCAGCCTCTTTTGAGGTAATGCCAACTCCGCCAAATTGTAAATCTCCTGCCACGGCTACCCAGGGGTTGGCAAGTGGCCCGAGAGGAGTACGTTTTCCTGTTATATTATTGCCGATTATGTCGGCCATATGCCGGGCTGTCGTGCCAAGCTGATTTAATTTTGCTTCTCCTGTTATAAGGTCTATTACTTCCACACATTCCCCGCCTGCATACACATAGGGAAGAAATTCTTCTCCTGCCTTATTTCTTGCCTTATCTCCTGCCTTAACCTGGAGCATTTCATTTACAATTATTCCTCCTGCTTTCCCGATTTCGATACCGGCCTCCAGAGCAAGGGATACCTCAGGTCTAATTCCACTTGCAAGAAGTATAAGATCTACAGGAAGCTGCCTATCCCCTACATATAGTGTTTTTTCTTTCCAGAAATTTTCAGGATAAACAGCAAGTTTACCGGAGATGACCTCAATCCCGAGACTTTCCAGATGTTCTCTTATGATTTCGGAAATGTTAGGGTCCAGTTGTCTGGAAAGCAGGTTTTTACTCCGGCTTATGAGGAAGATTTTAATTTTCCTTTTTGAAAGTGCCACTGCACACTCTATTCCTATTGTTCCTGCGCCTATTATGCAAACTCTCTCAACAGTTTCCAGGGCTTTTTCAAAAAGCACTCCATCATCAAGATTCCTCAGAGTAAAAACACCGTAAGGGAGCACATTCGTGCTGCCTATTAGAGGTATAAAGGGAAGGCTACCTGTGGCGATAACGAGTTTGTCAAAAGGATAAGTCCCTTCTCCTGTCCGAACAACTTTTAAATCCAGGTCTATTGAGCTGACACACTCGTTTAGCCTGACATCTATTCGATTTCTTTTGAAAAAATCTCTGGGTTTCACTATTAATTTTTCAAAGCTCTCAATTTCCCGGCCCAGAACAAAAGGGATTCCGCAGTGGCTGTAAGCAGTATGGGAATCTCTTGAAATTACGGTAATCTCAAAATCGCTCTGTCTTCTAATTTTGGTAGCAACAGCCATGCCACAGGCTCCCCCTCCTATAATAACCACTTTTACGGGATCTTTTTTTTCGATGTTCTGTGTGGATACTGCTCCCTGAAATTTTTCGTTAGCTTTGGCTGTTTTCTGGATTTCATCTACAACGCTTTTTGTGTCAAAATCGCTTCCCATACTCTCAATAATTGTGTTTCACGCCTATTATAAGTATTTAAGTATCCGAAAAGCTTTCATTAACGAGTAGGGAATTCTCAAAGTGATTTATCAAGGCTATTTGATCAGGCACTTTTGAAAGACAAGTTATTTGAAAATCTGTCCTTCACACATGAAAATACACCTGCATAATCCGAAAAAAGCACGAAAAGGACTTATAGTGTTCAGGGGGGCTGAACGAGCGAGTTTGGGAGTGGGGGGTTAGTACATAAAAAAGTTTCTATGTCTCGCCCGTTCAATTTTTTACAAGTCTTTTTTTTTATATATACTTTTCTAAATTTTCGACTCTAATATTTTTTAAAATTTTCTATATTTCCTATGACCTGTTCTGAAAGACTTCTTCTGGAGTTGTTTTGAAAGTCTCTTATCTTCAAGACATCATAAATGAAAAATGACTTTGATTTGATAAAACTCTTTAAATAACCACAAAGTTCTTAAATCCTGCCGGCATTAAATACATGAATTTAAAACATATGACGCACAGGGTTCCTCATTTGCCGAGACTCCTTTAAAGGCGGGAGGAAACTGTTTTGTCAGATCATATCATTGATTAACAACTTCACCTATTCACCATTGCTAAATTCGTAAAGATAATCCAACGTAACTAATCAATATGCAAATATAATAAAACTTCAGATTTACTACATTATCACTCAGGGTTAAAATACTATTCAACGTAAAACTGGAATTATATCTCATCACCCATGAAGTAAAAGTCAAAAAGTGCTCTCGATAAACCTGATACATATTTCACTTACCGCTTACCAGTTATCACTACAGAGCCCATAAACCACGGGATAGGGCGTCTGGCACATATCGGCTTCATGCCCGGATTGCCCGTTTTTAAGGGTATTTCTTGAAAATCTCAGTTATCAGGCTAATTGAAATGCGAACTTTTTTTGGCTTTTGGCGCTGAAGTTTATCTCAGGGTCATAATAAAAACTTATGTTAGGAAAAGGGCTTTCGAGCAGATATTGGAAAGTCTCAGGAACAATGCAGGTATTATTGTCTGCTCATTTGAAAGTTAAGAGATTCTAGATCTAAGAGAGCCTTAAGCCAGGCTAACTCAGGTCCGGAACTTTACCAGGTTCTCATAAGGTAAGAGCTTCCACTCGATCATGTAAATTTCTGGCACTCTACCGGATAAGGTCTTCTGGCATAAGTATAATGTAAACTCAGGCAGGTTCGGAACTATCTTTCCGGCTACAGTTCTAGTTAATTCTTAAATCTGCCCCTTCAAGGGTGTTTTATCCCTGGTCCGTAATATCTGATTTTTTACTATTTTTGCATTGTCCAGGGCTTTACGAGTTTTCGGAGTTTAGAGAATAGTTTATGTTATCAGAAAACTCGACGGATCTAATTCCAAAATACAATTAATTGTAACTGTTAGGAATGAAATTCCTAGTGAATTTAATTTAATAAATCTATCACGATAAATCATTCACAATATATGAGGAGAATTCACATGCAAAATACGGATACTACAAAATACATCATTCATTCTAAGATTAATGCAGATGGGGTAATTGAACGTCCTGATATCGTAGGCGCGATCTTTGGGCAAACTGAGGGATTACTCGGGGCTGATCTTGATCTCCGTGACCTACAAAAAACTGGCAGGATTGGCAGGATCGAGGTAATGGTTACAGCTAAAGGAGGAAAGACCAAAGGAAATATCTTTGTTCCCTCAAGCCTTGATAAGGTCGAAACCTCAATTCTTGCCGCGTCGCTTGAGACCATTGATAGAGTAGGGCCATGCAGTGCCAAAATCGAGGTTTTCCAGGTAGAAGACGTAAGAGCTGTAAAGCGAAAGAAGATTATTGAAAGGGCAAAACTCATTTTTACCAAAATGTTCGATGAGACCGTTCCCGAATCCCAGGAGCTGGCCGATGAAGTCCGACAGTCCGTAAGAGTCGATGAACTTACTTACTATGGAAAGTCCAGAATTCCCTGTGGGCCGAATGTAATTAACTCAGATGCCATCATTATTCTCGAGGGAAGGGCTGACATTCTGAACCTGCTCCGCTATGGTATAAAGAATACCATATGCGTAGGGGGAACAAACATTCCTCCGGAAGTTGCAGAGCTTACTAAAAAGAAAACAGTAACAGCGTTTACTGATGGAGACCGTGGAGGAGAACTCATAATACGTGAGCTCCTGCAGGTGGCAGACATCGACTATGTTGCCCGTGCTCCTGATGGAAAATGTGTAGAGGACCTTGTCCAGAAAGAAGTTATACGAGCTCTTCGTCGGAAAGTTCCTGTAGAGCAGATCATCGAGAAATACGGAATCCAGGAGAGGGAAGGTGAAGAAGGTGCCAGAGTGGAGAGAGGCTCCAAAAGAAAGATAAGGGCACCTGAAATTGCTCCCAGGATTACTGAAAAGAAGCTGCACAAGCGTGTTAAAGTTCACAGGGTCTCTTCAAAGCCAGACCTTTACGAGGAGGAACTTTCGGAAGAAGCAGCGAAAGGAAAAAAATCTATAAAAGCTTTTGAAAAGGTTTCTGAAAAAACTGCTGAGAAAGTCTCGGACATGGTTCCTGCGACTACAGAAAAAGTCAAAACGAGATATATCGTCGCAAAACCTCATATTTCATCAAGGACAGTTTCTGCTGTTGCCAGAGTTCCCAGAGAAAAGCCTGCCGAGAAGGTTCCTGCAGCTGTCAAAGTTCCTGGAGGTGAGGCGGTCAGAGTCTCTCCTGCTCCGGTAAAGACGGTCCCAGTTTCTCCTGAAGCCACTAGGTTCAGACCTCATGTCGAAGCTCTGAAAGGAACTTTAACGGCCAGAATTCTTGACTCCCAGGATAAGGTAATAGAGGAGATTGCGGTACGGGACCTTGCGAGCAGGCTGAAAACCTATAAAGAAAACATCCAGAGCGTAGTTTTTGATGGCGTAATTACTCAGAGGCTCGTTGATATTGCCTCAAGTAATGCAATTAAGAACCTTATAGGTGTAAAGATAGGGAACATAGCTAAGGTTCCTGCTGATATGGAAGTTTTGACCGCAAGCATGCTTTGAGAGACCTTTACTTCTCTCAATATTCATTCTTTTTTATTCCCTTTTGTTAATTTCCATTCCTTTTCACTTCTCTTTTTTAACCCTCACTTTTCTCTATTTCTTTTTCCCTCTCCCCTCTTTCCTATTTCTTTTTCCTATACTTTCCATCTTTTTCTAAAGTCACTTCCATCTGGACTGTCATCTTTAATCTTTATATATAGGATTCACAGGATCACACGATTTGGCATTATTTCACACCGCCGTGCTAAACTTCACACTTTCTCCCATAATCCTTCATTATTTATCATATACATTATATGGAAAAGTTTATCATACAAAACTAGGAAGTTCATTTCCTCGGATAATTCTTTTATCCGATTCAAGATAATATTAAATTGATCTTGTAAAATTGTAGGTCTGTTCGCTATGCACAAGGAAGAGCTAATACAACTACACACGTATATGGCCCAGATGAAGAGATATTTTGAAAGGCACGGGGTAACGCACGAATTCGATGACTACAAGGCTTTATCCATAAGCCCTGTACACATTCACCGGAGCAAGGCAGATCACAAGCGCGCAATTTTTATTTTAGGAGGCGAGCTTGCAACTCTCATGTCCCGGGACGACCCTATCTTTGAGGAAACACCAGCTCATATGAAGGATTCACTGAATTCCGTCATCAAGCTCATGGGTAATAACTGATAGGGCCCTTGAAGGTGACAAAGAATTCGTTATCTGAAATTATAGATTCCAGATACTTTTGTTTTGAAATTAGGAGACGATAAGGGTGAAGATGCATTTTCATCACCATTCCGTCCTCTCCATCTGAGTAATATTTTTTTTCGGTCCAGCAGGGTACAAATCCTATGGACCTATATAATTTTTGTGCTCCTTTGTTACTGTTTCTTACTTCGAGCCTTGCGTATCGAAGTCCGTTTGCGACAAATATGTCACAGATAGCATGAATTAGTGATGTACCTATTCCTCTTCCCCGATATTCTTCTTTGACACCGACAGAAAAAATGTGCCCCTCATTTTCTCCAGAACGGTAGCCTACTACATACCCCACGACTTTTCCATCCTGCTCTGCAACAAGGAAACCATCTCCAACGGTTTCGTAAAAGCTCATATATAAGAGGGAGTTGTGCTCCGAAAAGGCCTCACTTTCAATTTCAACTACTTCTTGAAAGTCCTCAGGTGCAAAACGCCTTATCATAATATCTAATATATTCCTGCCATTTTATTATTTCTTCGAGAGGAAATATTTCTTCTAAATTCCTCCCGAAGTTCCTCTGAAGTCATTTTGAAGTCCTACAGTCCAGATTTTATGAACTTATTTCAGTATAGCTGATTTTTCATAGACCTAATTTTCATAGTTTTCATAGACCTGATTTTCATAGTTTTCGTCAAACTGATTTCAATAGAACTTATTTAGAGGTCCACATGAGAGCTCAGAGTTTCTTGATATGCCTGACGTCCACTGCAACTCCTCTACTGGATTTTACCATTTCCTCTCCGCTCATCATAGCTCGCCCTACACAGAGCGCTTTTTTCCCGAGTACAATTACCTCATCATTAGGCCTTATTCCCGGATCAGCCTCGATAACTCCTGGGGCAAGAATGGAACCGCGTGGGAGAAAATCATCAATTTTTACCAGGTATTTCTTGGTTTTTAGCATGAGTTCGGCCCCTTCGAGGGAAAGAGCAAGCATTCCGTATTGTGGAACCAGGGTTGCAAGTTGTTTTTTCCCAGAAAAGAGCTGATACTTGGGGAATCGGCCTTTGACTGCAAGCTTTCCGGTTTCTTCAGAGAAAAGAAATGTAGCACCTTCTCCGAACTGATATTCTGCAATAGCTCTCACGAAATTCTTTTTGTTTTCTTCCGCGTTCAGGCTTTTCCTGCTGAAACTTTCGGATGTGCAGATAGACTCAACGGTCTTCTTGAGGTTTGAAAGAGCTTCCATAGACACAAGGCTTCCTGTGGCAGTATAGGTTATTTCAATCCCGAGCTTGCCTGCGGCTCGTTCACAGATTTCCCTGTATGCTCCTTCTACATGGGCGACTATGGCCTTGTACCTGTATTTTGAGAGATAAGCTTCAAGGCAGCTGGAAACCCAGGCTTTTTCTTCTTCGTCCCAGTGACCTGTAACCGCAGTGTCATAATGGGCTGCTGGGTATGTTAATTCCAGTTCTCTGGGCACTATTCCGAGAGGTGAGGTTAAAATCACTTCATGAACGAATTTCCGGTATTTTCCAAGTGCCAGTATAAATTTCTGATGGGATTGGGAGGTTGAGTAAGGTTTTCTGGCCGCGCATGGCAAAAGTACGAGGATCTCAAGGTCCGGAGGTGTATACCTCTCCTGTATACGCCGTGCAAACCTCACCACTTCGACTCGAGATAGAGCCTCCGAGGTATCTGCAAGCAACTGGTTTTGCCGGAAAGCAGGAATTCTTTCTTCAAGGTAAGAGTATTCGAAATCCCCAAGTCTTAACAGGGCTGTGAGCCAGGGCCTGACCCTGCACTGGCCTTCAATATATTCTCTCAATGTTCCGGTCCTTATCCTTTCCCGCACAAGGGAGAGTTCGGCTTCGAGAGCATTCCTATTGTGAGCTGAAAGGAATTTTGCTCTCTCTATCTTCGGAAGCTTCCTGAGCTCTGAAGGTGTACTTTCAGCACATGCCCTGCACCTGCAAGGAAATTCTGTCAGGGAGTCAAGATAAAATCTGCCTGCTGCTGTCAGGTATATATCAGAATAAGCTGCAATTTCTGCTCTGGTATCGTCCAGGACATCAACTCCGAGGTAGACCAGCATAGCTATATTTTCAGGAAGCGCGAGGTTCGGGGCATAAAGAGCTGTATCGGAGGGAATCTGGTTTCTAAACTCTATTACGGTCTCAAGAAATCTTCGTGCATTGTTTTCCAGGGTACCTGCCCCTTCCATCGCATACAGGTCGGTTTTTTCAGGCTTTTCTCCTATCCTCAGGAGGGAACCTGTTGGGCCTGCATCTTCAATGTTTTCGCCTTTAAGATCAGTAAATTTTTCGACTTTCCCGAGAGATTCAGCTGGAATGGCAGGCGGATATGCTTGATGCGGCAGGATTATAAGAGTTCCTTTTCCTGCTTTTTCCCGGATTTGCTTTACGCGTGCTTCGAGTTCTGCATCGGATTTTACACCCCAGAAACTTCCCGCATCAATAACAGAGCCAGGGTTTTCAAGCTTTCCAAGTTCTGCCGCATTCAAAATGCAGGGCGTATGAAGCTCGGGAGACAGCAGAAGTTTTCCTATCCTTGCTGCTCCATCTCTTTGTTCTATCTCAAAATACCGTGTCATATTTGTCCTCTTATGTCTATCAGGATGTAAAGGTTTGTCCTGCACTTTTTCCTGAAAGTTTCTTTTACGTTCTGTTTTTCTGAAGCTGAAAGGTTCTCAGCTTTCCGGTTTATTCCATGCTAACTCTTCAGAAGGAGAATAGTATTCTTCAGAAAGAGAATGATATTCTTCAGAAGAAAGGAGGATGGTATATTTTTATATATTATTAATCTTGATTATCTGCTGCAACTCATCTTTCATTTGTCTGTCATTGTCTGTCTCAATTCGTGGCAGAAATTCTATTTTTCACATTTGAACTCCAATTTGAGGTCTAGAATGGATATAACTGCAGAACTTCAAAAAATCGTTGGTGGACGACTCTCAGTCTCGCCTTCGGAACTTTATTGTTATTCTTCTGACGCATCCCAGGTCAAGGGAATGCCTGATTACGTGGTACGCCCGAAAAGCACAGACGAAGTAAGCCGGATTGTCAGGCTTGCCTACGAGAACGAGATCCCTGTGACTGCAAGGGGAGCAGGCACCGGACTTGCAGGTGGTGCAGTCCCTGTTAAAGGAGGCATTGTGCTGGATATGTCGGGCATGAATCGGATTCTTGAAATCGATATTGATAATATTCAGGTCCAGGTAGAACCCGGGATTATTCAGGATGCTTTAAATGAAGCGCTAAAACCGTATGGTTTTTTCTTTCCTCCAAATCCTGGCAGTTCAGCCATGTGTACTATCGGGGGTATGATAGCTTACAACGCAAGCGGAATGCGCTGTGTTAAGTACGGTACTACCAGACACTATGTTCGCGACCTTGAAGTGGTGCTTGCGGACGGGACAGTTATTCATACCGGTTCAAAGATGCTGAAATCCGCAGCAGGATATGACTTGACCCAGCTTATTGTGGGTTCGGAAGGCACACTCGGCATTGTTACAAAAGCAAGACTTAAGATTGCCCCTCTCCCTAAAACCCGAAAACTGGTAATTACTTCCTTTGAAAACGCGGAAATTGCAGGGCAGGCAGTCGTAAAAACCTTCTCACACGGGGTTATTCCCTCAGCCTGCGAGATTCTGGACAGGGTTTCCCTGCAGGTTCTCAAACGTTACGACCCGAACCTTGTGCTTCCTTCAGAAGGTGATGTGATTCTTTTTGAGGTTGATGGCACTGAAAGCTCGGCACGTGAAGCTGCAGAACAGATAATGAAAGTCTGTGCTCCCCTGGCTCTCTCCATAAGGCTTGCGGAAAGTGAAAAGGAAATGGCAGATATCTGGGCAGCCAGAAAACTCGTAGGGGCTGCGGTTTCTCGCCTGGATCCAACAAAGAGCCGCATCTATGTAGGAGAAGATGTGGGAGTTCCTATAAAGCAAATCCCGGAACTGCTAAAACGAGCACAGGAAATCGCTGAGAAATTCAACCTGCCGGCTATGAAATACGGGCATATCGGAGACGGAAACCTGCACTTTGCACTTTTCATTGATGTCCTGAAGAAGGATGAATGGGACCGCCTGAACAAAGCTGCGGATCTTATTCACAGGACAGCGATTGAGCTTGGAGGTACAGTTAGCTCCGAACATGGAATAGGTGCGGCCAGGGCCGAATACATGAAAGCCCAATGGGGCCCTGCTCTTGAGGTAATGCGTGCGATCAAAAATGTCCTTGACCCGAAAGGTATACTGAATCCGGGTAAACTGGGGTTGTGAGAACATGAAAAACGAAGGAAAAAAGGGAACTGAGCAGGCAAAAAAACCGGAAAAAACCAAAATAACCGAGAATGAGATAAACGGGAACGAGAGTGGAAAGCAGACCTTTGAGGTTGACCGCAGGTCGGTTTATAGATGCGTACAGTGTGGAACCTGCCGCTCGGTTTGCCCGGTATTTGACGTGGTAGGCTGGGAATCTGCCAATACACGAGGCAGAATGCTCATCATTAAAAGCTTGCTCGAAGGCAGGCCTCCTTCCGAAGATGTTCTTCCAAGCCTTGCTTCCTGTACAACCTGCGGGATCTGCGCTTCCAAATGCCCTGCAGGAGTAAACCCACCTGAGGTTGTTGAAGCTGCTCGTGCCCAGCTTGTGAAATGTGGCATTACAACTGACGCCCAGGAAAACTTGAAATCAACCATTATGACATACGGAAACTCGTTCGGGGAAACAAGAGACCGTAAACACTGGCTCTCCGAAGCAGAACGTTCAAAACTACCTGAAAAGTCCGATTATGTCTATTTTGTGGGTTGTTTCGATTCCTACCGCTATCCAGAGTTTGCTAAAAAAACGTTTGGAATTCTGCAGCGCTTTGGAGTGACTCTTCTGCCTGACGAGCATTGCTGTGCTTCTCCACTCCTGCGTACCGGATTTAAAGAGGATGCGGAAAAGGTCATGAGGCACAACCTTGAGCAGATCAGGAAAGTAGGAGCGCACACAATTATCACAAGCTGTGCCGGTTGTTATACAACGCTCAAGAACAACTACCCAGAGGAACTTAAGGTTATAAGTCTCCCTGAATTCCTTGCCGAACACCTGGAAGAACTTAATTTGAAGAAACTTGACCTTACAGTTACTTATCATGACCCCTGCCACCTGGGCAGACATAATCAGATTTATGATGCTCCAAGGAAGGTTATCCAGGAAATCTGTACTCTCAAGGAAATGAAATACATTAAAGAAAATGCACGCTGCTGCGGCGGCGGAGGCGGAGTACGGGCAGGGTATCCTGATATTTCCCTTGAGCTTGCAAGAAACAGGCTTCAAGATGTGCCAGAAGGAGTGGATTACATTGTCACTTCCTGTCCTCTCTGCGTAAGGAACCTCAGGGATGCAGGCGGAGATATCGAGGTTATTGATATTGTGGAACTCGTGGCAATGGCAATGGAGTAATTCTAGCTAACTTCAAAGTCTGGCTAACTTCAAAGTCTAGCTAACTTCAAAGTCTAGCTATTTTAAAGTTCAACTGCTGCTTTTCAGTTGATTTTACTAAGAGCCGGTTTGATCCGGCTCAACTCTTTTTTACGACGTATGGCACCATATTTTTATTCCCGGAAAACAAGATTCTTGTTTACTGGATTTTACGGTTGAATATGAGTTTTAGAGATTGGTTAGGAGGACAGGATAATGGGTTGTAAACCGATAACGTTTCGTAATGTTAAGCCTGATACTTTTAATTGCATGAAGAAAAAGCTTCAGGGCTACGGAATCCATGTCCCAGAGGGTTATAGAGGAGAACTTTCTGGCAAAGGAATTACTGCGAATTTTGAATGGGATGGACAGTCCAATCTTACCATTACAATTACGGAAAAACCTTTTATCGTCAGTTGTGAAATCGCTGCTCAAAAAATAAAAGGTTTCGTAAGAGATTGCCACGGCTCGTAAAAGTTTGCCTCAGCTCGTGAGGAAATTTATAATTAGCTTCGAAAATTATCTTCGGACTATATTATAAGAATCAATTTCATAGGAATTAATTTCGGATTAAGACTATGGGCGAAAGGAAACTGGATACTGAGGGCTGCCAGGGGATTAAATTCAGAAATGTAACTCCTGAAGTATTTTCCTGTATAAAGAAAAAACTTGAGAGCTATGGAATAGCAGTTTCATCCGGAAATTCCGGTGTGCTTGAAGGAAATGGAATAGTTGCCCATTTTAGCTGGGACGGTGAGGCAAACCTGTCAATTGAGATCAAAGAAAGACCTCTTGACACTTATTGTGGGCAGGTAAGTGGTAAATTGAGGGCTTTCTGGCGTGAGTGTCAGGGTTTATGAAGGTGAACCCAAACCATGCTTACATCAGGATTACGTGTGTTTTTTACAACTGGTTTAAGAAAGAATAATTGGTGATTTGGCAGTGTGCATAATTTTCTGTAAAATAATATATCTCAGGAAGTTGTTGGGTAGAAGATTTCATACCAGAATCTCAATTTTTACCAGAGTATACAAAAATTTGACTTCGAATTTACAAAGAATTGAAAATGAAACTTTCATCTGATACCATAGAGAAAAAACCTTGGTGGAAATTTTGGTAGTGCTCTATCGTTCATACAGATTAGGCGTTATAAGAGTTTCTAAGAGTTTGGTATTTTTCGAAATGTTCCTTTTTAAGTGATCTATGGAGCCATTCGTCGAATTCTGTTCCATAAAGTGTTTTTGCTGTTAAAAGCTGGTTAATTGATAAATCTTTAGCTCCTTTAAGATGAGTCTGTAGTAGGTCAGCTCCTTCAAGATGAGCCTGTAGTAGGTAAGCTCCTTCAAGATGAGTCATTGTTAGGTAAGCCCCTTGAAGATGAGCCTGTGCTAGGTAAGCCCCTCCAAGATGAGCTCCACCAAGTTCAGCTTTCTCAAGATGAGCTTCATTAAGATGAGCCTCCTCAAGATAAGCTCCCTCAATATTAGCCCCTTCAAGATGAGTCTGTATTAGGCAAGCCCCTTCAAGGTGTGCTCCTTTAAGATATGCTCCTTTAAGATATGCTCCTTTAAGATGTGCTTTTTTAAGATGCGCTCCATCGAGATGTGCTCCTTTAAGATATGCTCCTTTAAGATGTGCTCCATCGAGATATACTTCTTCAAGATGAGCTCCTTCAAGATGTACTCCTTCGAGATGTGCTCCTTCGAGATGAGCTCCTTTAAGATATGCTCCACATAGCCTAGTATCACACAAATTCGGAGTAAATTCTTCTGAATTAAATGAATATTTTTGTTTTCCAATAATAGTAAGAATTGCTTGAATATCTTCTCCGATTTCACCATGTTTTAATTCTTTATTAGCATATGAGTTTACCCGAATGTAAGCAGTTAAAATTCTCAGGATTGGCAAGCAATCTTTATTAGATTCATTTGCAATTCTTTCAAGGGCGCATATTCCCCCTAATCTAATTTCTATTGCTGAATTTCCGAATTTATCAATAGCTCCTAACTGATCAACAGCCCTAGTAAAACGTTCAGTAATCTGGCCTTCTTGGGCAACTTTTAAATTTCCCCAAGCAAAATAAATCCCGATAACAACAGCACCCCCTCCGAGTATTTGAGTTAGAGTTGCACGATACTCATTTTGAAGAGTGGCTATTGTTGTGGAATTATTTATTTCAAAAAGAGATACTTGATGTGGTGGATACCAATATAATAACCATGATGAGATTAGGGCATAAAAAACTATCCAGAATTTTGGATCTTTTTTATATTTTTTGACAGTTTCCCTTAATGTCATAATCTCATTCCTTTTTCACAAATGTCTATCTGTTATCAAACGTGGACTAAAATAAACATTGCCATTAATACGCAAAGGATGACCAGATAACACAATTTCAAGGAAGTCACATAAAAACAGGCTATTTATATCCAAAGCCTATGTATCACAAGTTAGAATTTACAGAACTTTCAGTATACTACCATCAATTTACTCTAAGTCCTATACTAACAGCTTTACCTTTACGGATTACCTTTGTCGCTTACTTTTGCCTTTTTTCCCTTCTTCTTATCAAACACTTATGTGCATTACCTACGAGATCAAGTCTTCCTGCCTTCTCCAGAGCTTCATATACAAGCTCGTAATTTGCAGGGTTCCTGTAGTGCATAAGGGCTCTCTGCATGGCTTTTTCTTTCTTACCTCTTGCAACATATACTTTTTTGCCTGTGAACGGGTCAAGCCCTGTGTAATACATGCAGGTCGATACCGTCATCGGGGTTGGGGTAAAGTCCTGTACCTGTTCGGTATAGCCTCCATGATCCCGAACGTACTCTGCCATTTCGATCATATCTTTAAGAGTGCAGCCCGGGTGGCCCGACATCAGGTAGTTTACAATGTACTGTTCTTTGCCGCACTTCCGGTTGAGCTCTGTAAATTTTTGGGTAAACTTTTCGTAAACTTCCCTGCCTGGCTTACACATTACATTTGTGACCTGCCTTGAAAAGTGTTCAGGCGCGATTCGTAATTGTCCGCTAATATGGTAAGCGCAAAGCTCTTCGAGGTACTCTTCATCCTTAAGAGCCAGGTCATAACGTACCCCGTAGCCTGTAAAGACATGTTTAACTCCTGGAAGTTCGCGCAGGCGGTGTAAGAGTTCAAGTAGCTTTTTATGGCTGGTATCCAGAGCAGGGCAAATGCGAGGATAAAGGCAGGATTTGTCCAGACAGGCTCCTTTCTTTTCCCAGGTTTTACACTCCATGCCATACATGTTTGCGCTTGGGCCGCCAACTCCATTTATAATACCCTTGAAATCAGGTTTTTCTGTGAGCTTTTTTGCTTCACGCAGGACAGATTCGATGCTTCGACTTGCAATCATGCGCCCCTGATGTTCTGTAATTGCACAGAAAGCACAGCCTCCGAAACAGCCTCTGTGTGTTGTAAGGGAAAATTTTACCATTTCCAGAGCAGGAACGGGTTCAGTATAGGAAGGATGGGTTTCACCAGTGAATGGCAGTTCATACACATGATCCATTTCAGCCTCTGTAAGAAGGCGCATTGGCCTATTCTGCACGATTACGGTTTTCGGGTGAGGCTGAATAACTCCTTTTCCAGTAACAGAATTCTGTTCCGCGAAATATATACGAAAAGCCTTTGCAAAGGCCGTTTTATCCTGAGAAACCTCTGAAAAGGAAGGAATTTCAACATATCGCTTTAAAAATGTGGTTGCGTCCTCAACTATTTTCTCGTCTTTTTGTCCCGACTTTTCCTTTTCCGGTACTTCTTGTTCTAATTTTTCCTTTTCTGGTACTTCTTGTTCTGATTTTTCCTTTTCTGGTACTTCTTGTTCTGATTTTTCCTTGTCTAACTTTTCCTGTTCCTTTTTATCCAGTCTGTTATCTGGCTTTTCGGCTTTTTCTTTGAGTTCTTTCCAGGCTTTAACTTCCATCTTCCAGACTGTGCCCGGGATATCTCTGATATTTTTGATATCTTCTCCGGCTTGCAGTCTTTTTGCAATTTCCACGATCTGAAGTTCCCCCATGCCGTAGACTATGAGATCGGCAGGTGCATCAGCCAGAATGGATTGTCTAACCTTATCTGAAAGATAATCATAATGAGCAAAGCGACGTAAGGAAGCTTCAATGCCTCCCATTACTATAGGCACTTCAGGGAATGCCTCTTTTATTCTGTTCGAGTAAATTATCACGGCGCGATTGGGGCGAAGCCCTGTTTTTCCTCCAGGGGAGTAAGCATCCTTATTCCGCGGCTTCAGACCTGGGGTCAGGTTGCTGACCATAGAATCTGTATTTCCTGCACTTACGGAAAAAAAGAGTCTGGGTTTTCCAAGTTTTTTGAAATCTTCAGGGCTGTCCCAGCGCGGTTGGGCGATTACTCCTACTCTAAAACCGACATCTTCAAGAACTCTTCCTATTATTGCCGTGCCAAAACTGGAATGATCTACATAGGCGTCCCCAGAAATCAGAATAATATCAAGTTCTTCCCAGCCGCGAGCTTTTACTTCTTCAGGGCTCATTGGAAGAAATTTCAATGCAGATATGCGGGAAGAAACGGATTTTTCTTTTCTTTCTTTCTTCCTGTGTTTGGATTCAGATCTTTTCCCAGGTTTTTTTCCCACTTCTGTTGGGGACTTTACTTTTGAGAGCTTTACTTCTGAGAACTTTATTTTGGTTTTTTTTCCTTCGGCTTTTTCAGGTTTTATCCCTGATTTTACCCTGAGTTCCACTCCATCTTTCGTTTTTTGACTTAATTCAGCTCTTTTTGGAACAAAAAAACCGGTTTTTCTGCTCGGTCTTTCTTTATTTGACTTTTCAGAGCTTAAGTTCTTATTCTTTTTTGAAATCGCTGTATCTTTGGCCATAATTTGCTTTAAGGCTCCTCTTTTTCGTGCTTTTATTCGCCCATCATCATTTTTAACATTCTGTAGGAAGCCATAATCTGGTTGTTCCCATCCCTATCCGTAGGGGCTCCGTGTCCAGGGTACAGGTTTTTTACATCCAGTTTTGTGAGCTTTTCTATTGAGCTAGCCATATTTTCAGGTTCCGAACCCTCAAAGTCTGTTCTTCCGGAACCCCCGCCTGGAAATACAGTGTCTCCGGAGAAAAGACTTTTTGAGACCGGCTCATAGAGGCAGATACTTCCTTTTGAGTGACCCGGCGTATGGATTACTTCCAGGTATTCCCCATTTCCGATGTCAATTTTATCCCCTTCTTCATATGTAATTGTGGGCCTGACTTCAGGAGCTCGCTCCCCAAAAATCACGGCCACGCTGAGGTAGTCATCATTTATGCCTTCCATGTCAGCTTTATGTATTCCGACTTTTGCACCGCTTCTTTCTGCAATAACTGCGGCTGCTGCGGCATGATCATAATGGCAATGTGTCAGGACTATTAATTCAATGTCGGTTAGCTTTATATATTTCTCCAGTTGCTTGATAATCAGGTCGCTGTTCATTCCTGTGTCGATCAGCACTTTTCCATTTATCAGATAGACACTGGAATCGTAAGCTGTAGGGCAAATATACCGGACTTCCATAGTTCTTCCTCTTTCACTTCTCTTTTCCTTTTTTCCTTGCTTCCCTTTCCTGCACTTTCTGTGTTACTTCTCTTTCTTACACTTTCCTTACTGTTCACTCTTTGCTTTTAATATGTCTGGGAATTAATGTCTAAGAATTAATATCTGGGAATTAATGTTTGAAAATTTAGATATTAAAAGCTCTGCGCGCATTTTCAGTAGTCGATTTTGCGATTTCTGCTGGCTCCATATCCTTAAGTTGTGCTACCATAGGAACAGAGTCTACTATGAAGGCAGGCTCGTTTCTGCCTTTGCGGGGAGAAAGGAAGGGACTATCGGTTTCCAGAAGTAAGTTTTCAAGCGGAACGGCTTCTGCAAGAGTCTGGTGATGTTCGGAAAAGCAGACAAGAGTTGCAAGGGAAATATAGTATCCCATATCCACAATTTCCCGCATGGTCTCAACAGGGCCGCTATAGCAGTGATAGATTACTGTATCCACGCCTTTGACAAGTTTCAACACTTCTGCTTCAGCCTGCCGGGCGTGCACTATAAGAGGTTTGTCCAGATCTTTTGCAAGCTCAATTACTTTTTTGAATGCAGCAGTCTGCTTCTCACGTTCCTCTTTTGTTTTGCAGTCCTGAAAATCCAGGCCTGCTTCTCCGATTCCAACTGCTTTTCCTGCATTTTCTTCAATCTGGGCAAGAATAGCATTTATCTCTTTATCCTCGCCTCCTCTGCCAATATCAGGACTCAGGCCAAGCGCGACATAAATATCCTCATTCTTTTCTGCAAGTTCAAGGCTAATACGATTGCCTTTCAGGGAAATTCCTGAGTTGACCATTCCGACAACTCCTGCCTCTCTGGCTCGTAGAATAGTCTCTTCCCTATCGCGGTTGAATTTAGGAAAATCAAGATGACAGTGGGAATCAATAATTGGATAAGGCATGGATTTGTATTCCATCTCATTTTATTTTACTTTTTATACTAACTATGGAATACAAACCCGAAAATGAGTATGTAGCTCTTATCCGGTTTTTTGTTTTTTAATTATGGCACCTGAGCCCGCCAGTCTGTTTGGCCAGCTCAAGTCTTCAATTTTAGCGTTTTGTTTCTCTCTTATACAGCAGGTTCATAGCATTTACAAGGGCTTCTACAGAGGCCATAACTATGTCCGGGTTTGCAGACCTTGCAGTTACAACTCTGCCCTTTTCATTTTCGAGACCTATGTATACATCTGCAAGGGCATCTGCTCCGCCTGTAATTGCATCGATCCTGAATTCCTGGAGTCTGAAGTGGTTACTTTCTCCCAGGATATCCCTTACTGCTTTGAGGGCGGCATCTACAGGGCCAACCCCTGTCTTTGCGGCAATGATTTCTTTGCCTTGGATATCTGCTTTGACTACTGCAGTCGGTGTCAGGATATTTCCTGTCATTACAGAAACTTCTTTGAGTTTAATCAGTTCGTCTTCCGAACTTGCTTTCCCAAGCACGGCAGAGGCAACAGCATAAAGGTCCGCGTCTGTAATGTGCTTTCCTTTATTTGCAATCTCCTTAATTCTGGATACAATTTCATCAAGCTGCTCGTCATTGCTGATTATACCTGCAGATTCAAGAGACTGCTTGACTGCATGTTTACCTGTATGCTTACCAAGGACAATACGCCTTTTGTGTCCTACCATTTCCGGTGTCATTATTCCAGGCTCGAAAGTATCGGATTTTTCGAGTACTCCCTGGCTGTGGATTCCGGACTCATGGGAGAATGCGTTTTGACCTACGACAGGTGTATTTGGAGGCAGCCTGATTCCTGTGTAGTTTTCAATCATTTTCGAGGTTTCTACAAGATACTCAGTGTGGATATTTGTTTTTGCCCCGTAGATTGAGGTCAGACTCATGACTGTCTGGGAAAGATCAGCGTTTCCTGCTCTTTCACCTATTCCGTTTATTGTAACCTGAACCTGGGATGCACCTGCTTCGACTGCCATAAGGCTGTTTGCTACAGCAAGCCCAAAATCGTTATGGCAATGTACATCAATGGGAATCGTTATCTCAGCTGCGATATCCTTTATCTGCCTGTACATTGCTGATGGAACCATAACGCCAACAGTGTCTGGCACGTTAATGATATCGCATCCTGCTTCCTGCACTGCTTTGAAAACCTCTATGAGATATTCAGGTTCGGTTCTCGTGGCATCCATTGCAGAAAACATGCATCTTCTCCCATTATCTTTAATGTACTGGACAGCCTCCACAGCCATTTGAATTACTTCTTCCTGGCTTTTTCTGATGGTGTATGTCCGCTGTACTTCAGAAGTAGGGACAAAAGTATGTACAAGTCCTACATCACTGTCAAAACAGGCATCAATATCTTTTTTCAATACACGGGCAAGTCCACAAACCTCAAGATCCAGTCCGGCATGAGAAATAGATTTTACGGATTCTTTATCTCCTTCTGATGAGATAGGAAATCCAGCTTCTATAATGTCTACCCCAAGTTTGTCAAGTTGACGGGCAATTTCCAGCTTCTGGGCAGAAGTTAGAGATACACCAGGGGTTTGTTCTCCGTCACGCAGTGTTGTGTCAAAAACAGTTACCTTTTTATTCCTCATAGGTTCGATGTAAAAATCGATCCCTTCTTTCAGTTCTTACACTCATAGTAATCATCTAGTTGAATGTTAATTTCTAGTATATAAATCTCACGAGAGTTCTTTTATATTTAAACTTAAGTTTTGTTTTTTAATTTCTCGACGGAAAATTATTTATACTAGATTCCCCATTCTAGGGTTGCTTCTCAAGGTGTAACACGACATCTATGAGAATGAAAAACGAAACTTGAAAAACGGGACTTGAAAAACGAAACTTGAAAAACGGGACTTGAAAAACGGAATTCAAAGGTGCCGGAAAAACGAACCTGAAATATGGAAACAGAAGGTGCCTGTAGACATTGTTTTTCTGAAACAATGGCTCATAAAAACGGATAAAGTTGAGGATTCGAAAGTACAACTCTTTTGAAGCCTTCTAACTCTTCTCATTTCCCTCTTTCAAAATTGCTTAATCTCCTTTGCAGGAGAAGCTTTATATACCATTAATGCTTTGTACAACTTCCTCATACAAATCCAATGTTCTGAGGAAAGCAATACAAAGCTTTATATACAAGAAATACCTTGTATGTGTCCTCGCGCAATGTGATTGTGTCGAGTTGAATAATACAAAGCTTTATATACAAGAAATACCTTGTATGTGTCCTCGCGCAATGTGATTGTGTCGAGTTGAATAATACAAAGCTTTATATACAAGAAATACCTTGTATGTGTCCCTGCGCAATGTGATTGCGTAGGTGTAAAATCACAAATCTCTTTCATCTTTTAATGGAGACAGGAGTTCTTTCCTGTCTGACGAGGATTTTGTCGGTTCGGTTAATTCTGGGCGGTGATAGTTTTTCATAATATATCATCGCGAAACGAACATAACTGAATTGATAGTTGTTAGTGCAAGTTTCTGCGACCAAGACCTTT
>JAEWQJ010000014.1 GCA_023399215.1 Methanobacteriota archaeon
CAAAGGTGATGGCAAGTCCAGCTTCTTCTCCTTCTTTCTTGTTCTTTTCAAGTTCAGGGGTAAGAACTTCCATTGCACTGCTCATCGCTTTTCCGGACATCATGATCTGAGGAAGGAAAATTTCGGCAGCTTCGAACTTGTCACCGACAATTTTCATTCCAACGGAAAGGCCCTTTGTAATAATGTCAAGTGCCGGAATTCCTGAAGCCAGAGCCTCTTTGCATAGCTCTGGAGTACCTGCAACGTTTTGATTTACGACTGCGTCGCGTAACTTATCAAAGATTTCAGTATTTGTCATCCCATTATCACTTCTTTTTGTTTTTCACGTTTGGCCGGTCAGGAATTAGTTTTCCACTTGCCGGATAACGGAATCTCATTACCCACCGCTAGTATATAAAGCTTTCTCATGCATGTCGTGAATATATATATTTTTCGTTGGATACTATGCGGGCGACAATAATTAATATAAATATATTTTGATTGAATTTATTTGAAATCAAGCCAGAAAATCTCACTAGTAAAATAAAAAAAGTTGAAGCAGAAACGAAATATTTCTATGTAAATAAAAAATTTCTATATACTCAAAAAATTATATATACTCAAAAATTTGTATAAAAATAAAAAAAGTTTTCGATTAACTCTACCGTAACCTGAAAAAAGAACATATTAACAAAAGAACATATTAACGATGCAGTATTCAGCAAAAAATCAAAAAAGAAAAAGAGGAAATAATACCTGTTGGCCCGAATATAAGGTATAATATCACTAGGGCTTATGCACTTGAAGTACAAAATCAAGCACTTCCGACGTTGTGACTTGCTTAATGTTTTAAACAGTTGAGGTTTAATGCTATTGATTTCTCGGTTCAACAGCGTAAGTCCTAATCACTTTAAAAGTTAGTGATATTTCTTTAAAATCTGAAATATCACTAACTTTTTATCAATTTAAAAATTTTGATAAATCCTTGATATGTTCTTAAGCATTAATCAGAATATTGTTTTTTCCTGCTCTAACATAAAGCAGATACTTTAATGAAGATTCCCATCCTCATTAAGAATCTTCAGGAGCTCAATAATCGAATACGCAGCCCGTGTAATTCCCATGCTTCGCCTGTCAGTATCTGTGCCTGCTACATAGAGGTTTCGAACAGGGGTTCGAATATCTGCGAATTTCCCGTCAATCGTGACCGCGGCTTTTTCCGGAACCATTATCTGTTCGTGCCGCATATCGATATATTTCTCGATGTTTGGATGGGCACGGAAAATCGTATCATAGGCCTTTTTTATCTCCTGCTCTTCGCTTTTATTTTCATCTATCACAAAGGAAAATCCAATAAGCTGTTTATCCTTTGGAGCAAGCGAGGGGTCATAGTTACTTATAGGAGTTGCCCAGTAGGCGAAATCCTTGAACCAGATCTCTGAGCCTGTGTAATTAAAATTGGGAAACTCTTTTTCCAGTCCAAGCCAGATGGTCAGGCTTTTACTATGAACTATGCCTCCCAGATTTGCCTTATATTCCGCAGGGAGATCTTTTATAAGCCTGGGAAGCTCGGTTGCAAAACCTGTGTAGATAACAAGGTCAGAGCTATAGATTTCATCGGCTTCCACGCCTGAAACCTTTCCGTCCTGTACAAGAATGGATTTAACCTCACATTCATTTTTGATTTCGACAGTTTCCGGAAGGGAGTAAAGAATGGCATCTAGCAGGGCTTTTAACCCCTTTCTGGGATAGCCCTGAGAATAATTTATATTATTTGTTGCAAGCCTTTCAAGGGAGGTAAAGGGCTGGGTGACCTTTGTCATCCTGGCCTGAAGGGAAGCGTGGAGGTGATATGGAAGAATTGAGGCAAGGATAGACTCTGTAGATTGAGATTTTTTCGGTTCCAGTCTGCCGATCATTGCATCAAACTGTTCCTGGGTAATACTGTCCCTGACAAAACTGCTTCCAGACAGAACACGCTGGGCAGAGGTTTCCTTCATTGACCTGCCAGAGAGAAAAGCTGATATAGTATCCACAAAGTCGTAGGTTTCCTTTGAAAGACTTTTCGGCAGAAAATCATATACTGACTGGTCGGAAAGGTCTATTCCGAATGAAGAAAGGGTAAAGGCTTTTGTAAGGGTCTGGGAAAGCAATACCCTGTCCTTTCTTGGAAGCACATCAAAAGTCACGAAGTCTTTCAGGTTGGAAGGAACTTTGACAAAAGCATTTTCAGTCCGAATATAGTAATGCCCATAGTCCTCAAACACAGGTAGAAAATCGAAATAGTTATCCATTAACCTCTTCAGAGGTCCTTCAATCAGATGGGTAATTGCATGTGCTCCAGTATCTACCTGATAGTCATCTACCATGTAGCTGTTGCAGTTCCCGCCTAGATTTCGTCTTTTTTCAAGAACAAGAACTTTTTTTCCATGTTTTGAAAGCGTAAGCGCTGCAAGAAGCCCACTTATGCCTGCCCCAACAACAATTACATCGTATCTTTTCATACCCTAAACTACCTCAATTTTTTCAGTGAATTAAGTTGTAGTCAAATGCAGTTATGCACCTTATTTCTCTCAACTCACAACAGAATTCTATATTAGTGGAAAGATGAAACAAAATATGTTATACAAAATATGTTAAAACTATATAAATTATTTTAATTACGGAGTGTATTGAAATCGTATTATATAATTTATGATTTACTTCTATTTGAGTCATGGCTTATATTTGTAGAGTACCATAGAGAAAAAAATAGTATTTATAGTTAACAGTTGATATGGTGAAGACCATCAAAAACGTAGCTTATCCAAAAACGTAGCTTGTTTTCCTAGCACACCGCTGACTATGACTAAGACATTGATTGTAATTATTCAGGTAGCTTTTGCAAAGCTACACATTTTGCGTAGTTATTTTTCAGTGCCATTACTTGTTATGCGTTAAAATCTTTTTAAGAAAAATAAAATTTTTCAGTATAAAAAAGATATAGATAAAGTCCCTTTGGGACTTATTTTTCAATATTTACTCTCTTAAACTTAAGATAAACCAGTACCATTCCAACGAAAACACCGAGGACTAAATATTTTACAAGTTTATTTGATTGTGCCACTACCATCACCTCCATTTTTTATATACAGTTACTATGCAGTATGAATATTAAAACTTTTCTATAGATCGTCTTATCAGAGTATAATTTGCCCGAAACGTGATGTTATAAATAACATATCAAAATATTAAAAAAACATTCAAAAAAATAGAAAAACTTTATGATGTAACTATCTGCATAGATGATCGTTCTTTAAAAACCATAAAAAGTAGTAACGTTTTTACTGAATACAATATTGTAATTTTATAAAAGTAAACCGGGATGAAACTTATGAAGATAGTCGGGATACAGTCAAGCCCAAGAGGTAAACACAGCAATACTTTAAAACTGCTGAACGCCGCTCTGGATGGAGCCTCCGAAGAAGGAGCAGAAGTTGAGTCAGTTGATATTGCCAAAATGAATATCAAATACTGCACTGCATGCAATTCCTGTCATGAAAGTGGGGTGTGCACAATAAAAGATGACTATGAGGTTGTATTGAAAAAACTCCTGGCTGCTGATGGCATAGTTTTGAGTAGTCCTAACTATATAACAAATGTAACAGCCCAGCTCAAGACAATGTTCGATAGAAGCCCACTTGTTATTCATGAACAACTCTTTGATGGAAAATACGGCCTTTCGCTGACGACTGCAGGCAGCGATGAGCTCGACTTTGTACTTGGAATTATGGATAATTTTATAATACAGTGTGGAGGCCAGACTATAGGAGGAATTGGCTGTTCGGTAGCTAAAGGGCCTGAGGCAATGGAAGCAGCTACTGTGAAATCGCATGAAATGGGCAAAGATCTTGTTAAAGCGATAAAGGAGAAGAGACAATACCCTGAACAGGAAGCCAGGCACGAAGCCTGGAGAAAACGGTTTAAGTATGTCATTCTTGCCAACAAAGAACAGTGGACGCATAACTGCGCTTACTGGATGGAAAACGGCTGGTTGAAAGAGTAATTATTCAGATAAACTGTCAGTTAGTTTAATGGAGGGTTCATTATGTTAAGCCTTGAAGGGCTGGGAAAAAAGCTTACCGAAGCTGGCAGGTTGAAATTACGTCCATTATGTGTTTACGGTACGGATGAAATCCCTGAGGGCGCAATCCCATCATACAAAGTAGACCGTTGTGTAGCAAAGGCGATTTACACTTCAGCTCTCTTTGAAGAGACGCCTCCACTATATATTGAGGCAGGACACGAACAGTGTTGCGCCGGTGGGATGGCCTGGATGGGACTTGCCGAACCGCATCCAAAACTTAAGTACTTCGTAACTGTGGGCACCCCAGACTTCCATGGAGGCGTTGCCGAGCATTTAAAGGCAGCCCCTGAGCTATTCGATGAACAGAGGGAACGAGCAGGAAAAATCCTTCCACATGGTAAATATACGGTCATTGCTCCGTGTACTCACAACCTGGCACCTGAAACTGTCAGGTCTTTTATTGTCTTTGCAGGCAGCGAGCAGATCAGGAACCTCTGCGGGCTGGTGCAGTTCAGTAGCTCTGAGCCCTTTTTTAAAACCGTGATACCTGGAGGCCCTGTTTGCGCTACAATGATCACTTTCCCGGCAGGCATGGCAGAAAATGCGCCGAAAGATTCGGCTTATGTTGGGCCTGTTGATCCTACAGGAAACCCCTGGCTGGCTCCTGAATTAATGATAATGGGTATTCCTTCGAGGCTGGCCCAGCAAATGGGAGCCGACCTTGAGGAATCTTTTATCTGCAAGCGGAGCAAAATCGCATATCCTGAGAATCGTATAGCTATAAAACCATATATGAAGGGTATAGAGAAGTGACGGTATATAGGGGAATGGATTTTCTTACCTTTGACCTCTTTTCGACTCTCAGATTTCTATCTACTTTAGTCCACAGGCATGTAGTTTGCCTCGATAATTTCGCCCTCTTTAATTTCTCTTTGTCTTCCGAACATATTTTTTGTGGTGAACACTATCCATCTCCAATGGAGTGCAATGTGGGCAACAAAGAAAAACAGCATCAGGATTCCAACTTTATCATGGATCAACCTCAAGATTTGGCCTGCTGCATGGTGGTTGAAATACATTATAAGACCTGAATAACCCACTAAAGCAAATTGAATGAATAATGCCAAATCCACAACATAGTTGAGTATTAATTTTCTCATCTTTTTGCTTTGTTTTTCTTTTATGAAACAGTTCTTTGTGGTGAGTATTATCCATCTCCAGTGCAGTACAATATGAACAACAAAGAAGAGAAGCATCAGGATTCCAACCTTATCATGGATCACTTTTAAGATCGGACCTGCAGCATGGCGATTGAAATACATTATAAGACCTGAATAACCGACCAGGGCAAATTGAACAAAAAACGCCAGGTCTACAAGATAGTTGAGATTTATTTTTTTCACTTCTTCCCTCCATTCTAATATTTACAGCTATATTTTTGTAAGATTTTTAATTTAAGTTCATTTGATTGATTTTCACTTGATTGGTTTTTGCTTCGTGAACCGTTTACCATAGCAGTTCTGCTGTCCTACATTAACTGCTACATTAACTGTTAAAGTAACTGTTACATTAACTGCTACATTAACTGCTAAAGTAACTGCTAAAGTAACTGCTATACATTCCCCTGAATTGGCGGAAAAAGAAATAAAGATACTTGCAAAAAAAGGAGGTAAATAATAATTTACTTTTAATTTAAAAACTAAATAATGGATATATTTTTAAATAAAGCTTAATTATCAACTATATGCATTAATCTAATTTTTTTTAACCTCTATTTACTAATTGCTTAAGTAATAATAACCAGATATGCAAAGAACCAGATATGCAAGATCATGCAAAAAATTTGAAGCAGTTAAACTGCTCCTAGAAAAAGAACTTCATACTTGCCAACTTTGCTAGAAAGCCAGAGTTCCAATCACTTAAAAAGCCTGCTATAATTGATCTGAGAACAGATGAGATTTAATGAGAAAACATTGAAAGTAAATAGAAAATGAAGTTATATGCGAAAACTCCTGGATTTCATAGCGACCACTTTCGTTATGTCTTCATATATTAAACTTTTGCAAATAAATCTGAATGAACTATTTCAACTTTCAAGCATATCCTGTTAGCTTGGCCATAAGTCTTGAAAAATCTTATAAGTCCTGAAAAATTCTTGCTCTCAGTTCAGGCAAAATCCCGAAACTGGGTCAAAGTACTGGGAAACAACGCTCTAAACCCTGGTTTTGTCGAAGGAAATGGTTTCTATGGAAGGTCTGAAGATTCTTTTGAGAAAATCCTCCCGCAAATAACACTTTACTGGGAGTTAATTTTCTATTAAATGTGTGATTAAAGATTAAATTTAATAAATAACTCATAAAAAAGCTTCATTGATAAATTCATTCCGTATACCTCCTGTTTTTGTTAAGTATGCTTTTATTATTAAATGCCAATGAAGGAAATGACTGCCTTCTCCTAAAAACTGACAGGTAAGGCATCTGCATCTGACAGATGCCTTTAATCCTGTATAACTCAATGGGAACGGAGCAAATAGAAACAGGATACCTCGCCACTCTTAGTGACCATTAAATCAGCACAAAAGTTCTCCCATTTGAGAAGTGATCGAAGGAAGCAGTCAAACCTACACTCCAGAAAAGAGGCACTGTGCATTCTGCAGGTGCCTCAAAAACACGGATCGGCTATCAATCCCTACTTCATATGTGAGGCACTGTGCATTCTGCAGGTGCCTCAAAAACACAGATCGCTATTAACCTGTTACTAATCCTGTAATTCGAGAAGGACAGTTAAATAACAGAAAAAAGCAGATAACAGTATAATAAATATTACATCGTGTCTTTAGATTCGGTATTTCAGGCAGAATACGAACAGAATCAAAATTAATCCGGCAACTCTGAAGCGTGGATATGGTTTAGAGGGTATGTATGGCGCTTACCAAGATTATAGAGACATTAAAAACGAAATTAAATGCCTCATATATTTTAAAGTCGCTTGAGAAAGCAGCGGATTTCTACAGTGAATCGGACAATGATTCCGAAATAGATAATCTCGGAGAGATCGCGAAAAACATCCCTTACGGAAGTCCAGTCCGTAATTTTGCTAAAAGTCCTGATTCAGGAAATGCCTCCGGGAAAGTAGAGGTTCCACTTATCAAACTGACCGATGTCTGGAAAATTTATCAGATGGGAGAAGTTGAGTTTGCGGCCCTTAAAGGAATAAATCTTGAGATTTACGAAGGGGAGTTCCTTGTAATCCTGGGCCCCAGTGGAAGTGGAAAAAGCACGCTTATGAATTTGCTGGGCTGCCTGGACATGCCATCAAAAGGCACTGTTTGCCTGAATTCAAAAGACATCTCAGAACTAAGTGAATCCGAACTCGCCGTCGTCCGAGGAAAAATGATTGGTTTCATATTCCAGAGCTTTAACCTTCTTCCAACCCTGAATACGGAAGAAAACGTATTGTTACCTATGGAATTTCAGGAAGAAAATCGACAAATGGCCCGACAAAAAGTCTCATACCTGCTTGACATTGTCGGACTCTCAAACAAGAAAAAGAACCTTCCCTCCCAGCTTTCAGGTGGACAGAGGCAAAGAGTTGCAATAGCTCGCTCCCTGGCTGTAAACCCTCCTATAATCCTGGCAGATGAGCCTACAGGAAACCTGGACAGTAAAACAGGGGATTATATCCTGGATTTCCTGGATGGGCTGCAGAAAAGTGAAGGTAAGACGATAATTATTGTAACACATGACCTTGAACTTGTAAAATATGCAACAAGAATTGTGTACATCCGAGACGGTCAGATTGAAAAAATCGAAACACATCCGAAAAACGAACAAAGTATGAAAAATGAACGAGGTACGAAAAATGAAGCAAATCTAAATTGAGGAATTAAAATGACGAAGTGCTCTTTACTAATATTTTTACTGCTGTTTTCAGCGTCCTTATACCTTGGGGCTGGGACTGCACTTGCCTCTAATGGTGATATCAAATCTGCATATTTGGAGGTAAACCTGACTAATCAGAATCCTGATGCTGCTCGTCCTGGAGAACCTGTTGAACTCACTGTCAGCGTGCAAAATGTAGGAAACGCTAACCTGAAAGACATTGCTGTCACAGTTAACCCTGAATATCCTTTCAGTAAGGTTTCCGGAGAAGATCTCACAAAAAAGGTCTCTTACCTGAATGCACGGCAGGATGATGACGATGCAGCAGTCCTTAAATTCAAGCTTATGACAGATGCCAATGCTTCAGAAGGCACATATGATATCGATATAACCACTACTGCTAAAGAAAGCGGGTCCTCATTAAACACGATTACTACTACAAAAACCATCCAGCTTGAGGTAAGGGGTAAAGAGTACGCGCAGATTGTTACCATAAATAAAGCAAGCATTGATCTGGCACAGGAAGAACCTCTGGAATTCATAATAACAAATACTGGAAACTCACCTCTGAAAAACATGGTAGTTTCCTGGAAAGATCCAAAAGGAGTGATTCTGCCAGTATATTCGGATAATACAAAGTACATCAAGTATCTGGCTGCAGGTGACTCCGTAACCGTATCTTACTCGGTAATGGCAGATGTAAACGCAGATCCTGGACTCTACACTCTGGATGTGGACCTCAAATTTGAAGACTATGAATCAAATGAGAAAAGCATTGCTACCACAGCAGGACTTTTCGTTGGTGGGAATACTGATTTTGATGTTTCCTTTTCAGAAAGTGACCAGGGAGTGGTTTCCCTTTCAGTTGCAAACGTGGGCAACAACATGGCTTATTCCGTGAAAGTTTCAGTCCCTGATCAGGATGGTTACAGGGTATCAGGAAGTTCTTCAACGATTGTTGGAAACCTTGAGAAAGGGGACTATACAATTGCATCTTTCAATATTGTGAGCACACAGAGTCCTGGAGTGGCTGAAAGTGGAGGAACACCAGGGGTTGCAAGAGCAAGTGAGAAAGATAAAAATGTAACTTCTATGGGTTCCAATCCCCTGAAAATCCAGATCGAGTATACTGATGCAAAAGGAGAAAGAGTAACGGCTGATAAGGAAGTAGAACTCGAAACGACTGCCGGAAGTGTGACTACACAGGGGCTAGGAAGGCAAGGAGCGGCAGGTAACAGCAGTGGATTCAGTTCATACCTGACTTATATTGTTTTAATAGCGGTTGCAGTAGCAGGTTTATTCATTTACCGCCGAAAAAAACAGACCAATAGTGAGGGAAATAAGAAGTCTGAAGACCAGAAGCACGACTCAGAAACAGGTTCAGGGACAATTCGAGATTGAAAAGGAAAATCTCCATCGAAACTGGGAGGGTGCAAGATGAGAATTATAAGCCTTTTCAATAAACTGCTTGCCAGCAAGCCTTTTAAAAAAAGGCTTGAGCAAAAACCCCAGCAACGAATGAGGGATTCAAGATGAGAAACTCAACGTACCTGAAAATGGGTTTGAACATGCTTGTGCATAGCAAGCTCCGAAGTTGGCTGACTATTATTGGAATAGTTATAGGGATCGGATCTGTTGTCGGCATCCTCTCCCTTGGAGATGCTATGCAGGAGCAGGTGCAGAGCCGGCTTGCCGAAATGGATCTGACGAAAATAACCATAAGTCCAGGGTATACCAAAGCGTCATCCAACATGCCTGGCTCTTCTGGGATGAGGGGCTCATTAACAGATGCTGAATTGACAGATGATGACATCGAAGCCCTCCAGGGTCTGGATGGAATACAGTACATAGCTGGCCAGATCTCAGGCAGTGAATCAGTGATTTACGCAGCACAAAATGCAACTCTCTCAATTACAGGTGTGGACCCTCAGGTCTGGAAGTATATGACTACCCTGAAAACACAATCCGGAAGATTGCTTGAACCGGCTGATAAATATGTTGCAGTTATAGGAAGCGGCGTTTCAAGTGGAGTTTATGACCAGGAAATAGGGGTCAACCAGGTAATAACTGTGAACAGTAAAGCCGTGCGCGTTGTTGGTATCCTGGAAGAAGAAGGTGGACGTGGAGACCGAAGCATTTACATGCCGATCGATGGGGCAGTAAACCTGCTTGATGACGCAGAAGAAGGTGTTTATGATAGCATCACGGTGAAAGCCAGGAGTGAAGATCTGGTTGATGAACTGATGGAAGATATCGTGGATAAACTCATGGTTTCAAGACACATTAATAAGGAAGATGACAGGGACTTTTCCGTGATAGCTTCTAAATCGATGGCTGAGTCTGTTACCGAAATGACGAGTTCAATGACCCTATTTCTTGGAGCTATTGCAGCTGTATCCCTGCTTGTAGGAGCCGTCGGGATTGCAAACACGATGTTTACCTCTGTCCTGGAAAAGACAAAGGAGATCGGGACCATGAAAGCCATTGGGGCAAAAAACAGGGATATCCTCATGATTTTTCTCTTTAATTCCGCAATGGTTGGTCTTGTTGGTGGTATCCTTGGAGATATTCTTGGAGCTTGTGTTTCAACTCTCTTCCCTATGCTGGGTCTGCAAATGATGAGAGGAAGAGGTTCCAGTACTTCAGGAATTTATTTTGCTCCTGACCTGATGGTTTTCGGGCTTCTCCTGGCAGTTTTAATAGGGGTGATCTCAGGAATCATCCCTGCATACAGGGCTTCAAAGTTAAAACCAGTAGATGCACTGAGATACGAATAAACGGAAAAGAAAAGGAATCACCCCTTTCTTAATTTCCTGCTTAATTTGAAGCGAAGAAGAAAACGGAAGGTGTAGATTATCAGATATCGCAGTACCGGTAATCAAGAGTTTGAATGAGTTGCTGGACTCACTGAATTTATTTGAGAATATTTTAAATCAGTTAAAGAGTCACGGTTTAACCTCAATAAAACTTTGAAGACTTCTTTATTTTTCGTCTCCTGCTTCCATTCAGAAATTCTTAGCCTATATAGAAAATTTGCGGAAAAAATATGCTTTACACTAAGAAAAAAATTTGTGAATATTACGAGAAAACTTCAGAACCTGAGTTTCAGAAATGGGCTTTTGACATGTTGAATCATGAACTGAAAAAATCAGTGTGAGGATATGAAGGAAATTACAAAACATGCTGGTAGATGATTGAATGAGAAAAATGAATCTAATTTTGACAGCTGCTCTTATATTGGCTATATTTTTTTGTACTGGTGCGAGCGCTAGAAACGTAGAAATCGGAAGTAGCCCAGAATACAGGAATGCTTCAGATTGGGTATTTGTTGAACCTCAGAATCTTGAAGTTCAGTACTGCAATTTCGTAAGTACTGTGGAAAGTGGAGTACATGAGTTTCAAAACTTGAATTCGAGATTTTCTCTGTCTCCTGGAGACAGAAACAGAAATATGCCACAAAATTTCCAACCAACTTATAATAACGGAAGATCTCAACAGTTACCCCCGGTTGTCTCCAGAGAAGGAAATTCAGGAGGGATGCCTCCTAACATGAGAGCGAGGAGTTTTCTGGATGAACAAAACATAACGCAGCAAAACACTTCCTATTATCAATCCTGTGTTACCCCATACGCAGATGCTGTAACTTCTTACCTTGAAGAAAATGGTCTTGACGATAAGTACGAGATCTATCAAGCCGCTTTATCGTGGACCTGGGTATCCGATGAGACCCTGAACGGCGTAGATGAAAAATGGCTTACTCCAACAGAGTTTCTTGACGAAACCCCTACTTATTCCAGCAATCCGGATTATGGAGAACCTGTCAGTGATTGTGAGGAACAGGCAAACACTCTTGCATCCCTGCTGATTTCTTCGGGAGAATATAATGAAAGTACTGTGCGTGTGGCTATAGGGAAAGTAGATTTTGGAAATGTCAGTGGTGGGCACGCCTGGGTAGAAGTTTATGAAAACGGGGAATGGTTCCCACTTGACCCAACTGAAGGACCATACTACGATGACGACAACTGCTCTCTAGTATCTGCGGATGTATCAGAAATCAATTATGATGATTACCTGGAAAGTACATATCCGGCTGTAAAAGTCTGGTATTATTACAATAACAAGTACTTTATGGAAGTAGGAAAGCAGAATGGAGATACTCCGGCGTTCTGGACCGAGCAGCCAGAAAGTTATCCGGACTGAACACTGTAGGGTAAGGCGTTTCCAACCTTCGTAGAACTATCAAGTGTTTTACTCTAAGGCGTGAAATCCCCTTCCTCGACAGCTTCTGGTGAGAACCGGAAGGTGGCAGGTGGGGGATGAAAACCGTCAACTTCAAAAAATAAATTTTAACAAAAATTATTTCCTTTTTTAAAACCTATTACTATAAGATGTTAAAAGCCTATAAATACTAAATCTACCTAACAAAAATCAATAAAAACTTATAAAAGTTCATTTTGGAGCTTGTAAATTTGTCTATAATTGGGCTTTAGAACAGAAAATAAAAACTTATGCACAAAAAAGATCAAGCTCAAGGTTTGACTTACAACGAATTTTAGTTCATGAAGTAAAACCTGCTAATTAGTGGTGTTTTTATTTCTTCCAGTTGCCCTGTCAGAGAAATCCCTCACTGTCAGAGAAATTCCTCAAAACCTACTTTACCCTTTGAATAGGCTTCGTGCCAGCCTGAAGGTACGGGAGCTTTTTCATAAAGTTTTTTCCTCTGAGCCTCAAGAAGTTTCGGGGTCTTTCCCATAAACTCTGCAGCACAGAGGATGCGGGTATCAACCATTCCGGCCAGTTCTTTTAACCAGCTGTATCCTTCAAAAGACCTGAGCAGATGGTGGTCCAGAATCAGGGTATCAACATGCCTGGCTAGAAGGAGAGCATTTTCCAAGGCTTCTTTTCCTGCTTCAGGGACGCGGTGTGAAAGATAAAGAGGAGGGCCTGAGGCAAAAACAATTGTGGGTTCCCAGGCAAGCACCTTGAGAACTGCTTCTCTGTCCAGAAGCTGGATGTCAGAACTATGGACAAAAACCTCGTTTCCTTCGCAGATCCGGGTCATCATTACAGTCCCGAAACCTTTTTCCCTGGTCCCATGAGGGACAGGAGAAGAAAACTCCATATTGCCAGACTTCATGCCTTCCGAAGCCGGGAGAGGTAAACCCAGAAAATCTGAAAGTTCACGCCTCCGCTTTGAAGACAGGCCTGAGATTTTTTCCGGGCCTTTACACCAGAAGTTTATCCCGTCAAGCGAAGGGAGAGCTTCCATCGGGAGTTGATACGGATCTTCAGCCCTCATTGGCATGTGGTCACCGTGAAAATGGCTGATAACAACATCTGTAGCCTGCCCAAATGCAGAAAGAACTTTTTCCTTTATCCTGAAAGCAGCAGCAACTTCTATTGGGTGAGGAAGCAGGCCTGAACGTAGGCGTGCAAGCGCAACTCCGGGATCGATCAGGATTGTTCTATCGTCCGTCTTTACAACGCAGGCAAGGGATCTTGCTCCAAAGGACTCACAACCAAGTATTTCGATCTGCACATTTTCACTCCTTTCCAGAAAGGTATTCTCTGGAAAACATCTGTACGGTCAGAACAAAGTAGGAGAGCAAGAGGGGGCCTATAACGATTCCTAACAGTCCAAAAAGTGATACTCCTATGACAACCCCAAGCAAGGACAGAAATGGATGGATTTCTCCAACTCTTTTCTGGATAATGGGCCTGAGGAAATTGTCAATAACACTTATAAAAATCCCCGCAGCAAGTATAAAGATCGCTGCAGTATAGTCTTTCTGGAAAAACTGGACAATAGTTGCAGGAACCCAGACTAAAGGTGCTCCGACAACAGGCAAAAAGGATAGAATTGCTGCAATGAAGCCCCAGAGGAAAGCTCCCTGGATATTAAAGATAACAAATACGATAGTTAGAATTCCACCCTGGACAAGAGCAACTGCCCCGCTGGCGATAAGAGTCGTCCGAACCATTTTCCGGAACTCATCCAGAAGAGTGGCTGTATTTTCTTCATTAAAAGGAACTGCAACAGAGACCTGGCGCATAAAATCCGAATTTTCTTCAGTAAAGAGGTAGTAAAGCAGAAAGTACATTATCAATAGCCCGATGGACTGATGGCTTATACTCTGGATTGACCCCACAATAAACAGGCTTGTGTAATTAACGGCCTGTGAAGCAAGTTCCATTGCTTTTTCTTCAATTTTGGCCTGGAATACATCTATAGGAATATTCAGTCTTAAGAGGGAATCAGTTAAAAAGTGACCTCCAGCTTCAATAGACGCGAGAATGGATGCCTGATTAACTAAAAGCTGTTCGATTTCGTCGATGATTGTATTCAAAAGAAAGTAAAGAGGAACCAGTACAACAAAGATAGAAATTATTATTACAATTACGGCTGCGAATTGCTTCCGAATCTTTAGTTTTCTTATGAGAAAATGGTATAAAGGACGAAATATAACGAAAAGGATCAAAGCCCCAAAAATATAATTTAAATAAGGAAGTGTAGCATAAGCAATAAGAACAGTCAGAACAGCAATTATGAGAAGGGCAAGAGCCATCTTTACAGCTTTTTTCATCAAACCTAATTAGCTTTCTATTATTAAAATATAAGTATGACTGTTTCAAACCAACCGTTGAGCCGCAACCGTTGCGCCGGTTGATCACGCCGATAGGGTTTGGATATAAGATTTTCAAACTCAAACGTTTCTTGGGGTTTTCGCTCAAGCCTTTTTTAAAAAGGGTTGCGGGCAAGCAGTTTTTTGAAAAGGGTTGCGGGCAAGCAGTTTTTTGAAAAGGCTCATGTTAAAAATCTGTTATTAGGGTTTGCTTTTCGTCCCTTTCGCGGAGTTTGGTGACTCCTATGCCTACTAGCCTGAGCTTTCGATTTCCTATAAATTCGGAGAGTAGCTGCATGGCTGTCTTTTTGATTACAAAGATGTCTGAAGTCCAGATGGGGATGGTTTTTGAGCGTGTATAGGTAGAGAAATCCTCGAAACGTACGGTAAGAGTTACGGTTTTGAAAAGGAACCTGTTTTTGAGGAGGGATCTATGCACACTTTCAGCAAGCAGGTCAAGAGACCTGATGATTTTTACAGGGTCACTGGTGTCTTCAGCAAAGGTTCCATGCCTGCTGATTGATTTTACACTTTCCTTTTCCCGAACCTCCCCAAAATCAAGCCCGTTTGCCAGTTGCTTCATGCGAAGTCCCATTTTTCCGAACTTTCCAGAAAGAAGCTGTACATCACAGTTTGCAAGTTCTTCCACTCTGTTTAAGCCCATCGATTTCAGTGTATCAGCCGTTTTTCCCCCTATTCCTGGAATTTTTGAAACTGGCAGCGGAAAAAGAAATTCCCTTACATCTTCGGGCCTGACAACGGTAAGCCCATCAGGCTTCTGGAAGCCAGAAGCGATTTTTGCGATTAATTTGTTAGGCCCGACTCCGACTGAACAGGTAATTCCTTCTTGCTTCTGTACCTCGTCCTTGATCCTGAGAGCGTAAAGGGCGGCCTCTTCAAAATTTGTGATCTCGGGTCCTGGTACAAGATAAGCTTCATCCACACTGACCTGCTGAAACCTGTCTGCAAATCCCTTCAAAAGTTCCATTATTTTTGCCGAGACGCCCACGTAGAGCTTCATGTTCACAGGCAAAAAAACCGCATCCGAGCAGAGCCTGTAAGCCTGCGAAATGGGCATTGCGGAGTGAATGCCGTATTTCCGCGCTTCGTACGAACAGGTGCTCACAACTCCCCTTCCTGACCCTCCTTTCGGGTCAGAGCCCACAACTACAGGCAACCCTTTCAGTTCCGGCCTTTCTCTGACCTCAACCGACGCAAAGAAACTGTCCATATCCGCGTGGAAGGTAATTCGCCTTTCAGGAGGATTTATTTTCGAGCTGGAAACAGGCATCAATCTCAGATATGAAAAAAATATAAAAAAGGTTTGAGGAAGTCGAGTGAAAGTATTAACCTGTTGTTTTTATTTCAGCGCCATCAGGAATATTGAAAACAAATTCTGAATCCGGAATTCCTGAGTTAACCTTAAGATCCAATATTTCAACTTTTGCTGTCAGGTTTCCGCTACTATCATACATCTCGTACTTAAGAGGCATCCATGTTTCTTTATCTACCCAGACTTTCATGTAGTATTGTGCAGCACTTTCCCCGGTTTCTTTAGGACTTGTCTTTAGAAGATACGTTTCCCTATTATCAAGCTTCTCAACTCCAAGTACAGAGATATTCGTATCATTGAGGGTAATTCCTATGAGAGTCAGATAGTTACTTTTAGTCATTTCAGGAGTTTTGGGAAGCTTTGTTTTCATTACTGTATTTGTATCTGGGGTATAGGTCCACCGGAATTCTCTATCTGAAAGTACAAGCGTCTCTTCTTCCTTTCCGGGTTCCTGTATAAAGTTCTTAATCATATGAGGTTTCTTGTATATGGTTTTAAATTCGGTTTCTATAGTCTTTTCCCCGGTGTAGTAAGTAGCGTGCATTGTATACGAATAATCCTGAATGCTGTCCTGTTTCTCCAGCATCTGGGTTGCAATATCTTCGGCACTCAGGTTTTTTTCAGTACAGCCTGAAGCAAAAAGAACCAGAGTTATGAAAATGAACAGGATCGTTGCCTTGAGTGTTTTCTTTATTTTCACGTTACTCATCCTCTTTATTTTTATTCGTTGAACTCGTATTTTCAGGGTAACACTGCTGCTACTGGCTAACGTTATCCAGAGGCAGACTGGCTATTACCTCGATGTCTTATTTGCCAGGCACAACGTCGCGGCTAGAAAAACCGGTAGTCTACGATTGAGTGAAAATGAAAACTTTACCCGCAGTGGAGAAATCTATAATTAAAACATCAAAACATCAGAATTTATTAACGGACGAGTTCTCCCTTCTTTTCCGGCTTTACTTTTACTTACTCTATCCTGGTAACTACCCTGAGAAACTTTTAGGTCAATTTTATCTTGAAAACCTGAGATTGGAAAAATTTTAGCATAACTAGGTTTAATATTTTTACCAAATATCTCAAATTTTTACGAGTTTTAATCAGTAAGGTCAAAAATAATATAAACTTTTCTCTATTTTTTTGAAAAAATATTTTTATAAAGCCGAGGAATATAGAATTTAGAGATCACTTCAGTCCTGTGCTTTCCAGTTTTAAAAAGGGGAAATTTGAGGAATATTTAAAAAGCCTTCTGATTTGAAAATTAATTTCAAGCAAGATGGTGGGGGAAATGAAGGAAACAAAGGTAATACTTGGTTTTTTTGCAGTCATTGCACTTATTTTTGTAGCTTATGCCATCCTTAGAACCGTTCCAATTAATCTTTGTAGGAAGTAGGAAATGTGGAAAATTTTATGCGGTTCTTGACCGGAATAATGACAGTAAAGCCAATGAGGTACTTGTGCTTGCTGAGAACCTGGATATACCAAATAACATTCAGGAACGGTTCGTTATATGTCGCTGAAATTTCCAGAGTAATCCTCTGTGATAATATCGAATCACACACTCCTTTAAAACACTTTATATTTTATTTCACATTGTAATGCGTTAAATTTCGCTTAAAACGAAATCGTAAAAAAGAAAAAAACGTGGGCTGGCCGATGCGAATTCCGGCTTCCTAATAGCGAAGATTCGAAATCGGCTGAGATAGTTCACAGGATTTTTTGTTTGGTCTTGATACATACTTTGGGTTGGCCCACAATATCGATATGTCCACATAAACATATAACTCTTTCTATTTTAGTCGCCTATTCAACTGTTATATCTTGTTAAGCAACCTATAATAAGTCCTTATATGCCTGTTTTTATTCAATTTTTCTATTGTTTTCATATTCCTTCAATTCATCGTGAAATTCATTTTCGATGAAAACGTCTATTACAATCGTTTTTTCATATTTACAAAATGTTTTTTTGTATGCAGTATCGTTTTTCAGTTTTTGAAAATACTGCTGATATTTTTCTTCAAAATTGTCACCCCGGTTCAAAACGCTCATTTCGCCTGCTATAATATCCATAATCTTGTATTCTATGGATGTTCCTCGTTTCCATGGATTTTTTCTCGTCCGTGGATTTTTACCTCCCACATAAAAGTTCAATAAATCCATGTTAGATTGAAAATCAATAGCAAGAATAATCATGAAATTTGAAAATTTACTGCGGAAAGTGGGTTACAAAATCTAGTGGTTTTTTATTTTATGTTCATCACTGGATTTTGATACTGAATCGCAGAAATCCAGACAGCTAAAAAAACCATGGGAGAGATTCGATGATAAAATTTTCTCAGAGGCTGTTTTAAAATTCAGGCTGTTTTAAAATTCAAATCATTTATGCAATTCGATAATAGGCAGTGTTCCATTTAAATTTATATTACGCACTCAATGTATAAAATCAAACACAATAAACATCATGGTTTAAACTTTTGTTCTGGACATTAACACACCTGTCGAAGACGAAGCTGCAAGTCGAGAGCCAGCAATATCTACAGGAAAAACATCTACAGGAAAAGCATCTACAGGAAAAACATCTACAGGAAAAACATCTACAGGAAAAACAAGATTCGGAGTTAACTCCAGCAAGCCAGATAAAGTATGAAAGTATTATAAATATTGAGCCAGTAAACCTCAAGTTTTAAGATATCAGATATTACTACATTATTTCATAAATTTCAAACTGTTCCGCTTTTTTTTAAAGCTTTAAACAACCTTTGAGTAGAAAGGAAAAGCTAATCATTTTAATATAATCTTTCATCTCTATGCAAAATATTTATAAGTTAAATGCGTGATATTGTACATATAAAATTAGTATAGATTACAAGACCAGATCAGGAAATAAAAATATGTTATTGTTAGACATAACAACCTTTGACCCTAAGAATACTATAGAGCTATTTAAGCGATGGGAACAGGTCGAAAACACGGTTTTTCCAGATGGGTTAAAGGTTATTAACCAGTGGTTTGATGCAGGAGGAGGGCGTGTAATAACTCTATTTGACGTAGAAACTGTCAAAGATTATCTGGCTTATAATTTGCCATTTACTGATTTATGCCAGATTGACGTGTTTCCTGTTATAGAGGCCGAAGATTTTAAAAATTCCACAGTGTACCAGATGGAAAAATTGAACAATCTATCTAATTCTTTATAATGTATGAATATTCTTTACTTAAAAAATAAAACCAGATGTGATTATTGAAATTTTTGAGTAGTTGAGCCTGAATAGTGGAACTCAATGTTTTCATTTTAGGACTTATGCAGTTGAACTGAAAAGTCAACAGCATCAGACCATTAACTGTTTAAAATGTGACGTTAATTTACAGTCTTTGCCGTAATTGATTTTGTTCTTCAAGTGTGTAAGTCCTACATTTTTAACTGTATTTTTGTAGATTCTCTTAATGATAGTCTATTCTAACTTTGTTTCTGCCAGAAGGCCAGCTGCAATTAAACGGCGTTCAGGTTAGTTTTTTTAACAATTTCCAGTTTTAACTACTAACTTTCATACTACTAACTTTCATACTACTAACTTTCATAATTCTCATTGCTTTCTGATTCATTTATGAGATAATGCAAGTTTTATTCCAATGAATGTGAAAATTCCGGCTTTTCCCCAGTTAATATACCTGCCAGCTCCTGGCTTCCGTAGTATTCTCTCGCCAACGGTTCCGGCAAAAACCGAAACAGCGGAAAAGATCAGCCAGGCCTGAACCATGAAAATTATTCCCATAAATATCATCTGCATGGGGACATTTCCCGAACCTATGTTTACAAACTGGGGCAGGAAGGCGAGGAAGAATAGAGCAACCTTAGGGTTTAAAATGTTCATAAAGATCCCACGCTTGTAGAGGGCAAAGGTATTGGTTTCCCTAACAGGAGCCGAAGATACTAGCTCTTCACTTTCTTTTAAGGCGTGCCAGGCAAGGTAGAGCAGATAAGCTGCACCTGCGTATTTTACAATTTCAAAAGCAAGAGCAGACTTATATACAAGGGCAGAAACTCCGATTGCGGCTGCGGTCGTATGGGCGAGTACGCCTGTAGAGAGGCCGGATGCTGTTGCAATTCCTGCCTTTTTGCCCTGCGAAATGCTCTGGGTAATTACGAATAGAATATCAGGTCCCGGAAGAAGCGTAAGTGCCGCAGAGGCTGCAATAAAATAGATTAACTGAGACTGTTCTATCAAGATTCTCACTGTTCCTTTTTTTGTTTTTCCATATCCTCTTCAAATTTAATGGATTTTTCAACTGCAGAAAAATATAATAATTGCTCCATTTTTCTTCATCATATCTTGGAGTAGAAAATGGAACTTGAAGCTTTAAAACAATTGCTTGTTTCACTGGGCATCAATCCTGATGAAATTAAAGATGAAATATATGCCAAAGCTTTTCGTATTTTGTTTTTTTCATTGAAAAACAGAATGAGAAAATTGAATTCCTTCAGGAAAGAACCAGATACTTTGAGATGAAATCAACTTACTCAAAGGTGAAAAAGCCAAACCTAAGATTCGTGGCTCTATAAAGAATGAAGCTATTTCTTCTGAAAAACGCACATTATGTTCTTCGAATAACATTATTCTTCGAATAACATGCCCAAATTTTATTGATGATTTTAGCTCATAAGCTGTAATCTCTAGAACTGACTTTAGCATATTTAGTACATTGTACATGATGCATTGAATAATGAAAAACAATACTCTTGCTACTGGAGATTTTGTATATGATCGTATACCGAACTCGTTTTTCACTCTATATCTAGTTTCTATATCCAGTTTCTATATCCAGTTTCTATATTCCATCGTTTTCTATATTCTTCAGGAATCATCTTTTCAAATTTCTCAATTAGTTCTGCTTTTTTGTTTGTAGCAAACAGAAGATACTTTTTCTTTGGCATGAAAATACTTGAAATAACTTTCATATTTTTGTGCATGTTATTCAACGAATTTCACGCTCGTTCAGGCAGAACAGGAAAACAAAAAAAACTAAGGGACTAATTTTAACTGAATTGCAGATTCCAAGAAATCGTCACTATTGTTTTCATATATTTTATTATTTAGGAAGATATTTTTTTCGTTAAAAATAACATAAACATTACAAAAATACTAAAAAGTATTATATTTGATATCATTATATATACGCGCTTTATTGCTGGAGAAAGCTAGTTACAGTGTGATTTATTCCTAACAGTTGAGGAAAATGGGATTGTAGGTGGAAGTTATTGAAAAACATAAGCAGAATAATCTCTTTATATTTTTCTTCAAATATTAGATATATCTGCTTTTTAGAATTGATCAATAACTCACGGACACAGTCAAAAGTTGATTGATATCGATTTGATAAAAACAAGGAGTTTAATAACTGACTGATGAACAAATAAAAAGCATAATCAATCGCCTACAATCAAAGAAAATTCATTCTAAAAAATTTGTACGTTGAATCTTAATAACAATGGCTATTGATATTGTTTTATCCAGGCTGAATACTTATAATTCGGATATATTATTCAAACTTATTCAAGCTACATAACAGCTTTCAATAAATTATAAAAATATGTGGATCCGTAAACTAAATAAATGGCACCTTAATAGCAACCTAATAATAACCCTGATAACAATCAATAACTCCTAAGACAACCCTAGAAATAACCCTATATGTAATTTTTATAAAAAATTAAAAATTGATCCCTATGCATCCTAAAACTCAACAGATCCTTGAAGTCTTTGAAGAAATCAATAAAATTCCGAGACGTTCAAAGCATGAAGAACAGATTTCAACCTGGCTGCAGGAGTGGTGCCGGTCCAGAGGTTTTGAGGTAAAAGCCGATTCCTTAAACAATGTGCTTATCAAAGTCCCTGCAACGGCTGGGTATGAGAACTCTCCCACACTTATTCTGCAGGGGCATATGGATATGGTCTGCGAGAAATGTAAGGATTCCGAACACGACTTTTCCAGAGACCCTATAAAATGTATTTGCGACGGGGACTGGATGCGAGGAGATGGAACTTCCATAGGTGCGGACGATGGGATTGCCCTTGCACTTGGACTGGTGCTGGCAGAAGCAGGGAAGAAAGGAGAAATCGGGCATCCACAACTTGAGCTGCTTTTTACTGTGGACGAGGAAACAGGCCTAACAGGAGCGAGAGGACTTGAAACTGGCTTTTTTGAAGGAAAAATGCTTCTGAACCTTGACTCCGAGGATGAAGGCATTTTTGTAATAGGATGTGCAGGCGGGCAGAATTCGCTGATCACACTTCCTGTTGAGTGGGAAGAACTTGATTTCAAAGAAGAAAATTTATTCAAATTTTTCAGACTTTCTATTGAGGGACTGGAAGGTGGGCATTCCGGGACTGAAATCAACAAACAACGCGCAAATGGGATTCAGCTACTCTCTCTTGCCCTGGATGAGGTAAGGAAAAAACTTGGGGCAGATCTGAGGCTTGTCCTGCTAAATGGAGGCAGTGTCCATAACGCAATTCCCAGTACTGCAGAAGCCTTTATTGCACTCCACAGGGAAAAACTCGAAAAAGCCGAAGAAGCCGTGTCAAGTATCAGAAAGGCGTTTAAGGCTGAATATATAAAGACCGATCCTGGACTTATTTTGAATCTTGAAGAAATTAGTAGAGAAATGATCTTTGAAGTTACAGAAGATAAGATCCCCAGAGAGGAAGTGTCTCATGTTCGAGTCTTTTCGCCAGAGACTGAAGAAAAACTTATAGAATTGATTATGGGTCTGCCTCACGGGGTTTACAGGATGTCGGAGACTATTCATGGGCTTGTCGAAACCTCAAATAATCTTGCAACAGTCCGGACAGCTGGAAATGAAGTAATAATCGTGTCAAGCCAGCGCAGTTCAAACAACCTCAGGCTGGCCGAAATTAGCGGAAAGGTGGAAGCAATCGCAAAGCTCGCAGGCGCATGGGTTGAACATGAGCCCGGATATCCTGCATGGGAGCCCAACCCGAAATCAGAACTGCTCTTAAAATGCAAGCAAGTTTATACCGAGACATTTGGAAAAGAGCCTGAGATCGAAGTGATTCACGCAGGGCTTGAGTGCGGAATAATCGGTTCGGCACATGAAGGCATGGAAATGATTTCTTTCGGGCCAACGATCAAAGATGCGCATTCACCTTCGGAAAGGATCTTCATTCCTTCGATTGAGAAAGTCTGGATATTCCTGGAAAACCTGTTTAAAGCTTATTGCTAACATAGGCTTCTCCAGCAGGGTCAGGCGACCACCTGTGTTTGAAAATCAAGCCTTTTCAAAAAACTGCTTAAGCGCAAGCCTTTTTAAAAAACTGCTTGCCCGCAATCATTTTCATAAAAGGCTTGACCGAAAACCCTGACACCATTTAAGTTTGATAACCTTATCCCCGAGCCCTATCGGCGTGATCAACCGGCGCAACGGTTGATCGAAAGCCCCGTAATAGCCAGATACCATATAAGAATAGAATAAACGAAAAGAGTAACAACACCAGCCCTGCAGAGGAACCTGTCAGAAATGCCAGACAGTCCCACAGCCAGTGAATAATGATTAAAGGAATTACAGTGTCGAGGCGGATCCTCAAGGCTACTGCCCAGACTCCAAACATACCTGCAAAAAAAGCCTGGAATACGCTTGCATTAAAGTCTCCGGTTATTAAGCTGTTTAACGTATGAACCGAACCGAAAACAATTGCTGTGATCCACACTGCACGCCAGATTCCAAATGACGATGAAGCCCCATGAAATAATACACCTCGAAACATCAACTCTTCGCTGATGCCTACCATCAGGGTGTTTATAATTACAATTAAGAGTATCCGGATTGGTGGCAGGCCTGTAGATAAAACTATCAGTAGCATGATGAAAAGGAACAGGGCCGGTAGCCATAATAGGCGCAAGTTCCGTGAATCATTCGGACCTTTCCACCCTACTTGATCCCACCAGTTAAAATAGGTAATTGCCACAGACAAAAAGACTATTGCAGTAAGCACTCCATAAATAAGCTGACTTTTAACCAGTTCATCAAGCTGAGTGGGCTGGCCTTTAACCTGCAGCAGTCCTCCCCCCACAACAACAATCAGCCAGATAGCAAAAATTCCCAGTGAAATAGGCCAGGGTTTTCTTGATGTGTTATTCATGGTACCTAATCCCTTTTAGATACATCAGCTAATTCATGCGATAATCAAATTTATGCTGGCTTACATCTCTGCAAGCAGCTTGATATCAGGCTGAAATAAAAATTCATTGAAGATGAATAGGCTGTTGACTTCTGGTTGAACATGTCCTTCAATTCTGCAATGTTTTCTTGAATTTGCCATCAAGATGAGTTTTTCCTGAATTTGCCGTCAAGATGAGTAAGCTTTGATTAATTGCTGAGTTAATTAATTGATGACAATATATAATAGAATTAACTTACCACAAAAACGGAATTAATCTATAATGAACTCTTTGACAGTATTCTTTATAGCCTTGTAGATTTTTGGATAGAAACTTTTCTTCATCAAGAAGTCTCCAGATTATTACCAAAGTAAAGGGAATAAATATAGGCAAGCTCCACCACGATCCAAGCGCTAAGGGAGTGCCTAACATTATAATGAGACCACTCACATACAAGGGATGGCGGACTATGCTGTAAGGTCCAGTTGTTATCACTTTTTGATTAGTGGTTACTTCAACGATTGAAGATGCAAAAGCGTTTTCTCTGAAGACAAGAAAGAATAGAAAAAATCCTGACACTACAAGAACGTCGCCCAGAACGACAATGTAGAAAGGGACATGCGACCAACCAAAACGATGGTCAAATGCGGAAATAACGAGAAAGGCAATAAATAATAAGATAACAAAAAAATGTGTAATCTTCTGAATCTTTTCTTTTTCAGCGCCTGGCCCTGCATTAACCCTACGAGCCAGAAGTTCAGGGTTTGTTTTCCATAAGTAAAAAGTAACTATCGCTGATGATACAACGTATATAATTGAATAAATCCACGCTTGCCAAAAATTAAATGAACCTGCAGGAGCAAAAAGGAACAAAACAATGATGGCAATCAGCTTTACAAAACTAAGCAGAGTTTTTATTTTTAGGCTAGAAGTGGTTTTGTCAGCAGTATTCATTCAATTAACTCCTCTCTATTGTGGAAGTTACAGCTGGTAATCATCACTTTTCTGATGAGCTTTTATTTCGCAACGCGTCCTAATATGTAGCTTACAGAGAGGAAGACAGCAATAGCAAGAATGGCGTAAATGGCAAAAAGCAAAAGTGAACCGTACTTACTCAGAATAGGATTTGTGTTATTTATCTGCTCATTTGTTGGATACATAATGTCCTGCTTGTCATTGCTGTGATCTAACCCCAGAGCATGCCCTAATTCATGTTTTACAATTGCGAGCATTGCAGTATCACTATATGAGACCCACTCTCCCCATTGAGAAAATCCAACTCCAAGCGTTATATCTACGCGTATAAATCGCCCATTGACAATATATGGAATGGCATCACCTGCAACTCCAGGAGGAACACCATGTTCTTTCTGAAGATCTTCTACCCATCTTATTCTGATATCAGCTTTTTCGGAATCCACAATTTTAAAAACAGGTGTGTACTCCAGTTTTCCATTTCCGCCTTCTTCCCAGTAATTCAGAGCTTTTTGTACCTGTGTGTAATAGGTAGGACTATAATTTGGAGGAACACTTTTGTTATCTATATATACGGTGATAGGGGAATGATCCCAGGGATGATCTGAAATTCTTGGATAATTAAACTCCGAAGCTGCCGGAGCAATAGGCAAAATAAGTACCGTCAACAACAGTAAAAAGAGTAATCTTATTCCATGCATACTGTTTTGGGTAATATAAATCTGCCTCCCTATTATTAAATAATCCTTATTAAAATGATCCTGAGAACTTAATACGATATTATCAACAAAACGCAATTAAAAGCAATTGCTGATCTACACAGGAACTAAGAACGATCTGCAAAGAAGAAAAGTGAGACAATTTATCTGACTTCAGTCTCTCTTTTTGTTTGTTAACCAATTTGATTCGCTGTTTACAGAGGTCACTTCGCCTATGGTTTTCGTTTGTTCCCCTTCACCACTCCCTTTGCTGATATGTGAACGTACTTTCATGAAGTAAGCAAGAGCTGCAATGGGTAAAGCATAGCCTATTCCATATACTGCTAAATCTGTCCCTTGCGGTTCAAAGATAATGCTCAAGAAATTAACCCCAAGTACGACAATAGTAAGCCCCACGAGATTTAATTCTAGCTCTTCAATATTGTTTATTTTCACCCATTCTGGTAAAGGTAGCGGCTGGATAAACAACTGGTATAACCCGAAAGATGTAAGGAAAAGCACCGTACCGACTAAGAATAGGTGTACGGTCTCCACAATTTCAACAATGACATTTCCTTCTGGACCTTCTTTTGACATTCCGGTAATGAGATTTCCCATGAAGTGAATAATATCTATGCCGCCTTTAACAAATAAGACGCAGGCAGCAATCGCCAGCCCTATCACTGGAATCAACACAAAGAAACGCATTCCTGCAATAAACCTTACAACTTTCATTGGCAGACTCCTGTTTTAAGGAATTTAATAAAAAAGTCTAACCTATCCTTCTCCAACCTATCTTATCAGTGGGCCATCTGATCGAGCGCAGCTGCTATCGCCAGGATAAGCGCATTGTCCTGTCCGGGCTCAATTTCCACACCATAGGTATCTCTTATCCGGAACCATCTTTTTGAGACCTCTGCAACTTTTTCCCTCCCGGCTTCAATCTTATACTCATGGTCTAAAATATTACCCTGGACATCCATCTCAGGTCCGTTTGCGACTTCAACTTTCCAGCGGTCGCGAAGAGGTGAGATCAGAGCTTTTTTGATCGTTGCAACTGTTTTTCCATCCGCATCCTGGACGCCCATCGTATCCTTTATCCTGAGAAGTTTCTCCTGGAGTTTGTATACCTCATTACCCTGCACATCCTTGATAATCAGGGTGTCGCGCAGGCGAAGAGCTTTGCCGTCCACATAGAATTCCCTTTTTCCAGTTTCATTTTCTATCCAGTAGTCGTCTCCTATGGAAACAAGTTTTTCATGCATTTTGTAGCGTTGTATGCTTTCTTCTCCACGGCCCCTGAGACCGCCCATAATTCGTCTCATCAATAATCACTCCTTTTGCTTACTGAATATATACCCTTGAATCCCGCTTATTTATCGTGTTATTGAATTTGGGAAGATTGTACTGTTAGCCTATCGATCCCGACAACCTGTGACACTGGGAACTGTTTCCAATTATAGTCTAAGCTATGGCTCTCTTCAGGCTGCCCAGAAATTTTCCCCCACATAAATAAATGGATAAATATGCAGTACTAAATATGTATTATTTTATAATTTTAAAATTTATAATATATATGAACTTCGTTTTACAAACTGCAGTTAAGCTGCTCGTTATTGATTTATTATATTCCCATTTTTTATTATATCCCCATTTCCCGCAGATTTCTATTTCAGATAAAGCTTTAACTTAGGTGCTTCCGATTCCCTGCAAAAGCTTATCCATCACCTGATCAACGGTAAAGCTGGCCGCTTTCTGGCGTGGAGGAAATTCTTTGAATGTCTCCAGAAAATCTGCCACAACACTCTGGGATGGCACCAGCAGGAACGCGTGGTCCAGTAACCAGTCGTAGTAGGTGTTTGAGGTCTGATCCGCCCTCTCATAAGGGTCTGTACGCAGGTTGAATATTTTCGGTATTCGCAACGGGACAAAAGGTTCAGCCCAGACCTGTAATGTACCGGTGGCTCGCTGCTCCATAAAGACCATTTTCCAGTTGTCATATCTGAGAGCTACCAGGTCTCCATCGTCAGAGAAGTAAAAGAACCCGATACGTGGAGATTTTTCCTCTTTTCCGGTCAGGTAGGGAAGCAGGTTATAGCCGTCGAGATGCACTTTGAAAGTTTTGTCCTCTGCTCTGTAGCCTTTTTTGAGCTTTTCCTTGATATCCGGCTCTCCGGCTGCTGCAAGCAAAGTGGGCAGCCAGTCAAGATGGCTCACAATCTCGTTAGAAACCATGCCTGCCGGAATCTTGCCAGGCCAGCGCACTACCTCAGGCACGCGGAAAGCTCCCTCCCAGCAGGAGTTTTTCTCATTGCGGAACGGAGTCATGGCTGCATCGGGCCAGGTATTCATATGGGGCCCGTTGTCTGTGCTGTAGACAACGATAGTGTCTTCTGCAATGCCAAGTTCGTCCAGTAAATTCAAAATTACCCCCACCTGTCGGTCATGTTCAATCATGCCGTCATGGTATTCCGATTGCCAGCGTCCAGACTGCCCTTTAATCTTCTCTGGAATATGTACCCTGAAATGCATCCAGGTTGTATTTAACCAGACAAAAAACGGTTTTCCAGCCGCATGCTTGCGTTTGATAAAATCAATGGCTGCATCCAGAAATTCCAGATCTACGGTTTCCATGCGTTTTCTGGTCAGCGGGCCTGTATCCTCGATGCGGCCGTCGGCATAGCTGTGGATTACACCCCTTGGGCCATAATTCTTCCGGAAATTGGGGAAATCTTTCTCAGAGGGATAGTCAGGGTTTTCCGGTTCCTCTTCAGCATTCAGGTGGTAGAGATTGCCATAAAATTCATCGAAACCATGGTTGGTGGGCAGATATTCGTCCCGGTCTCCAAAATGGTTCTTTCCAAACTGTCCTGTGGCATAACCCAGCGGTTTCAGCAGTTCGGCGATTGTAGGGTCTTCGGGATGAATTCCCACTCTGGCTCCTGGCATTCCCACCTTGCTCAACCCTGTACGGAATACGCTCTGTCCTGTGATGAAAGCTGCTCTCCCGGCAGTACAGCTCTGCTCCCCGTAAGAGTCTGTAAATCTGACACCCTCATTTGCTATCCTGTCAATGTTTGGTGTTCTATATCCCATCAGCCCATCGCTGTAGCAGCTAAGGTTTGTGATTCCGATGTCATCTCCCCAGATGACCAGTATATTTGGTTTCTTTTCTTCCATTCTTAACCCCCAAATAGAATGGTTTATAGCTCGGTCGGTAATTTAAAGCAACCTTCCGAAGTTTGATAGATAAATTTAATTTTTTTCTTCGCTATACCTCGTTTTCTCAAAATCGCATAACTGATCCACACTACGTCTGAACCCTTTGCTTTACCTAATTCTCGTTTCCCCTTTCGCATTATTTTTCCTGAGACCATGACAGCGTTTAAACTTTCGGCCGCTGCCGCAGGGACAGGGATCATTGCGCCCTGCCCGAGCGAAAGCGTCTTCCAGAGCCATAACTCTCATAACTTCCGAAGCCGGATAACCCCTGCGAATTAAGCCTGCCAGAATCTGCATCGGAAAGTCTATATGCCGGAAGAAAGCTTTCCAGCCCTCGCACAGGTAGTTCAGTCCGTTTTCTCCGGCAGGAGTGGTAAGGAAGCGGTTTTTAGGGCATTCCCCCTGGCAGGCAAAAAGTACCTCACATTCCCGGCATACCTGTGGGAGAGTGTCACGTTTATCCTGCCCGAACCTGTACTGCTTTTCCAAAGCAGTAAGCTCAGAAATCTCTTTTTCCATAATATTGCCAAGCAGGTAGTCAGGTTCCACAAAATGGTCGCATGAGTAAAGATCGCCATTATGCTCCAGAGCAAGCCCAGTACCGCACGTTTCCTCAAAAACGCACATTCCTGAAGGCATACCAAGCCATCTTTGCGCCGAAGCTTCAAAAGTTTGCACGAATATTTTCCCCACATCGTTTCTTACCCACTCGTCAAAAATGCGGCTCAAGAAACTGCCAAACTGTTCTGGTTGCACAGAACGGTCCGAAACTGTGTCTCCTCTCTGATAAAGAGTATGCCCCTCTTCATTGATTCGCTCTACAACCGGAATAAACTGCATCCAGTCTGTCCCGGCTTCATCCCGAAGGAAGCGGTAGACTTCAAGCGGATAATCGGCATTGGCCCTGTTTACTGTGGTCAGGACATTGTATTCAACGCTGTGTTTTTGCAGCAGTCGAAGCCCCTTCATGACCTGGTCGAAAGTTCCATTGCCCTTTTTGTCCACCCGGTAAGCGTTGTGCAATTCACGAGGACCGTCGATGCTGATCCCTATGAGAAAATTGTTTTCCTTAAAAAACCGGCACCATTCGTCGTCCAGCAGCGTGCCGTTTGTCTGCATCGTATTTTCAAAAGACATGCCTGGTTTTCTGTATTTTTCCTGCAGTTCGATTGCACGCCGGTAAAAGTCAACTCCCATAAGCGTGGGTTCCCCTCCCTGCCAGGCGACGGTTACCTGCGAGCTGTGGTGGGCTGTGATGAGCTGCCGGATGTAGTTTTCCAGAACTTCGTCTGACATGCGGAACCTGCTGCCTGGGTAGAGTGTTTCTTTAGCCAGAAAAAAACAGTAGGAGCAGGCAAGGTTGCAGATCGCTCCTGTTGGCTTTGCCAGCACATGAATGCGTGGAGGCAGATGGTTTTTTGTCATTTTCGCTCCAGTTTCTAATTATTCGTTAATTCTTCCGGGTTTTGAAGCAATAGCCAGCCTGAGTATATTAAATATAATTAGAATACTGGCCTTCAGGCAGTATTTCTGTTTACTGCTGTGACAATACCATGCGTGTTTCAGTTTCTCTGCCTCTTCTTTCCCTTATATCTCAGTATCAAATCATTGTTCTTGTCTTACAATAAATTCCAGAAAACTGCATTTTCTGAGGGACGATTTATCGATCAAAAATGGGTAAAGAACTAAATTTTCGCTCTACCCTATGAACTCTTATTTATTCATGAACTGTTATTCTTGCCCTAAACTCGATTTCAGAAATATTTCCGAAACATTCGTATTTCCTGAGAAGGTAGTTTCTCACTCAAATTTCAGTATGCAGGTGCAGCTTCTTCTTCAGCAAAGGCTTCACGTAGTTTGCTTTCTTCTTCTTTAGACAAGTTAGAGGCAATTAGTTCAAATTTCATTCCTCTGGCAGCTTCTGATACCTTATCCTGAACTGCATCACTGGTCATCAGGAAAAGAGCTGACGTACCTTCTGTAACTTTGCTCCGGACTGACCGTATAAAATCATCACTAATACCCACATCAGCCATAGAACCTGTCAGTGCTCCCAATGCGGCTCCAACAACCATACCAAATATTGGGATAAAGAAAATCAGTCCAAACAGCATACCCCAAAAGGCACCACTAAGTGCGCCTACCCCGGCCATGCTGGTTAATTGTTTGGTTTTCGGTTTCTTTTTTCCTTCTGGCCAGCTAACTATAGCCGCGTCGTGCAGGTTGATCAATTGCCTCTTGCTTAAATCCTCAATCACATGAAGTGCCTTTTCAGCACCATCAGCTTTTTCAAACTTCAGAACTGTCAAAGTTGCTATAACTCGAACCCCCTTTATCATATTTTTGTTGCTTATTGCGTCTTGATTTGGTTTGCCAATAGAGGCGAAACCATCATCTCCACGCTGTTGTAAATATTGAAAAACTAGGTTTTCTGTCTTCACCTTAGCTACAAGTTCTCTGCTGTCTTAGCATGCAGCAAAATAGTAACCGGGAAAGAGCATCGATTAAATCTCTCGTTCACCCCAACTGAACCTTCGAGATTTTTCCCCAAGCTCGTGATTCAATAATTTACTTTAAATAATTATTCTTTTATGCATATTATTTTATGCATATTGATTTCTTTTATCGGGTCTTATGAACATGATTATCTTTAAGTGATCATCTTTAAGTGATCATCTTTAAGTGATGATATTTAATATCGAAGATATTCTATTCTTTCTTGCTAATCTTATTTTCATTTTAAATTCTCATTCTATTTGGAAGCTGTTAACTCAGTTTCCTGGTTAGCAAAACGAACAACGATATCAGAAGAAGGCATTGCTATATTTGCATTTATCAGGGCTTTATAAATTACCGTATTCAGTTTATCTTCTGAAATCCTTGTTTCCACGAAGTTTTCTATCCAGCACCTGGATTTGAACTTAATTCCTGACTCTGTGAATTCGAGTAAGAGAACCTGTACGGGACTTTCCTGCATGATCCATTTTTCATTCTTCATAGCCTCAATAATCAGGTTTCGTACATACTCGATATCCGGGCCATAGGATATGATCACATCAGTCTCGACGCGGAACATTCTGTCAGGCATGGAATAATTCGTAATCATATCCGTCCCTATAATAGAGTTAGGGATTGTTACAAGACGGTTGTCTCTGGTAAGAATTCGAGTTGATCTCCACCCAATCTCTATAACATCTCCCCAGGTGTCAAGTTTTTCTATTCGAATACGATCTCCTATTCTAAAAGGGCGGTCAATGAGAAGCACAATTCCTGTAATTATATCAGCAAGAGTTGTCTGAGCTGCAAGACCCACAATAATTCCACTGAGGCCAAGAGCAGTCAGTGATGCAGTAAGTGCGGTTCCAGTGATCCCAAAATGATTTAGAAGAATTATTATGGCTAAAAAGCTGAAAACCAGAAGAAATATGTATTGTATCGAGCGGATTACTCTCTGGTCGATTTCTTCTCTATCTCGCAATGGTACCTTGGATAGGTACCAGTTTGAAGTGATAGATATGAGACGAAAAATAATATAGACTCCTATGCCCCAGTAAAGAAGGAAAAATAGGTCATCCACCAATTTTGAATAAGGATCTATAGACTCACTGAACAGCCTTACTATTGCCTGCATCCCCTGTAGAATGATATAAAGTAGCAGGAGATTTTCTAAAAGGCGAAGAATTCGGTCATCAGCTGTCGTTTTTGTTTTTTTGATTACTGGCCAAAGTAAATGCTTCAGAATTAATCGACTTACTATTATGGCTCCTATAGTCAGTGCAAGAATAATAGTCAGCCTCAGGAGGATTCCACCTAGTGGCAGTATCTGTTCAATTTCAACCGCTCATATCCCTCCCAGTTCCTGATGCGAATAAGAATCCATCTATCCAGTATCTTTTACTGCTTGTACTTGACTTCAGAATTATTTGATAAATTCTTGGAAGCGGTCTCTTCGGAGCTTGTAAGAGCTTTTTCTATTTTTTACCTCCAGGCGAATAACCAGGCAGAGCCGCTACTATGCGGGCATACCACTTACTTCCAGGACTTGCTGTAGCTCCCTGAATAAAAACACTGAGCAAAACAGTAGTGATAACAGCAAGATTTACAGTTTCGCTTCCTCCAAAACCTTTTGTTTCTTCCATGGCAATTAATAGCAGAACAACGGATGCAAGTCCTCTTGGCCCAAACCAACCCAAAAAAAGTACGGTTTCGGTGTGCAACTTCATGCCTATCAGGGAGATTGCAACAGGTATCATACGGATAATCGTGAGACTCAATATCGCATAGATGAATATTGGCCAGCTGATTGAAAAAATTCTTGCAGCCACTGTAATTCCGAATATGAAAAAAACTGCAAAACTCAGTATGCTTCCTTCAGCTTCCGTAAGGATGATCTCTTCTTCTGTAACCTTTATCTTACCTGCCGCTTGAGTGATTAAGCCTCCTGTAAAAGCAGCAATAAACCCGCTGCCTCCTAGCAAGTCTGCTACAAGCCAGGAGATAACAGCCAGGGACATAAACCCGATTTTGCGGTAAAGTCCTTCCATCCATCCAGCCTTTACAGCTTTGTTAGAAAGCCAACCCCCTGCAAGCCCTATAACTGCACCCACAAGCATACCTATTCCTATTTGTTCAAAGGCCAAAACAATCAGGGTACCTGCTGGCCGTTTTAGTGCCTCTCCACTTACGAGTATCAGGAAAAACAGAAAGAAAGGAATTGCACCCCCGTCATTGAGTCCGCTCTCTACGTTAAGTGCCTGCCTGATTTTCTCAGGTACTTTTGTATTGTTAACTATTGCCTGGCCAAGCCCTGCATCGGTAGGAGAAAGCATAGCCCCTATAAGACCTGCTTCTGCAAGTGTTATATTCTTAAAAATAAAAGCAGCAATAATAGCCCCAAAGGCTATTGTAAGCGGCAGGCCAATAAGTAGAAGCCTGCCTGGAAGTTTTTCTTCACGCAATAGTGCCTGCAAATCAATTTTTGAGGCATCTGAGAATAAAGTAAGGACAAGCGCCAGCTCAGCTAAATTAAGAATAAAAGTGCTGTTTGAAGAGAGATTCACCAGGTCAAGTCCTTCTGGACTGAGCAGCATTCCTGCTGCCACAAAGATCATAGGGGCTGTGACTATAGTGTCTGAGATCTTTCGGGAAACAAGGCCAAAGAGGAAGAGCAACACTGCAAAAGCTATGAAAAAAATTATGATTTCTGACGTCATGGAAATCCCTTTTGTTTCAGGTTATGCTCTCACATTTGTGCAGTCGATTGTTTCAATATTCGTAATAAAGCATAAGCGACCAGAAACCTTAAACCGGTGGAAGCTAGTCTCTAGAGACAGAATTCTAATTTTTCTGAATTTGTTGAAGAACAGGTACTTTATTCAGTCACTCTTTTAGATTAGTATGTTAATCTAATAAGCTGCGTCCTTACCCTTAGAGGCAATCTTCTTACTCCCCAGTTGAACTCTTTTTACTCCTCAGTTGAACTCTTTCTACTTGAGCAATTTTCTGACAACCGCCTCCCTCATCCTTATAGTTGATCGGTTTTTTTAGATTTCCACATCTCCTTTTACTTTCCTGGCTCTGAAAAAGTGTTTTCTTGCTCCTGGATCTCTTCTTCAGTCATTTCTGCCCTTTTCCCCATCTCTCCTCCTATAAACATCAGCAGGATCAGGCCTGCCAGTGCCACTACCATTATCATGACCATCACATCTGGATCTGTGAAATTCAGCGTGGCAATTGCCAGGGCTGCCGAAAGGTTGCGCTGAGCGGTTCCGAGGGCAAGCACTCTCCTGATAGGCCTGCTGGATCCTCCAAGGAAGTAGCCTATGACAAACGAAACAAGCACAAAAACTACTGCTACCATAACCGCTGTAGTTCCTATGACATTAACAAGGTCTGAGAAATAGACCACAAAGAAAGCCACAAAAAGGACAAGTAAGGAAAGGTTGGTAGCCTGGGTCATCAGGGGTAGGAGTCCATCGGCTACTTCTTCGTATCTGGCTTTGATGAACAGGGCAATTACAAGTGGAAGAAGCATTAGCAGGATAAGGGACTTTGCTATATCCCACGGGTTGACAGTAACCCCTGAGAGTAGAAGCGGCAGGACTATCGGGACGTAAATAATAGTCACTACCATCAGGAGTACCATCAGCCCTACTGCAAAAGCAATATCCCCTTTTGCCACCTGTGCAAGTTTCGGGATAAACGGAGCTCCTGCTGAAGTGCCCAGAAGGAAAAGCCCGATGGAAAGTCCTTCTGAGAGTGGGAAAATCATAAGTATCCCGAGAGTAAGCAGGGGTACGAATATGAAATTGGCTATTATGGAGAAGATTACCAGTTTCGTGTTTCTCAGTGGGACAAGTATCTGCTGAACTGTAAGGGCGAAACCCATTGCAAGCATGCTGGAGAGTACGAAAATCAATGTCGAAAGGATACCAATTGTTTCAAGGAAACTCAAAAATGGAACAGGCTCAACCATTCTTCCTCCCTTCAGTTCAAGTCTCTCAATTCAGTCGTGTGCCATCTGATCAAGTGCTGCCGTAATTGCTAAGATAAATGCATTATCCTGGCCAGGAGTAATTTCTACTCCATAGGTATCCCTTATCCGAAACCACTTTTTTGAGATCTCTGCAACTTTTTTCCTTCCAGCTTCAATCCTGTACTCGTGGTCCAGAATATTGCTCTGGATATTCATTTCAGGCCCATCTGGAACTTCAACTTTCCATCGGTCTCGAAGAGGTGTGATCAGAGCTTTTTTGATAGTCGCAACTGTTTCACCTTCTGCATCTTGAATATCCATCATTTATTGCCTTGCCATGACCATGCGTGTTTCAGCTTCCTTGTCCTCGATCAGTTTGCCGCTAACGTCCACAGCCACGCTGTAGATCTTACCTGTGAACTCAAAAGGAGGCTCGTAATCAGGTGTAACTGGTGATCCGTGAGCTGAGCCACAGGTAATCCCACTGGTTAGACCTAGTACAAGCGGAGTCGTTACAGGGACCTCAGCCTGGCCTACTAATTTTCTGTCTATATAGAGCTGAGCTTTTCCAGGTGCACCCTTACCATTAGCAACATCTGGCTTACCGGTCACCTCAAACTCGAAGCGCAGTTGATGCCGTCCTTCTGGAACATTTTCTCCAGATTCTACATGATAAAGGGCCTTGGCTACATAGTTATGTACCCAGTGCAGCTTTCCACCTTTAATATATAATGAATAGCCGGCATCGATACCACCATGGGCAAGCAGGATGCCTTCAGCACCCCCTGCTGGAATCTCTACATCGGCAGTGATGCTGTGTGCACGATTAAGAACATTGACAGCTGCGTTTGCGGGAACTGGCTGAGTTCCGGGATAATAAACGTAGTTAATCCGATCGACCGCAATCTGTGGCCGTTCATCAGCAAGGCGCAGCACTCCTCGGGCATCGATAGGCAGCACATTATATTTTCCTGCCTCTGCGTACCAGGTAGCAATCATCTCGATTAATTTCGGCCGATTTTCTGCAGCTACATTCTCGTTCTCTGTCCAATCCTTTTGAACATTGTAAAGTTCCCAGCCTTTTGCATCCAGCTCGGTCAACTTTTCTGCAGTAATCGGTTCACCAAAGGGTTTTCCTGCTTCAGTGAATGAAGGGCCAGGCCACGGGCATACGGCACGCCAGCCATCATGATACAGGGAGCGGTGTCCCATCATCTCGAAATACTGAGTGTGGTGTCTGGTAAGTGCACTGGCATTGTCGAGAGTATGCGCAAAACTTACGCCTTCAATAGGCGATTGGGTTACACCTTTGATAGCAGTCGGAGGTTCGATTCCCAGGCAGTCCAGAACTGTAGGTACTATATCGATAACGTGGGCATACTGATTTCGGACTTCACCTCTTGCCTTTATTCCCCTGGGCCACTGGACTATGAATGGGTCGCTGATACCACCACGGTAGGTTTCACGTTTCCAGCGGCGGAAGGGCGTGTTTCCAGCAAAGGTCCAGCCCCAGGCATAGTGGTTGAAGGTCTCCGGGCCCCCCAGCTTATTCAGCAATGAGATATTCTCTTCCAGTGACTCAGGCACGTTGTTGAAAAATAAATTCTCGTTGACTGATCCAGTAGAACCACCTTCGGAGCTGGCACCATTGTCGGAAATCACTATGATTAAGGTGTTTTCAAATTCACCAGTGTCTTTCAGAAACTGCAGCAACCTGCCGATGTGGTAATCGGTGTGTTCCAGAAACCCGGCAAAGACTTCCATCATGCGGGCATAGAGCTTCTTTTCTTCCGGCGAGCATTCTTCCCAGGGCTTGACATCCGGGTCATGGCGGGATAGTTTTGCATCTTTTGGAACGATGCCCAGTTCCTTCTGCCGGGAAAATGTTTTCTCCCTATAAGCCTCCCAACCGTCATCGAATTTCCCTTTGTATTTGTCTGCCCATTCCTTAGGAACATGATGAGGAGCATGCATGGCTCCCGTGCAGAAATACATGAAAAAAGGCTTGTTTGGAGCTACCTGTTTGGCATCGGCAATGAACTGGATAGCCCTGTCAGCCAGGTCCTCATTTAATATGTAACCTTCTTCTGGAGTTTTTGGAGGGTTTACTGAGTGATTATCACAGGTCAGCTCAGGGTAATACTGATGAGTTTCGCCTCCCAAAAAGCCATAAAAGCACTCAAAACCTCTTCCTAAAGGCCAGCGGTTATAAGGCCCGGCTGCCGAGATCTGGTCTGCAGGCGTCAGATGCCATTTGCCTATCGCATAAGTGTTGTATCCATGCTCGAGAAGGATCTCCGACAAAAAACCATTTTCAAAAGGTATATAGCCGTTGTAACCGGGATAGCCTGTTGAACACTCCGTAATACAGGCCATGTTGTTTGAATGGTGATTTCGACCTGTCAATATGCATGAACGGCTAGGAGAGCAAAGCGCAGTCGTATGCATGTTACTGTAAATGAGGCCTCCCGCAGCCAGGCTGTCCAGATTTGGTGTCTGGATCGGGCTGCCATAGCACCCAAGTTGTCCAAAGCCTGTGTCGTCCAGCACAATGAAAAGTACATTTGGAGCCCCCTCTTTGGCACGTAGTGGTTCCGGCCAGGCTGGTTCAGACTTGTCAAACGTACGTTCGATCACACCTGGAAAAGTGGTTCCTGATTTGTATTCTTTAAGCGGCATTTATCCCCCTTTCAATTCTAGATTTGCTAGAAAATTGAGAAAAATAAGTGTGGGGATAAACTAAATCCCCCTTCACTCCCACTCATTTTATTCTTGAATTTTTATTCTTGCTTTAATTGAATATTTGAGAATACATATTCTCAAAAGGCTTTATTTCAATCAAGTCTTATTGTGCAGGTGCTGCTTCTTCTTCGGCAAACGCTTCACGAAGTTTGTCTTCCTCTTCCTTAGACAGGTTGGATGCAATTATCTCAAACTTGAACTGTTTCATGGCTTCGAAGACCCTCTCCTGTACGGCATCGCTGGTCATCAAAAAGAGAGCTGAGGTGCCTTCTTTAACTTTGCTGCGGACAGACCGGATAAAATCATCATTAATTCCAACATCTGCCATTGAACCGGTCAGTGCACCCAGTGTGGCTCCGACGACCAGGCCAAATATGGGAACAAAAAAGATCAGGCCAAATAGCATTCCCCAAAAAGCTCCACTTAATGCACCAGCACCTGATAAATCAGTCAATTGTTTGGTTTTTGGTTTCTTTTTACCCTCAGGCCAGGTGACTATGGCTGCATCATGTAGGTTTATCAGATTCTGCTTGCTCAAATCCTTTATCACATCAAGTGCACGTTCTGCACCGTTAGCTGTGTCAAACTTCAGAACTGTTAAAGTTGCCATTATCAAGCTCCTTTCTACTTTCAGATTTATTCCTGGTTATCGTGCCAGCCCGCCAATCAAGGTTCTGGAGAAGAGCATCTCAAGTCCATAGTTTCTGGTGAGTATACGGGGATAATTATTTTTGATCCAAAAAACAGGCATATGATATTTTCCACCCTCAAGCGCACAACTTGCTGAATGATGACATACAGCTTTACTGGTGTGAGCCGAAAGGAAAAATAGCGTATTCAGCGCACACTTCCTGCCCCACGTCTATTCGAGCTAGCTGATGAAAACCTGCAGGTTTCAGACGAAATGTCAAAAAATGACAATTCAAGCCTGTATCCAGCTAAATTTTATATTTTCTACTCTCCCCCCATTATTGAACTGCAACATCTACCCCAGAATTCGCGGTCCCGCAATTACAATTGTATATTTAGATTTTTATGTATATTAGATTATACATATAACTCTATTTTAGTAGGATTTTAGTAGGTTCGTAGTTATATAGAATCAAAAGTCCATTTAGGCGCCAGACTTAATTCCTAAAATCATTATCCTCTTTGGAAATTGTCACCTTATTTTCCTGGTCGGTAAAGTGGATGATAGTATGTAAAGACGGGACTGAGATATCTGCATTTGTCAGAGCTTTGTAAATTGCCGTGTTGAGTCGGTCATGGAGCGAACTGCTCGGTGTTCGAGCTTTTCTTTATTTAGCAGAGGTACCCGGGATAATTACCAATCTGAAATGATGGAGATCAAGCTAAGAATAATATATGTCCCTACACTCCAGTAAAGAAGGAAAAAGAAATTCTCTATAAGTTCTGCATAGACCGAAATACTTACTGAACAGCCTTACTGCGGTTTGCGTACTCTGTAGAACGATGAAACTCAGCAGGATATTTCTAAAAGGTGGATTTTATCGGCGTCTTTTGTTTTTTTATTGTTGGCCACAGCCAGCGCTTCAAAATCAATTGGATTTCAATTGGATTACTACTATAGTACCGATCTTAAATAACAGAATAACGACCAGCCTCAAGAGAATTGTACTGACTATCTAGTTAATGAGAACTACTTTCTAGTTAATGAGAACTACTTTCTAGTTAATGAAAAATGCTTTTGGAGTAAATAGCGGGAATTTCTGGAAAATAAATGAAAATAAAGATAGAGAAAAATTGATTTTTCGCTCTTCTCTCCACACTCACCTTATTCAAGAATAATTGTTTTCGTTTTACACTCAATTTTCAGGAATATTTACATTCCGGAAGGATAGCTTCTACTCATGATTTATTGTGCAGGTGCTGCTTCTTCTTCGGCAAAAGCAGCATGCAGTTTGCCTTCTTCTTCTTTGGATAGATTGGAGGCAATGAGTTCAAACTTCATTCCCCTGGCAGCTTCTGCCACCTTGTCCTGTACGGCAGCACTGGTCATTAAGAAGAGGGCTGAGGTGCCTTCTGTAACTTTGCTGCGGACCGATCTTATGAAATCGTCACTGATCCCCACGTCAGACATAGAACCGGCAAGTGCACCCATCGCAGCTCCAACGACCAGACCAAATATAGGGATAAAGAAGATCAGGCCAAACAGCATACCCCAAAAAGCACCGCTCAGTGCACCTGCACCTGCCAAATTGTGCAATTGTTCTGTTTTTGGCTTCTTTTTTCCTTCAGGCCAGGTAACTATGGCTGCATCATGCAGATTGATCAATTGTCTCTTGCTTAAATCTTCAACCACATGAAGCGCCTTTTGGGCTCCGTCGGCGGTTTCAAACTTAAGAACTGTTAAAGTTGCCATTACTCAAAACTCCCTTTATGTCGTATACTTTGTTGATTTTTGTGTTTTCGTGTCAGTTTGCCAATAGAGGTAAGACCATCATCTCCACTATCGTTTTGTAAATCTTGAAAAACCCGGGTTAATCATGTCTTTTTCCCTGGATCACATATTTTCTGTTGTCTCAGCATGCAACATGTTTCAACATTCAATATTATAGCAGTCGGGAAAAAGACTTACTTAAGTTCCTCAATCCATTTTGTCCGGGGTCAGGGAATAACCAATTTGTTACAGGAAAGCCCATTGTATGATTCAGTATGATTTTTCACACAATGTAATCTTACGTCTCTTCAATACTCTGATATCATACTCTGATATATTTCTACAGACTCCGCTATCCAGATCTAGGCGAATCAATTAAAATTACCTTTTTTTGAATGCTATAGGTCTCAACCCGAATGCCAAGAATCCAGCAAATGCGGTCTTATTAAGAAAATCGCTTTCCGGTATCTACCGTTACTTTTACTGTTGTAATCCCCAACTAAACCTTCGAGATCTTCCCCCAGGCTCATCGTTCAATAATTCACTTTATATAAATTCTTTTATACATATTACCTTATGCGTATTGATTTATTTTACCAGGTCTAACGAAATAAATTGCTATTTAAAAAAGCTGATTCTACATTTACTAAGGATGCCAACAAAGCCTGCAAATTATCTTCTTTCAACCAATTCGTTAGCAGGTTTTACTTCATGAACTAAAATTCGTTGTAAGTCAAACCTTGATATTGATTTATTATTTTGCTCGTAAGTTTTTATTTTCTGTTCTAAAGCTTAATTATAGACAAATGTTCTAAAGCTCAATTATAGACAAATGTTCTGAATCTCAATTATAAACAAATGTTCTGAATCTCAATTATAGACAAATGTTCTGAATCTCAATTATAGACAAATGTTCTGAATCTCAATTATAAACAAATATACAAGCTCCAAAATAAACTTTTACAAGTATTTTTGACCTTTTTTAGGATAGATCCGGTATTTATGGGCTTTTAACATCCTATAAAAATAGTTTTTAATATCTAATTTTTGTTAAAAGTTATTTTTTGAAGTTGACGGCTTTCATCTACTACCTGCCACCTCCCGGTTCTCACCGAAAGCTGTCGAGGAAGGTGACTTCTCGCCTTAAAATTAAAATATGGACTTGAACAGTGCGTTGACTTAAAAATCAGCCCTTTCGTTGAACATTTTCAGGGCTCTTTATAGTTAAGGCTCTTTAATAGTTAAATTACTCCAAGCTGCATGAGCCAGGCGACGGATATCAATATAATTCCTGTTGTCAGCCTTATTTCCACTCTCCATCTTTCCCTGAATTCAGTGACTTTATTTGGGCTGAGTCCGAAGGCAAGGAGGAGACCAAGAACTATTACAGGAAGCAGAAGCCCTATATGGTAAATGCCAATATATAACGTTCCTCTGACAATATCGGTTTTTGTTGCCAGGATGCTCAGGAGTGAGAGAAAGATCGCTCCTACACAGGGAGCTTTAACCAGAGAAAACATGCTTCCTGAAAGGAAAGACAGCGACACAAGGTTGTTCTGGTCCATTTTGCCCATAAAGTTTTTTAAGGGCTTTGGAGTCTTGAAGGTGGTTCTTGCATGTTTTTTCAGCCAGTAGCCATCAAAAATATGCCAGAAGCCGAGCAGGACAATGATCAGGATTGAAGCTCCTATAAAACTTTCCTGGACCTCAGGCAGGAAATTAACAACGCTGAGGATGCCTATTCCGGCAAGCATATACATGGCAAAGATTCCTGCCGAAAAACCGAGTGTGATTTTGAGCATGTCCTTCCTTCTTCCATGCTTGACAAGGGTAACTGAAGCAAGAAAAGCCATTACCGCAAGGAGGCAGGGATTAAAACCCGCAAGAATGCCTGCTGCCAGAAGTAAGAAGGGGCTGATTTCTTCAAGGTGCTTGTTTTTTCCGTTTTGAGTCCCTGTCAGGGGAAGCGAAAGGTTCTCGGCAAGAAGTGTAGAAGGTATCTGGGTTTTCGTCAGAAGAAACCTGGCGCTTAGATATATTTCATAAAAATCGCCCGTTACCTTGCCTCCAGATACCGTGGCTGAAGCAATGGATACAGGGGTCAGCAACAAAAAAATGCAGGCCAGCGCAAAAATTCCTTTGTGTACAAACAACTTAGGCATATTTTTCTTGTTCATATATTTTTCCAGAACTATTTTAGAACGTGATTTTAAACATCCGGGACCAGCAGACACATAATCTCTCCTGAAATTTAGATTTTTACTATTTTAAGGTCTTTTTTATGGAAGAGGAGAGCCTGTGTCCAGATCGAGTTTTCATTCTTTAATTTTCCTATTTTTATAGCGACAAAATTATGTATTGATAACAATTATTTTTTTGATTTTACTAATTAGTGTGATACTTTATGTGATACTTTTAGCCTTAATTTGTGGATATATATTAATTTTATTGTGAAGCTGATCCCACAAACTAAAAATTACTTTTCAGAATTCCGTACCTTCTCTTTTTTACTACAATTACTGAATTAGCACTTGTTTTCCCTCTGATAACTAACTAAAGCTTTTCTGGGCCACGTTTTTTATCAATATTACAAAATAATGCTTTTCCTTTCTACTTAGTTTGTTTTAATAACCAATTACGCGTTTTATATTTAATTTATATTTATATTTAATACTTTTACTTTTTTGTGGGCAAAAAGAGGAAGAAACGTTTAATTTAAAACCGTTTTTATAAAATATTCAATTTAGGAGTCTCACCTATCATAAAATTGTATATAAAGTAAGCACAATACCAGACCTTGTAATATTATTCGTTAAGCATTCTGGTGTTTGTGTATATCATCATTTTTACAATATAAATTTAGTAATTTTTGAAAATTTTACTAGCATTTCGTAGAAATCTAAGTTTGCAGAGATGGTTTAATTGGCTAGTAATGCAAGGAAAAAGTTTATCATTATATAATTTTTTCTAATTACTGTTTTACTGATCTCTGTTCTACTGATCTACATGTCTTCTCCTGGGAAAAAAAGAGTATATTTTTAAGGTAACTATAAATAAAAAATTACAAACATGACTAAAGTGGAAATTCCAAATCGTCGTACTTCTGTATACATACGTTTACACTACAAAAACCACGGAAATATTCCTCACTTGAACTATGAATCCCCTGAGATAATTCCTATTTTCATTCAAACTGTAGAACGGATGTGCTAGGAAATTATTAAAAAATATGGATAGTAAAAATTCAATGAAAATAAAAATTCAATAAAAATAAAAATTCAATAGAAGTAAAAATCCGAGAAAAAGTGTTTAATCTATAGAAATCTCTGAAGATTTTCAGAGTATTTTCTCCAGAATTTTAAACTATTTCTCAGAGTATTTTATTAGAGCAGTATCTCTGAATTATCAGAGTACTTTTTCCATGATGCCCAAGGCTTTTTCGATATCCTTCATTGAAGCCGCATAGGAAATTCTAATATGTCCGTCTCCTTCGCTTCCGAAGGCTGTGCCAGGAGTAACAACAACACCGTTTGAGATAAATTTCGAGGCAACCTCTGCGGAATTCGGGACTTTTGGGAAAGCGTAGAAAGCACCTTTCGGAAGGGCACATTCCATCCCCAGATCATTCAGCCCTTTTACAAGCACGTCCCTGCGCTTTCTGAACTCTTCTCGCATGGCCTGGATCGAATCTTTTGGTCCTGTCACTGCGGCATAAGCGGCTTTCTGAGCGATTGAGTTGGCGCAGGCCTGGAAGTACTGGTGCACCTTAAGCATCTGGCCTATGTAATCTTTTCTGGCTGCCACGTACCCTAGTCTCCATCCGGTCATGGCATAGCTCTTTGAGGTCGCATTTACGGTAATTACATTGTCCGAATAGCTGGCAGGGCTTACGTGTTCTCCTTCGTAAACGAAGTACTCATAGACCTCGTCGGAAACAATGGTTATATTGTGGTCGTCTGCGATCTCGGCCAGGGCTTTTATATCTGCCCTGCTTGCGACTGTACCTGTGGGATTTGAAGGAGAATTAAGAACGAGAACTCGGGTTTTCGGAGTGATTTTCTCAAGCACGGTTTCAGGCTTCATAGTAAGGTCTTCGGCAAGGGGAACACCTACGGCTTTACCACTCAGGATTTCGGTCAGTGCATTGTAAGAAACGAAGCCAGGGTTTGAGATAAGGACCTCGTCCCCATGGTTTAAGAGGGCTGTAAGGGCAATTGTAAGAGCTTCCGATGCTCCAGAAGTTACAATTATTTCCTCAGGGGAAACCGAGAACCCATTCTCTTCCTGGAACTTGGAACTCAGGGCCTCTCTTAACTCCGGAATTCCCGGACCAACCGTATAACCCGTAAAGCCTTCGTTTATAGCTTTTATTGCCGCAGCCTTGATATGATCTGGAGTGTCAAAATCAGGCTGCCCCAGCCCAAGGTTAATAGCGTCCGAACCTGCGGCTTCAAAAATCTTCCTGATCCCTGAGGTATCTATTCGGGCTACGTTCTCTGAAAACTTTATTTCCTTCAAATTAGGCTCTCCTGTATCCCTATAAATTAATTATTTTTAAATGTACCTTCTGCTTTCTGGCAATTAAGGCTCTTATTCGATATTCGTATGTCTCGACTTCAGTTCGGCTTCAGAGGCGCCTGTAAGCGTAATAAGCTGAGAGATTATCGAATCAAGGAAAATAAGCGATGTAATTTCAAAAGATGTACCCAGTGGAGGCATGGTTTTGTAACCTCCCCGCATGTTTCTTTCAAGGTAGCCATATTTATCAGAGTCATTTTTAGTCTTGCTTGGAAGAATCATAGCAACATCCGATGTTCTACCCAGTGTGGATTCTTTTTTAGATGTAACCGTTATGAGGGTTGAACCAATGTCTTTTACTATTTTTCCGAGATCAGCTATAGAGTGTGTTTCTCCTGACCCTGAAATGGCAATCACTACATCTTCCGGCCGGACAGCAGGAGTTGTGGTTTCACCAACCACATACACGCTGAATCCGAGGTGCATAAGCCTCATTGCAAAAGCTTTGGCAACAAGCCCTGACCTTCCGGCCCCCATCAAAAAGATTCTTTCGCCTTCCAGAATTTTCTGGATCATCAATTTTATGTTTTCTCTGTCAAGTTTATCAATTATCTCACTGAGATTTACTGAAATCATTTTCATTGATAATAGTACATCTTCACAGTCGTTTACCTGAACTTTTTCCATATGAGTTCTCCGAAAAACATTGAGTTAAGTGCCTGGTTAAATGCTTAATTCTATAATAATTAATTGATTAAATTTTATTTACCTGCTTATGTTAATGATATTTATCTGTCTATGTTAATAATAATATTTACCTATATGTTAATGTGATAGAAAATGCTCCTGAAATACCTTTACCAAAACCCTTCTTCAAATTTACAGTCGGATCTCAGGGTAAATTTCGGAAGCCTTCTGTTCACTTTGTCGCAATGCCAGCAGTTCAGGTATTACCTGCTTGTTTGCGGTTCAGTTTTATAATTAATAGCTTTCAGTTCCCAGTTCTCAATATTATTTTTAAATTCGTAATAGAGTCTCTGGATATCACAGTCATTCCCATTCCAATAAAAGTCTTTACGCGTTTCTCCTTTTTGGAGCTCTTCAAGTATAAATTTTGATAGGTGGAAAAGGGCTTTTTTATTGGAAAAGGGAATACTATAATTTACGCGATAACCACCAGCTGTTTTTCCATAGGACACGAGTGTGTACCCTTTACTCTCATATTCCGTAATCTCATCAAAACTGCAGACAATTTCAAACTCATGAACTGTAGACTGGTCAACTTTTGAAATTCCGATTAGTATCTGCGCTATAATATAATCAGGAACTTTCCGTCCAAACCATACGGCAATTTTCCCGTAAGTACAGACTAAGTTGACATCATTCCTGCCCATCTCAAAGGAGCCTAGAGACTGGGGAGGGTAAATTATAACTTCCGAGTCTTGGGTCTTCTGGGCACACATTGCTTCCACTTCGTTTACTTACTTGCAGAGACAAGTGCACTTATGAGATTCCGATCTTTTTTAAGGGTTTTGAGCTGGTTTGCAGGCCCTATTACCGTAAGTCTCTTACTGCTCTGTTTTTTGAAAATTTTACCAAAAAATGAACCGTCCGTATTTGCAGGATAACTTTGCATCTCTATGCCCGAAAAAACATCAGGCTGGATCGCTGACATTGTCATTTCTATAAGCTTTGCTTCCTCCATCGGGTTGAGGCCCTTTTCAAGCACTAGAATTTTACCTTTTCGTACCTCATCGATTATGTATCTGACTTTTTCCATTGAAGCCATCTGAGAGATTCTGGCTTCGGATATCAAATCAAGCTGAATTCCCTGCATGTAGATCACCCGAACTGTTTTGCCAGAGCTTCATAAAACGAGTCCATTCCCACTCCTTCAAGGGCAGAAACCGGCACCATAGGATGCTGGGGAAAGGCTTCCTTTATGACAGACGGATCGGCATCAGGAAGGTCTACCTTGTTTGCTACTATAAGAAGCGGAAGGCTTCTTGCTTCCATATTCCCTATTACTGTTACGTTGACCTGAGTATAGGGATTTTCGGTGGAATCCATAACAAGTATGACACCATCAAGGTCATCCAGCCATTTGACAGCTTCGATTACGCCTTCTGTTGCTTCTTTAGATCTTTTCTTGGACTCGGAATCACTCATTCCCTGCTCCATGAAGTCATGGAAATCGATTTTTGTGGCAAGCCCGGGAGTGTCTACGATATCAAGGCTGATTATATGTCCATTGGCCTCAATATTTATTGCATTCCTTCTCTTGGCATGCCGGGTTTCATGAGCGATATGAGAAACCGAACCCATTGTTTCTTCAGCTCCAACCCAATCCTTAAGGATCCGATTGCTAAGGGTCGTCTTACCGGCATTGGGGGGGCCGTAGATTCCTATGCATGCTCCTTTTTTCTTGAACAGTTTATTGAACATTTTTGAAAAGCTTACCTTAAATCGTTCTAACATATTCATAGCTTCCCTCCTTTGGGAAAAGCATAGTACCCTAAGGATTTCTCGGATTGCTTTCCTTTACGTATTGGTACTTAAATTTTTAATCTATTGATCCATGCACTTAAGTAACTTCTATTTATCGTACTGAGGGGATTGGGGAAATTATAGATGTTTTTTCCTTTTCAGTATATCTGAGAGTAAATAGGAAGTTTAAGGTTCTTTCTACGGTAGAATAGAAAGTGCTTCCGTGGAAATAACACCAGAATATAAATAAATTGCTTTCTATCGCCTGATTCCCTCACCACATTAATAAAAAAGCTTTTTATCCAGAGATAAAAAGCTTGTTATCCAGAAGACTTTGAGCTCTCACGAACTTTTTTTATTAGTACTAAATTTTTATATGTGCATTGATGTTCTGCACTTTCCTTTATATTTTTTCCTATTTTTATTCATTCAATCTTAAAAATATAAATCATTTTTATGAGAATATCTTCTGGTATCCTTCTCACTTAATTCTTTTTATAATTTTTACAGCTCAATTTTCCTCCAGATATTTCAAGATATCTTTTGGGAACTCTAAAATATTTTTATAAATTTAGAGGTATTTATTGAGCAACTCAGATAATTAAAAGCTAACCTATTATCTCGATTTAAGACCTTAGTTATATATTTAACTTTTTTATTACTTTTGAGAGCTTTTACCTGGAAATACCTATTATTTACCTTTTCAGATTGGAGAATACTTATGGTTTCTCCGATAGAGTTTTGCTCATCTTTCCCGAATTGCCATGTTTATAGCAATTTCGGCTATATTGGAACTAAGGTCTCCTATTCTGGATAAACTGTCTAAGACTGTCCCGAGTGAAATCATAATCTCATTGGATTTCAATTTCAGAATAGATTCATGCAGTTCTTCTACCCATGCGCGCATGTTGTCAACATTATCTATTACCTGATTTGCAAGAGAAGTATTCGCCTCAAATAGTGCCTCAACTGACTGTTTTACCAGTTCCATATAAGCAGCATTGAGTTTATCGATCTCTTCCATCACCTGATCATTAACAGGCTCTTGCAGCTTTGAGGTGGCATTTGCTATTTTCTGTGCGTGGTCAGCTATCCTTTCTAGAGGGCTTGCCGCCATTCTGAACTCGTGGTATTCCTCTATACTTGTTTCTGTAGCGCCCGGCATTCCTCCTTCACAGAGAATCGAGCGAAACTGCTTGGAGATCAGGAGATATAACCTGTCAACCTCGTCATCTCTCTGACTTACGTCAAGTGCAAGGTCGTGATCAATAATTTTAAAGGCTCTTACCGCATCCTTTTGCATGGATACCGCAATAAGGAACATCCTCTGTACACCTTTTTTGATAGGAAGTTCATTCGGGTTAAGGAGGTCCTGGATAACCACACAGTTTGAGTTTTCTTCAGTAATTTCAGGACCTATGAGTTTGTAGCATACCTTTCTAATTGTTTGCTTCTGTTCGACGAGTATCCTTCCCGAGAAAAGTTCGATCCTGTCATATCCGTGGAGATATGCAGCAATAATGTCTCTTTCAAGTGCTTTTGCTACACAACCCGTAACATCAATTCTTTTCGTTTTGATTGACCGCTCTTCAAGAATGGGATTTATCAGTAGTTTTCCATCAGGCTGGACTTGAATGGAAACCCTCGTGCCTGTTTTGATTCCCACTTTTTCAGCCCATTGTTTAGGAAGAGAAATAATGTAAGTAGATCCACCTGTCTGCTGTACTTTCCTGGTTTCGATAATGATTCCCCGTTTTTGATTAAATCTGCTGGATCTGAAATTAAAAATGTTTATTTCTGATTCAGATAGCGCTCTCTGATAATACTTAGAAGTACTTTTTATATACGTGATTCAACTTTACTATTTATATTTGTGTATGTCCGCTTTTTTATGAATATGTTGCAGAGCTCTGCGTTTCAGAAGACCTGGATCCTGTGAAGAAACGCAGTAAAAAATATTAAAGAACAGCGCATTCTGAGCATGATGATACTTGAAGGTCACGCCTGCGCATCGGGAGCAGGAACCATTATCGCAGCATTTGCAACCTGGAAAGGTGCGGCATTTGGAACTGGCTTAAAAACATATTCAGAGGTGGAACTCTCGGATTGCGAGAGAAAAGTCCACGGATCGATTGAGGGAATGCCTGAAGCAGACACTTTTCTTATTGAAAGGTGTGTTGAACTTGTGCTCGAACACTTTGAGATTAAACTTGGGGGCAAGGTAAAAACAAGCAGCAATATTCCTCTTGCAGGTGGACTTAAGAGCAGCAGTGCAGCTGCCAATGCAACTGTACTGGCAACCTTAAACGCTATTGGGGAATCAATGCCTCCTCTTGATGCTGTGAGACTTGGGGTAAGAGCTGCAAGAGAAGCAAAAGTAACCATAACAGGGTCTTTTGATGACGCTTGTGCTTCTTTTTTCGGCGGAGTTGTGATCACTGATAACCGGGAATTGAAACTGATTAAAAGAGAAGAATACAATTCAAAAGTCCTTATTTTTGCGCCAAACAGAAAAGTATTCAGTTCACAAACAAATGTTAAACGTTCAGAACTCATTGCCCCGTATGTGGACATGGCATATGAACTTGCCCTCGCAGGAGATTATGAAAAAGCAATGACTTTAAACGGTTTCCTCTACTGCAGCGCTCTTGGCTTTGATACTGAATGTATTCTTCGAGCCCTGGAATGTGGGGTAAAAGGGGTAAGTTTATCCGGGTCGGGCCCAGCGTATGTTGCGCTTGTCAAAGAAAACCAGATCGAAGAACTCAGGTCGGCCTGGGAAAACTGTGGGATCGAAGGTAGGGTTATAGAAACCTCTATAAATAACAGAGACGCAATGTCTTTATAAAACGAGGGGTTCACTTGAGCGAACTTGAGGATGTCCGCAGAGAAATAGAAGAAATTGATAGGGAAATTCTTGGCCTCATTGATAGAAGAGTAAATCTGGCTGAAAGAGTACTTGAATCAAAAAGAATAAATGGAACTTCGATAAATGACCAGAAGCAAAATGAGGTTGTAATTAACAGAGCTTTAAATGCCGCAACCGAGCTCAACCTTGATCTGGGATCTATAAAGACTATTTTTGAGATTCTTATCAGGATGAGTATCGAACGTCAGAACGAGTTAAGCGGCAAAGGAAGACTGCCCTGACTTCTCAGGAGAAACTAAAAATGGTTGATATCTCAGTAATTATGGGTTCCGAATCCGATAGACCTATCGCTAACCGTGCGATATCTGTACTTGAAAAGAGTAAATACACTTATGAAGTAATGGTTATCTCTGCTCACAGGAACCCTGAAGAACTTGAAAGCTACGTCTCAAGTACTGATGCAAAGGTCTTTATTACAATTGCAGGTCTATCTGCAGCTCTTCCCGGGGTTGTAGCTTCCAGAACAAAAAGACCTGTAGTAGGAGTCCCAGTAAGCGCGAAGCTTGGTGGACTCGATGCCCTGCTCTCTATTGCCCAGATGCCCCCAGGAGTGCCTGTTGGAAGCGTAGGGATCGATAATGGAGCAAACGGTGCACATCTTGCTCTGAGAATTCTGGATTTGATTGACACCGCGAAGCCTTAAGAAGCCAGTTAAAAATCTCACTTCCTGGCTTAATACAGTAATAATCAATTTACTAAAAATCAACTAATAAATTGAATCGGAAGTAAACTCAGTCGGCTATTTACAAAATTCGGTCGACTCACTCCGAAGACTCTTTTTTAAACAACCTATTGCCTGGGGCTTCGATAGCCTTCTGTTTTATTAGCTTTTGGATCTGGAGGAATAATTATTATACATATTTTGTAAATTCTCCTTTTCCTGTGCTGCCTTACCAAGCTCTTTCTTTAATGTCTTTATGGTCCTGTAAATCTTCAGTTCCTGTATGCAATTGTGCAAGCTCAGGGGATGAATAGAAAAATCAAATTGCGGGCGACCACCCCGCCCTAACAGGCTATCCGACAAATAGATATTCCAAATTCCAGTACAGATATTCCAAATTCCAGTACTATTAGTAAAAATCTCAGTAACGACCTTACCGGTATTACTGTTCCATAAACGACTAAAACTCCTGTACCTGCAAAAAGCAACTCAAAAGATAACAATGCCACAGAACAGGCTGATAACCAGGGGGCAAACTTTGATGAGAGGCAAAGTTAAGGAGTCAGCAGTACTGGAACTGAAAAAAATAAAAAGAAAAAAAGAAAGTCAACCGTTCGGAGATGGAATTACTTAACCGAGGGCCTTTCTTATTTTTCCCATTTTGGTGAGGGTCGAGCATACAAGCTGGGAAACTTCCTCGTCCATACAATTTCCTTTACTTCCTGCCTGCAGGAGATCAGGCTGCATCATTTCTACCAGGATGCGGTATGAAGGTTCGGGGCTGGTTTCAAGATCAAAGGTCTCATGCAGGATATCGAAATCTTTGCGGACTTCCTTCAGGCATTCACTTGATAGGAAGCGAGAAGCTACATTGAGATCCAGATATCCCGATGCAAACTTCAGGTCACCTGCAAGGGAGGGGAAGTATTTTGTAAGCAAGTTTTCACAGGCAGCTTCTCCGAGTTTTTCCCGAGCTTCTTCAAGAGCACGGCCTGTCCCTATGAATTCCGGAGGCAGGCCTATGGAATAAAGAGCGCCTGTAAACTTGATTGCCCTTGGAAGCCGAAGGTCTTCAGAAGGCATACTGGCTTCAAGCTCTTTTCCTATATCGGTACGGCAGAGGTTAACCAGGCCTGAGATATCAGGAGCACTTCTTGAATAGCCACCCGTACCTTTGTGCATAAGACGATCCCGTTGCTGTGGGAGAAGGTCAGCTATCCGGTTTATCGTAGGAGCCAGTTGCCTGATAATCCTGCTGTAGCTTGCCCCAAATATCCCAATAAGGTTTATTATTTCTTCTTTTTCTTCGGCCGAAAAGAGTTCAGGCGTTTCAGGTAGTCTGTCCTTTGCAAGTTTTACCAGAGATTCAGCGTCCCCTTTTTTATGGCTGTACCTGAGCGCGGACTGGAGAGTAATGGTCCCGACTCCCTGGTATTCCCTGAAAAAGTTCTCTGCATTCTTCAGGTCCAGGTGTCCTCTGAAAGGCAGCGTTCCTGCTCCGAATATAATGCCAGTTTGGGTGTCAAGTTCGGAATTTAGTTCACAGATTCCGTTTATTGCGTATTTGCATGAAAGCGTGCTCGCAATGTGCCCAAAAGAGAGAGCAGAGTCGGATTTGCCCAGAAACACCCTGAATTTCTCAGGAACTGTCCCAAAGTGCCCTTTCCAGGCAAGAATCGTATTTTCTGCAAGTTCTTTTGCATGCAGCAGCGCAGGAGCATCCTCTATAAGAGGAATTATGCGGGGGACTTCCATTGAAAAACCAAATTCCTTTTTTGCAAGCTCACTTACGTCTACCATATGCTGTTGAGCTCCAATAATTTCCCTGACGCTGTCTGTCATGGGGTGCACAAACTCATTGATTGCCTGAACATCCGAGTATTCAAGAGCATTGTGATTAGCCTCAGCAATTGACATCATAACCATGAGCTGCCTGAATCGGTTTTCCTGAACCGCACTCGGAGCTCGAGGAGTGATAAAAATATCTTTTCCTGGGATCAGATCTGTTTCTTCTATGAATTTTGATACAATCTGGACATTCTGATGGTAGGGAGTTGCCTTCCCTTCATAATCCGGCATGTACTCATCACAGCCGAATATCTGTGCAGCCTCTATAGCTTCTTCAGGCTCTTCCTGCGTCGCAATATATTTTGACGCCGAGTCCGGATGCTGGGTACACATTACTTTTGGAAAAACGGTTTTTCTACTCATGAAATGAATCCTCATTGTGTACAGCTCAGACCTTAGGTTGCTGCTGAACTGATTATTAACTTACTATAAAATCCGCTACTGATTTTCTTACTGAATCCTTTAGCGGATTTATTACTAAACTTGTAATTCTTTTAGTGAATAGCAGGTAAATTTCTTTATTGTTAACCCTATATTTGGTGCAAATCAGCATCGAACCATATTGTTTACCCTGTAATAAATGTTTCCGTTTACAATAAGTTGACATATATAACCTGAGATAACAAAAACTACTACAACTATAACGAAACTACTGAGAATTGTACCCTGAAGCCTCAAGTAGAAAAGATTATTCTGTAAACAAATATGCAAAATTATCAAGAGAGTTATAACTACAAACTTTTAAAAAGAGTTTGATCAAAAAAGGAAAACTGCCTGTCCCTCACTTTTAAAAAACGGCTTGTCCGCAACCCTTTTCAAAAAACTGCTTGTCCGCAACCCTTTTCAAAAAAGGCTTGACCGAAAACTCCAGCAAAATGTCTTAGTCGACGTGATCAAACAGTGCAACGGTTGTAGCACAAGCCTTTTCAAAAAAGGCTTGACCGAAAACCCTGGCAACAAAGTGGTTGGCGTGATCAATTGCATAGAAAGTTAGATAATTGTAATTATTTAATAATTCTGAACCTTTTACTTAGTCTGATTTCATGGTAGCCGCAGTTTCTGCATTTAAAATACCTTATTTTCTTTTTGGGAATGTAATTTAATACATCAATGTTTCTATATTCTTCTATTGCATGCTCTTCCCCGCATTCCTCGCAGGTGTCTTTTAAATTGCCCTGTACTTTTTCGTGATGGTGATCTATGGGTTGAGGTTCAACTTTTATATCTTCATACCCACAGTTTATACAGTGCCAGTATTGTGTCAGGGTTTTTGTATAGGCATCGATTTTGCTTTCTTCTGTTACGAGTGGAGCCTGAAATTCCTCAAAAACTAAATGCTTCCCGCATTTCTCGCAGTATGAGTCTGTACAATAGTTCTTTATGGCTCTGTAATAACCAAACATATAAAGAAAAACAATTTCTGACACAATCATTAGGAATCTTCCGGCTGATAAAAGAAAGCTTTCGGATTTTGCAAAGAAATGAGCAGGGAAAAACATCAAAAACAGGAATAGTAGCATTGAAAGAAGGAAGAGTTTTGAGAATAACCTGGCTCTTTTTTGAATTTCTTCTACTCCAAGCTTATTTACCAGATTAAAAGCTTCTTCCATGCTTTCAGGGCTATATCTTGGATTTAAGTTCTGGGTCATTTCCACGACGTCATTTTCAGGATCTATCTTATAGCGAATGCCTTCATAAAAAGCCTGATATGAGCCCGATGGAAACCTTATGCGTTTGTCTTTTGCCAATAGATCAGCGGCCCGTTTCTGGTTAGATTAGCTGTTATTCGTGAGTAATTTTATATCACAAGGCATAATAAATGTTTTTCCAGCAGAGCTACGGCTCTGTAGCCCGAGTTCCGCAAGCCTATTCAAAAAACTGCTTGTCTGCAAGCCTTTTTAAAAAAACTTGAGCGAAAATCCCAGGCAATGTTTGGGTTTGAGAGTCTTATCCTCCAATCCCTGTCCGGCGTGATCACAAGCCTTTTCAAAAAAGGCTTGAGCTAAAACCACTGCTAAATCTAAAATGTCATGACGGTGTGATCACAAGCCTTTTTTAAAAAGGCTTGAGCTAAAACCACTGCTAAATCTAAAACGACATGACGGCGTGATCAACCGGCGCAACGGTTGCGGTTCAACGCTTCGCTCAAGAATGCTGAGTTATAGTTAAGATACTGAGCTATGCTCAAGGAGGGCTAATTTATTATAAAGTAGTATTAATTTTGCTCAATCTGCTCGGTTTTAAAGATCTTGTAATTAGATTATCAGCTGTGAACACTTTTGAAATCAACAGGTCTTATATCCCGAGTATTTCTCAGGCTCACAGGAAACTGGAGTTCTCCAGGATTTACTTCGCAATCACACCATCACAGTCTCCTTTCCGTTCCCTTCTGCTCTACTAAAAAGACTTAGAAAAACCATTTTGTACTTAATTTAGAAACACTATTTAGAAACACTGGCAGTAAAAATTTACAACTGTTATAAAGTACTTTTTGGAGAAACGATTAGACTTAAATTATATATATCATGAGGTAGACTAGGATGTGGGCATCTGGGAAGGTCAAAAGAGGCCTTTTAACCTTTTTTAATAACCCCCAACACCCCCACTCCCCAATATCCAGATGCCCAATTTCCATATTATCAGTTTTTCTAATTCTGTTTCAAGAGTACAAATTGAGTTCCTCTTCGACAGTACGTAATATATTTATCTCACTTCATTTACTCAAGCGGACTGATTTTAAGTACAGATATCGAGTTTAGCTAAGAAGCTTATTTTAGGCAAAATCATAGAACTAAGTTTAGCTGGTTAGACTCTTTCCTGACGAGAAATAAAAAAGATTTACACGAAATGAAAAAATTATTTAAAAAATTAAATGAAGCCAAGGTCCGGATTTGAACCAGGACTGAATCGCTCTGCTGGCGATCGCGTAACCGCTCCGCCACCTTGGCAATCTGTGGAGCCTAATACAGCATATCAAATATATAAATATATAGGTCGCCAGGTATTATCACGCATGCTGTGAGGTTTTTTTATAAAATAAATTTAAAAGTAATTTTCATATTTTTATATACTATTTTTATATAATATTTTTAGGTTATAAGTAAGAAAAATTCACTAGCTTTTATCTTTAAAAATGCTTTATTTTTGTTTTCTCCTTATTAAACTGGATCAGCATTCTGTTTTCAGAGAATAAACATTTAATATCTCCTTTTGAGACGAAAATGAAAGATTTACTGTAAAGAGTTACTGTAAATATTTACTGCATTCTGTAGCCAAAACCCTCTATTTTTGTTTGTTTTTGCTTTTCCGAACGTGCTAGAGTATTGCTCGGTGGAAAACCGATTACAACTGCCGATTATGTTTTTTGGGTAAGAATCATAACTTTACTTTTAGGCGATAGCCCTTCTAGATTAGTGAATTTAGCTGAGCCGAAGCAACGTCATTAGCCGTCTTAGGTGGAGCTTTTCACGCACGCAGTGCGGCCTTTAAAAAAAAGAAGTTGAAAAGTAAGTTCAGTATTTTTATATTTTTTAAAAATGAAAATTCACTGATTCCTGCCTGTAGAAATTCTTTTTTGTTTTTTACTTTTTTGAACTGGCTCGAATATTATATTTGTAGAAAATAGATATTTAATAGGTTTTTTAAAAAATAACTAATTTACGGACTCTTGCCTGTGAAAGCCGTTTATTTTCGTTTTTTTGCTCTATTTAGACTGGTTCGAGCATTCGCTCGGTGGAAAAACAGGTTATGGATGACTATATGTTTTTTCGAGTGATAACTATAACTTTAGTTTAATTTAATTTTTAGGTATCTACACCTTTAGATTTATAAATTAATAACTATAACTTTAGTTTAATTTAATTTTTAGGTATCAGCACCTTTAGATTTGTGAATTAACTGAGCCAGAGCAACGTCATTAGCCGTCTTATGTAGAGCTTTTCACGCACGCAGCGCGGCCTTTAAAAAAAAGAAGTTGAAAAGTAAGTTCAGTGTTTTTGTTTTTATATAAGTGAAAAGTGTTTTTGTTTTTATATATGTGAAAAATGTTTTTGTTTTTATATAAGTGAAAAGTGTTTTTGTTTTTAAATAAGTGAAAATTTACTAACTCCTTTCTGTGAAAAGCCTTTTATTTTTTCTTTTTGTTTTTTTCGGCTTGGCCCGAGCTTCGCTCGGTGAAAGACAGGTTTTAGACAATGAATATGGTTTTTCGGAGATTTTTATCACATTATTTCTCATTTTTAGGTTGGGCTCAACTTCACGAGTTTTGCTTTGCAGCTTTCAGGTCTTATCGATGGGCTCAAGAAATATTTTTATTTGTTTGGTTCATAAAAAAGTAAGTTTGGAGAAAGTTATTCTCCACTTTCCAGTTCTTGATAAACACTGCTGAACTGTTCCAGCGTCAACTGAAGATTCTTAACGAGTTCGGCTGCAATCACGCCAGGCTTATAGAACTCCGTTATACTGGTAATATAATCATTAAACCAATGACTAAAGTTTACTATATTTCACTAACAATTATATCGGTAAAGTAATATTATACGTTAAAAATATTATATAAGATGAACTCATGGTAGAATTTGCGTTCCCATCTATCTAAACAAAACTCCACTAGCAACATCTAATCCATAAAGATCTGCGGCATACAATCAAAGGGATTAAAATTTAGATTCAGTTCTGAATTTTATTCCAAACCTCTTTTTAAACTGAGAAGCAAAAATTTTAATGTATTTCAGTGAATCCGGGCTTTCAGGTGGGAACGCAATCTTCCTTTAGACAAATTTTCTTTTCGCTTTTTCCTTCGCCTGAATTCATTCTCTTGAGTTCATTCTTTTGAGTTCATTCTTTTGAGTTCATTCTCTTGTTCCTGCCTTTGCTCCTTCCTCCTTTTTGACCATTTTCATTATCCCTTCAGCTGCCAAAATTCCGGTAGCTGCGGCGTTGACTATGTCCCTCGAAAGCCCTGCCCCGTCTCCGGCTGCAAAGAGGTTTTTAATGCTGGTTTCCATTTGCCTGTCAACTTCAAGGTGCATTGCGTAGAACTTGACTTCAGGGGCGTACAGCAGGGTCGAATCTGAGGTCACACCTGGAATGATCTCGTTTAAGGTCTCAAGGCCTTCGATTATATCCATGACTATCCTGTGTGGGAGAGCCATTGAAATATCGCCTGGGGTTACGTCTTTGAGTGTATTTACAACAAGGTTTTTTGCAAGGCGTTCTTTTGTGGAGCGCCGGCCCCTTCTCAGGTCGCCCATGCGCTGCAGAACTGGCTTTCCTCCCCCTATCGTGGTTGCAAGTTTCGCGATCGAACGGGCGTATTTTGTGGTGTTTTCAATTGGCTCGGTAAGCTCGATTCGGACAAGAAAAGCAAAATTGGTATTTTCAGACTCCGCATTTGCCAGGGAGTGGCCGTTAGTTGCAATAAAGCCTTCATACTCTTCTTTTACGACATATCCGCGCATATTCGTACAGAAAGTCCGGACAAAATCGTCGTAACGACGACTCTGGATATGGAACTTTGGGTCGCGGTTGATTTTTGTCACAGGGTCCATAACGATTGCAGGAACTTCAACCCTTACCCCTATATCAATCCCGCCGTAGCTAGCTTTGATTCCGTGCTTCTCAATCATATCTGAGACCCAGTTGCAGCCCCGCCTTCCAGGTGATAAAAGCACATAACTGGCCCGGAGTTCTCGCCCATCAGAAAGTATAATGCCCCTGCAGGTCTCTTCCTCAATCAGCAGATCTTTTACCTCGGCTTCAAGCAGGAAGTCCACTCCTTTGTCAACAAGGTCCCTTTTAAATCGTCCTATAACTGCAGGAGCATTATCTGAGCCTATATGCCGCTGCTTTATCTCTATAAAACGGGCTCCTACTGAGGCCGCCCTGCGTTTAAGCTCCTCTATTTCAGGGCTTTCGGTCAGTAAAGCTCCCTGTGGAGCCCCAAATTTCAAAAAGACCTTATCTACTCTTTCTACGAGCTGCCAGGCTTCTGTTTGATCACCTGTCAGGTCTGCCAGGTCTCCTCCAACATCAGGCCGCAGATTTAAGGTTCCGTCCGAAAAAGTTCCGCAGCCTCCAACTCCACACATAATATCACAGGGTGTGCAGTGCATACAGTACGTCTGGGTTTTCATGGGGCAGAAGCGTTCATCTATGTCCCTACCCATATCCACAATAAGAATTTTCAGCGGCTTTACCTCCGCAAGCTCGTAAGCCGCAAACATTCCGGCAGGCCCTGCCCCTATGATTATTACATCGTAGTCCGAATTTTTCTCCTTTCTCTCAGACAGTTTATTTTCATTCTCCATGTTTAGCACCCTTTATTATTTCTGTAATCAATGGAATAATCAGAAATTTCCAGTTTCAGAAATTTCCAACTTCAAAATTTCCAACTTCAAAATTTCAACCTTGAGATTTCCAGTTTAAATGTTTACAATTTGAAAAATTGAAATCCCTAAAAATTACGAAAAAATTAAAACAAAACCTGTTCAAAGTCCCTTCTTTAAACCTAAAATCTCAAACAAAAAGCTTAAATGACTCATAAATTGCTTTCTGTGTTCATTTTGTACTGAAAAGTCAATCTTATAATCAACCTCACTTCAAATTCCTTCTCTATACGTATAGACGTGCTGAATCAAAGAAAGGCGGAAAATAGAGCTATAAATGATAAACAAAAACCTGCGACAGAGATAATTTTTTCAAATGAGTATCTCCCTCAAACAATTATCTCCCTCAAATGATTATCTCCCACAAACGATTTTTCTCTCTCAAACAGTTCTTTCCATAAAGCAATTTTCCCCTACTATTATCAGATATGGAGCTGTCCGTATAAAAAACTTTCATTCCGCTTGAAATATGACTTGAAATATCTGTATGTCTAGATAATGGACCATATTAAAGGATTTGAGGATTAAAAAACAATAAAAAGTAAATATATGAATTTAAAATCACCTAAATTGAAAATAACTCTGTAACCTACTCGATTTTTACTTAGTAAGTAATCAGAAATATATAATATGGAAAAATTAAGTCTATTAGTTCTCAAATCAGCTATTTTAGAGGATCTTAGATCTTGTTAGTGTGGTATTTCTGGTTTAAAGGGGTGAAGTGACAGGTGTGGGTAAGTAAATTAACCGTTTTTTTAGTGATTACTGTCTTTTTCATGAGTGCGGCTTATAGCCCTGCATCCGCCAGGGAGATTACAGTAGATAATAATGGCTCAGGTGCAAATTTCCGATCGATTCAGGAAGCAGTAAACAATTCGTCTTCAGGAGATACCGTTATCGTCATGCCTGGGACTTATAATGAAAATATAATTGTTAACGTTACTTCGCTGACTATCAGGTCAGAGTCGAAAAACTCTGAGGTACTGGTAAAATCCCCAGAAGAAAACAAAAGCATTTTCCTTATAACAGCTAATAACATAACTCTGAGCGGCTTCAATATAACCGGAGCTAAGGGAAACTATACTTACTATCCATCTGGGATTTGCCTTAAGAATGCCAGAAACTGTAGAATTACAGGCAATACTATATTTGAAAACTTTTTGGGAGTGTGCCTTGTTAATTCCGATTATAATACAATTTCGAAAAACTTCCTTTTCAACAGTTCTATTTCTCTAAAGGAAGACAGTAACATGAATAATCTGAGAGACAATGCGCTTGAAGAAGGGCCCATTTCTCTGTCATACTCCAGTTATAACACAATCTCAGAAAACTCTCTCTTAAATGGTTCTATTTCGATGGGTGAAAGCAGCAGGAATAACCTGACAAACAATACCATTGAAAAAGGCTCTATTCATCTGGCAGTATGGTGCTCGCTTAACCTGATATCTCAAAATAAGATCTCAGACGGCTGGGGTGTAAGTATTGCCTGTTGCGGGGGAGGTGATAATATATCTGATAATGTGATTTCGAATTGCTCCACAGGGGTTTCTACATATGATCACGGCATAGATGTTATTAACAATAGCATTATAGACTGTTACTGTGGGATAGATATCGCTCAGTCGCCTTCCAGAATTCATAATAATACAATCCTGAACTGTAGCACTGGAATTACTGTGATGGACTCTAGTACTGATATATCAAATAACATAATAATCTCCAGTGCAAAATACGGGCTCTCTATTCCAGATCGGGAGTTTGGTGAACGAGTATATAACAACTACTTTAACAACACTGTAAACGTAAAGCTGGGAAATCATGATAAGTATACCTGGAACAGTTCACGTGTCTCAGGTACTAATATTGTAGGCGGGCCATATTTGGGCGGCAATTATTGGGCAAATCCGAATGTAACAGGCTTTTCGGAAGTCTGTACGGATTCAGATGGAGATTGGATTTGCGATTCACCTTACAATGTCAATGGAAGCGATTTCGATTATCTTCCTCTTGCATCTATATCCAGAACACAGAATCTACCTGTTGCAAACTTCAGTATCAATACCACACAGGGGCTTGCCCCTCTTTCAGTCCAGTTTACAGATTTTTCACAATATGCGCTTTTATGGAACTGGGACTTTGACAATGACGGAAAATCAGACTCTACGGAAAAAGACCCGGTTCACGAGTATAAAGCCCCAGGAAATTATATTGTTAATCTGACAGTAAGCAACGCAAAAGGTACGGCCTCAAAAACTCAGGAAATTACTGCACAAGAGGTTAAGAGTCTTCCCGTAGCCGATTTCAGCGCCAATACCACGACCGGCCAGGCTCCTCTTTCTGTCCATTTTACCGATCTTTCGCAAAATATAGCAAAAAGAGCATGGGACTTCAATAATGATGGTATTACTGATTCTACAAACAAAACTGCAGTTTATATCTATACTTTTCCGGGAACCTATATTGTTAACTTTACTGTAACCAACTCAATAGGAACTTTCTCAAAGTTATCTACGATAACAGTATTTCCTGTACAGCGTGTAGATGGGAAACTTATCCTTGCTGAATACCAGGTTACTACCAATAAGTCACAAAAGAGCCATCCTGTTATCTACAAGGACAGAATTGTGTGGTCGGACGATCGCAAAGGAAATCCTGATATCTATATGTATGATCTCTCCACTTCCAGGGAAACTCAAATAACCACCAGCGAATCATATGACTTTTCTGCTGACATCTATGATGATAGAATTGTATGGACTGATCTTCGTAATGGAAACGGAGAAATTTACATGTACAATCTTTCTACTAAAAAGGAAACTCGGATCACTACTAATGGGTTTGCCTCGAATCCTAAAATCTACGGAGATAGGATAGTCTGGGTAGATTACCGCAATGGCGACGTTAAAAACTTATCAAACTCCGATATCTACATGTACGATCTATCTACTCATAATGAAACTCAAATTACCAGCAATATATCAGATGATTTAGATCCTGACATATATGGAGACAGGATAGTGTGGTGTGCCAAGCGCCATGAGTCTGAAAACTCAAATATCTACATGCACGATCTTTCCACTTTAAAGGATACAAAGATAACCACAAATGAATCACGATATATGCATCCTGTAGTCTATGGTGATAGGATTATCTGGGAAGATTACCTTGATGGTGAAAAAAGGAGCATATACATGTATAATCTCTCCACTTCTACAGAAACCCAGATTGCTACCAATACATTAGACTATGTTTGGCCTGCTATTTATGAGAATAGAATCGTGTGGGCAGATTATCGTAATGGTGAAACAGCTATCTATATGTATGATCTCTCCACTCAGAAGGAAATAAAGATAACCACCGATAAATCATACCTGGGAGAGCCCGCCATCTATGAAAACAAGATTGTATGGAGTGATAGCCGCAGTGGATATCCCGATATCTACATGTGCATTATTTCGAAAGAGGAACAAAAACCAATACAACCTGTTGCAGACTTTTCTGCATCGCCTACTTTTGGAACAGCTCCGTTAAAAGTATTGTTTTCCGACAATAGTACAGGTGCACCAACTTCCTGGCTCTGGGACTTTGGAGATGGTATTAATTCAAAACATGCTTTGAATGCAACTCATACATTTACTGAACCAGGAAAATATAATATAAGCCTTATAGTGATGAATGAAAATGGCAGTAACACTAAACTCATACCTGAGTACATCACGGTCTCCGAAAGTAAATGAACATTTTAAATTGAAAAACCAGGTTACTCTTTATTAATTAGTGACATTTTAACAAGCTTGTAGCTTGGCAAGTTATTTGATGTCTATTAAAGTGGGGAAAAATAAACCGCCGTTGACAGGAAAAACTGGACTGTAATAAAATCCCAAAGGGTCACAATGATCGATGTATCAAAGATGGAAAGGTGCTACCACGGTAATCTAACCTGGAAACTTAATCACATAGCCAGTGCATTTTGATTTATTTTAGGAAGGAAAACCAGAAGTTTATCTTCGGAATGAAGGGGGTACATACTTTAAATTGCGAAAATGAAAGAATTTCAGGACAAATATGCTCGTAGGGACATTTTTGCAAAAATTGTAGCGAAAGGAGTGGATATATCAGCTGCTTCAGTAAGTTGAATGCAAATAATGCATAGGGATTAAAAAGAAGTAATATTACTTTAATTTCTTTTTTGAGCTTATTACTATATGTTACAATTAGAGGATATATAAGTCTAAATTCGACATTAATTAATTTAGTTTAAACTTAAATAATTTTGAAATTGTAAAATCTTTTATATATATCATTGAATGCAGATTAAGACAGATGCTTATATAAAATACTTCCGGCCAAATTATCTAACTGTCAATATCAAGTAATAAGCTCATATCGAAATTAGTTCGAAAATCGAATTGTTAGATAGAATGGACAGAAAACTTATAAATAGTCAGGTATGAGGAATTTATGGAGTTCAAAAGTACTTTCCAGATCACCCGAACTCCATAAAGTATGCCCTAAGAGGCACAAGTAAGTTAGCTTTGCTTTTATTTAAGCTTGCCTGATTCTGCCTCCTAGGGTAATAAGGAGGATAAATATGAAACGTAATAGAATTGGAATAAGTATACTTGTTTTGGTAATGCTGATTGGTATGGCGTTGATACCGGCCGCAGGTGCACAGAAATTAACCGTATATATGTGAGGAGTTAAAACTCCTCATCTTTTTTGGTGGTTGGTATGAGAAAAATAAATGGGAAGATTGCTATTTTTATTTTTCTTCTAACTCTCGTAACGATTGTGGGATTATTTATAAAAGCTCCAATTAATAAAAACACTCTAAAGGATGCCGAAACTCCAGTTAAAGAATTACAAGTAAGTGGCTTAGTTATCGAATTTGAAGAAGGAGTTACCGAACCAGAAGTTAAAGCTATTCTTGAAAATTATAACTTGACCATGTATAGGCTGGATTACAATGTGGAAGACATCGCAGATAAATACTATATAGAAGTAGAAAATAACGAAAATATCGTTATAGGAGACGAATTTAAATCTGCTCCTGATAAAAAAAAGAGAGACTACTATATAATTTCTTTATCCGAACAAGCTATAGAGAATAAAAGCTTTCTTGAAATGCTGGATAAAAATAATCTTCAGATTAAAAATTTCGTCTGGTGTGAACTTCATTTCGGAAATGGATCTATGAATTGGATTCCAGAGAAGGACGCAATTAAAATAAAAAATGAGCTTGAAATGAATGAGACAGTTTTGAACGTATTCCTTAACTATATAGAGGGGTAAAAAACATACAGAATTATTTGATTTTTAAAATGAAAATAGAGAATGCAATTGGCTAAGGAAATCGGGTTTATCGAAATCTCCTTATTTATAGGGCGCTGGTATGAACGAAATCCATGAGAGAATCGCTGATGTTGTTGCTTTTTGATGAGTCCATAAGTTGGGGTTTAAAATGGAAGAAATAACATGTGATAAAATAAATCGAGAGCATACTCTCATAAGAGTTTTGGGAATAATTTCACTTACGATTTTAATATTGGCTGGTGTAGCAGGTGCAGCTCCATTTGCATATGTGACAAATCTGGGAGATTATAATCAGAGAGGTTATTATTACGATACGAATTATAATGGTGCTATCCCGACTCCTAGTGTCGCTGTAATTGACACAGCAACTAACAATCTTAAAGCCGTTGTGCCTCTCGGCGATGGGTGGCCTATAGGAGTTGCAGTCAGTCCTGATGGAAAAAAAGTATATGTAGCGTCCGCAACTATAGACGACGCCTGCATTGTTTATGTAATTGACACAGCCGCAAATACGGTCAATACCAAAGTGAATATCAGAAGTAGTTATCCTTCGGAAATTACATTTAATCCTGCAGGAACAAGAGTTTATGTGACGAAGCAGCGTGACAACACCGATATCTCTGTAATTAACACAGCAACAAACACCTTAATGGCACCGATTATTGTGGGGCCGAGTACTTACAATGTTGCATTTACACCGGATGGAAAAAAAATCTATGCTGCAAACAGTCACAACAACACTATTTACGTAATTGATGCGGTTACAAACAAAGTTACAGCCGATGTACCTGTAGGAAACAATCCTTATGAAGTTGTAGTCACACCGGACGGAAAAAAGGTATACGTACCTAACTATAACAGCAGCACTGTATCTGTAATTGACACAGCCACTGATAATGTCACAGCGACCGTGCCTGTAGGATATTCACCTTATCATGTTGCGGTTACTTCTGATGGAAACAAAGTATATGTGGCTAACAACAACACTGTCTCTGTAATTGATACAGCCACGGATACTGTAATAGCCACCGTGCCTGTAGGAACTTTTTCTCGTGAAATTGTAATCAGTCCAGATGGAAGTAAGGTATATTTAGGAAACTTCTACAATAATAGTGTCACCGTAATTAATACAAAAACAAACACTGTCATGGCAACAGTGCCTGTAGGAGAATGGCCCATAGGAATTGCAGTCACACCGGACGGAAAAAAGGTATATGTGGCAAACGCTGACAGCGACAATGTCTCAGTGATTGACACGGCTACAAACAAAGTTACAGCTACGGTGAATGCAGGAATCTATCCTACTGGAGTTGTAATTGTGCCTCTTAAGGATTCTAATATGACCGATCAAAGCACAAAAACAATCTCCAATGCAACTGAAGATATAGGAGTTGAAGAAGCTAACTTATCATCATCTGAAGAAAAAAAAGCCATAAAATTCAATAATTCAAACAATAATAGTTACAATGATACTAATAACTCTGAATCTGGTAATGGTAGTAGCCCGAGTGAAAATGATTCGAGCAAAAATAACTCTACTCCAGGCTTTAGTTTATTGGGAGGCTTGATCTGTCTTCATGGAGTGTGGAAGTTCAGGAAGAAGTAAGTAATATAGGGCTTGGATTGCCAGACCCCTTTTTTCAGGTCACTTTCCTGATAATCAATTTCTTAACAATCTTTTTTTCATTTTTTTCGTTATCAGTTTCGCTTCCTTCTTTTTCTGAAACTTCAATCCAGAGCCGGAAGTTAAAATCATTGCCAGCTCCAAGGTCTCGAATGCAGATTTCAAGAGGCTTCTCCCTTGCAGGTTCTTTTTTTCCTCTTAACTTCTGGTGAAAAGTTTTTGCGGCAGCTTTTTCGGGGGAAGGGGCAGAGATTACTCCAATCATTCCTCCATTTTCGTCTGTAGCAATGAAGGTTTTTTCTTTTTTCTCCTGCGCTGCTGGAATTTCCTGTTTTATGGTTTCCCGCCTGAGCTGACGCCTGACCCTGCTCAGAGCGTCTTCTGTGCTTTTTCTTTCAGGAGCGGGTCTTGAGGCTCTAACTTCGGATAGGTGTTTTTCTTTTCTCTCCGGCGGAATATAGGGAGCTTTTCCAAGAAGTTCGTGCAGGAGCATGATTGCAGCATGTTTATCAAGGGGTTCGTTATTGTTTCCACACTTTGGGGACTGAATACAGCTAGGGCAGCCACTTTCACATGGACAGCTCTCTATTGCTTTTAAGGTGCCATCAAGCACCTCTTCTATAAGGTCGTAACCTTTTTCGGCGTACCCTACACCACCCTTATGACCGTCATAAATGAATATCCCGCTTTTACCTCCAAGGTCAGGATGAGACGGTGTGGAAACTCCGCCTACATCGCTCCTGTCCACAAGCAGGTGAAGAGGATACATTGAAATCATCGCGTGCTCTATAGCATGGATCCCGCCTGCAAAATCCAGTTTATGCTCTCCTACAAGCTCCTGCAGCCTGTCCGGAAGCTTGAGCCAGAGAGCCATTGTCTGGAGGCTGACCGGAGGCATCTCAAGGGAATGAGCACTCATTACATCATTGCTCTGGGTCTGGATTTTCCTATACCCTATAACTCTATCCGTTACCTCAACTTCCCCAAGCCCGACTTCGACCTCCGAAGCGTGCAAAAGCGGCTTTACAGCATAGGTCTCCTGCACAAGCACGGACGAGTCAATCATGGGTTTCGTATAATAGGTATCATGTGTTTTTATGGCATGGATTTCCTTCTTTTCGTGGTCGATCCTGTTTATATAGTAGGATTCTCCCCTGTGCATATAAACCGCCCCTGGATGGCATTCCCTGAATGCAAGGGTTTCCTCAATATTTTTTTCAATTGGAAAGCGCTTTTCCCCTTCAAAAGCAAGGAGAGAGTAAGTATTATCATCGATTCCCCGAAGAGAAACGTGTTTGTACGGAAACGGGTCCGTTGAATATTTCAGGTCGTCACCTGCAAGCAGGCCTTCGGCTTCCAGAAGTTCCACAACTCTTGGATATCCTTTACCAAAGAATTTCTCATCTGACGCCTGCAGAGGAATCTCCTTTGCGGCACAGAGCAGGTGCCCTGCAAGGATATACGGATTTTTGGGGTTAAGCACCGCATTTTCACTGCTTCGTGTAAAAAAGTCGGCTGGGTTTCTCATATAATACTGGTCAAGGGCGTTTGTGCCTGCAACAAGGATAACAAGGCTTTCGTTTCCGCTCCTGCCTGCCCTGCCTGCCTGTTGCCTGGCACTCATTACTGTTCCTGGATAGCCGTCAAGAATACAGGCATCAAGCCCTCCTATGTCTATCCCGAGTTCGAGAGCATTTGTGGAAATAACCCCTCGAATCTCTCCTGAATTCATTTTCTTTTCAATTTCTTCCCTTTCTCGATCAAAGTAACCGCTCCTGTACGAGCAGATGGCAGGAGAGAGATTTCTGCTCCTCAATAGCTCCCTGCAGCTTTTATACATCCTCTCAACTCCCTGCCTGGACCGAGTAAAAGCCAGAGTCTGAAGACCTGCCTGCACAGCTTTTGAAAAAAGCGAGGAAGCTTCGGAAAAACTGCTTCTCCTCAGTGTACATCCCTTATTATTCAGATAAAGTGGAGGGTTCCAGAAGACGAATTGCTGGCTGCCCTGAAAAGAGCCATTATTATCAATAACTGATACTTTTCTCCCGATAAGAGTTTCTGTATGGTCTTCCGGATTTCCGATGGTTGCAGAACAGCAGATGAACTGTGGAGACGCTCCATAGTACTCAGCCACACGCAAAAGCCTCCTGAGCAGGTTTGCCATATTGCTGCCAATAACTCCCCGGTAGTAATGGCTCTCGTCAACAACTATGAACCTGAGGTTTGAAAAAAAGCGCCTCCATAGATGATGCCACGCAAGAAAACTCATGTGAATCATTTCAGGGTTTGTTAAGATCACATTGGTTTGTCCTTCTCTCACCTTCCTTTTCTCGGCTTCTGAAAGGGCGCCTGTATAACGGGCTATGCCTGCACCTAATTTCAGCTTCTCTTCAAATTCCAGAAAGGACTTTAACTGGTCATTTACAAGCGCATTTAAAGGGGAGATATAAAGGGCAGTTGCTTCAGGTTCATTGAGAATAGTTTCGAAAATAGGAATCATGTAAGTAAGGGACTTTCCACTTGCCGTGGTTGTGCAGAGTACAATGTCCTTTCCTTCCCTGATTTTTTCTATAGCCTCAGCCTGGTGCACATACAGATCTTCTATTCCGATGCCTGAAAGAGCTGCTTTTACCTGAGGTTTAAGGGGAAGAGGAGCATACAGAGCTTCCCTTGCAGGAATTCTCTCATTATGAACGATCTGGTTTTCATAGCGGCTGGAAGCTTTTATCTGATCTAAAAAGTGAGAAATGTCCATTTTTTCGGCACCGTTTTATTTTCTGTCCGGGAAATGTTATTTTTATACTATTTTGCTTTTTTCTTTCCTATTTTTTCGGCTACTCAACATTCTACAATTCCCTGAACAAGAAAATGCAAGAAACTTTCTGCACAGCTTTATTATGCCTTTCACATTTTTTTCTGTGGTCTTTTATGTCTATTTTTGTACTTCTTACATTTTTTTGCTGTAGCCTTTCATATCTATTTCTGTACTTTTCGCATCTATTTCTGTATCTTCTATATCTTTCTGCGCTTTTCATGTCTATTTCTGTAGCTTTCACATCTTTTTCTACACGTTTCTCTATGATCGGACAGTCTACTGTCCTTTTATTCAAAGTTCTTACTGGCACGTTTTCATCCAGAGCCGCCAGCGATATTGTCTTCTTCGATATCGTATTCTCTATTTACATCTCCGGAACATGATGAAGAGGGTGCATTTCCACAACTGCGTTCTGATCTACTATAACTGGAACTTATGGGATAGAAGCGGCTCTTGTTTAACTGTTCAGATGGGACGATCATAGACATATTTTGAAGTAGTTCCTTTGCAATTCCGAGAGAGATAGCATACACCAGATAAGAATCCCAGGTCTCTATTGATTTAGGAGAATGTTCCTTGAGAGCAGAAAGGTCTGTAAGATATTTTTTGAAATTATCACATTGTTTATAGTAAAGACTTCCTTCGGGGGTCCAGTGCCCAAATATCGTTATAAACATGCCTGAGCACCTTATAATAACGAACCCGAAAATCCCGATTAAACTGGTCATTACATTTATCTTTGAAGCCAGAGGAAACGCCTTTGTAGGGAAAAATCCCGAAATTAGAATATAATACACAATTGAGGCTATTAGAATGGTTCGGGCAAACCAGTACATATATATGTTTCCTGTGAATTGAAAATAGTTATCAAATGCAGTGTATGCTTGAACTTTCGTGTTCCAAGAAGTTAAGAATTGAGAGAAACTCTTTCCGCTTTGCAGTTCCTTTTCAAGTTTTTTCCAGGAGATTTTTCTTTCGGGAGCATGAATTTTTAACAGATAAAGCACATCTTTTTCAAAATCTTCCAGTTCAGATAAGCTTCCTTCAGCCTCCGAATATATTTCATTATTAAGAAGTTCAACCATAAAGTCTCTGGACCCGGATTCTGATGTCTGAGATGAGTCCGATTCTGGATTATGGAAAGATTCTGATTCTGAAGTATGGGAAAAGTCTGATTCTGAAGTATATGATGAGCCTATCTCTTCAGGTTTTAAATTTCGCAAAGAGATATATCCGCGGTTAACAAGATCCATAACCGTAGCTGTAAATCCATCTATTGTGGGAATACCCATCCTCCCTATTACAATGGCATTTACCACTGCAGGTTTGGAATTATCAGGTACTTCCGCTTCAGAAACTATTTCATAATCAATTTTTTGTTCTCTTCCGTATATATAATATATAATTAAAGGAAATGCTAGGACAAAGAGTGCAAATAGAAAGGTCTTCCTATAAAGGCTATTTAAGATCAGGTTTTTCTGTTGGTACACATATTCAGTAGTTAATACATTTTCAAGTTCCTCAGCATCATCTACCTTGACAGGACTAAAACCAGAGGATGCAATTCTTGGGAAGACCGCTCGAACTTCATACCAGTGAGTAGAAGGGATTTCGCCTGTCCTTAAACTAATGACATTGTTTTCGATGTTTACTTCCTGTGTATAAGCAACCGGATGAGTCCAGTATTGGATTTCGCTTTTGCTTTTCACCGGAAGCATAATATTTCCTTTAAAGCTCTTCAGAGGTTTCTCCCATTCTCCTCCCCACAGCTTATAATTGAATTCAGAAACGTCCCTGTGAAATTTGACTGCACCATAGTAATCGTAGGAAATAAAAAGCGTCAATTTTTCCGGAGTCGGATCCGGAAGCTTGCCTATTAACCTGTATCCTTCTGGAATCGACTCAAACCTGAGTTTACATGCCTTATCTGAACAGCGTCCCTTGACATTCCGGATAGATTCTCCAGGTAACGCTTTGAGTTCTCTACGTATATCAATGTGGTCTCCATCAAATGCATATGAAACTGATTCCTCAACATGAGTTATCCCGCTGGCATTAACAATTATATTTGTCTCAGCTCCTTCCAGTGAGTATTTTGCACTGACTGAGGACATCATGCAGAGAGTAAGCAGCAAAAGAAGAATTGTTTTCAATAGAATTGTTTTCGATAAAATTGTTTTCAATAGCGCAGAATTAAGACTCGCTTCTATAGCAACTTCGCAAGAAGCATCTAAAAGCTCCAATAAAGTTTCCCCCAACCCTGTATTATTTTCTGATAATTATATTATCCAAATATTATTAATAATTGAGTTTAAAACTGGGTTTGAACTGGCTCGTAGAAACTTATATTTTGAAAAGTATAGGTCAGGTATAACTCAGGATAATATAGGTCAGGTATAACTCAGGATAGTATAGGTCAGGTATAACTCAGGATAGTATAGGTCAGATAGAACTCAGGATAGTATAGGTCAGATAGAACTCAGGACAAGTGATCTTTTGCAAAATATTCGTGCTTTTAATGATTGTATCAGTCCTATACTATAATCTGTTAATTAATTCAGACAAAAAAGATGAAAAATCAGTTTCATTTTGTGCCTCTCACTCTCGGTTAACATGAACTTTCCCTACTCATATGGGAACTATGAAATGTTGAAGTCCTGTATCTCTGGCAATTGGATAAATATTTCTGATCAGATAGAACGAAACCTTCTCACCAATTTTGATATTTGGATCTTCATCTGAGGTCATTCGATCGCGTATGAAGTTAATTTACTCTTTATCTGAAGTTTTACTCTTTATCTGAAGTCTCTTTTTTCGAGGCAGCTTTTTTGAAATTCTGTATTTTTCGATTTTCTGCTTCAGTTTCATCGGATTTGATTACTTCAGCCTCAAATTCTTCGGCCTCAAATTCTTCAGCTTCGAAACTTTCGACCTCAAAGTCTTCTTCCTGGAAAATATCCTCTTCAAAACCTTCTTCCAGAGCTTCTTCAAGCTCCCCTTCCTCTACTACAGTATCTCTGCTAGTCCCGCTTTCTGTGCCTTCTATTATATCCTCTGCGTTTTTACCTGCCTGACTCTTAATTTCGCGGATTGTTTCATCAAGCTCCCTTTTAATTCCATATTTTCGGAAAAAATGAGTCAGGACATTTGAAACGTCCCTTTCGAGAATTTCATCGGCATGGGGATGTTCAGGAGTGACATACTGAGGCCAGTCAATTAGCTGGACGCCATCTTCGGAAACAAAGATATTATACTCACTTAAATCGGCATGGATGACTCCAAGTGAATAGGTAATTTTCACCTGTTTAAGGATCTCATCTAGATACCATTCGGGGTCGATAAGTTTTGTTTTTGAAAGAATACTACCTTTTGCAAGCTCCATGACTATTGCGTGTCTGTTGTGGTCAAAGGGCTTTGGAATTGATACCTCTGGATACAGAGTGGTCATGATGTCGTACTCCCTCTGGGCTGCGAGCCTGGCTGCATAGATCCAGGAAAAGTGTTCCCTTTCTCCCAGGTGCTCACGCACACGCTTTATCTGTTTGAAACTTGTCCTTCCTTCCCTGTGAAACTTGATTACAACCGGAACAGGTTCCCCAATTGCAAGCTCAGGAGGGAGGATTGCTTCATAGATAACCGATTCCTTTCCTACTCCTACTTCGTCTCCTATTGCACTGATACTCTTTCTCTTGACAAAGGCATTAAGGGCAAGGACATCATATCCTTCAAAGTAGATCTGAAAACCCTCGTAAGGCTGGGTAGTCCTGATCACAAGCTTATTCTGCACAAGTTTTTTTAGTCTGTATTCCAGCTTCTCAAAGGGCAGCCTGGTATATTTATTCAGTTCTTCCATTGGCACCCATTCAAAATGCTTCATTCCGGTTTCAATGCCAGTCAGGATCCTGAAATCCTTTGAGTCAAGATTTTTAAAAACCCTCAGCGCTTCGTCGATCATCTTGATACTAGATATAGCCCTCGATATTTAAATAATAGGTATTATGCCCCAGTTTCGCTTCCAGAGTTATGCCAGCTGAGTGTCAAATTTCTTATTTTTACCAGACTGTTCCCTTTCTGATTTTTACCTGATTGTTCACTTCCGGAAGATAAGCATACGCTCGTAGCGGGGCATATGCTCGTAACGGGCTTAAAGAACAGGATGAAGATAAGGTTTCTGCTATTTTGCTCAACAATTGAAATAGAACAAAATAGCAATTTTAGAAAAATATATAAGAGAGTTAATATAAGATATATGAGATAAATGGGGGACTCAAAAGAGAACCCTGACGCTGGAAAATGTATATCTTTTATCTAGGAGCTTGAGAAAACTATAAACATTATTTTCGAAGGAACTATGGATAAAAAAACTGTCTTGAATAAAATAGATGAGTTGTCGTTAATTTATGAAAATGGGGTTTTATCACATCCCTACTGGTATATTCCGCCGAATAAAAGGTATTTAATTGCGATCCATGATGAACTATTTCAGGGAAAGTCAGAACTTAAATTGACATTAAATGAGGTCGCAGCCTTATTATTGACTCACAATTTAATCGAATTAGATTAACTACAGAAAAAAATTAGTTCATGAGATACATTAAAACCAGGACTGAACTGGTGCACGCGTTGGGGGAATTCGTGATAGTTATTTTTGCACTAAAATCGAAGGCGTATACTCCACATATCTAACCACGAACATATACCCGGAAGCCACTTACAATGGAAGGGACTATCGCTTAGAATAAGGATATTTCGGAGCATCCGGCGCGAAGACCTTGCTTGTCGAAAGATCAGCTGCACAATAAAAATGAGAGATTGAAAAGCTAAACGAAATTACAGATGAACAAGCTGTCAATATTAAATGTTTTTTCCACTCCATAATAGTGAATCCCAAAAAGGATTGTCAGCCATTATGGAGCTAACCTTGTTTTAAATTCTTCATTTTAAAGAAGTAAGTGGCACTTGTTTGCTCATCACTTTCAGCTTTTTGATTGCTGATATGGTTGCTTGAGATTCTTTGTAAATTCTGTCTTCGTAATAACTTATAATCTCTTCAACCGGAACAGCAAGAGAATAAATTTTCATCGGCCGCCCTTTTCCAGGCTTTTTTTCCGAGCGCATATTAACCCAGGAATGGTTGCACATTAATCTCATTGCAAGACTGACTTCAGGTTGCCTTAATCCGGTACTTATTTCAATTTCCCTGGATGAAGCTTCATCTACATTCATAAGATATGCCATGGTTGTAGCGGCATTTCGTGACATTCCAAGGTTATTTAATGCTTTAATAAAAATATAGTCATTTTCGTCCAACACTTTTACTTCAGAGTCTTTCATGGTAACCTCCTGATATTTCGAGTTTATGGATAGTTTGTCAGCTAAATAATCTTTTACAATTACTTTATAAATTAGATAATAACTTATAAACAGTTTTAAAATATATACATTTGCACGGTAAATAGCTTATTGACATCTTGAAGATAATAAAAAGAGGTTTTCTTTATTCACTGGTTATCTTGGGATAATCGTGACAGCTAACTCAATCATACTATAGTACCCTTGTCAGTAACCACGTGCAAAAGCCAGTGTTATTACTCTAGCCAGATGGACTAAATATATCCAGAAAGAATCTTTAAAGAAAGGAGAAAGTAAGATTTTTCGTTTCCTGGATGCCGTATTGATGGATTAGGAAACGGAATAATGAAGTTATTAGAAACGGAGTAATAAAGTTATTAGAAACAGAGTAATGAAGTTATTAGAAACGGAGTAATGAAGTTGATTGTATTATGAGTCAGTAAATATCACAGATATAAAAACTTTAAAAACTTTAAAAAAAACTTATCCAAAACCAATTTTATTCCTGAATTGAGAAGAAACTCAGAACTATTTTTACAATAATAGACTCGGTTAATTATTTATAATAATGAATTGCGATAAATAATTTTGAGTTTTGAGATGAGCTCAAAGAGAGGCACATCAGTTTTATTTTTTATCTTCTCTATTCCATTCCATCAAAGCTTTTTCAATAGATATCAAAGTGAACATGGTAGTATTGAATATCTCATCTGGGTGTTGCGGCATCCATCTGATTTCATCAAGAACGTCTTTTGGGAGCCTAACGATATCATTCATATCGTCTCCGATCTTCATGAAATATTCATTATATCGTGGACCGTACCTACTGTTATCACTCGCAGTGATAGAAATATACTGAGTAAATGACCCGTCATTCATTATATCTCTTGAATATCTGTACTGAATTTCTTCAATACAATCCAGGTAATCATTATGTATTCTTCTGACGGTATCTGGAATTGATTCACCATTTTTTTGTAAGGCTTTCAGGTCTGAAAATACACTTTTTGAGAGTCGAATAGTTTTGTACTGTTTCACACTACTGCATATGTAGTTAAGTATATAAATAAATTAATGCACGATGCAGTACTTTTCTAAAATATCTTTGCAACAATTCATATTCATTGTTGTTAGCATTTACCTGCTAATCCATTAATGTTGCTTACGAAAACAATAAGATAATAAAAAAGTATGCAGTTTTATGGTTGATAATTTATGGCTGATAATAATTCTAATAGTTCGCACAACAATCCTGAAAAAAGAAAAAATCCTTTTAAGAAAATGCTAGATAGCATGAAAAATCTTATTAAAAAAGATGAAGAAGATAACACGCCGTCTTCTTTTGAAGAGGCTAAAACCAGAAAAAATCAAGGCTCAAATATTTCAAAGCATGAAACATCTGAATCAAAAAAAGATAAGAGATCGACGCGGGAAAGAAAAGCTAATAATAAGGAGCAGAAACTTCCAAAGAAATATAAAAAAGGTTGGTAACCGATATTGAGGACCTAATTGAAAATGAGACCTTAATTGTAGAAAACCCTCATGAGCCTTTGGCACATGCATGAAATGCAAAAAACTTTATATTGATATCAAAGTTTTTCAAAGGAAATAGTTTGATAATTGCGATCAAATTTTCATTCATTCCGAGAAATGTCTATTGATATGTCTATTGATTAGTGATAATTAGTAACGGGTTGGAATATGCAGAACTTTGGGCAGGAAAAACTAAATCAGAGCTAAAAAAGCTACAGACGAAGAAATAAATGATTACAGGAAAACGAGGAAACAAAAACGGTGTCATAAATGATTAAAGGGGATGAAAAAACAAAAACCGTTTCCTGTTTACTTCAGCAGCTTAATCATTTCTCTTCCAAAGGCGTGAAGATCAGCAGGGCTTCTTGAAGATACAAAATTTCCGTCAATTACAACTTCTTTATCTTCGTAAAGTGCGCCTGCGGCTATGATGTCATCTCTTATCCCTGGCCAGCAGGTTGCTTTCCTGCCTTTTATGACGCCTGCAGAGACGAGAACCTGTGGGCCATGACAAATTGCAGCAACCGGCTTTTTTTCTTTGAAAAAGTGTCTTGTAATCTCAAGTGCATTCTCGTCAAGCCTCATTTTTTCGGGGCCTTTTCCCCCGGATATTACAAGAATACCATAATCTTCAGGGTTTATGTCTTTAAAAGCAATGTCTACATTGACCTCATAGCCATGCTTTCCTTTTATTGGCCCCTTCTTCATTGAAGCTACATGTGTTGTAATCCTTTCTTCTTTCAAGCGGTGGTAAGGATAGAAAAGTTCAAGATCTTCAAAACCATCGGCTCCGAATATGAGTGCCTTCATATGAACCCCCCGAGTTTTAGCTTTATGGCTTTAGCCTTGCTTTTAAATTTTCCAGACTTAATTTTCCGGATTTAACTTTCCAGACATTTCAAAATTGATTTTATGGGTACAATTTTGAGTACTTTATTTCACAAATAATACTTAATTTCACAGATAATACTTAATTTCATAAATGAATGATTATTTCTGCAGCAAATATATCTTGTCTGATTTCGAAAATGGAATAGGTAACAGTGGTTAGGTCATGAAATCAGTAACAGCAGCTCGGCCATTGAACAGGTAACAGCATTTAGGTCTGGAAGGCTTAAATTGCTTCAAGGGCCTGTTTGAGGTCTTCAATTATATCTTCGTAATCTTCAATCCCTACTGAGAGCCTGACAAGCCCGTCAGTTATGCCTACACTCTTTCTTACTTCATGAGGAACACATGCATGAGTCATCGATGCAGGGTGCTGAATAAGGGTATCCGTAGCTCCGAGGCTCACAGCAAGAGAACAGAGTTTTACATTGTCCATGAGCTTCCGCCCGGCTTCAATTCCGCCCTTTACCTCAAAAGAGAGCATCCCGCTAAATCCACTCATTTGCTTGCGTGCAAGTTCGTACTGAGGATGATCTGGAAGCCCTGGATACCTGACCCAATCTACCTCGGGTCGGGATTCAAGAAATTCCGCAACCTTCATTGCATTTTCAGCGTGCCTTTCCATCCGGATATGCAGGGTTTTAAGCCCTCTTATGCAGAGCCAGGCTTCATGCGGACCCATAATTCCTCCTGTATACCCAACAACTTCAGACATTCTATTAATAAAATCCTTATTTCCTGCAACGATTCCGCCAAGCAAATCTGCGTGGCCGCCTATATATTTTGTACAGCTACTCAGGGAAAGATCCGCACCAAGCTCAAGAGGCCTCTGGAAATAAGGTGTTGCAAAAGTGTTGTCCACAACGCAGAGGGCCCCATTTTCTCTGGCTATCCTGGCTATTTCGGTAATATCGCACACGGTAAGCGTAGGATTGGCAGGACTCTCAAGAAAGACCATTTTTGTTTCGGGTTTGAAGGTTCGCTTTACATTTTCGGTTTTAGAGGTATCAACGAAACTGACTTCTATTCCAAGCCCTGGCAAAACCTGAGAAAAGAGACTGTAGGTACAGCCGTATACTACATCCGTTGAGATAAGGTGGTCTCCCTGCTTCAGGGCAGTTAACGCAATTGCAGTGATCGCTGCCATTCCAGAGGCAAAGGTTTGCCCTGCTTCCCCACCTTCAAGCGCAGCAAATTTTTCAGCGAGAACCGCATGCGTGGGAGTATGCGGAGGAATTCTGGCGTATACGTACCCGGATTCATCTCCTGCAAACCTCGCTGCTCCTTGCCTGGCATTCTCAAAAATGAACGTTGAAGTCTGGAATATCGGAGTTGTATGCGCCCCGAAAACCGGATCCGGCTTTTCTGCGGCATGTACACATTTTGTTGCGAACTTCACTTCTCTTTCCATCTCCCCAAATCCCTCTCAAAATTAGTATCCGGAATAAGTATTGCTTTTCCGGTAATTATTTGTTTGGCAGGGCTTGTGCATACTGGAAAAATATTCTATGGTTGATACTTTTGTACTATTCCAACAATATTTTGAAAAGTTTGGAGAATGGCTCAAAATAAATCTTCGAAGAATTTCAGTATCATTAAACGTGAAATTTTAAAGTTGTACTTAGACATATAACGGCTTAATAGTTGTACTTAGACATATAACGGCTTAATGGTACTGTTTTTCGGCTCAAGTGCTTGAGTCCTACTTAAAAAAAGAGCTGTAATGAGTTTGAAATTTTTTGCGTCAAGCAATTTTTTGTTTTAACATAATTTTTGATATCATTTATTTAATATAATTTATGCTATTACTATATGCTGGAGTTGAGGAATGGGATATCGTTTCTCAATAAAGGATTTTCCAGGAATTACTGATTCTTCTTCAAAATTTAAGGGGTTTTATTCATGAGATATCTAAAAACATGTCCAAAATGTCACGCTAATTTGAAATTGCACTCAGATGGCAAGACCCAGTACTGTAGCATTTGCAAATACTGGACAAAAGTAGGTACTGCAAGGCTCGATTCAATAATGATTTACGGATAAGAAATCTGCATGAAGAACCACAAAAAGAGGGGATAAAATGGAATACGAACTCGAAGAAGTTGAGAGAGATTACCTAGAATTTAGAAAAGAAATGGGAGAGGAATAAATACAAAGGAGCTCATACCAAAACCTGATTGATCTTTCAAAATTCGAGATTCAGAAAACCAATTTTGGTATGAACTCAAGTAGAACTCAAGTCGAAATCTATGTACATTATATTGACAGAGAATATCTTTCCAAGTATAACCAATTACATGTACTAACATAAGTTTTCATCAGAGATTGGAGAACAAATTATAAAGTTATTTAATTCCAAAGGTATTGACTGAATCTGCTTCTATATTGATAACAAGTTACTCAAATAGTATATCGATGTAATATAACTAAATTTTATAAAAAGTTTTAAAGGTTACTTTAAATGTATTTAACTCTTTTTTGAAACATTCGAATCTTTTTTGAAATGTTACTGGTTTTTACAAAGAATACCTTTGAATCTTCAACTTGAAAATATGTAACTAAAATGAATACCCTTTAAGTTCATATTCGATCTAATTATCCATTTAACCAAGAAGTAAATTATTAAACGTGTACATAGCTGTATACAACAGCGTTTATCTATACAAATACAAAGAATAGCAGATGTGAACAAGATACAAAATTGTGGTCCAGATTACTTTTGTTTTACTATATCTTCAGCATAAAGTAAAATCAAAAAATTTTTCAGATACTTTTTCACATGATCAGTGCGATTTTTCCAAAAAGTATGTAAAAGCTAAACTTTTAGGCGGAAACATATGAAGTTTTTGAAAATTGAGTTTTGCTAACCTTTGTTTTTTGAGATAGGTAATAAAGAATACCTGACTTTGCCTCCAGAAGTTATACACGTGTGTCAGAAATTTTAAAAATAAAACCGCTATATATCTGGAGCAAAAGGTGTGATTAAATAAAATATTTGCTTTAGAAGCATTTAAAACGCTACAGGAAGACCTTCTGTGATACAATCCATACTCGATAACGACCTTTATAAATTCACCATGCAACTTGCAGTGCTTGAACTTTTTCCTAAAGCTGAGGCCGAATACTGGTTTACCAACCGGGGTTCCCAGCGCTTTACTACGGAGTTTGTAGAAGAACTGGAAAGGACTATACGCGAAGATATCTCGAAATTAGCATTAACAGAAGAAGAATACAACTGGCTTTCAGAAAACTGCCCTTACCTGAAACCTATGTACCTTGAATATCTTAAGAATTTCCGCTTCAAGCCAGATGAGGTAAAAGTCTGCCTTACCGAAGAAAAAGATCTGGATATACGGATAAAAGGACCCTGGCACAGCACGATTCTCTGGGAAATTGTCCTTATGGCTACGGTTTCGGAACTCTACTTCACAACTATTGAAAAAGATTGGAACGGATATTCTCAAAAGGGCTGTACTTCCGAATCCGTACTGGCTGCCTATGAAAATAAGATTCTTGAGATGGGAAAAGCCCTTGAGGAAAACAACTGTCTTTTTTCGGAATTTGGAACCCGCAGGCGAAGAAGTTTCGAACTCCACGACCATGTGATGAAAACCCTGACAGGGATAAAAACCCTGACAGGAACAAGCAATGTGTATTTTGCAAAAAAATATGGCCTGAAACCTATAGGGACTGTCGGGCACGAATGGATTATGGGTACCTCAGCACTCGTAGGGTTAAGGTATGCAAATCGTTTCGCTTTTGAAAACTGGATAGATGTTTATAACGGGGACCTGGGAATTGCCCTTACGGACACGTTCGGCTCAAAAGCCTTTTTTAAAGATATGGACCTGAGGTTGTCAAAAATTTACGATGGGTTCAGGCACGACAGCGGAGACCCTTACGATTTTGTGGACGCGGTAATAGAGCACTACCGGAAAATGGGTATAGATCCCATGAAAAAGTTACTCGTTTTCAGTGATGCCCTCAACGCGGATACGGCGATCCAGCTCAAAAAATATTGCGAAGGTAAAATCAACTGCAGTTTCGGCATAGGCACAAGCCTTACCAATAACTCCGATTTCTTCCGAGAAAGCCCTCCTCTTAACATGGTCATAAAGCTGCACAGCATTGACGGTATCCCTGTCGTAAAACTGAGCGACTCTCCGGAAAAGGAAACTGGAGAAAAAGACGCTATAAGGGTTGCAAATTACATTTTTGGAAGAAAAGGGCTGGATGAATAATTAAAAAATAAAAGAACAAAATGGAAAGTAGGATGGATCGACGCCAATGCCTTCAATTTCCATCCTTCAGTTTCTATCTGCGGTATCTAAGCCACTAATTGTAGTATTGTTTAAACCATTTTAAAAAGTAGAGTCTAAAATGCTTAATAAAGGTTCAAGTTCTATAACAGCAATATCTGAGCCATTAATTGTAGAATTATTTGTCATTGTAGAATTATCCGTAATCATAGAACTGCTATAACTATTCAGTAAAACAGAACTCGAACCATTTATTGTAGAGTTTTCCAAAATATGCTGTGTCCTATGCACAGTAAAAACTATTTTTGAGCCGTCAGGACTCCATCTAGGGTTTGAATTGATTACTCCGATATTGTTTGTAAGCCTTATCTTATAGCTTCCTTTGGTATCACGAAGCCAGATTTCAGGCTTTCCTCCTTCGTCGGATACGTATACTATTCTTTTTCCATCAGGGCTGTAAGAGGGATCCCATTCCCCGTATGGAGTATCGGTAAGCTGAGTCTGGTTTGTGCCATGCCAGTCTATTGTCCATAGATCGGGTTCCTCTTTAGAATCATTAGCACTGTATATTATTTTCAGGCCAAGAGGACACCAGTCTTTTCCCATCCCGACATTTTCGGAAGTACCGAGCCTTCCCTTATCGCTTCCATCCCGATTAACTATCCAGAGCTCGGAAGGGGCATCTCCTGACTTCTGGGTGTATACGATTTTTTTCCCAAGGCGGCACCATGCGCCCCAGCCTTCGGATTTGTCTGGATCATCCGCAACCGGGGTTACGGTTTCGTTTTCCAGGCTCACAAGATAAAGGCCGGTTTGGGAACCATTTGATTTCATTGAAAGCAGTTCTGTTCCATTGGGATTTATATCGCTAAAGCCGATAAGGTTTCCTTCCCCAATGCCTGTTCGCTCTATTTCACTTCCGTTTGCTTTCATTTTATACGATTCTAAATTATCGGCTCCGTCCCTGTGAACCGTATATAGAATATAATTTCCATCGGCAGTCCATACAGGAAACAATTCTGATTCGGGGCTGTCAGTAAGAAAAGTAATATTTTCTACAGGGCTATTAGCATAAGTTTCTTCTTCATAATCTTCGACTTCTCCGGTTGGGACATAAGTTAGGTTTAAATTGGGATAAAAATCGTTATTTGAAGCATTCTGGGCTACACTCCATCCAGATTCTTCAGTAAAATTACCATAGTCGGTTACGACGCTTGGTTCTGCTACTGCAGGTAATGTGAGAAGTACAAACGTTAAGAATAAAGAAAAGTACCTGTATGTAATTGCCATAAATTATCACCGTTAACTTAAAAAAGTTAGTGTTATGAATATAAATAATTAATTACTAATTTATTGAAAAATTTGTTTATTCATATTTATTAATATGAACTTATAATTATAAATATATATTAAAAATTGAGATATTTGTAAAATTGGAAAAAAATCTTATTTTTGCCAACATGGGAAAGAAATCTGAAAGAAAATAGAAGTTTTACCCGGAAAGGATATAGGCTGAAATCCCGGGCAAAACTTAAGATTAAATAAGCTTTTTGGTTTTGACCAGTTGACTTTTTTATTTAAATTAAGTCTCTGCTGTGTAAGATTTTTCTGATTATGAGGCTTTGTTGTATCCCTCAGCCAGATGGACGTTCACATACACTACGGCTTCATTAGTATGTTTGTATGCATAATCTTCAGTGATTTCTGGCAGCTTATCTGCTTCTTCCTGAGAAGTGACAACCATGCCCGCTGGAATATACCTCCCGTCAGGAACAGTTACACCAATTGCTGCCGCTGTAGGCTCAAGTACGCAGTTGTTTCCTATCTTTGACTTAAAAACGAAAGCCTGCATACCAATGAAAGTATCGTTGCCTACAGAAGCCGGGCCATGAACCTGGGACTGGTGGGCAAGTGAAACATTTTCTCCTATATAGACTGCGTATTTCTCGCCGTCAACCTCAACAAGGTTCTTTTCTACAGGCTCACCTTCCTCATCAATTGTCTCAAGTCCATGAAGCACAACTCCGTCCTGGACATTACTCCCGTTTCCTACGAAAATTGGCATTCCTTCGTCACTCCTTATAGATGCCATGGGGGAAACCATAACACTGGCACCTATTTCCACTGCTCCGATAACTGAAGCTTGGGGATCAATACAGGCTGTGGAATCAATAACAGGTGCTGTAGGCACAGGATTCCAGGGTGTTACCGGATTTTCCCTGATATTCGAAAACTCGCTCTCGTTTATTCCATGTGTGACATTGCCTTCTGCTCCTTCACCTTCGGAGATACATCCGCTCCCTAAAAGGGCCAGTGAAAGAGATAGAATAAGTATTGTAAAGATCTGCTTGTTGAATCTCATATAGGTCCTCCATTGACAGGAGGAAGATTGTAAAATATATAGGCATTTCTATTTTTATTTAAAAAAAGTTAAAAAAATAAAAATGGGGTAATTTTATTTTTAGAAAAGTTCCTGTAACCAGACTTCGCAGTTATATATATTTTCTGAGAATTTTTATTCAATAGAAATGGCGGTAATAAATTCAAAAAAGTCTTATATTTAAGAGATGTGGAGTGTATCATGAGGCTGTGTTTCAAATTTCATTGGAATCTATACTGGCAGACCTGCCCGCCTTTACAGTAATTGCAGTCTGGAACCTGTTTGTGATTTTGTATCTCTCAAAAAAGGTATATCAAACTGCTTTGAAAAAGGGCAGGTCGATTAATTCTTCAATGTATTTTTCAAGAAAAGTAATTCACTTCCTGGCTGGCGGATTGACAGCGATGCTGCTCCCCTTTGTTGCTCATGAACCTGCTTTACCGGCCGCTACTGCTTTTGGGCTTGCTCTTATAACCTACCTGCCGCATAAACTTAACAGGAGAATGTACTGGTTCCAGGACCCCGAAAACCTCTATGATGTGGATTTTACATTAAGCTGGGGATTGATAGTGCTTTTTACTTGGTACATTGACAGGAGTTTCTGGCTTGGAGTGATTCCGGTACTTTTCATGGCATATGGAGACGGTATTACGGGCATAATAAGGAACCTTAAGTATAATAAAAGGACAAAAGCCTGGGAAGGTACTGCAGGGATGCTCCTGCTTTGCATAATTATCGGCGCAAAAATGGGCTTTGCCGGGGTCTTTGCAGGAATAGTATGTACACTTATAGAAAGAGTCGAGAATATAGATGACAATATCACAGTACCGGCATCTGGCCTGTTTATCCTTCTCTCAGCTCACTACTATTTCCCTTCGCTTACGTCCCCCTTATATTGATTTTTCTCGGCAAACTCCTTCATATGTCTTTTTTTTAATTTGTTTCATTTTTCATTTTAAGTTTCCTTTTTAACTCCGAATCTACACTTTCTTTCTAAACGTAGATTTTTAAAATGAGCCTGTAACCTGAGAATAACCTGGCAAAATGCAAGGTAACCAAATTACATATTATTTATATTAACAATCTAAAACTTCATATATCTTTGAATGTAATGTATTTAAAAACGTAGACTGTTAAGGGATGAGTTTAATAGTGTAAAGAGGGGACATTTGTAACTTTTCAGGCTCATTTTAACAGATGGAACCAGTAACCAGATGGGGTCAGTTATGTAAAAATTGTATACGCAACAGGCTAGAAAACCAGAATTGAAAGTGCCAATTTTAGAATTAAAAGACTGAACACATTTTATTTATTTTCAGTCTATTGGGCTACATACTTTAAAACGTTTTTTATATTACGGCTGGTCCTGATAAGCTTTACACTAATGGGGGATAGAAGGAAAATGGATGATAATATAAAGAATCTTATTAAGAAATTGGAACGCTCGGTCTTTGCGGGAAACCGGGCAATTGCTGCCGAAAAACTTGGAACGCTAGGGGACCCTTACGCGTTACCCGCACTGATTGGAGCTCTGGATGATTCAAATCCGAAGGTAAGAGCTGCCGCTGCAGAAGCCCTGGGAAAACTCAATATGCCGGGAGCGGTCCCGGGTCTTATAAATGCGCTTAATGATCCTGATAGTCCGGTTAAAAAGACTGCAATTGTTTCCCTTGAAAAAATAGGCACACCTGAAGCCATCTCAGGCATTATGAAAGGGTTCGAGGACAGGGACAGATTTGTCCAGAAGGAAGCGGTGAAATCCTTGATGAGGATAGGTTCAAAAGATGCAATTTACGGTCTTGAGAAGGCCCTGACCTATCCAGATAATTCGCTGAGAAGGATTTCAATAATAGCCCTTGGGAAAATCGACACTTATGAAGCTGCTCTCTGTCTGGTAAAGGTAATTGAAAACTCGGATAACAAAACAAGGCAGCTAGCTGCCGAAACTCTGGGAAAAAGGGGCAAGTCGGATGTGCTTGATGAGCTGATGGAAATCCTCAGGGACCCAAGACAACCTGTACAGGAAACTGCATCCGAAACGCTTTGCAAAATTGTAGGTGTGTCAACTTCAGTGCCTGTGCTTGTCAAAGCTCTCGGAGCTTCGAGCAGGGATGTGAGAAAAGTTTCAATTGAAGCTCTTTGGAAGATAGGAACGCCTGAAGCAGTTTCAGGGCTTTTGAGAGCCCTGGATGACCCTGACTGGTATCTGAGAAGCCGCGCTGCAGATGCTCTGGGAGATATAGGTTCTCCGGAAGCGGCCCGGGGACTGGTTAAAGCTTTTGATATATATGAAAACTCCGTAAGAAAGGCAATTACCTGTGCTCTTGGAAAAAGCGGAACCCCTGAAGCCATAGAAGGGCTGGTTAAAGCTCTTAACGACCCTGATAGTTCGGTCAGAGAATCAGCAGTTTTGGGTCTTGGAAGATCAGGCACTACTGAAGCCATTTCAGGGCTTGTCAGAGCCCTTGATGACACCAAGGCAGTAGTGAGAGAAGCTGCGGCTTCCGCACTTGGAGATCTCAAAGCACAGCAAGCCGTTCCTAAATTGGTGGAAATTCTTGAAAAACCTGATAGCCCGATGAAAAAAGTTGCTATCTGCTCACTCGAGAAAATCGGCACCCCAGAGGCAGTTTCAGGGCTTGTCAGAGCTACTGAAAGTATAGATGCTTGCGTGCGAAGGGCTGCATTGAAAGCTCTTGAAAAAATAAATAAATCCAATTCCTTACCAGTAATCGCTCCTGATGAGACCGAAATCTCTGGCGCAAAGCCAGTTTCTGGGAATTGCTTGACAGATGATGATTCTGAAGTTCGGACTGAAACTTCAAATTTCTCAGGCGATATCTGCAATATGAATTCTCTTAAAGAGCTTGAACTTTCAATTTCTGTTGAAGAAACCAAGGAGTCCAGAGCCCACCAAAATGCAATTAACGAAAAGAAAAACGGAATCAGGCTGACCTGCCCATACTGTTCCAGAAACCTGAATTTCACCACCGCCCCCAACTTCTGTCCTTTCTGTGGAATGAAGTTGAAGTTGAAATACTAAAACCTGCCGTTTTTTCCGAAAAAGACTGTCGGCATGGTAAAAAACCTTTTTAAAAAAGGGTTAAGCGAAAATCTCCAGCAACGTTTGGGTTTGAGAGTCTTATCCCCCCAAACCCTATCCGGCGTGATAAACCGACGCAACGGTTGTGGCACAACCCTTTTGAAAAAAGGCTTGACCGAAAACCCCTAGCAACATTGAGGTTCGATAACTTTATCCCCAAACCCTATAGGCGTGATCAACCGGCGCAACGGTTGCGGTCAAACAGGCTGATCTTGAAACAAAGGTACTGAAGTTCTATCAGGAGGGTTAATTTCCCAGAGTTACGTTCAGGGAGGATATTTCTCTTTTCGGCAGGTTACAGTTTTTCGATAGGTGGAGGCTTTTGCGTTATATTTTAATGCTAACGTTTGTGTTATTCTCAGTTGAGTTATCCTGAATTCGACCAGGACGGTCAATAGGGCCGAAGACTTTTGTTGCACAGAATATTCGGCATACATTTTCTGTTTTACACTGTGGTATCCCTGGCTGAGTGCATTATTTTCTTCAGTTCGTCAAAAGACTCGGCTCCTTTGATATCTTCTATCAGGATCGTAAGCTCAGTAATCCTGCTATTGAGCTGTTCATTACTTGCGTTTTCACTTTCGTTCACTCTGGCTTTAAGAAGCTCTATTTTCTCCTCAACGGAATCAAGTGCCTTTGCCTGCTCATAAGTTAACAGGACCTCTTTGAGTTCTGCTGCAGTGGAGACTTCACTTACCTCGGTATACAGGCCTCGAATCTCAGTAATTTTCTCGTTGAGCTCTTCAGCTTTGCCGCTCTCACCGGCTTCCGTAAGCCTGGTCTGAGCAGCTTCGGCTCCCTCAGTCATATTCTGGAGGGAATCCAGGATAACAGCCTGAACGTCAGTGAAATTTTCATCAGTTATATTTTCAAGCAGGATATGACAAAATTCATTTCCTTCATCAGACTCCATTTGCATTTCATCAGGTTCTATATTCCTTTCGTCATTTTCCAAATCCTCCTTTTCCTGTCTTTTTCTAGACAAAACATTCTGGAGGTCAGATGCATTTGAAACCTTACTTATCTCACTATAGAGATTTTGAAGTCCATTAATTCTCTTACTGATTGAGTCAAGCATACATGCCTGAACTTCAGTGAAATTTTCTTCGCTTATATTACCGGCAGGACAAGAAGGACAGGATCCAGGATCATAAATCAGATCCTTCAAGTTTGTCAGGGTTGCGTTTTCTGAAGCAAAAGCCCCTGAAGGAATAATACTCAATATAATCAGCAATATCGCAAAACGGGAAATTAACTTTAACATTTTTACTTTCATAGATTACCTCCGTTAATTACCATGTTTTCCTGCTCTTTTTGTCTCAACGCTTTTTGCCTGTTGATAGTCCTGAAATCAACTGGATTAAATATAAGCTTACTTTTAGAAACAGAAGAAAATTATAGGAATTTAATTTAAAAAATAAATTTTTTTTTGAACTTTATACTCCGGCAGAATCTTTCAAATTTACTGATTAATACTTATAAGGACTTTTAAATACTTTGGCCCTTAAATACTTCGTTTTTAAGAAAAAATGCATTTGTCATCAGAATCTTTTATGAGGACCTACGCAGTTGAATCGAGAAAAAGTAGCATGAAATTTCAAATTGTCTAATCAATAATATTTATGATAGAAATATTTATGATAGACCTGCTCATGCTTTATTTTGCGTCTCAACTGCGTAAGCCCGATCAAGAAAGGTTCTTTCCACAAATGGTTAAGAATCTTTCGTTTTGAAATCCAATTGAGGGTTTTACGAGTCAGTCATTGTTTTACGATTAAATCTTAAACATTTTTTACATTCGGTTTTCACCGTCTGTTTCAATGGAATCTGTTATTATATTCATTTAACCATTTTTTATGGTTGCTTTGCCATTTATTATACTTAGTTTGCCATTTTTTATAGTCATCTTGCCATTTTTTATGTTTTGTTTGCCATTTTTTGTAATCGTCGCCGTGTTTCTTATTATTCCACTTCTGCTTCTCATTGTCCCAGTTTTTCTTCTCGCTTTCCCAGTTTCTCTTCTCTTTTTCCCAATTATTCTGTTCATTTTCCCATTGCTTCTTTTCATTGCCCCATTTATTCTCAGTTTTTTGCGAAGCAGCGCTTACTGATGCAACAGTTACTGACGATATAAAAAAGGCCAGCATCAAAATGCATGCTGTCTTCTTTATTCTATCAAATATCTTCTTTCCCATATGTCCCCTCCTTATTTTATCTACCTTATTTTCTCAAATAGACGTTATTTTATCTACCTTATTTTCTCAAATAGACGTTATTTTATCTAACTTGATGTTACTGCGTCTAATTGATGTTATTATGTCTAATTGATGTATTTTTAAACTGCATGTTTTTCAATTCACTTATGTAACATATCTGTTGCAGGACGACATTATACCAGTTAATACCCTAATTTACTTTTATATGGCTACTGGCAATTTTTTAGGTATAAATAGGACTTACACACTTGATAAGCGAAATAAAACATAAGCAAGTTACACAGGCAAGTTGTTGCAAGTAACTTAGATGTCTTATAGTTTCATTCTACTTTTTCTCAGCTCAATTGTGTAATTCCTTTTTTGATCTAATCGTCTAACCGGCTATTCGGCGATTGATCATCCGCCAATTGACAATTTTAAATTATATTGTGTTAAATATAATATTACTTACAGATATAATATGACTAACAGAACTTAATTTGGAAAATAAGTGTTTTTAAACCTTAAATTACATAAAATGGTGTAAATTCTGAAACTAAAACTTATTGAACTCTCTAGGTGTCGTATTTTTTAATAAAATAAATATTATTTACCTGTTCTTCTGGAAAATTCAGTTCTAATTGGTTCTGAATTAAATTCACTAAGTGTCCTTATTTTATTCTTTACACAACTTTATAACAATAGCAAATTATAATCTCGAAACTAGAACGAGTTTTAATTTGAAAAATAGCCTAATGCAAGAAAAAAACCAATTTGAACCGTTAAAGGAAAATACACCTTTGAAATAGTCTACTTAAGGGTTATAAAGGGTTAAATCCCAAAATAGTTTCATTTAAAGTGTGAATTGTAAATTTAATCCAGGAATACTCCAGAAAAAGTAAGTATTCTTTTATTTTTAAATCCAGATATAGCACCTCTGTCAGGAACATATCGATTAGTAACATCCCACCCATAGACCCAGAGATATGCTGTAATTTTGTGCCGTAATCAAAAAACGGTCAAAGAAGCATTTATAAAAGCATAGAAACAGATTACGAGGAAACCATGTGTACTAGCCTGCAATATCAATTCGATAGTTCCTGACTAAACTCCTTAATAAGTTAAATTAAAAGGATTTCGAAAGATTTCGAAAATACTTAAATACAAGAAAAAATGTAGCAGGGATAAAAATGCCTGATAACCCGGAGGAAAAATTGCTGATTTTGCAGCTTTCCGAAGATTCCAGAAAAATTGCCAGACTTCTTTCAAGCGAAACTTCAATCAGAATTCTTAAAATGCTTAATAAGAAGTCAATGTCGGCAGGAAACCTTGCCGATGAGCTTGGAGTGCGCCTGAATACTCTCAAATATAATCTGGACTCCCTTCTGGAAGCCGGAATGATTAGAGTAAGGCACGTAAAATGGAGTCAGAAAGGAAGGGAAATAAAAGTTTATGAGGCTTCGAAAAAAGTAATTGTTTTTCTGCCCGCAAAAGAGAACCTGGAAACTCCGATTTTGTTGTGAAGTCCTGGCGAAACAGCCCGGAAAATTTGGAGAAAACGGAGATCTTAATATTGTTCTGAAGTTAATTACAGGCTTCAGAGTTGCGGAACAATTCTATTGTTTCTGAGAAAGACTTTTAAAAATAACCAAATATTAATATACGAACTCGATTAAAAGATACAGTCCAGCAATGAGTTCTATTCCATAGGACGTGGCCCAGTATGAAAATCAAATTTCTGTCCTTACTCCTTATACTCACAGTCATTATCGTGATCTCAGGCTGTGTTGATGAGGAAGCTCAGGGCTTTAATTGTAAAGCTACAGAAGATCTAGCTAGGACTATTTTTTTCCCCTATGTAGGGCTCCTGAGTCATGGGGAATCAGGCCAATACCCCCATGAGTTCCCGCAAGATAAGTTTAATTCAGGCCCTGAGTCCATGCCATCTCTGAGAGATGCAACATCCCTTCTTGACAGAAACATCGAAAAAGCAGAAACGATTTCATTAAAGCTTAAAGCCGGTATTGAGCGCTACAAATCAGAAGGGAAAGATGTTAGCAGACTTGAAACCCTGCTTGAAGAATATAACCGTCTTATAACAGAAGCAAAGCAGTACCGGGCCCTTGCGAATGTAACCCTAAGCGAAGAAAATAACAGCTCAATTGCGAATTTGACTCAATATAACAACAGTTCCTCCGAAAATACGGGCGTAGATTATTTGATTCAGTCTCAGAAGAGTATGATGCAAGCTAATAATGTCCTGAGAGATATTTTCGAAGAACTTAATTCTCTAATGGGAAGCGAAGAACTCAACAATACATCCCGGCTTACTTCGACAGGAGAAGGAAAAGCTATTCTTATGGGCAGTTTCACTCTGAATATGCACCTGGAAGACGGAGATATGGTAATAATGGGTCTTTCCAAGAATTCCGAGATTGAGATAAACGGGAATTATTCATTTGAAGAGAATACCGACATGCATGATACGGTGCGCCTTTACCATATAAAGTCTGCTGATGTGAATATCTCCGGTTCCCGTAAGACAGTAATGTTAAACAATGAAAACATTACCATCACTGCAGATGGCGAGGGCTATGTAGCTTTCCAGGGAGACGGCACCTACAGTATTGTAGAGGCAGGTAGGACAATAAAAGAAGATGAATGGGCGAAACCTTTTTTTGAAGAAGGAATAAATCCCCAAAGTTATGGGCCTGATGGAAATTATAACAATACCGAAAATAGGCCTGATAATAATGACAATGATATAGTTAAGCAAGCGCCTGATATTAACGATAAAGATGTAGTCGGGCAAAGGAAAGGGCATGAAATAATATCACGTTAACAGAGCTTCTCCAGAAACAGAATGCAGGAGAGATTTCTTGGAAAAGCAGTGAACGTTCCAGGAGAATATTAAAAATGCCTGGAAAAATCGAAAATCAATATACAACTCTGGGTTTATCGAAAATGGATCAAAGGCTCTATATTATTTGTATTGCTGCTGTACTTGTTTTAGCGGAGCCTGCCTTAGCAACTAGTACGGCCACAGTTCACGGGACGGCATACAGATGGGATACCTTCGAGCCTCTAGATAATGCAGTGGTCGAGGTAAATTCTACTCCCTCACAGTCCATGGTAGCAAAATATGGTGTGTATTCTTTTGATCTGGCGCCCGGAGATTATAATATTACAGCTGATTACTATGAGAATAGCAGCGTTAAATATTCGGCAAGTGAGATTATTACAGTTAAAGATCAAGGAAAATATTTACTCGATCTCTTGTTATTTCCTGTTTATTCCGAGGAACTCATGGGTGACTCCGAAGTAAATGGACTTTCCGAAAACCAGAAGGCTGCAAGCTACTCTTTATCAAATACAACAAATTCGCTAACAGACACATCCACAGGTTCGACGACAAGCAAAGACAATTCGAGCAGCATGAATCTGGCTGACCAAAACATAACTGGCTATATAAATGGAAATTACCTGCCGATAGTAGCCCTTTTACTTCTGATCCTGCTTGCAGCGGGCTACCGAGTATCCAGAAAGGATAAAAAAATAGAGAAAAATCAGCCATTTAGGGGACGTAGAATCTCAGGTACAGAAGCGGTCGAAAAGGGGCATCCTACAGGAGATTTATTCAAACCAGTTAAGGTGCCCGACATCTCGGTAGAAGTACGCGATGAAAGGATAGTAGTTCCTCATGAAAGCTTAGAGCCCGAGATAAAATGGAAGTCTCAGGTACAGGAACCTCAGGTAAAGCCCTTCGAAACTGTATCTTCAGCAGAATCAGTAGCAGATCCTGTAAAGCCTGTGAGAGAGCCGGTAAAGGAATCTCTTCAGGAACATCAAGAATTGATAAAAGAACCTGTGAATAACCAGTTAAAGCCGGCAATAACAGAATTCTCACCTGAAATTCCGGAAGAGAAAATACAGGAGGAGTCTGCAGATATTAAAGTGGACTCTAAGGATAATGAAAAAGAAATGGTTGAATCTGAGCTTCAAAAAGATAAACAGGGAATTTTATCTGAAGAAGCTGATGATAAGCCCACAGAGAGTCCTGAAACCGAAACTGAAACTGAAACTGCTTCCAAGAAGAAACTCCCGCTTCCCGCTGATCTCCAGGAGGTTATGGATATAATTAGAGGCCAGGGAGGCAGGATTACACAGAAAGACTTACGCAGCAAGCTGAAATACTCCGAAGGAAAGGTTAGCCTCATGCTTGCGGACCTGGAAAGAAGAGAACTTATTGAGAAGTTCAAGCGGGGACGTGGAAATGTTATTATCCTGAGAGATGAGGAACGCTGAAACTCGACATTTTCATTTCTCAGTATTTCATTCCATTTTTATGTATCTCTTTGTAATAATTCGTCTGCAAGATCTCAAATCAAAAACGTTTCAAATTTAGGATAATGATTCTCATTTGACATCTTCTTTTATCAAAAAAGCAGAGATTTTGTAGTATATTGTCGGAAACGAATTTTAAGTCTTTTACAAGAAAATTTACGATAAACCATAACTTTAATTCGTTAGTCATTAATTACCATGCTTTACAATTTTCAAAAAATTCATTAGTCACTAATTACCATGCTTTACAATTTTCAAAATAGCGTTCAATTATAATTGATACTGTCAGTCAATCAATAAAATAGACATTGGTTCAGGCTGCCCTTTAATAGGGAACTCCAGAGGCATACCGGATTCTGCGGCCGTTTTCTTCATATTGATCCCGACAGCGTGTTCCGGAATTCTTGCCATATTTGAATGGATACAAATTCCCTTTTCCACATTACATTTCTCACATAGCCTGCACGAACCGTTCACAAATGCGACTGCGAATGTGAAGCCTTCATTAAAAGCTACTTTTTCAAGCTCCAGCATTGCGGAAGCCATTTTCTTGCTATAGTCAAAATATTCTTCCCAGAACTTTGCGGCTTTTTTCCTTGTTTCCTCGGGCTCTGCCGGGTCAAGCCAGGTTTTGTATGGAGCTTTGGCAATTTCTTCATCTGCGATTGCAGGAGACCTGAATTTGACAAGCATTGCGTAGCTGTATTCTTTAAGGATTTCCCTAAACTCGTCAACGGTGGGAACATGAGGCGGACATGTCAACTTTTTTCCGTATCCTATACAGCCCCTACATTTTAAAACCACTCTTTTCTCCACAAAGACATTGTAAGTGGGAATTATCTTTGCGTCAATTGCTTCCAGTTCCAGAGCTTTTTTCACAAGGAAGTCAAATTCCTCAGGTTTTATGTCTGTTGATGACAAATTCATTCCTTCTAAAAATTTGTTTTCAATAAAAAAAGGCCTATTGACCTTTATTGTGTTGTTCATATATTCATGAATAGCACTCAGGACAGCGGTACTTTTTAGGAGAAGCTCTTACTCACTACGTTAAAGCTAAACCTTAAAGCTGGTTTAGATAATTTTTCTATAAAACCTTTTTGAAATTATACTCTGGTGTTGTGATTTTGATTTGACAGAAGTAGACAGTGTAAAGTGAATAAATAGGCCTCATTCTTCTGTTTTTTTCAGAGAATTCAAACTTCTATCCTGCATCTATTGATTTTTTGCGTTACTTGTTTTCCAAACGATCTTATTTCGATGAGATGTGCTTTTTTAAGTGAACTGTATCAATTAATAAAATCTACTAAGTTCAGGTTGTAAAATTGTTCATTTATTTACGCGAAAATAATTCAGAAGAATTGTTAGTATAGTTAGTATAATAAGTTTTTATACAATCTTTTGTATAATATATTTCGTAGCAAGTTTTAGCTTGCCAAATTAAGTATATAGTGGGGGAATAAAGTGATCAAATATGGAGCAATAAAGTCCGTAATGCTACTGGTATGTATAGGAATAATAATTGCATTGGTACAGCCCATTGAAGGACAGATGGGGCCTGGAATGATGGGCAATCAAGGCTACAATCGCAGCTATGGACCTGGATCGGGGATGGGACCTGGAATGATGGGTTATCCAGGTTACAATTACAGCTACAATTACAGTTACGGTCCTGGAATGATGGGTCATATGATGATGGGCAATATGATGGCGATATACTATCCAGAATCCAAACCCATAACCCAGGATGAGGCACTGAGAAATATGCAAAGCTTTGCTACTCAATATGGTCCAAACATAAAAATTGAGGATTTCATGGCATTCAGCAGTAATTATTATGCTGTTTTGAATAACACGACCAGTGGACAGAGCATAGCAGAAATACTGGTGGATCGCTATTCCGGAGCTACCTATCCTGAGCCGGGGCCAAATATGATGTGGAACACACGCTTTGGTACGGGAAGAACTCCAACAGGAGGCACTGGTTATGATCTGGCCGGGGCACAGAAACTGGCAGAGGATTTCCTAACTGGCTATCTGCCTGGGGCGCAAATCCAGGAATCACACGCAATGCCCGGGTATTATACTTTCGATTTCGGGCGAAATGAGACAGAGGGCATGCTGAGCGTTAATGCTTTTAGCGGCCATATTTGGGTGCACACCTGGCATGGGCCTTACCTGGGTGAAATGAACGTAACAAGCTAAGAACCTATCCGAAAAGCGGTTGCTTACTGTATAAATTTTACAATATACAATATGCAAAACCGGAACGGATACTCTTATTATTGTAAACCCACTACTCTGAGATTGTAGATCTACTACTCTGAGATTGTAGATATACTGTAACTTTTAACATGCATTATTGACTTTTTGAAAGGCTCTAAAATAGGAGTTTCTTCAGAAAATGCAGGCATGAGGTGGAGAAAAGTAGAGAATAAATCCTTTTCACTCCTTCTCATGCTTTTTGGTTCTATGAACCATATCAATGAAGTACTTAGTTTCTCTTTTTACATCGTCACTGCACACAACTGCAGAAATTGCGACCAGACTGTCAGCTCCGTTTTGAATAACACTTTCGCAGTTTTCCTTGTTTATCCCACCAATAGCAACTACAGGAAGCTTTATTGCATCTTTAACGTCTCGGATTTTAAGTGGACCGATTCCTTCTCCGGCATCTTTTTTTGTAGCAGTATCGAATATTGGGCCAAGGCCCACATAGTCAGCCCCCAATTTTTCCGCCAGGATTGCTTCTTCTCTGTCATTTACACTAAGGCCGATTATCTTATCCTCACCAAGGAGCTTTCTTGCTGTTTCAACAGGCATATCGTCCTGGCCAATATGGACTCCATCTGCATCAACCGCTAAAGCAACATCAATCCTGTCGTTTACCAGAAATATTGCCCTGCCGCTGCAGATTCTCTTGATTTCGGAAGCCTCTTCGACCATTTCTTTCGTGCTTTTATCCTTTTCCCGGTACTGAACAATCCTGCAGCCTGACTCGACTGCGTCCTTGACATCGGATAAAGTCCCTTTCTTTGAAAGTCCGGAATCTGTCACGAGATAGAAATCGATTTCTTTCAAAAGGGAACTTTTCCAGCTGAAGCCTTTCTGGTTCATAATGCTTAATCCATCCGATAAGCACGTTTTTAAAAACGTTTCTTTATAATCTCATTTTTCTGAACTTATGGTTCTTTTTACTTAATTTACCTTTTTCTCTTCCGAATTTACGACTTTGCTCTTTTTCTTTGGAACTTATTGTTTTCCCTTTTTCTTCAGGATTCACTGTCTTCTATTTTTCTTCAGAACTTACTTTTTCCGTTTTTCTTCAGAACTTACTGTTCTTCAAAATTCATCATACTTTTTACTTTCTCATCCGACAGGTTGAACACTTCATCATACAGGTTAACCTTGAAACTTCCTGGTCCGTTTGACTTACTGGCTGCAAGTTCCCCTGCAACTCCAAAGTAACATAATGCTTCTCTGGACGCTTCACAGTAATCCGGATTAACTGCAGCAAACAAACCTATTACAGATGCAGCCATGCATCCTGTCCCGACAATCGACCCCATAAGTTCATGCCCGTTCTTAACAATAAAAACCTTCTCTCCGTCACTTATAATGTCTTCTTTTCCTGTCATCACAATAACAGAAGAGCTTAATTTTGCAAATTGCTTCGCAATCTTTACAGGGTCCGCACTAATTGAAGTTGCCTCAACCCCTTTGGTCTCAGCGCTTTCGCCTGCCAGTTTTGCAATTTCCGAGTAATTGCCTTTTATAATATCGATACGGACAGAGCCAAGGATTTTTGCAGCCATTTCGTCCCTGAATTTTGTAGCTCCGACTCCGACGGCGTCAAGCACGACCGGAATTTTCTTTTCGTTTGCAGCGGCAGCAGAGAGAAGCATGGAGTCAATTATTTCGGAAGTAAGAGTTCCGATGTTAAGCACAAGAGCCGATGAAATCCCTGTCATTTCAGCACATTCTTCAGGGGCATGCGCCATTACGGGCAGCGCACCAAAAGCTCTTGTCATGTTTGCACAGTCGTATATAGTTACCCAGTTCGTTATATGATGTATGAGTGGTTTTGTTTCTCTTATTGTTTTTAATGGGTTGTTCATAGAATTCCTCAAAAACGTTTTAAAACGCGATTTATCCGCATACTGGCACTTGTGCCAGAGGTTTTATCAAATTATTGTAACCAGGAATCATCTGCAGTAAATTACTCATTCTTTATCCTTTGGAAAGATTGCGATTACTTATTTCTTACTCTTTCCACGCGTGGTATTTTCGGTCATATCTGTTCATTGCAGTTATTAAAGCTCAGGAATAAGACTTGTTGCCGCACTATCTATATAATAGAGGTACCTGGGTATTTGAAAATTAGCTATGTGGTCTTCGATTTTCATATAATTTTATTCATACTCCAGCTTTTGTATTTCCATCAAATATTCCCGCTTTCGTATTTCCATTAAACAAAGGAATTATGCTGTAACATAAAATGACAGAACAGTTTACATTTATTTTCCTCTACATAAAGAGCTCATCCCAAAACTTGATTTAATTTCGGTATTGTTGCTGGCATTACAACTTCAAAGTATGATTTTTCGAGTACACTGCTTAACTTCAGTAATCAATTTTTACTCAGGTCAACTAAGTGTTAATTTTTACTCAAGTCAACTAAAGTGTTAATTGTTAGAGACTTTGGTAGTACAATTATATTGATATTTAAAAATTGTAAAGTTTGGAATTAGGTCATGTATAAAATTAACAATCAGAGTTCAAAATCCAAAAGCCCGATTAGTTACTTACAAGAGCTCTAAACTTACAAGAGATCTAATAAATAATTTAGAGTTTTAGGATCAACTCAAATAGTCGTTCTTCGCCGGACAAAGTTTGCTTTCCATGAATTTATATCAACTCTGGTTCTGTACCAATTACTGGTTCCAATAGTTTTCTTTTGCCAGTGTTGTTAATGTTAAATTTTTGGTTGAGATTCACAATAGTGAATGCGTGAAATAAGATTGTGTTGATAAAAATACGTTTTCCTGAAACCAGTAGTTCGAAATAGTGGCACAATTTCAGGAAGATCAGACATACTCTTTATCAATTTTAAAAGAAAAAATTAATAAAGTTTAACGTCGTTTAGTTTTTAAAATTTAAGAGCAAGTTTACATTTAACGATAAGCTGAGAGTACTCGATTAAAAAAACATGAGTGAAAAACATGGAATAATATAGTTATCTTCATAAAAATAAAAAGAAGGAATCGTAAATGGCACGAGTTATGATCGTAGAAGATGCTGAGTTTATGCGAATAGCGATCCGGGATACACTTTTTAAACATGGGCATGAAGTAGTTGCTGAAGTGGCTGACGACGATGAAGCCTTTGAAAAATATATGGAGGTAAAACCGGACCTCGTGTTAATGGACATAATGGTGCCGGATAACGTGCCAGACATTATGAACTGGAATAATTTGCTGAATAAGTTTCGTATCATAGACCAGGAAGCAAAAATGGCAATGTTTTCCTCTCTTGGCCAGCAGATCATCATAACGGAATCTCTAAAAATAGGCGCTATGGGATTTATGGTAAATCCTTTTGAACCCGAGATGTTGAATATAATTAGAATAATTGCCGAGCCAAATTAACTTGAAAGTGAAATTATAATTGATTTTCAGACTTTTGCAAATTATTCGCCTTTACATAGATTTCAAATTCAAGCAAGTTGCAGTAGTATTCAAATAGCGTTATTCAGATTTTCCGGTTCTTTACTGTGAGTTTTTCTTTAATTTTTTAAACTCTGTTGTTCGATATTTTGATAGATAGTTAGATATTTTATTAGTATATAAATCGGAAATTCTGCAAAAATTTAACCTCGTATTTCATTCTCTTAATTTTTGTGGCAAAAGTCATATAGGAAGAGGTCAAGGACATTCATTAAAATTCACTACCTCCCAAAAAAATTAGTGGGAATACAAAATGACTGAGATAACAGACGAATTAGTGATTCGTGGGAATCACATAAAAAACCGAATTGTGATGCCTCCTATGGTTACTTTTTCCTTTCATGGGGACAATGGCTCTTATTATGGCAAGCAGCACATTGAACATTATACGAAACGTGCAAAAGGCGGTGCCGGCCTTATCATCGTGCAGGCGACCAGCGTTTTTGGGGCTATAGACTCAACAAGCATGTGGGCGGCAGGTGATATCTCAGCTTTAAAGCAAATTGCGAGCAATTGCCATGAATATGGCGCAATAGTAATGATGCAGCTTCATTGCGGCAATATGGATATTAACGAATTGTCAACCGAAGAAATTCATTCGATGCAAAAAAATATGACTCGGGCAGCTATTCGTGCCTGTGAAATAGGGTTTGACGGCGTTGAATTTAATTTTGCACACGGATTTACCTTATGTAAGTTTCTTGATGCCTCTTACAATCGCCGAACCGATAAGTACGGCGGCGACGTTCTATACAGGGCAAGAGTTTTAACACAAATTCTGCCGGAGATTCGGATCAACACTCCTAAAAATTTCATTGTTAGTGTGCGCATGGGCGAATATCTGCCGGAAAGCAAGGACGGCATTGAAGCAGCCAAAGCCTTTGAGAAAGCCGGTATTGATTTACTGCACATTTCATTTGGCATGCAGCCCCCAACAAATTCGGTTCCCAACGGTTTCATTTGCAGTCCTATAACCTATAGCGGCTGTAAGATCAAAAAAGAAGTAAAGATTCCCGTTATCGCAGTCAACGAAATCCGCACGGAAGAACAGGTACGGTTCTTAATTGAAAATGATTATGTGGATCTTGTTGCTGTTGGCAGGGGTATGTTAGCTGACCCTGAGTTTGCGAATCATGTGATAAACAGCGAGCCTGTAAACATGTGTTTGGGATGTGAGAAGTGTTTCTGGTTTACTGACCATACCTTGTGTCCGGCAAGAGAAGATAAATAAAATTATAGAGATCTAAATGAGGACTTATACTCCGTCCTAAAAAGAAAAAGAGGCTTTCGCCTTAAAATTTCAGGCTGAAAGATTATACAAATATATATTTCTGCCTTCCTGGTCTTCTGTATCATTGCTTGAGCGAATGTATACAATTTTATCGTCGTAAATATCAGAATCTCTTGCAGATGTAATACGAGTTGTCTCGTTAGTTGATATATTGTATATATAAATGTCATTCGACAAGTTATTTCCTACCCAGTATTGTCTTTCCCAAATTATTCTATCACCATATACATCTAGACTGATCGGGTTGCCATCAAATGTTACTTGACGTGTTTTGTGCTTGGCAATATCTCGCATATAGACATATCTTGATCCATTTTGGTTTTCTGTCCACACGACAATATTTCCATAAATTTTACCGTTCCCTGCTCTACCACTTCTACTGATGTCACTTACTCTCTTTGTGGGTATGTCGTATATGGAAATGTTTGCACTCCATTCACCTGGATTTACCCTATTTGTCCGTGTCCACACAATCTTATTCCCGTAAATAGAAGCATCATAGATTGCATGCGTATATGGAATTAGTTGAACTTCTTTATGGGTGCTAAGGTTGTATAAGTACAAACTGTTATACTCAGCATTTTGATTAGAGGCAGGCTGACAGTCAGCAGATTTTGACCTTACATACACGATATTATCACCATAGATCGCTGGTGTACTTGCGTTAATGATTTCAATTTTTTTGCCAGTGGAAATGTTATACACAGTTATGTTTCCATCGTCCCACCATGTAATTTTATCTCCCTGAATAATAGATGAGCTACCTTCCGAATGTCCTATTCCGGTTATGTTTCCGGTAGTCAAGTTATACATGAAAACTCCGTTACCAAAAGTATCAGCCCATGTAACAACATTGCCATAGATCGATGGACTCAACGTTAGCCTCCAACTTACGATCATAGTCTCTTTGCCAGCGTTTGCTATTGATGTAAAACTTGTAAGAAAAATCAAAACAAGTACCAGATGTATTATTTTGTTCCCCACATTAATCCCCATAAAGGATATAATACTGGAAAACTACATCAACATTGCTGATCATTAACAATATGGGGGAAAAGAGAGAAAAACAATTGAAGGAAAGTACTTACTTTTTCAATATTTGATTATTGGTTTTCGGATAGGACGGATAGGATTTACATTAGGCAGGCGCTATTTGCAATTATTTTGTTTTAACTACAATTACTGATTGTGTTTTTCATTTTTATTTGAAGTAGTTGTGTTTTTGACAACTCTAAATTGTCGTCATATTTAGAGTATTCAGTCAATCACAGATTGAAATTCAAAGGAAAGAGTAAAAATTATTGAAAAACGGTCAGTAATAATATTTTTTTAATGAGGTGTGGTGAGGGTAAATAAATGGCAAATAAGGAAAAGTTACATTCAATACCTTTAGTGTTAATGGCATTTTTCGTATTTTTGGTTTCAAACTCAGCTGTAACGTTAGCTGCCCAGGAAATTAAGCTCTCAGAGGATATTGGAGTAAATGGAGAGACTTCTATTTACGGTGATAAAGTGGTGTGGTCATATTGGGACAAAATTCATCTTTATGACCTAAAAACCGGAAATGATACTATAATTACCATGCCTGAACATTATTACGTATCACATCCTGCTATCTATGATAATAAAATTGTATACTGTCTTTATAATGAAAATGAGAATCCAGTTAGGGTCAGACTTTACGTGTATGATATACTTAATTCTACAAGTTCACTAATCACAGAGAATTTGTCCCATTGTATTCCTGATATTTACGGTGATAGAATTGTGTGGGCTGCGGAACGCAACTACAAGACCGATGTCTACATGTACAATATTTCCACTCATACACAAACTCAGATAACCACAAGAGGATCTGCAAGTAACCCTTCAATATATGAAAACAAAATAGTATGGGTGGGTTACGGGGACAATGGAACTATTATAGATAAAAATAACAATTCCATTAGCAGAGATAGTATTTGCATTTATGACCTTTCCACTAAGAAGGAAACTATGATCAACACTATCGGAAGAGCATATGCTCCCGTGATCTACAGTGATAGGATAGTATGGCAGGGTAGTCGCAATTCAGGCTTTACTGGGGGAAGAGGGGATGTCTACATGTATAACCTCTCAACTGAGAAAGAAAGCCGGATCTCTTACAGCGGACAGTCCTCGTCAGGTTCGCCTCCAGCTATCTATGGTGATAGGATAGTGTGGCAGAACCACCACAACGGAAACTACATTTACATGTACAATCTCTCAACTAAGAAGGAGACTCAGATTACCACAAGTGGAAGTGCAATGGAACCTGATATCTACGGAGACAGGATAGTGTATAGTGATAATCGTCAAAGATTGCCCCCTGGTGATGGTTATTTTTGTGATATATATGTGTATGATCTCACTGCTAGACCCATAGAACCACAAGCTGGGTTTACATCCAATGTGACTTCCGGAATAGCACCTCTAACGGTATTATTCACTGATACCAGCACTGGTGGAGTACCAACTTCCTGGCATTGGGACACTGGTGACGGTATTTACTCAAAACATGCCATGAATGCAACCCATACGTTTACAAACCCAGGGGTGTATAACGTTACTTTAACAGTTACAAATGAAGCAGGCAATAGTACGGTAACGAAACCGAATTATATTACTGTAACTCCCCCACAACCACCAGTGGCAGATTTTCATGCTAATGTAACCTCTGGAAAAGCACCTCTAATGGTGTCTTTCCATGGTAGAATTGTTGGCAAAGCTACAAGTAAAGGCGAAGAACCTATTTCCTGGTATTGGGATTTTGGCGATGGCATTTATTCAAAACACACCACGAATGCAATCCACACATTTCACACCACGAATGTAATCCACACATTTACAAAACCAGGGATTTATACAGTAAATCTTACCGTAGGAAATTTTGTGGGTAATAGTACAGCGACAATGCCAAATTACATAGTTGTTATCGATCCAAAAGCCCCCGATGCAAATTTTAGTAGTAACATTATCGAGGGTTATGCTCCCCTGACGGTACAGTTTAATGATCTTTCTCAAAATGCAACGTCAAGGGTATGGGACTTCGACAATAATGGGAAAACAGACTCAACCGATGTAAATCCTGTTTATACATTTACAACGCCAGGAATCCATACTGTTAACCTGACAGTAAGAAATGCTTATGGCACTACCTCAAAAACTGATACAATAATTGTACTTACAGAAAATGAGATCCGGATTACAACCAGCGAATTAGCATCCCATCCTGATATCTATGGTAACAGAATAGTATGGCAAGACCTTCGCAACGGAAACTACGATATCTACATGTACGATCTTTCCACTTCCAGGGAAACCAGGATCACTGCTAATGAATCAAATCAGACATATCCTTCACTCTACTGTGATAGAATAGTATGGCAAGATGATCGTAATGGACAGTATGATATATACATGTACAATATATCTACTTCCAAAGAAACTCAAATAAGCACTAGCGGGCGCGCTCAGAAACCTAAAATATATGATGACAGGATAATGTGGATGGATTATCGAACTAGAAATAAAGGTATTTACGTGCACGACCTATCCACTTCTAAGGAAACTCTGATAATTTCAAACGGAATACCTCTATTTATTAATATGGAAGGTAACTTGATAGTCTGGGATGATCTTCGATACATAAGTCCGGATATTTACATGTACGATCTCTCCACTTCCAAGGAAACTCAAATAACCTCCAACGGAGAAGCAACATTCCCTAACGTCTATGGTAACAGGATAGTGTGGAAAGAATGGCACAGAGAAGATGTCAACACCGATATCTACATGTACGATTTATCCACTTCCAAGAAGACTCAGATTACTACCAATAAATCAAGTCAATACTATCCTGCTATTTATGGTAATAAGATAGTATGGGAAGATTTCCGCAACGAATACATCAATATTTACATGTACGATCTCTCAACTCAGAAGGAGACTCAGATTACCACTAGCGGAGGTGCACACGATCCTGATATCTACGGAGACAGGATTGTATATAGGAAGTATAGTCATCATAGATCACCCGTTGATCATGTTTTTTTTAGTGATATCTATATGTATGATCTCACTGCTAGACCCATGGAACCACAAACTGGATTTACATCCAATGTGACTCTGGAACAACACCTCTAACGGTGTTATTTGCTGCTACAAGTAAAGGTGAAACTTACAAGTAAAGGCAAAGCACCTGTTTCTTGGTATTGGGATTTTGGCGATTGTTTTATCCCAAAATCATATCTTTTTAAATATCTTTTATTATAGCTGTATATCGTGTACAGGTGACCAATTATTTTACTCCAACTTTGAATTTGTTTCATTTTACGTAATCATTCCACAATGCCAAAATGGAATTGAAATTTATTCAACGTTTAACCTTTTGCGTCGCCTGCTGTTGTATTATAAATTAGACTTCCAAATGGTTTTGAGTCTGCGAAATAATTTCAGGATACAACAGATCCTTACGTACATAAACAATATTTCTTTCAGAACACAAAATGTTATTATTAATTTTTAAAATGGTTTTACTTTTGTGAAAGCACATAAACGCAAGCAAAATCCATGTTGAAGATTTTCCTTTTTTAAAACACAACCAGTCTGTAAACTATACTTCGGATGAATGAACCCCGGATAACGGAAGGTTTCTTCCTAGAATAGTAATATTTATTTTTATGGAGCGCCAATTATTACATATGAACATTATAGAGAGAAAAAACTATAGAGGAGTTGACCTTCCAGGCGCCCATCTTGAAAAAAATAACCTTATATGGGCTAACTTTCAAGAAGCTAACCTTCAGGAAGCTTATCTCATAAAAGCTAACCTTACACAGGCTGATCTTCAAGGAGCTAACCTTTATAGAGCTGACCTTCGCGGGGCTGACCTTCGCGGGGCTAACTTTCAAGAGGCAAACCTCCAGGAGGCTAACCTGCAAGGAGCCGACCTCTCAAATTCTTACCTTTTAGAGGGTATAGGCACTAATCTTCAAGGAGCTAATCTCCAGGGAGCTAATCTCCAGGGAGCTAACCTTACAAGGGCTAACCTTCAGGGGGCTAACCTTAAAGGAGCGAACCTCCAGTTATCCAATATCCATTTGGCTAACTTGCAAGGAGCTAATCTTCAAGGAGCTAACTTTCAGGGAGCTAATCTTCATGGAGCTAACCTTCGTGGGGCTGACCTCCAGGCAGCTGATCTTTATGTAGCTGATCTTCAAAAGTCTGACCTTCAAGAAGCTAATCTTCAAGAATCTAACCTTCAGGAAGCAAACCTTCAAGGAGCTAAGCTAACTAATGTGAAAAACTTATCATTTGATCAGCTCTCTAAAGTAAAAACCCTTCATAATGCAAAATTAGATGAAGAAAATTTTACGCTACTTAATGAGCAATACATTACCGCTTGAAAATCTCAGGTAAAAACGAGCTAAGAATAATACTGAAACTTTCAAGTGGTTACATCAATTTTTTTGTTTATCGACTCTAAACGTAACTGTTTTAATGTTTTCGATTTCTGATTATATTTTGTCAAGAAATGGTTTAATCTAATGAGTCGGGATTTTAAGAGATAAAGTTACTACTATTCTGTAAGTCGGGATTAAGAGATAAAGTTACTACTATTCTGGAAAATTTAGTTCTGAGTCCTTATAATTAAGAAAGGGATTACGGATGACGTATTGTCTAAGTATTAGTGCCCAGTAATTAAATTAGTGCCCAGTAATTAAATTGCCACAATACTATTTTATATCTTTTGTAATGTTTTTTTTTGGATTTAATTTTGATCTGAAGTTCACCTTAATCCTTTCAAGAAGAGAAGTTTGTCTTGAATTGATTTTTGATGTTCCTCTTCATTCAAGGAAGGATCCTTCAAAGAAACCCAAAGTTCGCAGGGGATTTGAGAACAGTCCCCGTAATATTGTTTTCAAGTTTCATCATCTTGAAAAGCTCAAGATTCATTTTTCTAAAAGAGGAAAGAATATCTTCAATTTTATTTTCTTTGATGTAATTGAAAATAGTGTCTGCTGAATGTATTCTTAAATCAGGATTCTTTCTTTGCAGATCATTACTTGCAGATTCAAGAGAGTCTGTAGAGGATGTTATGGCATGTAACAATACGTTTTAAGTGTCCTGATATTCATAATTTGCAGATTCTGGCAAGTTATTATATTACATTTGCTAATCAATTCAGAGTATACAGCCAGCAGGCTGGCTCTGTATCTGCGATCATGGAATAGTTTTTTTGTTGGCATTAAAAATGAATTCCATAATTTAATAAAACTTTTTTTGGTTAATTTAAATTAGTTATTGATGTTTATATTCAACATTCGGAACTTGAGTTATTCAGAACTACTGGTTTCATATGGGTCGAAAATAATTATATCCTTAGTTCCACGTTTTTGGGTATATAGCCTTCTATTGACATCGAATTGTGTTCTTAAGTTTAAGCTCACGAGTCCATATTTTTAATCTCGAAACCGTGATCTTCCGACATAACATATTTGGAATTTTATGCTTTTAAGCACGAGCAACAGATTAGTTATGAGTTTTCTTTATTCTTATCACATTCTGTATTTTTTCATTTTCTGCATTTTTCATTTTCTACATTTTTTCATGCTCTTCATTTCTGTCATATTCTTCATATGCACTGTTATGTTTCCGGTAATGTGTCCAGTCATTGGCATATTCCCCATATTTCCGGTCATATTCTGCATTGTGGTTATATGACCTCCAGTTATATTTCCGGTTATGATTCCAATCATTTGCATATTTCTCATATTTCCGGTCATATCTTGCATTCCAGTCATCCCAGTCATGTTGCAAATCATGGTTCCAGTTATACTTCCGGTTACGTTACCCATATTATTGGTCATTATATTCTCAGTAATATTTCCGGTCATACTTCCAGTCATACTTCCAGTCATCCCAGTCTGCGCTTGCGTTAATCCAAGAGAAAAAGCTAAGCATAGGATTAGCAGAGGAATTCTCAATATCACCTTCATCCTTTACCCCCATAAACAAATTAGATCATTTGAATCTGATATATAAAATTGGTCTAGTTGAATAATAATAATTAGATATTAATAATTAAATAAATATTGGCCGTTTATAAATAATTAATCTCTATCAATTACAGAATCTAGTTTGATTTCTGGGGTATTAGGACGATTTAAGTTCAGATACTTTGAAATATATGTTATCTGGCGAAAACGAACAATTTGGTAGCTTAAGCTAGAAATCAGCTTATGGTTGTATAGCCAGCTTATGGTTGTATAGCCAGAAAAAATAGAGCTGTCTGGCAGGCCACATATGCGAGGCACAACGTTATTATAAAGAGACCAATATAATAATTTGTGGATTTAAATTGGAAACGAAATACTGGTCGGCACAGCACTAAGAAATCCTTCAGGTTAATCTGCGGTTCATGTCTAAATTTAGACGCGGAGGGTATAGTCCATCGACGTTCTGAGCTCTGCTCATGTCCTGAAGATCCCATATTCATTCCTTAACGTACCAGATTATCACTCCTTTAACCTTCACTCCTTTAACTTCAACTTTCTCATGTGAAAAGTTCGATGAGTCAGGAGTTCGGGACTGTTATGAATATTGTTTCAAGAGTACCAGGCTTTGTGAATTTTAGATCGATCAAAATTTTTTATATTTTAAGCGAAAACGATAGCTGCGCACTGGGGAAAATAAGGGGGGTTAACGTACTTTATGTATAGGGTCTATATGAAACTATTTTAGAATAATCGCACAGAGAGTGCCTTAACTACTGTACAGCCTGAAGAATACCGAATCGAAAACGAGGCATACCATTGACAAAAGTTGTAGAGATATCTCCAACCACGAGACATGAAGGCCACTCCAAGCTCACCCTGAAGGTGAATAATGAGGGTATTGTCGAGCGAGGAGACTGGCTCTCCATTACCCCGGTAAGGGGTATTGAAAAGCTCGCCATAGGTAAGACAATGGATCAGGTCCCGAAGATTGCCTCTCGGGTCTGCGGTATCTGTCCTATTGCCCACACCCTGGCTGGCATTGAGGCCATGGAGGCTTCGATCGGCTGCGAGATCCCCACGGATGCAAAGCTCCTGCGGGTCATTCTTCATGCAGCAAACCGCCTCCACAGCCATGCTCTGCACAACATCCTGATCCTCCCGGACTTTTACATCCCTGGAACGGAGACAAAGATCAACCCGTTTTCCAGGGAGCAGCCTTTAAGGAGCATTGCGACGAGGATCTTCCGCATCCGCGAGATTGCACAGACCATTGGAGCCGTTGCAGGTGGCGAAGCTATCCACCCTTCAAATCCAAGGGTCGGCGGGATGTACCGCAACGTGAGTCCCCGGGCAAAGCAGAAAATGACTGACCTGGTGAAAGAAGGTCTTGTCCTTGCCCACGAACAGATGGAGTTTATGCTTGAGGTCATCAGGAACATGCAGAACCGGGAGTTTGTCGAGGTTGCAGGCAAGCAGATCCCACTTCCCAAGACACTCGGGTACCACAACCAGGGGGTCATGGCCACAGCTCCAATGTACGGCTCGTCCAGTCTGGACGAGAAGCCCATGTGGGATTTCACTCGTTGGAAAGAAACCCGACCATGGGACTGGTACATGGGTGAAGAAACCATCGATCTTGAAGACCAGAGCTATCCGATTGGCGGTACCACGAAGGTAGGCACCAGAGTCAACCCTCGGATGGAGGCCTGCAACACTGTTCCGACCTACGATGGTCAGCCAGTTGAGGTCGGCCCGAGAGCAAGGCTCGCTACCTTCAAGCACTTTACCGAGAAAGGCACCTTCGCCCAGCACATCGCCAGGCAGATGGAGTACACCGACTGTTGCTACACCATCCTCAACTGCCTTGAAAAACTGAATACTTCGGGCAAGGTCCTTGCTGACAACATCCCCCTGGGAAACGGATCTATGGGCTGGGCAGCGAACGAAGCGCCACGAGGGACCGATGTCCACATCGCACGGGTGAAGGAGGGAAAGGTGCTGCGGTACGAGATGCTTGTACCCACCACCTGGAACTTCCCTACCTGCAGCCGCGCTCTGATGGGAGCACCCTGGCAGATTGCCGAGATGGTTATCCGCGCCTATGATCCGTGCGTCTCGTGTGCAACCCATATGATAGTGGTGAATGAGGAAAATAGAGTAGTCGCCCAAAAACTCATGCAGTGGTGACGGAAATGGAAACTTGCGGATTTTTGGGGGGACCCGCAAGCTCAGGTGGCTCACCGTTAACGAGCTCTTCATGGGGAGTTACAGGACTGTCTACTCCTGAGCTCTGACCGAACCGATCCAGTATACTAAGGACGATATCCGGATCCGGGTCCTTGCATGCCAGAAGAAATACATTTCTGCCCTCGAGATGTGGTCACCTCGAGATGGTCATACGGATTACAGACGAGGTACAGAGAGCTATTTCAGACGCTGTATTCGGGATACTGAAATCCGAGATATGAAAAGATACTGAAATCCGAGATGCTGAAAAGATACTGAAGAGAATTGGGATAAATTATGGAACTGCTTGAAAAGGTGGAAGCTACAAAGGAGGCGAAACCAGTGGCAAATAAGATCAAGCTCGGGCATATACACTTGAGCGGCTGTACCGGCTGCCTCGTGTCCGTGGCCGATAACTATCAGGGATTTCTCAAAATCCTGGACGACTATGCCGACCTCGTATACTGCCTCACTCTTGCTGACGTCCGGCATATCCCTGAGATGGACGTGGCACTCGTCGAGGGATCGGTCTGCATCCAGGATCGTGAATCGGTGGAGGATATAAAGGAGACGCGGAAGAAGTCCGGGATCGTGGTAGCCCTCGGTTCCTGCGCGAGCTATGGTAATATCACCAGGTTCTGCCGCGGAGGGCAGCATAATCAGCCACAGCACGAGTCTTACCTCCCGATCGGAGATCTCATTGACGTGGATGTTTACATTCCAGGATGTCCTCCGAGCCCGGAGCTTATAAGGAACGTTGCTATCATGGCGTACCTGCTCCTTGAAGGGAACGAGGACCAGAAGGCCCTTTCGGGCAGGTACTTAAAGCCTCTCATGGACCTTGCGAAGCGCGGCACGACCGGATGTTTCTGTGACCTGATGAACGACGTGATTAACCAGGGACTCTGCATAGGTTGTGGCATTTGCGCTGCATCCTGTCCAGTGCGGGCGATCACGCACGAGTTCGGGAAGCCGCAGGGGGACCTTAATCTCTGCATCAAGTGCGGCTCCTGCTATGGCGCTTGCCCGAGGTCGTTCTTCAATTCTGATGTGATTTCTGAATTCGAGAGCATCAACGAGATAATTGCTGGAGCGCTTAAGGAAGGTGAGAAGGATGATTGAAGATCCGTATCTCGGCAAATACGTGACATGCGTTTCGGCACGGAGCACGGATAAGGAGATTCTCAAGGAAGCACAGGACGGAGGCATAGCCACCACCCTTATGGTTTATGCACTCGAGCAAGGGATCATCGACGGAGCCATTGTGGCAGGCAAGGGTGACTTGCCATGGAAGCCGAGGCCGTTTGTTGCGATGAGCCGTGAGGATATTCTCAAAGCACAGAGGGCGAAGTACAACATCAGCCCCCAGATTTCCTGGCTAAAGGAGGCAACCCGGTCTTTTGGCCTCGATAAGGTAGGGGTCACAGGCGTTTGCTGCCAGATGCAGGCGGTCAGGAAGGCTCAGCTCTATCCCATCAACATGCGGGATGTCCCGGGCAAGGTTGCCTTTGCAGTAGGGCTCTTCTGCATGGTGAACTTCCCATACGATTCTATACAGGCCCTTGTCGAAGACCACGCAAACCAGAGCCTCAGTTCCGTGAAGAAAATGGAGTTTGGGAAGGGAAAATTCTTTGTCCACACCGAGCGCGGAAACGTCTCCACTGTGCCTCTCAAGGAGACACATAAGTACGAGCAGCCAGGCTGCCACGTCTGCCTCGATTACGTTTCCAATCTTGCCGACATATCAACCGGCTCGGTCGGAAGTCCAGGTGGCTGGTCTACAGTCTTCGTCCGCACAAAAGTGGGGAATGATATATGGTCTAAAGCAGTCGCTGAGGGATTATTCGAGACAAAGTCCATAGAAGAGGTCAAGCCCGGTCTTGGGCTCGTCATGAAGCTCGCGAAGGAGAAAATCGACAAGAACAGGAAGACGCTCGAGGAACGCAGGAATTTTGGAGTTAATAAGGCGTTAAGGGATCCTTACGCCTGAATTTTTCTTTTTTTTGTTGGGGAAATATTACAGGAATGAGGGTGGAGTAGGGGCTCATCCCTATGTTATGATTCCACTTTAAAATTACTGAAGTTTTGTATAATAGGACTTACTCGATTGAACAGAATAAACTCAATGATTTTTTTGAATGTACTTTTCTTATTATAATAAATACAATATTATTTCTATGTGATCGACAGGAAACAATTCAACCTCTTAGGTCCTTCTTTATTTCTTTTACTTGTCTATGGTACTATCTTACCATTAGCACTTCTTCAAACCTTCTTTTGACAATAGATAATGTTGTTTCTGCTATATTCCTTTGTGTAATTGTGACAGCTTTGCTGGTACTATACCATATTAGAGGTGATATCTGAATCCATAGCATGTATAAAATTTTGAAATTGAAGAAACATTCAAATATTAGAATATCTTTATATCTATATAATATTGCACATAATATTAATGTATACAACGAGGTGCATTGATATGGACTCAGAAAAGCTAAAACAAACAGAATATTTTTTTGATAGTACGATTGCAGAATCTCTTAAACTAAGTTCTGTTTTAAAGTCAATTTCTACAATGGATTTAGTACCTAAATTGGGTATTGATCTTTCTTCAGCTTATAGTTCTATTCCTAGTTCTCTTTCAAACCTGCAATCATACTTTAATGAGAAACACATGACCAAGCTTCAAAATTTACAGTCATCTTCTTGTGAAGATACTAATCTAACAATTCTTCCAGATGACCTTTTTAATATTTCAAAAAAACAAAAAAAGATAATTCTTATTGAGTTTTTTAATCTTGATCAAAAGGAAGAAATAAACAATTTTTTCAGGCTTTTCTCTAAAAAGGACTTAGTTATTATTAATGACAATAAGTCAAAAGAAGTTATTCAGAGATCTATAAATCATCTTCCTTTAAGTATAGCTTTGCCAAAAAATGTTTCATCAATGTGTGTTCATTCTGGATATTTCTTTGGATATTATTTTGCTTTGATATTTGAATGCTATTTGAGCATTGAAGACCTCAATGAAATTTCCTCTAAAAATGGTTTTGGGATTCTAAATGAAAGATTTAAACTATTTGAAGACCTACATGCTCAAATCGAAAAGTCACTACCGGAACAATTTCATGGTTTCTTTTTTAAAAATGAATTAAGATTTGAAGAAAGGAAACTAAAACTACCTTCAATGTATGTTTATGATGTTAATGATTACAACTTAATTTTTGAAGACGATACGGAAGACGAAAAGGAAAATTCCATATTTCAACTTAAATCACCTTTTGATGCTCCTACTTTAAAAGGAAAAGCATGTGATTTTTTCCTAGAAGAGTCCAATATGCGTGCGAAAGCAGTAGGATACGATCCGTTATTGTGTCTTGGAATTAGACCTGAAATATTATTTGCTCAAATAAGTGATAAATTAATATGTTCTCAATCAAACGTTTATTTTGAGGATCACTTAGGATCTATTCCATCTAACTTTGTAATTTTTGAATTTAATGAAGGTCAACTTATAAATTTTGCTTTAGAATTTGTTTCGCTCTATTACTTGTATATAATTTTTGAGAAACAATTAATAGAACTGTCAAATATTAAGATTCCAAAAATACGTGATCTAAAAAAGGAAAGCTTGGAAGCAAAAAAAGTGGAAGTGTCAAAAGTAAAAAGAGAGTTGAATGAAATTATCAATGATGTGTTTTTGTATTCACAAATATTTGACTCCTTAAATATCAGAAATTTAAAATTTAGTCAAGAAGAATCCCGATATCCTATTTTACCTGTTGGTAAGTGTGGAGATGATGATTCAATTTCACAATATTTTAGTACTCTTATAATTAATAACAAGAAGAAACTCGAAGAAAAGCAAGCTTACTTACAACAAAAGGTATCTGATATTGAGGTCTCAATTATAAATGAGCTAAAAATTAAAACGACTAACCCTAAAGTCAATAGTCTATTTAATAAAATAGAGTCCGATCTGATTCAGCAAATTATGAAATGGGATGGAACAGAAATATCCCAATATAAAATTGAATCATGGTTATTAAATTTCAAAACAACTAAGGATAGAAAAACTGCTTTAAAATTATTAGATAAATTGACTTATATCACTTACAGTGATTTGAGAATACTCGTAAAATCTGCATATGGGTCATTACTGGGTTCTATACATTCGAATGATTTGACAAATTGTTATATTTCACCTATTGGAAAGCCAACGAGTGGGTCTACGCATTTAGCTAAAATCTTTGAGGAAGAAAATGGAATTGATGATAAATTAATCATCCCATTTGAGAATTTAAAATCATCAACTGAAATAAAAGATAAAACATTGGTTTTAATAGATGATTTTATTGGTTCAGGTAGTACCTATATAAGGTGGTATAAAGAATATATAAATCAATTAGCTAATTTTTCAAAAGTAATCTATGTATCTGCTACAGGACTTCAGAAAGGAATTACCAATATCGAGAGTGAAACTAAAACAGAAGTAATATGCGCTAGCATTTTTGATGAAGATGAGCAAGTAATTGATGGAACACTATTTGATTTGGAAGATAAACAAATGATTAAAGAATTAATTGACAAATATTCATCAAGGATTGGTTCTGAACATATGTATGGTCGTAATAACTGTCAACTTCTTTTAGCATTTGAATACAATATTCCAAACAGTAGTATTGGAATATTGTGGTGGTCTAAAAACAATTGGACACCTCTTATTTCCAGAAAATGAGTACTTAATCTATGCAGGACTTATGCGGTTAAATTGAAAAACAACTGCGTTAAACTTTCAACTGTCCAAACTATATATTATTCAAAAATGCCTATTGCCCTTGATTTCAAACTTCAAGTGCGTAAGTCATAAATTATTATTTTTCTCTTCGGTATTTATGGCACCTGCCATTTTTACTTTCCTTTTTCCCTATTTCCGTCCGATATCTGCTCCCTTCGTGAGCATGCGGGCGTGGAGGGAAGTTTTCAGATATATTTTCAAAAGAGATTTGAGAACTCCTTCAGAGTTAATAAGGTGCTGCTGGATCTTTACTCCCAAAACTCCCCGATTTTTCACCGTTGAAATTATTAGCGTTATATCCGTGTATGACAGACTAAACAAATGTTTTTGCAATAAAAGTTTAATTTCAAGACTCTCTCTAATCTGGTTTACGATAGCAGTTTATTACTAACAT